>NZ_RQYT01000030.1 GCF_003932785.1 Arachnia propionica | reverse complement strand
GGGGATCGTGACGAGGATCGTCACGGTGGCCTCTTGGCAAGGCGGACGACGAAGAGCGCACTGGAGCGTGCGTTCGAGGAGGACAACGCAGCCAGGGGGTCACCGGGGCGACCGCAGTAGATTCGCCTATCCGCGCACCCTCTGAGCAACAGATCGTGCAGCCGCCTGTCCGGTTCGGGTCTTGCCCGAGGCTCGCACTCCCTCCAGGACCACGGCCCGTGAAATCCTCAAGGAACGCTCCAGGACCGCGTCCATCACGCGGGGCAGGTAGTCCTCAGCCATGCACCCCTCCAAAACCATAGGTTTGCAGACAGTCTAGGTATAGATTTGCAGGCTCGCCAGATATGAATTTGCAGGCGTTCCAGGCGCAGGTTCGCAGCTGACCCAGGGCGGCCCACTCCGCCCACTACGGTTGTTCCATGGGTCCTTGGCGCAACCGCCTGAGCTTCGGACTGGGAACGCTCGGGCGCGACATGTCCGCGGCTCTGGTGAGCCTCTACCTGATGTTCTACCTCACCGACGTGGTGGACATCTCCGCCGGGGCCACCGCCGCCGTCACCGTCGTGCTCGTCGCGATGCGGATCTTCGACGCCCTCAACGACCCCGTCATGGGACTCATCGTCGACAACACCCGGTCGCGGTGGGGAAAGTTCAAGCCATGGATCGCCTTTGGTGGCGGCCTGTGGGCCGCCGCGACCCTCGCCCTGTTCATCGACACGGGGCTCACGGGTTGGCAGTTCATCCTCTGGTTCTCGGTGATCTACCTGGTGTGGTCCGTCGCCTACACCATCAACGACATCTCGTTCTGGTCGATGCTGCCCGCCCTCTCCAGGGACCAGCGGGAGCGGGAACGGATCGGCGCCATCGCCCGGATCGTCGCCAACCTGGGCCTGTTCTCCGTGGTCGTCTCCGTGCTGCCGGCCACGAAGGCCCTCGGCGAGGCGCTGGGGAACGCGCAACTCGGCTGGCTGGCCTTCGCGGCGATCCTCGTGGCCCTGAAGCTGTTGTTCCAGGTACTGACGCTGCGCTTCACCCGTCAGGAGGTCGAGCCCGCAGGGCAGCACACCGGCCTTCGGGAGGTGCTGTCGGTGATCGGCCGCAACGATCAGCTGCTGTGGGTCACCGCGGCGATGCTGTGCTTCATGGCCGGCTACATGACCGTGGCCTCGCTCGGCACCTACTGGTTCAAGTACGTGCACGGCGACGAGGGCGCCTACTCGATCTTCGCCGCGATCCTGGCCGTCTCCCAGATTGCCGGGCTGGCACTCTTTCCCCTGCTGAGACGCCGCCTGCGCCGTCGCCAGATCCACACGCTGGCCACCCTGTTGTGCGTGGCGGGTCTGGTGGTGTTCTGGTTCGCGGCCTCGTCCATGCAGTTGGTGGCGGTGGCGGGGGTGCTGCTGTTCGGCGGGCAGGCCTTCATCCAGCTGCTCATGCTCATGTTCATCACCGACTGCGTGGAGTACGGCCAGTGGAAACTCGGCCGACGCAACGAATCCATCACCCTCGCCGTGCAACCCTTCATCTACAAGGCCTCCAACGGCCTGGGCACGGGCCTCGTCGGCCTGGCTCTCCTCGTCTCGGGAATCAGCGACGACTCCCCCGTCAACGTCGCGGCCTTCCAGTCGGTCATGCTCGGGGCCCCGATGGTCCTCATCGTCGCCTCCTGGTTCATCATGAGGGGCTACCGCCTCGACGAGGAACGTTTCGCCGAGATCGTCGCCGAGTTGGAGGAACACTGACCACCCCCACCCCACAGCCGCCTCCCCGCGTCACCCCAGGTCCTGATGCGCCTCAACACGGGCGGACCAGGACGAACCGTCCGATCATGGCGGTTTCGCCTGCCCTGGGTCGGAAACGCCTGCCGAACTGGACAGGCGAGCCGCGTAAATGGCAGGCGAAGCGGCTTCAAGACAGGCGAACCGGGCTCATGGTCACTCGTGATGTCACGTTCGGACACTTCTCGCCCTTGAGGCGCTGACCAGGGCTCCACCCCTCCTGCTCTGGCCCCAAGGACCGACAACCCCTGCTCATCGGGTCAGACCGCGGTCTTCACGAAACGCCGAAAGGTGGACATGGCTGAAAGGTTGGTCAATGGCCAACAACACTTCGTCCTTCACCTCTTGGGGGAATCATGCATCGAGCCTCCGGGATCGCCAGGATCAGTCTGGCCGCCCTCACCCTCTCCCTGGCCACCTCCTTGGCGTCGCTGACCCCCGCCCGGGCCGACGAGCCGACGCCTCGCCGGAGGCGCAGCTCGACGGCTACGAGCCCCCGCCCGCGGGCCAACTGTCCGGCGTCCACGTCACCGGCGGCACCCGCATCAGCCACGGCTGGACCGCGTCGCGCACGATCTTCCCCGGCGACTGGAACCGCGACCACAGCTCCGACCTGATGCTCGTCACCGAGTCGGGTGCGCTGCTGTTCTACCGCACCCTCATGTGGGACCGTTTCACCCCGCCCGTGCAGATCGGCCAGAACTGGGGCCGCGCCCTGGAGATCCTCGGCGGCGCCGACTGGGACGGCGACGGCAACCTCGACCTCGTCGGCCGGTTCCGTGACGGCACCCTCCACTTCTACCGTGGCGACGGCCGCGGCGGTTTCGCCGGTCAGCGCCAGATCGGCCGCAACTGGCACAACTTCCTGGAGATCGCCGTCGTCAACAAGGGCCCCAACGGCCGCCCTGCCCTCGTCGGGCTGCGCAACGACGGCCACTCCTTCGTCTACACCTCGAACCGCCGCGTCGAGTTCAGCGACGCCGTGCACTCGGCCGTCGACTGGACCGGGTTCCGCAACCTCGTCGGCACCGGCGACTGGGACAACAACGGCCGCGGCGACCTCCTCGCCATCGACCGCCACAACACCCTGCGCTACCTGGCCGCGGACAGCTCCGGCTTCCACTTCTCCCACTACCGGGTCGGCACCGGCTGGAACAACATGGCCAAGATCCAGTCCGCCCGCATCCACGGCCGCTCGTACGTCATCGCCATCAGCCGCGACGGCTACCTGTACGCGTACACCCTCGTCAACAGGGAGCGGTACGCCGATCCGACGCCGCGCCTCGACTCCCGCTGCCTCACGGGCCGCGTGATGTGCGCCTCGAAGTCCGATCGCATCCTCCACTGGGTCATCAGCGGCCAGATCCGTGCCTCGTTCGACGCCCGGTTCGGCGCGCCCGCGACCCCCAGTGACAAAGGCTCCTTCAAGGTGGGCTGGAAGTCCCGGTACCACACGTCGACGATCTACGGCGCCTACATGCCGTGGGCGATGTTCTACAACGGCGGCGAGGCCGTCCACTACTCGCCGGGCTTCGCCACCGACGGATGGCACGGCGGCTCCGGCGGATGCATCAACCTCCGCGACCCCGAGGGGATCGACTGGTTGTACAACCAGGTCCGCATCGGGGACAAGGTGGTCGTGTACGAGTGACCACATGTGAGGACACCGTGTGCCACAGGGTGCGCGGTGTCCTCTTTTTGATTGGTTGTGACCTTTTTCTGTGTTCCCAAACGTCTTCCATGTTGTGATGAACCCCGTGCGCCGTATAACTGCCCTCGCCCAGACGACGGCCGCCCTGTTCCTGAACGCGGTGGCCGCGCAGGCTGATCCCCTCGACCCCGAGGAATCCGCCCCTCCCTCCGCCTCCGGGAGCCCATCGACGACGCCGTCCGCCGCCCCATCGCCGGGGCCGACGACGACCACACCCACCGAGGAACCCTCCGCGACCCCCTCGGTCGTCGAGGAGTCCCCCACCCCCACCACCGCACCCTCGACGGAGCCCGCCGCGGATCCGGGTGACACGGGTGTCGAAACCGACGGGGCCGACCCCGACGGAGCCGAGCCCAACGCCTCCCGCTTCACCGTGACCTCCACCGGGCCGACATCCGGCTCCACCTTCCTCACCGGCGACTTCGTCGACAGCTACGTCTTCCGCGGCTCCGCGAAGGCCGGGTCCACCGTCGTCGTGTGGTGGAGCAACCCACGCAACAACACCGGCTGGCGGGAGTCCACCCGCACCACCGCCCGTCAGGACGGCACCTTCGAGGTCCGCTCCAAGATCGGCCCCTGGTCCGGCGACCTCCAGTTCACCGCCACCGAGGGCACCGCCGCCCCCGCGCCCAGCGTCAAGGGCCAGCAGGTGAACCTCCGTTCCTCCGCCGAGACCCTCACCGTCGACACCACCGGCAAGAAGGACGGCGACGCGTTCGTCGCCGGATCCGGCGAGTTCACGTTCTCCGGCCTCGCCCGGCCGGGCACCCGCATCACCGTCTGGTGGAACCAGCCGCAGGGCAACCGCACCTGGCGGACCCTCGACACCGGCGTGGCCGTCCGGGCCGACGGGACCTTCACCCACCGCCACCCCATCGGCCCCTGGCCCGGCGAGCTGGGCTTCACCGTCTCCGCGGGGAACACCCCCGCCGCCGACGCCCCCACCCGCGCCGTCCGGATGGTGCAGGCCCCGCTGGCCCTCACCGTCGCCTCGACCGGCAACTCTCAGGGCAACACCTTCATCGGCGGCCAGGGCGAGTACGTCTACAGCGGCCGCACCACGCCGAACTCGATGGTGCAGATCTGGTGGGACACCACCC
The DNA here is from genome assembly GCF_003932785.1 of Arachnia propionica. Classification (GTDB taxonomy): domain Bacteria; phylum Actinomycetota; class Actinomycetes; order Propionibacteriales; family Propionibacteriaceae; genus Arachnia; species Arachnia propionica_B. The sequence continues at coordinate 66,153 of NZ_RQYT01000030.1, read as the reverse complement.
CGGACCGCAGCAACTGGCGCGAGGGCGTCAGGGGCCGTTCCGACGCCCAGGGCAACTTCCGCCTCATCACCCCCATCGGGCCGTGGCCGGCGACCATCCACTGGGCCGCGACCACCGGTGAGCGCCCGTCCAAGGACGCCCGCCACGCGACCACCGTCATCGTCCAGTCCCCGAGCAGTTTCTCGGTGCGGATGACGGGCACGAAGCTCAGCGACGGCTACCAGGCCGGGACGGGACGCTACATCTTCGAGGGGTCGGCGTTGGCGAACTCGAAGGTCACCATCTGGTGGAACAACCCGAACAACTCGCGCTGGTACGAGATGATCACCACCACCGCGGACTCGGTGGGACGGTACTTCGTGACGAAGTGGGTCGGACCCGACGCCGGCACCCTCCGTTTCACCGCGACGGCCGGCACCCAGCCGGGCTGGTGGAACGTGCAGCCCGTCACCGTGAAGCTGGTGCACATCGGGATGCAGCCGTGGATCGCCCCGGCATACACCGCCGAGGTCGGCGCCGCGTGGCGTCCCGGCTGCCCCGTCGGCCCGCATCAGCTGTCGAAGATCGACATGAACCACTGGACCCCGCAGGGGACGATCGCACGCGGCTCCATCATCGTGCGTTCCGATCTGGCGCAGCGAACCATCGACATCTTCCAGGCCGCTTTCGACGAGCGATTCCCCATCACGAAGATGCGGCTTCCCTCCGAGTATCCGGGGGCGAAGGATGAGTTGATGATGGAGGACGACAATACTTCAGGATTCAACTGCCGGACGGTCGTCGGAAATCCGTACCGGATGTCGCCGCACAGTTACGGCTACGCCATTGACATCAACACCGTCAAGAACCCCTACTTCGCGGCCGGACGCTGGTACCCGTCGTCGAAGTACTCGACGGGACGTTCCGCCTCCATTCCCGGCATGCACATGGCCTCGACGGTCTTCCCCCAGCAGTTCAGGGCCCGAGGAGGGCATTGGGGTGGCTGCTACCGTGACTACCACCACTTCGAACTGACGACCAAGAGATGCTGAGATCACTTTTCGCCGCGACTGCGCTGCTGCTGGTGACCGCCTGTGGGGCGGATCCAGCCCCCGCCCCCGCCTCCGACGCCACCACCACCTCGGCGCCGGAGGCGGCGGCCGCTCCCGCGAGCCCGGACCCGACGACGGCGGGAGGGCTCGACGAGACGTCGCTGCCCCGCACCTGGCTGGGCTTCGAGGCCGCCGTCGTCAAGCCGGAGGAGGGGGAGTTCAACCCCAATGGCTCCTGGGTGCACGGTCAGGACCCGTTCCTCATCGCCACCGAGGCGGTGCCCCACTGCAGCGACGGGCCCGTCCCGGAGCTGCCCTACCCGACGGCGGCCCTCACCAGCACCTACCGCAACGCCGACGACCTGCCCGGCAACGGCGTCGCGATGGAGTTCGCCACCACCGAGGAGGCGTCGGCCTGGTTCACTGGCTACGTGGCTGCGGTCACGTCCTGCGCCGGGGTGACGGGGGGCCTGTTCGAGATCCTCGATCTCGACTCCTCCGACACCCTCCTCGTGGATGTCCGCAGCTATGCGGGTGAGATCCACTCGGAACGCGCGGAAGTCGACGGCACCGTCGTGCGACTTCTCATGGCCCAGACCCGGGAGACCCTCGACAATCTGCGTGTATCACCATGAAGGAGACCCACCTGTTCGACCGGAGAGCTTGTTATCCTAGGCCAATGAACAATTGACTTTTGTCCATTCGTCCGACACGATTTGACCTTGTGGAGGGCCTGAATTGAGCGAGATGACTGTGCCACTTTTGACTGTTCGCGATCTGCGCAAGGCCTTTGGGGGCCGCCCCGTCCTCGAGGGGATCAACCTTGACGTGGCACGGGGCGAGGTGCTCGGTGTCGTCGGCCCCAACGGGGTCGGGAAGTCCACCACCGCCTCCATCATCGCGGGTCAGACCCCCGCCGACTGGGGCACGCTCTCCCTCGAAGGCGGGCCGATGGACCCGTCCCGGGTCATGCTCATCGACCCGGAGCACATGGCCGACCCCAACATGACCGTCGCCGAGGTCATGTTCCGCCACGACAGCGGCACGCATTCCTTCGTCGAGCAGATGCACCGGGTCCGCCAGGTGCTGGCCGAGACCGGCATCGAACTGCGACCCACCGTCCGCCTCGCCGACCTCACGCCGTCGGAACGACGCATGACGGAGGTCGTGCGGATGCTCGCGGACCCGCGTGACCTCATCGTCATGGATGAGCTCAGCACCGGCCTCAACGCCCGCGAGATCGAGGAGCTGCGCTACGCCCTCAACCTGACGGTGCGTGCCTCCCGTGGCGTCATCTACATCACCCACCAGCTGGAGGAGGCCCTCCAGGTCTGTCACCGGATCGCGGTGGTGCGCAACGGCAAGGTCATCGCCACCTTCATCTCGGCCGAGACGACCGTCGAGCAGCTCACCGAGGCGATGTTCGGCTCCGCGGTGCGCCTGACCGAGGCGGCCTCTCACACCACGGATGACCGGATCCTCGACGTGCGAGGACTCGCCTCGAGCGGCTCATCGCTGTCCTTCCAGCTCAACCGGGGCGAGATCCTCGGCTTCATCGGCTCACGCGACTCCGGCGTCGACGACGTCAAGCACACCCTGCTGGGACGTCGTCCCGGCTCGTTGGAACACCTCGCCGTCGCGGGGCAGCCGGGGCGTCTCGACGCGCCGCGCGACCTGCCGGGCCTGGGCATCGCCGTCCTCACCAGCATGAGCGATCCCGAGGGCGACACCCACACCGCCCGCAACATGGCGATTCTCGACGATGAGGTGGACGAGGAGATGGTGGAGGACACCGCGTCCATCCTCTCGCTGCTCCGCAAGGCGGAGGCCCGCATCAGCACGCTGCTGAACCGGCCGTTGTCGACGGGGCAGCGTCGCTGGCAGCAGATGCAGGAGTTCGCGAAGAAGAACGCCAACGTCATGGTCATGGTGCAGCCCAGCGACGGCCTCGACGTGTCCGCCCAGAAACGCTTCATCTCCATGATGGAGGACATCACCGACCGTGGTGTCGGTGTGGTCCTGTTCACCAGCCGTGAGGACGAGCTCCACCGCTTCTGCGACCGCATCATCCACGTTGAGCACGGCCAGATCCAGGCCGAGTGGGCCAAGGGGCAGATCACCATCGAGGAGTTGCAGCAGATCAGCAGGCAGCAGCCCGTCGAGCCCCGCTTCGAGCAGCGCGTCGCCTGGTGAGCCTCAGCTCCTGATCCACGGCTCCAGGCGGGCTGCCGAGACCCGGCCGTCGTGCCAGGTGCGCACGTACTCGAGGTTGCGTTCAGCCACCCGACGCAGTTCGTCGCGCCGGTCCCGGATCGAGGCGACGACCTCCCGCAGTGTCTCCGGGGTTGCCTCGAGGAACGTCGGGCACTCACTCATCCGCCCCTTCACGGCGTCGTTCATCCGCCCCACCGTCACCCGGCCCGCGGCCATCGCCTCGACGGCCGCCACCCCGTAGGACCCGAACAGCAGCTGGTCGACGACGACGTCGGACTCCTTGACGAGGCGCTGCAGCTCGTGGTGGGTCATACCTGCGGGGGCCACGTACTCGATGATCCCCTCCTCGTGGAGTTCCCGCAGCACGGGGTCGATGAACTGGGTGCCCTTGATGGGTGGGGTCCGCTGGGACGGGATGTGCACGACGACGGGGCGTTCCCGCTCCAGCAGGGGCGTGGTGGAGACCCACGCGTCGATGTCGACGACGACGGGCAACCAGGTGGCGTCGGGCAGGTCGAAGGCCATGTCGGGCGTGGAGTAGAAGACGGGCCAGCCGCACTCCTTCGCGAAGGCGCGGTTGCGTTCGGTCTGCCGGATCATGGTGGAGCGCCACTTCTCGTCGCCGACGCTGAAGTAGGACCAGTCGTCGCGGGCGAGGTGGGCGAGCGGGTCACGGACATCGGAGCCGTGGGCGATGAGGGCCATGGTGTAGCCCATGTCGGCGAGCCGGTTGGCGTCCTCGGGAAGCTCCGCGTGCCGGTCCCAGCGGGCGAAGGTCTTGAAGCCGTCGAGGGCGATGTGACCCACCCCGTCGAACAGCCGTCGGGCGCGGGCCTTCCAGCCGAGGGAGAACCGGAACCCGATGCGGGAGAACACCTTGTCGACGTCGAAGTCGAAGCCGCCGCCGCGCAGGGGGACGCCGGAGAACGACCACGCCTCGATCCCCAGCTGCTGGGACACCGCACGTGCCCACGCGGTGGCCTGCCCCGCGTAGTTGGAAGGCCCGATCGCCACCGCCTGAGTCATGAGGCTCAGGGTAGCGTGACGCACCCTCCGCGGGGGCGAGAAGCGGATGCCGCACGTCAAAGTTAAAGATTATTGGGCCTACAGCCCCAATAACCCACTAAAATGACATAACGAAGCTTCGGAGTCCCTCAGCTCAGCCCCGTTTCGGGTTGCACCCGGCCCCTGGCCAGTCGATCCACCCTCGCCAACGCCGCCGGGATCCGATACGGCCCCGCCATGGCGGCCACCAGTTGGGCGGCCTCGGCAGCGGTGATGTCACCGGCCGTCGTGATGAACAGCGGCCGCGTCGCACCGCCGCGCAGGACCTCGACGGCGTGGGTCGCCGTGCGGAAGGGCGTCTTCGCGACGCCGATGACCGGCATTCCCAGCGCCTTGGCGGCGTGGGCACCGAGGCCGGGACGTCCCTCCGGGTCCAAGGTGGCGTACCCGTCGACGACGAGGAGTTCCAGTTCCGGCGCATCGGCCAGCACCGCGCGGATGCACGGGAGTTCGCGCTTGTAGAGCGCGCCGGGCTCGTACGGGGCCACCGACGGGATGTCGACGACGTGCTCGGAGAGCACCGTCGAGAACGCGCGGTCCCCGCACACGACGAGCGCCGCCCGCGCCCGTTCGTCGTGGTAGTGCACGTCGACAGCGCCGAACCGGCCGAGGGGCTGGCTGCTGCTGGTCATCGCGTCCTCCTGGGGCGTGCCACGATGCCGCCCAGCGTAACCTGATCCTGTCCGCCCCTCGGACGCCCCGACACACGGAGAGCAGATGGAACCACCAACGGAGCTGATCCTGATCGGCTACTGGGACGGCCCGTCGACGGGTCCCGGGTGGCCCGAGGGGCTGGCCCATTACGTCACGGACCACGATGTCCGGCTGCCGGAACGTTTCGTCCAGCACGTCCTCACGATGGTCGACGCGATCGAGACCGCCGACCGCGACGAGAACTGGTGGCACCAGGTCGCTCCCGGTGCCACGACCACCCCGGTCGGATCGGAGGACGTCGACGCTGCAGGCGCGTTGCCGTGACCGGGCGCGTGAAGGCCTGTGGGTCAGAAGCCGAGACCGCGCAGCCAGGTGAGGAGTTCGTCCTCACGCCTGGCCGCCTCGCTGGGAATCCAGCGCCCCATCGATCGTTGGTCGACCAGGCGACCGTCGCGCAGGTAGACGACGCGGTCCGCGCGGGCCGCGCAGGCCGGGTCATGGGTGACCATCACGATGGTGCGTCCCTCCGCGTGGATGCCGGACAGGGCATCCATCACCTCGAGCGTCATGGAGCTGTTGAGGGCGCCGGTGGGCTCGTCGGCGAACACGATGGCCGGCTCCCCGGCCAGGGCACGGCAGATCGAGGCCCGCTGCAGCTGGCCGCCGGAGACCTCCGTGATGCCGTGCTGCTTGACATGGCCGATCCCGAATCGGTCCAGCAGGGCGTCCACGCGGGACACCACCTGGGCACTCTGTTTCGGGGCCGCCTTGAGCGCGGGCAGCAGGACGTTGTCGCGGATGTTCAGGTTCGGCAGGAAGTAGGCCTGCTGGAACACGAAACCCATCCGGGTCAGCCGCACCCGGCTCATCTCGTGGTCGCCCAGGCTGGTGAGGTCTCGCCCCTCCAACCTGACCGTCCCGGTCGTGGGGCGGTCCATGCCGCTGATGCTGTAGAGCAGGGTGGACTTGCCCGACCCCGAGGCCCCCATGATGACGACGAACTCGCCCTCGGCGACGGTCAGGTCGATGCCGTGCAGGACCTGGGTCGGGGGATCGGTGCTTCGGTAGGTCTTCGTGACACCGGTGCATTCAAGAGTGATCTGAGACATGTGGGTTTCCTGAGAGGGTGCGCGGATAGGGAAAATCTACTGCGGTCGCCCCGGTGACCCCCTGACTGCGTTGTCCTCCTCGAACGCACAATCCAGTGCGCTCCACGTCGTCCGCCTTGCCAGGACGCCACCATGACGATCCTCATCACGATCCCACCTCACCGCGCACCCTCTAACTGTTGAGCCATTCGCTGGTTTCACCGCGGCGCAGCCCTGCGGTGACGACGACGGCGGCGAGAAGTCCGACCGCCACGAGGATCAGGGGGTAGCCGAGGTGGACGACCCACGGTTGGGTGATGAAGCGGAGACTGGCCAGTCCGAATCCGGATGCGGCGATGAGGGAGCCGACCGCCGCCTCACCGAGGGTGGCCGCGATGACGGTGCCGAGCAGGGTTCCGGCAGCGACGGTGACCAGGGTCTTGAACCTCACCTGCGAGACGAGTTCCCGCCGGGAGAAGCCGATCGCGGCCAGCACCCCCATCCGGCGTCGTTCCCGGGTCAGCCGAAGCTTGAGGAACAACCCGGTGATGAGTCCCGCCACGACCAGCCCGAAGATGAAGGACAACCAGGCGGCGCTGCGGAACGCGTTGGTGACCCCGGACAGGGTCTGGGTCACGTACTCCTGCATCGGCACGACACTCGCCTGCCTGAACCGTTCGCCATAGTTCCGGCTGACCTCGGCGGGGTCGGCGCCGCCGGTGGTGTCGGCGTAGATGACGTAGCTGACGGCGTCCTCCGGGGCGGTGCCCTGCATCTTGGCGGTCCGGCCGCCGCTGGTGACGTCCTGGTAGATGCCGGAGACCTTGATGGTGGTCTCCTGGCCGGCCAGTCGCACCGGGAGGGTGTCGCCGACCGTCACGCCGTAGTGCTTGGCATTCATCACCGACAGCGCGATCTGCCCCTCGTCCGGGCGCTGCCCGGAGAGGAACTCGACGGTGCCGCGTGCGTGGTCACCGACCTCAACGCGCAGGGTCTCCCAGCCCTCCTCGCCCTTGGCCTCGTGGAGCACGTTCCCGAGCACCCGGACGTTGTCGAGCTCCGGATCGGCCTCCATCGCGGCCACCATGCTCTCCCTGACCGCTCCGACCTCATTGAAGAACTGCAGGTCGGCGCGCACATCGGCGAGCGGAGCGCCCATGTAGGTGACGAACTTCGGGCTGGAGAAGGTGGTCAGCAGGTTCATCGGCAGGATGAGGAGCAGGGCGGTCAGGCAGAACACCGCCGGGATCAACAGCCACTGCCTGAGCTCGGCCCGCAGGTCGATCCACGACAGGCGTCGGGTGATGTGCCCGCGGCCTCGGCTCAGCTGGGCGCGACGTGCCTGCCGCGCCTGGCGTGCGGCCCGCTTGGCGGTCTGCCTCTCGTCCAGGGTGCTGCCCTGCACCAGGGCACCGACCACCTCGATCCGACGCACCCCGCGCAGGATGCCGCGGCAGATGCCGACCACCAGGAGGTACACCAGCACCAGGGCGATGACGGGGACCAGCACCGTCGCCGGCCCGGTGTCGGGGCTGGAGTAGTTCTTGACGATGCCCTGGGAGAGGAACGAGGTGGCCACGACCCCCAGCAGGCCGCCGATGATGCAGGCGATCAACGCCATCAGGCTGTACTTGCCGAGGTAGAGGCCGGTGATGGCCTTCGTCGGCAACCCGATGGCGCGCATGACACCGATCTGCCGCACCTCGTCCTCCATGGTTCCCTTGATGACGAACCGGAGGTTGATGAGGGCGATGACCACCAGCAGCAGGCTGGCGAACACCAGGGCGATGGCGACCAGCCCGTCGCTGAAGGCGTTGACGAGCCGGATCATGTCGAAGGTGACGGCCTGACCGTTGCGGGGCAGCGAGTCGTCGGCCTCGTAGGCGGTCTGCACCTGCCCGATCTGCGAGGTGTCCTTGACGCGGTACTCCACGATGATCTCGGGGCTGCCTCCCCCGGCCCCGGTCAGGGCCGTGAAGTCCCCCGGCGAGATGAGGAACCGGGTCGCCGACGACAACGACGAGGCCATCTGGGAGTCCCGCACGAAACCGGCGATGGTGAAGGTCTTCGTGCCGCCGTCGGTCTGGACGTGGAGCTGGTCCCCCTCCTTGAGGTGGAACCGGGACTCGTAGGTGACGGGGACGAGGACCTCCCCATCGGCCGGCTGGACGACCGTTCCCTCGGCGTCGACCAGGAAGTCGAAGGACTCGTTCTGGGTGACGAAGAGGTTGTCGATGAGACTCTGCGCGAGGCTGCCGGACTCGCCCGTGGCGGGGCGGGACCAGGTCAGCGCCGCCGAGTCGTAACCGATCATGTCCTCGATCAGCCACGAGTCGATCTCTGGGTGGGCGGCGGCGAATCGTTCCAGCGCCGCCGGGTCGTGGGTGCCGGTGTGCATCTGCAGGAAGTGAGGCGGCTTGGCCTCGTCGAACAGCTTGTTGATGCCGCCGACAAGACGTTCCATCACCATGGTGCCGGTGGCCATGAGGAAGGCACTCAGGACCAGGATGGCCAGCAGCGCGAGGTTCACCCCCCAGTTGCGCACCAGGTCGGTACGTGAGTACCGCCAATACAATCTTTCCTTCATGGGGTGCTCCAGACGTGTTCGACATGGTCTCGGTGCGGATCGGCCGACGGGACCTACCCGACCTCGATGATGGTCGGGAGCTGCGGAGGTTCAATGGTGATGCTCTCACCGTCAGCCACGACCTTCGACCATCCTGCACCATTGCGTTCCAGCGACGCGGCGATTCGACGTGCCACGACCAGCCCGGCCTCGTTGAGCAATCCGTCGTGGATGGCGAGCACCCCGGTGGGTCGGAGCCGGTCGATGTAACGGATCAGATCCGTCGCCCGCAGCCAGGGGGCATCGACGGGGGTCGCCAGGACCGTGACCGGTCCGGGTGGGTCGGGGTGGTCGTCGCCGGTGACGAAGACCGTCTCCGCGATGAGGTAGGCGCGATTCTGCGGGCCGGGGATCACGGGATGCACCTCGGCGTGAAGGTCGCCGGTCACGTCCACCTGCAGCGTGTTCACGGTGAACGTGGCTCCGGCCACTGTCTCATGGAGGCCGCTTCCCCGGCCCAGGGCCTGGCAGGCGTCCGACGGGGCCCAGACGGGGATCCCGGCGTCGAGGGCGGAGCGCACCACCGTCGTCGACATGTGGTCGTAGTGCTGGTGGGTGATGAGCACGGCATCAACACCGCTGAGATCGGGAGCGTCGCCGAGTTCGCCGGGGTCGACGAGGAGCCGCGTCGCGTCGTCCTCGACGAGGAGGCAGGCGTGGTGGATCTTGGTCACCCGAATCACATCCGACATCCAGCCAGCCTACGTCGGCGGCAACCCCGTCGCGCAGCGCATCAGCCCGCTGGGGGACGGCTACTCGTAGCTGCGGCCGAGGTCCAGGAGGGTCGCCAGGAGGGACCAGTCCCAGGTGACCGGGAGGTCGTGGTCCTCGATGGCGCTGGCTCCGCATTCCAGGAGGGAGTGGGCGGTGGCGTTGTACCAACGGTGGCCGGTGGGTGAGGACACCCCGAGCCAGACCGCGTCCAGTTGCCCGGCCTCGGCGAGGCGGTGCAGGTCGGCGGCTGCGAATCGGATCATCGCGAGGGTGGCGGCGTGACCGTCGAACTCGGTGGGCGGGTCGGTGATGTGCAGCCACGACTCGTCCAGCGGCGGGGCCTCGGCGCTGAGGGAGGACTCCAGCAGGGACAGCATCGCCCGGCCCGGCGGCTCGGGGCCTGCGGCCTCGACGAATGGGTGGAGGGCGCGAAGCCAGCTGGCGCCGTCACGGTCGGGGTGCCGCGAGATGAGGGCGTCGATGAGTTCGGTCAGTTCCTCGGCGGTGCCGCGGAGCCCGTCGGTGTCCCTGAGGCTCTCGTCCGCATCCATGGTGTGAGGCTACCGTGTGCCCTCTAGACTGGGTCGTTGTGAGTGAACGGCGTCTGATGCTTGTCCATGCCCATCCTGACGATGAGTCGTCGCAGTCCCCGGCCACCCTGTCCCGGTACGTGGATGAGGGGGCCCAGGTGACCCTGGTGACCTGCACCCTGGGGGAGCTCGGCGAGATCCAGATGCCGGAGCTGGCCCACTACTCCCCTGCCCAGCTGGGCGAACACCGGTTCACCGAGGTCGCGGAGGCGATGCAGATCCTGGGCGTGACCGACCACCAGTGGCTTGGCGGGCGGGGCCGCTACCACGACTCCGGCATGACCACCGATGAGCACGGCAACGTGATCCCGGTGCCGGAACCTCCGGAGTCGTCGTTCTGGACCGCGGACCTGCAGGAGGCCGCGAACCACCTGGTGGCACTGCTCCGGGACCGTCGCCCCCAGGTCGTCGCCACCTACGACCCCTTCGGCAACTACGGTCATCCCGACCACATCCAGGCCCACCGGGTGACGATGTACGCCTCGCAGCTGGCGGCCATCCCCTTCCACCGTCCGGATCTCGGAGAGCCGTGGCAGGTGTCGCGGGTGCTGTGGATCACCCACAATCCGACGGCATGGACCCGGGCTTTCGAACGCGCCGAGGAGGAGGGGTTGACGATGTTCGACGGCTGGGACAAGGAGACGTTGGAGCGTCGCCTCAACCTGGACCCGTCGCAGGTCGCCGCGGTCATCCCGTACACGGGGCGTGAGGAGAAATGTTTCCAGGCCCTCGCCGCGCACCGCAGCCAGGTGGATGTCGATTCCCCGCTGTGGCAGGCGTTCTCCTTCATCCGCACGGTGGAGGGCTCCGGCGAGGCCTACCGGTTCGCAGCCGGGGTCCCGTTCCCCGAGGGCGGCCCGGCCGACGACCTGTTCGCCGGGCTGGGGGTGTGACCGGGACGGCCGGTGGTGAACGACCAGGACATCATCGACGCTGATCGCCGGGGCCACCTCGACGAGGCGGTCTCGTGGGCCTCGGCCCAGCTGCTCAGCCTTTCCGGAGCGTCGATCGAGGTCCGTGTCGCCCGTCACATCCGACTCGCTCGCGTGCTGCGTCACCGGGGACTCGGTGACGACTTCCGTCGCTCACTCGACGCGGCCCGACAGGGTCTTCATCTGGCTTCCCTGCCAACCTGTCCGGCGCAGTGGCGACCCATCGCCGAGCTGGCGGTGGCCAGCGCACACCTGGCCCTCGGCGACGAGGCCACCTGCCGCGGCCTCGTCGACCCCCTCACGGCACCGGGCAGCCGGGCCGACCCCGCAGTGGCCGCCTGGGCGTGGCGGCTGCAGGGCGAGGCGGCCCTGAAACGGTCGGCACTGTTCGAGGCCGTTCCGGCGCTGCTCAACTCGGTGGCCGAGGAGCAGCGGACGAGATCCGCACCGGGTGCCGACGCCACCCCGGCGCTCCTGCTCCTGGCGTTCAGCCGGATCGGGCAGGTCCTGGATGCCCAGAAGGTCCTGGGCGACACCGATCCCACCCGGATGTGGCCCCGACGTCGGTTGGTCCTCCTACTGGCGCGGGCGGAACATGAACGACGTTACGGGCACATCGCTGACGCCTTGGAGACCTTGGACGACGCTGAAGAGCTCATCGACCGGGGTTCCGGCCTCGATCGCCTTCGTGCTCGGCTGCACCTGCTGCGTGCCTCCTGCTTCGACGACTGGCGTCTGGGCTCGCACGCCCAGCGGGAGCGGCAGCGGGCGGTTGAACTCAAGATCCCCGATGCGCCCCCACCGGCCCAACCCGTCACCCGCCTCGGGGAGTCAGCCCCGATCACCCTGACGTCGCCGCAACCACGACAGGGCTCGGTGATGGACCTCATTCGGGAGTTCCGGGCCCTGCCCTGCCTCGGGGTGGAGCACGCCGTGATCCTGGAAGGCGCCCTCATGGCGTTGCAGGGTGTTCCCGGCGGGGAGCGGACGGAGGCGCTCGCGCTGGTCGAGGCGGGGTCCCTCCTCGCCTCAGGCTCTTCCGGGGTGAGGGCGACGGCGGAACGACTGCTGCGACGAGCCCTGGCTCGGCTGGACTACCTGGAGGGAACGCAGCTGTGGCGGGCCAGCTGTCAGGCTGCGCTCGGAAGGCTGCTGTCCGAGACGGCCACGGAGAAGGAGGAGGCGCTGGATCTCCTCCTGGCAGCCATCTCAGGGCTCAACCGTGAACGCTACTCCATGAGGCATCGATCCCATCGGGCCGAGTGGCAGCGACAGGTGGAGAGTCCTCCTCACGCGACGGCCATCGACCTGGCCAAGGCGTTGGGCCGCGATGAGATCGCGGCCGAGCTCATCATCCACTCACGGCTCTCGGGGGTGGTTTCGGCGCAGACGGTCGGTGAGGTCGAGGCCGCCACCGACACGGTGACGACGATCCCCCTGGCTCCCGTTCCGAGGCTGCACCACATCAATGGGACGGTCTCGGTCCTTGGTGGTCCCGGGCGATGTCGTCTGCTGTGAGGGTCGACTCGGCAGAGCTGAGGTGACGTTCCCGTGGGGCGATGAGGGTCATGGCGGCGCCCCACACGATCGGCGAGTTCCGCAGCATTGGCTTCTCCCGCCATGCCCGGAGACGCTTCACCTGGTACTGGCACAGCGCCGCAGTGGGATCGTCGGACTCCTGCGCCTCGTCGAAGGCGCCCACCAGTTCGAGGAAGCCTCCCGCTGCGTCACGCTGGGCCAGGGCATGATCGGTGGGCAGCGGCCACAGAGTGGCCTGGACGGTGTCGGCACCGCGCAGCAGCAACCCCGTGGCGAGACCGAGGGGTTCGGAATCCTCCAGGTCGGTTCCGGAGGCGCAGGCGACGATCGCGGCCCTCGGCGGGACCTTCACGTCCCTGAGGAGCAGGTCGGCGGCGCTGAGCCGACCCTGGCCGATGAGGAAGTCCACCTCACCGGGGCGCTCGGAGGTACGGCTGGCGTGACCGACGAGGAAGATCCGCGAGATGTCGTCGTTCAGGCCTGCCAGGAAAGCCAGGTCGGTGCTCAGACGGGGCATCCGGACTGCTCCGGGGCGCTGCGCTCCCCACGCAGCGGGGGTGAGGGTGTCCCACACGAGTTGCTGCATCGTGGTGACGATGGGGTCGAGCAGGTACAGCGGCGCCCCCTTCGCGTGGTTCCGTGGCGGCGGCGGATCGGCTGCTGTGTCCCGCGGCAGGATCGGCGCGATCCACGACACGTCGGCCACCTCGACGAGGCGGCGGTCCCCGTCGATGGGCAGCAGTCCCCACGGGATCCGAGCCAGGGGTGGGCTGGGCATCACCCTGAGGTCGATCCTCTCGGATGCCGCAAGAAGCTGCTCGACGAGCTCTGCGGGGAGGAGCGCCTGCGCAAGATCCCGCATCACCCGGTACTCCGAATCGAACCGCCTCAACGGACCGTCCAGACGAAGGTCCTCCAGGGCGACGACGTGGGCGCTGGGCAGCGCGGCGTGGAATCTCCGGAGCGGCTCGGCGAGCCCCGATGTGCGATGCACCCGCATCGGCTCATCCGGGCGGTTCCAGCACCAGGTCAGCCAGTCCCCGTTCATGCCGTCCCCGATGACCTGAACCATCGGTCGGCCGCCAGTCATGGTGTTCCCCCTTGTCGAGCAGTGCAACACTGGATACATGTCACAGCATGCCACTGCGCCCACGATGCTGTGGGGCAACAACGACGACCACACGGCTCAGCTGCTCACCGAACGCCTGTCCCACCACCCCGCCGAACCGGTGATGGTGTTCTTCGAGGACGAGGAGGTGGCAAGGCTGTGGTCGGGGCATCCAGGGGTCGACGCGAGGGCGTGGGCTCCGACCCTGGTGCGCGACCTGCTGGTGGAGCTGCCGCCACGGCCGGTGGAGCGGGTGGCGCCGCCGCCGATCGTCGTCGGCGACTCCACCGTCGCTGGCCGTCTGGTGCAGGGGATCGCCTCGGGGTGGGGTGACGCCACGGAACGGGTCACGATCCACTGTCTGGGCTCCGATGACTCCTGGGCGAAGGAGGCTGCTCTGAGGGTCGGGCATGCGGAGGTGACATGGCTCACGGTCCCGCTCCGTGCCGCATCGGTGGTGGAGGCCGTCACGTCGCTGGTGGCGCAGTGGCCTGCGCCGCGCCCGAAGCGCGGCACCCGAACGGGCCCGACGGTGTACGTCGCGGCCTCGCTGGAGGGTCAGGGACTCGCGGTGGCCTCAGCCGTCGCCGAGGCCGTCCCGGATGCACGCGTTGCGGTGGTGCTGTCGGGAGACATCACCTGGCCGCCCCCGCCCGGGGTGCGCGTCGTGACCGTCGCGGAGGTTCGGGCCCGGCTGGCCGAGCAGGGCGAGGACCCGCATGCCCGTTTGGCCCGGCTGTGGTTCGATGACGCTGCGTGGCTGTCCGCCCCGGACGCCTCCGCGACCGCACCGGGGATGCCTCTGTTCCCGGAGATCCGGTTCGGGGCCGAGGGGCGGGCGCGGTGGCAGGAGCAGGACGAAGCGGTGCGCGGCCGGTTCATCGCGGCCTCGGCGGCGACTCCCGCGATCCTGCGGGCGGGTGGGATCACGCTGCACCGGGAGACCCCCGTGACGACGGAGCAGGTGGTCTCGAGCCCGTCGGAGCTGGCCGGGATGGCGGACACCCTGCTGGGTGTGCTGGGGGTGGCCCCTACCCCGGCGGCCCGACTCACCGCCCTGGAGTGCGTCGCCCGGCTGCCGGTGCTGGCGGTGCGGGCCGGGTTCTCACTGCGTCGCCTCCCCGACGAGAAGCCGCTGCTCACCCCGGAGCTGGTGGAGCTGCTCGCCCCGCAGGTCCACGCCACCTACATGGGGGTCAGCGTGGCGACGGAGAACGCGTCGCAGTCGCCGATCGCCTCGGAGCTGTGGAGTGGCTTGTCCGAGTTCGAGAAGGCGAACAACCGAGCGGTGGTCGTCGGATGTGCCGTCGCCCATGCAGCCGAGGGGCTGGCCTGGCGGCGGTCGTCCGCTGATGGCGGGGTGGATCTCACCCCACGTCTGGAACGGCTGGGGGAACTCGAGCATCGCCGCTGGGCGATCCACGAGCGCCGGAACGGCCGCGGCGACCACCAGTGGGCGATCCCGTGGGATGACCTCGGCGAGGAGGTGCAGCGCTACGACGTGATGATCATGGGGGCGTTGCCCGGGATGCTTGCGGATGCGGGGCTGGAGATCTACGAGGTGCAGGGCCCTTCGATGACGTAGCCCTGTCGCAGCCCGGCCGAGGTGGTCAACCACTGGTGGCCGTCTGCGTCCTGAAGGACCCAGCAGTCCTCGGCCGCGGTCTGCTCCCCTTCCTGGGAGTGCACCTTCTCTCCCGGGAAGGCCAGCCGCGCGGTGACGGTCCCGACCCTGCGGTACTCCCCCACGACGGGGGTTCCCTCGTGGGTGGCGTGGAAGCTTTCGGCCGTGATCGAGCGTGTGGCGGTTGGGGGCTGGACCCCTTCGATGAGCAGGTCGCCGGGGTGGGCGGTCAGGGTGTTGCCGACGTCGTCCTTCCAGGTGTGGGTCGTGTCGAGTTCTTGGATCACCCGGACGGTTCCGACCCGCCGGAACCTCCACGCGCGGTCGTGCGCCGCGGCCGGCGGGACGGGGTGGAAGCCGAAGATCTCGAAGATCTCCATGAGGCTCTTCAGGTTGTGCAGGGTGCCCTGGGCGGCTGTTTCACGACGTTCCTCTTCGAGTTCGTCGAGGGGATGCAGCAGCCGGTTGAGTCGACGCTTCTTGTCATTGGTCGCCGCGTGGACGCCGCGCCACCCGGTGTCGTGCTTGAAGGCCATCCACGCTCGGTGTTCGAGTGGGATGAGCAGGCCCAGGAGGTCGTCGCTGGGGGGATTGGGCTCCTTCGGACGGGTCGCGGACCAGGTGTAGCCGAGTTCGGCCAGCCAGGTGAGGAGGCTCCAGGCGGCCCGGAAGTTGCTGTCCCGCTCGGTGGGGACCGCGTCATACCAGGTGCTCGGCTTTCCGTTGACGGCGTAGGAGTCGGCTGCGAGTTTCGCGGCCCGGAACCAGGAGTCCTGGGGGACGCCCTGGAGTGGGGTGGGCTGGGTGGATTCCCCGGGTTCCGTGGGCCCGACGGGGTCGCCGCCCAGACTGGGGCCGAAGGGGCGCAGGCACCCCATCAAGGGGATGCGTGCCAGTCCCCGCACACCTCGGGTCGGGATGAAGACATCGACGCGGAGGCCTCTCAGTTCGGTGGCCAGGGTTTCGAGCTCGGATCGTCCGGCCTCGTCCGGTTCGTGGGCGAGGAGGACGCTGACGCGATTCCCCGCCTCGCAGCGGCCCCTCAGCTTGGCGGTCGAGGGCAGACCCGCGACGCGCTCCAGATCGGGGAGCGCCGCCCGTCGTTCGAGGTCGCCTCGCCGCTCCTGCTCCGGCGTCGTCCTGTCCAGTAGGAAGGCCGCGGTGTCGCGCTGCAGGCGCCATTCGTCGGCGAATGCCCGGGAGAGGTCGGAGTCGCCGACCACCATGACGTGGGTGGGTGTGCCCTCGGTGGCGATGTGCTCGGCCAGCGCGTGGGCGATGACCTGGGTGCGTCCCAGGGTGGAGATGAACACGTGGGGGCCGGTGCGCAGGTCGCTGCGGTGCCTGCCGGTGGTCTCGCCCCCGACCCGCCAGTGTGTGGCCTGCTGGGCGGCGTGGTGGTGGGCGGGAAGGTAGCGGTCGATGCGGACGATGAGCCTTGTCGGGGGCTGGTGCGGGTCGTGGTAGGCGCTGCCGAGACCGGCGAGGACGTCGCGGATGACCTTGGCGGCCTCGAGGTTGGCCTGTTCATCGCTGGACAGGAGGTAGGCGCGCCGCAACGAGACGTGTCTGCCCCAAGCCGTGCACATGCCCTTGAGCCAGCGCTGCTCCGCGGTTCGGGTGGAGATCTCTCCCTTGATGACGCGGGCTCCGTAGCGTCGGACCTGGTGGCTGAGTGGGTGGTCGGGGTTGGGTTCGACGACGACGATGAGGGAGCGGTCGGGATCCTCGGTGAGGGCGCGGATGACGGGCAGGGTGTCGTCGCTGAGGCCGGTGACGAGGATGACGCGGGAGGCGAGGCTGGCGCGCCACCGGGCGATGGGGCCAGAGCTGATCTCATTGATGACGGCGAGGACGGTGGCGAAAAGCACGATGAGGCCACCCAGTTCGGCGACCTGAAGCCCAAGGGGTACCGGATGACAGCTCTCAGGGGCAGCCTGTCCTGTGAACAGGAGCAGGGCGTGGTAGACCTGCGCGACGAACGGGATCCGGCCGGGCAGACAGTCGCGCATGAACCAGCCACCGAGACCGACGACGTAGAGCGAGAGCGCCCCGAGGATGTAGAAGGCGCTGTGGCGACTCCGCCTGGCCCAGATCCGATGCCAGGACATCGCCGCCCATCCTCCGGAGACCAACAGGCCTCCCACGAGGAGGAACTGCAGCCAGGGCGCCCAGGTGAAGTCGAGGACCAGGACGATGGTGAGAACGACGAAAAAGAACAGGCCGAGGATCGCCCAGGCCCACCGGGTACTCTTGACGCCCCCGAACAGACGGAAGTTCCGAACGCGGGTCGATACCCGGCGCATCCGTCCTCGAAACGTCAACGGGGTCCCGTCCAGGTCGCGCCCGGAAAGGATCGTCCGTCCGAGGTACCTGATCTCCTCGACCAGGAACGACCAACCCGCCCCCCGGTCCTTCGATGTGTCGCTGCTGCCCACAGTTCATCCTCTCAGCTCGGCCCTGACAAGCAGTCACCCCGGTCATCCGAAACGCGCACCGCATGCCCCGCCGGTCGAGCCGAGGCAGAGGCCTCGAGTCGAGACCTCCACGAACATCCGCTGGAAACCTCACCAGGTCTCGACACGGACGGCTCACTCACGCTCAACACTCGGCTCGACCACCACCTCCCCGCTGGTCGAGCCGAGGCCGAAGGCCTCGAGTCGAGACCCCCGCAACCATCCACCGACAACCTCACCAGGTCTCGACACGGACAACCCGACCAACAGAGGGAGCAGGCTCGCGGGTGTTTCAGACATCGTGAAGCGCATCGAGCTGGCCTACGGCGTCCCATTTCAATCCGCTAACCGCTGGTCGAGCCGAGGCCGGAGGCCTCGAGTCGAGACCCCCGCAACCATCCGCCGAAACCCCCACCAGGTCTCGACACGGACAGCTCGCTGACGCCCGCGGTCCGGCTCGACCAGCAGGGAAAGGTTCGCGGGTGTTTCAGACTCGCTACCGGCTTCATTATCGGTCTCTGCTTCGCAGGGTTTCAATCCGCTTGAAGGTTCGCGGGTGTTTCAGACCGGAGCATGAGCGCTCGGATGGACGGGTCCTGGTGGTCGTTTCAATCCGCTTGAAGGTTCGCGGGTGTTTCAGACGGGGATGCAACTACGCATCCCCTCAAGCGGGGAGGGTTTCAATCCGCTTGAAGGTTCGCGGGTGTTTCAGACTTGAGCAGTTCGAGAATCTGGAACCGATTTTCAGTTTCAATCCGCTTGAAGGTTCGCGGGTGTTTCAGACCGGAGGAGGAGGGGATCCTTTACATCGTATCCGTTTCAATCCGCTTGAAGGTTCGCGGGTGTTTCAGACCCGCCATGGGAACGTGGCTGGCCGTCTACTTGGTTTCAATCCGCTTGAAGGTTCGCGGGTGTTTCAGACTTGACGCCCGGGAGGTGCAGTGATGACCGAGACGGGTTTCAATCCGCTTGAAGGTTCGCGGGTGTTTCAGACCCAGCGCCAGCGCCCCCTCGTGGGGCGTCCTCACGTTTCAATCCGCTTGAAGGTTCGCGGGTGTTTCAGACCCTACCCCTCTGGAGGGCCGGGTGACAAGGGGGTTTGCGGGGCCGTTGCACACTTGACCCGTCTCGGGCGTGTCGCGGAGGGGCCCGGAGGGCCGAAATCGAGCGTTTTGCCTTGTCAGACCGCATGCACACCTGAGGCTGTTTTTCGTCATCTCGTTGCCACCCCTGCTCCGGGGTGTCGCCAACCTTGGCGGCGTGCTCGTCTGGCGTACCTCTGCGCGGCGCGGATGTCCCGGAGCTGCTGTCGTGCCCAGGTCAGCATCTGCTTGTCGCCTGCTCTCCTGCTTGCCCGGAGGAGTTCTTCGAGGAGGGCGAGGGTCTGGTTGCGGTCACGGTGGTGGAGGGCCGCAACGATGAGGGGGAGCCGGGCGCGACACAGGAGTCGGGCATCGCCGAGGGTTTCGGCCTCCCGGCGGGCCTGTGCCGCAAGCCCCAGTCCCTCCTCCGTCCGGCCGCGGGCGATACGGGCGCTGCTGAGCCGGATCGTGCTCTCCACGACCTTGGCGCGGTCCCCCGCCGCCTCGGCGAGCGCCACGCCTCGCTCGAGGAGATCCGCTGCTTCCGTGATGCAGCTGGGCATGCCCCGGTCGGCGTCGTGGAGTTGCAGGACGCCGTTGTTGAGCACGATGTCCCACACCTCATCGAGGACCTTCTCCTGCAGCTCGGTGGAGGGGATGTGCTCGCCGAACCACCAGACGGTCCCGTCGGCATGATCGAACACCTCGACCAGTTCCCGGACGGCCGGGCCCGGCCACTGCCTGCGCATCCTCACCCTGACCTGGACGCTCACAAGCTTCCCGGCTGCCCAGACACCCGGGAATCGCTCCCGATCCAGCTCCCCCAGGGCGACGTCCAGGTCCTGCAGCGCCTGAAGCTCGTTCCTGCGCTTCAGGCACTCGGCCATGCAGGCGTGGAGGCGGTCCGGATCACCTCCGCCACCGGTCACCGTTTCCATCACGACATTCTCCCAGACCTTCGGACCCTCACCAGAGACACCTGATCGGCTGTCCGTCAGTAAGGTGCGAACGCAACGTCCAGCCGCGAAGGAGTGAACATGCCAAGGAAGCCGCCCAGCGCCGCTCCCCCGGATCTCAGGCCCGAAGCCGTGGTATCCGGCCACAAAGCTCGGGAGCACGAGGTCCTGCTCTCCACCATCACACCCATGTTCGGCGGGTCAGCACGTCCGGCGGAGGTGGACCTGGCGCAACCCGTGTCCGCCCGTACCGTGCGTGGCCATCTGCGGTTCTGGTGGCGGGCCCTCAACGGTGGCTGCTTCGGTTCCCTTCCCGCATTGTTCAAGGCGGAGTCCCACATCTGGGGCAGCGCCGCCTCCGAACATGGTTCCCCCTCCAGGGTGGACATCACGGTCGAGCCACTGAGACCCGCCCCAAAGCTATCTGACAAGGACTTGAGACATCTGGCAGCCGAGGAGGGTGTGGCCTACGGCGGCTACGGAGTGTTCGATCGAGGGAGAGCTTTGGTGGAGGGGGTGTCTCGGTTCCCCTTCAAGGTGACCGCCACCTGCGACGACGACCTGTGGCAACGCGACGTCGCCCCGGCCATCCGGGCATGGACCCTTCTCGGGGGAGTCGGACGACGCACCCGTCGAGGCTTCGGCTCCCTGCGCCAGTACCACGAGGAGCGCGCACTCTTCGGGCTTCCCGAGGATGCCCCTCACACCCACCGGTACTCCATGCTCCCCGCCACCTGGCTCGTCGGCCCGGCCCAAGCCAGCAGCGAGAAGGCGTGGTTCTGGATCCTGGACAAGTTCAAGGCCCAGGAACGCCGCGGCCCGAAACCGCGGGGCCGCCTGGCCTCTCCCGTCGTCGTGAAGGCCGTCGCCGACCCGCGCGCCACCGCCCCCGAGAGGCAGACCTTCTGGCCCGTCGCCTTCCAGTTCAGGGCACCCGGAGGCAGCCGTCACCGGATCGACCAGGTGTGGCGTGGCCTGACAGCCGCCGAGGGACTCCGCCGGGTCACGATTGGAGAGTTCCATGACTGAGCATCTACTGGCCATTCACATCGGCCCGGTGCAGGAGTTCATCGCCGCGGCCCGCCGGACCGCCGATCTGTGGGCGGGCTCGCAGCTCCTGCTCGAGGTCGTCGGGGCAGCCGCCGCAACTTTCGACGACGCCGACCGCGTCTTCCCCCGGGATCCTGACGGTGGCGGAGCCAACCGCATCCTGACCTTCGTCGCCGGTGATCCCGCCGCAGCCGTGGCGAGGGCCGAGAACGCCGCCCGCGACCATCTCATCCAGTGCTGGCGCACCTACACGGGCAGACTCAATGATTCCCAGCGGCGGGCCCTGGACCTCGAGCGGGGCGATCGCCAGATCCGCGACTTCCTCACGGTGATGGGGGCCTGGGTTCCTGTCGCCTCCCGCGCGGAGTACGGAGCCGCACGGGAACGGGTGGAACTCCTGTTGCGGGGCCGCAAGGCCACCCGGGACTTCACACCCGCCACGGGGGATGATGCGGGACTGCCGAAGTCACCGCTGGATCCCTCCCTCCCGACGATCCGTCGCCACGGCACGGAGCACGCCCAGGCACTGACCAAGGGGCCGTTGTTCCTGAAGCGGACCGAGTCCCTGGACGCCATCTCCCTGCTCAAACGCATCAAGGGCGTCACGGAGGGGGACAAGGTGCTCAGCACTCGAGCCCTCGCACAGCGTGCCAAGGATCCAGACGCCGTCGACTCCCCCACGGGCAGTGGCGACCCTGACGATGACGCCACCCCGCCGGACCACGCCTACTTCGCGATCGTCGTGGCCGACGGCGACCGCATGGGGCAGCTGCTGGAACGTCTCGCCGCGTCCCCGGACGGCGTTGATCGCCATCGAAGCGTTGGCAGGAACCTGGACGCGTTCGCTGATTCGGCCCGCAGGAAGCTCCGCGTCTCCGGCCAGCCGGTGTACTGCGGTGGTGACGATGTGATGGCGTTCCTGCCCGTGACGACGGCGCTGTCCGTGACCCAGGAGTTGGCGCATGAGTTCACGGCGACGCTGGGCGGCGAATCGACCCTGTCCGCTGGGGTCGCCGTCGTCCACTACAAGGAACCCCTCAGCACAGGGCTGGCCCGGGCGCGCCGGGCCGAGCAGGAGGCCAAGCGTCAACGTGACGCGATCTGTGTGGCCATCCACACCCGCGGTGGGTTCCCGCGCAGCATCGTCCGCCGTTGGGCGGAGCTCCGGCTCGACGACTGGCAGCGTCACTTCGCGGAGCAGCATCTTCCGGCGGGCCTGCCCTACGAACTGCATCAGCTCGCCATCGGCTGGCCCTCCAACCTTCCCGCGGCCGCCCTGGCCGGGGAGGCCGAACGGGTCATCAACCGCAAGATCGAACGCACCGAGGACAGCGACGACGCCAAGACCGCGCTGATCCAGTTCATCCGCGACTCCTTGGGGGCCGGAGGAAACCCGGCGGAGGCCCTCAGCCAGATCGCGGAGGAGTTGACCATGGCCCGGTTCCTTGCCGGGACCGTTGAGGAGAAGGAGGGGGATGGATGAAGCTGACCAAGGTCACCAGTCTCACACCGCTGCTGTTTCGGGACGGCAGACCGTTTTCTGCCGACTCGGACGAGAGCCGCGCGCGCGGCCCCGTCGTGCCGCCCCCCTCGGTGGTGGCAGGGCTCATTCGCACCGCCCATGGCGATCAGCACGGCTGGGACTGGTCGCAACCGGGAGTCCCTGAACGGGCGCGAGGCATCTCCGTGGGTTTTCACGGGTTGAGGATCCTTCACGGGGACACGCGCGAGTACCTTCTGCCCGCCCCGAGGGACGCCGTCGTCCACTGCGACGGCGACTCGCTCCGGACCGCGAAGCTCGCCCCCTGCCCTCTCGACGAGGGCGAGGGCACCAACCTTCCCACGGGCCTGGCCGTCCTTGCCGATGACTCGCGGGGCAAGCCCCTCCCCGGGTACGACATGTGGCGCTGGTCGGATGTGCTGCGCTGGCTGAGGGGCGAGACCGTGATCCCCTCGATGGCCCCGTCGCCTCCGGTGGATGAGCGGGTTCAGGTGGCCATCGACCCGAAACGACGGGCGGTGGCGGACGGGATGCTCTTCACGGTGGAGTTCCGGGCCTGGGAAGATGGCCGCTCCACCACCGACCTGACCCAGTTCGAGCTCGTCGTGGCCGCCACGGAGCAACCGACGGGGGTCGCCCGTTTCGGCGGCGAGTCCCGGCCCGTGATCCTGGGGCCGCTGGATGGTCACCTGCCACAACCGGATGCGGAGCTGCGGGACGCCCTCCTGCAGGCAACCACGCTGCGCTGCCTCCTGACGAGCCCAGCAGCCTTCAACCAGGGCTGGCGACCCCAGTGGCTGCTCACGGATTCGTCTCTGGCAGCCGCCAACCCCCGTCTCATCGCTGCCGCCGTCGGCAGCCCCGAGACTGTCAGCGGCTGGGACCATGTGACGCGCGCCCCCAAACCGGCACGACGTCTGGCTCCGTCCGGGAGCGTCTATTTCATCCAGCTCGATCGGCCCCTCAGCCCCGACGAGCTGTCCGCCCTGTGGCTGAGCAGCATCTCTGACAACGAACAGGACCGTCGCGACGGATTCGGCGTCGCTCTTTGGGGAGTGTGAACACAATGACTGAACAGGTGACCCTCAACCTCGTCTGGCAGGCGATCACGCCGCTGCACGTCGGCACTGGGCAGGACGGCGGCGGCCTCGTCGACCTGCCGGTGGCGCGGGAGGCCGCCACGGGATTCCCGATCCTTCCCGCATCGGGCATCAAGGGCGGTTTCCGGGACGGCGTCTACGACGAGACCGCCAACGCCCGCTACGGAACGCTCGAGAAGCAGGGGGAGGTGACCTTCACGGATGCCCGACTGTTCGCCCTGGCGGTTCCCTCCTTCAAGGGGACCTTTGCCCTGGTGACCTGCCCTGTCGTGCTCTACCGGCTGCGCAGGGACCGCGCCTCCCTGCTTCCCGGCCAGGGCGAACTGCCCCCGATCACGGTGACCGAGGACGGCGTCATCGCCCCGGAGCGACTCGTGACCGCAGGGCATGTGCAGCTGCGCGACTACCGGCTGCGACAGACCGGCTCCGTCGAGCAACTCCGCCGGTACTCGGATGTCCTGTTGGGTGGTTTCTCGGACGAGGACCGCAGCAACATCGCCGAACGGCTCTGCGTGGTCAGCGATCAGGTGTTCTCGTTCCTGTGCGAGACGAGCCTCGACATCTCCCCGCATGTGCGGCTGGATCCGAACTCGAAGACCGTGCAGCACGGCGCCCTGTGGTGGGAGGAGTGCATCCCCGCCGAGTCGCTGCTGACGAGTTTCGTGATCTGTGGTCGCAGCTCCGACGCGGACGTGTTCCGGCCGCAGCAGCTGCGACGGGTCGGCGGCAAGGGAACCGTCGGGCGTGGCCTGGTGTTGACGACGGCGGCCGAGGAGGCGTGATGATCGAGACCCTGTCCCAGCAGCGCATCACACTGGCCCATGACTTGGTCAGTTCCCGGCTGAATCGGGCGGAGGCGACGGTGTACGGCCGACTGTGCCACCGGTTCCCGATGATGGTGATGCAGGGTGGGCTGCTCGCCGCCGTCCTGTTCATCAGCAGCAAGAGCACCGGTTCGGATGAGCGTGCGAAGGCGCACCGGGCCATCCTCGCGGACGTGGCCCGGATCCTGAAGCTGGACGAGTCGGGCGTTGTGTCGGCTCTGACGAGGCAGCAGGACGCCCTGAAGCTCATGGCCTGGACCCACGAGGTGCTGCACACCTGGGCGATGATGCGCCGCTTCGCGGTGTCCATCCTCAAGGTGGAGTCCGGCGGTGACGACGACGGGGAGGGGGCGTGATGAAGGCATCGGATGTGGCGCGATGCCAGCACGCGGGCATCGCCCTGGCGACAGTGGATCCACCTCCTGAGGGCAGCACCTGGCTGGATCAGCTGGAGCCGTTCACCACATTGTCCTCCCCTCGGGCCTACGCGGTCGCTGCTCGACGGTGGTCGCGGATGTCCGCTGAGCTTCCGGGTGTGACGCAGCGCTGGGCGACGACGAAGAGTTCCCTCGCCATCGGGACGGGCAGCTTCTCGCCGATGGAGAACGGGTTGACCCTGCACGGCACCTGGGGGGTTCCGTACCTGCCGGGCTCGGCATTGAAGGGACTGGCGTTGCGGGCGGCGGCCACGTTCGGACTGTCCGAGCTGGAGTCGGAGGTGATGTTCGGCACCACCGAGTCCCGAGGCTACGTGAACTTCAACGACGGCTGGCTGCTCCCCGATGCGGAGGCGCCCTTGTTCAAGCTGGACGTGATGACCCCGCACGCGGGCAACTACTACTCGTCGCAGGGCGGGACAGCACCGGATGACTCACAGGATCCGGTTCCGATCCAGTTCCTCGTCGTCCCGCAGGGCACCCGCTTCCTCGTGACGTTGGACTGCCCGGAGAGCCAGGACTGGGCCGAGGCCGCGATGACCATCCTGACCTTCGGCCTGCAGAAGCTCGGCCTGGGGGGCATGACCAGTTCCGGGTACGGACGCTTCACCGTCGCACCGGTGGGAAGGGGTGGACATGATGGCTAGCGGCACCCGCACCGGTCGCCATCTGGGTCGTCGCGACGGGCCGGTGTTCATCTCGTATCGGCAGAGCGACGGCACGTGGATCGCCAACTTCGTGGAGACCTTCCTCCGGTGTGGCGGGATCATCCCGTGGCGGGATCTCGCCGACCTCCCGGCGGGCGACGTGGCGCGGTCCGTCCGGGAGGCCATGGAGGACGGGATCAGCGCGGGCATCCTCATCGTCACACCGGAGCTCGCGCACAGCGATTTCGTGCGCAGGTACGAGGTACCGCATCTGCAGCGGATGCTGCGCAACGATCCGCGGCGGTTCCGCCTCTACGTCGTCAACACGATCCGCGACTCCGCCGAGGGCCGGTCAGGGTTCGATGTTGACGCCCCCGACCGGCTGCTGGGCCTCACCTCCGACGCCCGGACGTCCCACCGTCGTCGACGCGTCGCGAAGGGGCCGCTGACCCGGGATCGGGCCGAGAGCCATCTGTTGCGGAACGCGAAACAATACGGCCTGCTGGCAGGGAGCTCGGATGTCCCGGCGGTGTCGGAGCTTCCCATGCTGCTGCGGGATCTGCTGCGTCATCGACTTCGCGCCCGACGTCCGCACCTGCTGGATCAGGAGGTGAACATCGCGGTTCAGACGCGGCCGGTGCCGAACAGCGATGAGGCATCCCGAGCCGCTCGACGGGACGCCGACCTGACCATCCGGTTGCGGCAGAACCCGGAGAACCGGCTCCCAGCCGAGCTGGACTACCGCTGCCTGCAGCTGACCCTCCCTCTCATCATCGACGCCGTGCACAACAGGGGCATCACCAAGGTGTCCTTCTCGGGAGGATGTCATCCGAGCGTCGCCTGGGTGCTGGGGACAGCGCTCCCTGAAGCACGTGGGATCAAGGAGTTCTCCTGGCTGGACTCCTACGAACCGGGGAGGGTGTGGCGGTCGCTTCCCTCCCCTGATCCGCTGCGTTCCTCGCTGTCCATGAGGGTCGACGCGTCAGCCCCGGTCGAGATCACCCCTGATCGGATTCCGACCGAGGATGCGGTCAAGGAGCTGTTCGCGGGGAAGCAGCCTGGCCGGGGGGTGGTCGTGCACCTGGCGACAAGGCCTCACAATCCTGCACCGGTGGCAGATCTGGCGGCGCGTCTCGGTGACGCCCCCACCATCGTCCTCAATGTGACCGGCCCCCGGGACCGGGCGGGGCGGTCCTGGGTGCCGCCGGAGGAGGGCGAGAACCTGGCCCGAATGCTGGGGGCGGTGATCCGTCTTTTGTCGCGGCTGGGGCCGGTGCATCTGAGCATCTCGGGCAGCGCACCGCTGGCCGCGTTGACGGCACGGCACTGCAACACCGTCGCCGTTCAGGTCCACGAGTTCGCCTGGTACGACGACGGGAGACGAAGTGAGTATGTTCCGGTCGGCACGACGGCCCCCGGTGGCGCATTCCCGCTGGCCCGCGTGGCGGGGCAGGGTGGCGGCTGCGGGGATCTGAACCGCCTGATCAACCTCACCCCTCATGACGTGACGCTGTACCGGGGCGATGAGGTGGTTCGCGTCTGGGAGGGGCCCGAGCAGGGGCGGGACTGGGTCCGTCGCTCGGATCGGCGGGTCCCACAGGAGCCGCTTCGGGTTGATGGCCTGGAAGTGCCTCACACCCGGCTGGAGCCGGGGCCTCTCACCGGAGTTCCCGACGACGAGGCGGGAACAGGGTTCATCGTGTCCCGTATCAGCGCCGCCGCAGCACGTCGCGGCGACTTCTTCTTCCCCATGGACGAGGTTCGGGATGAGCGGGGGACGCAGCGCGGGTGCCGAGGGCTGGGGAGTTTTCCATCCGTCTCGGACGAGGCGAGGCCGTATCTGCAGTGGCTTCAGGGGGAGGAGACGACATGGTGAACAGTCCCCTGGTGTTGCACGGGGCGACGCTGCCACCGGCTCCGCTTCGGCTGCTCCCGGGCCGCTCCCGGGAACGCAGGGGTTGGCTCGCTCTGCCTCCAGGACGGGTGCGGCAGTGGGAGGTGACCCTGAAGGTGCTGCCGGGTCAGGATCACTCACTGGCCCCTTCCCCTGCCGGGGTCCATTCGCTGACGTCGTCATGGTTGCACAGCAATGATCTCGACCCCGACGGGGAATCGCACCACGGGAGACACGACTACTGGGTGCGTTGGCGGCGCTCCACCCCGGACACACTGGGCATCCGGCTGGCTCTGCTCCGGGACGAGTTGTCGTCTGTACTGGTCAAGCGCCTGTTCCTCGGCCGTGCGGAGCGGCTGGGGCAGGTGGCCCTGCTCGTGACGGGGCTCCGGGAGGTGGGTTCCGCCAGGTTGGAGCAGCTGGTCGGCGCCCCCTGCAGGAGGTGGACGCTCCAGTTCCCGACCGGGGTGACGTTCAAACGTGGTGACATCTGCATGCCGTGGCCCTCCCCCGAGGCGGTGCTGAACAGCATCCGGCGCCGTCTGGCCCAGGTGTGGGGCTGGGAGCCGGACACGTCAGCGATGCGGGAGGCCATCCGGGCCGTCGCCCCCTGCCGGATCGACCTCGCCACCCGCAGCTGGCGGGAGGGCCGCAACGGTCGGGCCCGCGAGGTCGCCCTGGCGGTCGGGGAGATCGAATGGGCCGCATCGGGCCCCGAGGAGACCCGCCGCCTCATCGACCTGCTCCTCCAGGCGGGTGAACTCATCGGCGTGGGGGCCAAGACCACCTGGGGAGCCGGGGCCCTGGAGGTGTCGCGCCCAGGTTTGGCGACACCCCCGGAAGGGGTGGCAACGAGATGACGAAAAATGGCCTCAGGTGTGCATGCGACCTGACAAGGCCAAACACCCGATTTCGACCCTCTGGAGCCGCCCGCGACACGCCCGAGACCGGTCAAGTGTGCAACGGCCTCGCAAACCCCCTTGTCATCAGGCCCCCCAGAGGGGTAGGGTCTGAAACACCCGCGAACCTCAAAGCGGATTGAAACTCCAGTCGCCGTTCAGGCGACTGATACGGGCCTTGTCTGAAACACCCGCGAACCTCAAAGCGGATTGAAACCCCCCAGATTCCTAGGCGTGCGCCTCGCTAGGGACGGTCTGAAACACCCGCGAACCTCAAAGCGGATTGAAACTGAGGTCCCAGCAATGGGACCAGATTGCCTGGGCGAGTCTGAAACACCCGCGAACCTCAAAGCGGATTGAAACATCACCACACCGCCTGGGTGTCCAGCGCGGACCGTCTGAAACACCCGCGAACCTCAAAGCGGATTGAAACAACGGGAAAGACAAGGTGACCCAGGCCTTCCCGTGTCTGAAACACCCGCGAACCTCAAAGCGGATTGAAACGTCATGGTGAAATAGCCGCCGTATTCGGTGTCGTCTGAAACACCCGCGAACCTCAAAGCGGATTGAAACATGGTCACCGTGGCCAGCGTGCCGCAACAGTCGTCGAGTCTGAAACACCCGCGAACCTCAAAGCGGATTGAAACTGCCTTCTTCCTCCACCATCTTGGCGAAGACCGTCTGAAACACCCGCGAACCTCAAAGCGGATTGAAACAGGTCCGAGAAGAACATGCCCACGAAGATGATCGTGAGGTCTGAAACACCCGCGAACCTCAAAGCGGATTGAAACTGAAGGTTATTCTTGAAATCGGAATCTCTATGGTCTGAAACACCCGCGAACCTTCCCCCGCTGGTCGAGCCGGACCGCGAGCGCCAGCGAGCAGTCCGAGTCGAGACCTGGCGAGGTTTACAGCGAATGCTTGCGGAGGTCTCGACACGAGGCCTCCAGCCTCGGCTCGACCAACGGGAAAGCGGATTGAAACGTCCTCAGTTCGATGTCCGGAAGGATAACTTCTGGTCTGAAACACCCGCGAACCTTCCCCCGCTGGTCGAGCCGGACCGCGAACGCCAGCGAGCCGTCCGAGTCGAGACCCGGCGAGGATTCCGGCCAACGGTTCCAGAGGTCTCGACACGAGGCCTCCGGCCTCGGCTCGACCAGCGGAGGACAGGACCGCACACAGGCCACCATGACCTCACCCCAGGAAAAACAACCGAACATTGAAAACAGCAATGACGACCGTCAAGGAGGATGGATGAGCGCTGATGTTCTTTCTGGCCTTGAACTCCCGCTCTGTCTGCAGTTGCCCGCATTGACCAAGGCCTGGGAGCGGGTGCTGCGGAAGGACGCCCAGGATGGGGATCTCAGCGTCGGGGTGGAGCGGTTCGCCGAGGATGCGGAGACGCATCTTGCAGCTCTGGTCGTCGAGCTCTCGGATGGCTCCTATCAGCCGCGAACCCTGACCCGGGTGGCGATTCCGAAGAAGGGCGGGCAGCGGTTCCTGGACATCCCGCCGGTGAGGGACCGCATCGTGGAGCGGGCCATTCTTGAGCACCTCACCCCTCGCGTTGATCCGCTGTTCGGCAGCACCGCCTACGGGTACCGGCCCGGGTT
Source organism: Arachnia propionica (assembly GCF_003932785.1). Taxonomy (GTDB): domain Bacteria; phylum Actinomycetota; class Actinomycetes; order Propionibacteriales; family Propionibacteriaceae; genus Arachnia; species Arachnia propionica_B. The sequence goes on along the minus strand of NZ_RQYT01000030.1, from coordinate 36,509 downwards.
GGGCGTCGCTGACGCCGTCGCCGAGGTGGTGCGGTTCCGGGAGGAGGGCTGCACACACGTGCTGCGCACCGACGTCCACAACTGTTTTCCCTCGCTGCCGGTGCCGCTCATCAAACGGCAGCTGGACGGGCTGATCGACGATCCGCTCATCCACCAGCTCGTGATGCTGCTGTTGGACCGGCGAACCCGCGATCAGAAGGGCCGGACGATGCCCTTCCCGGGCCTCCCTCAAGGGGCCGCTCTGTCCCCGATGCTGGCCAATCTCACTCTCACCCCCCTCGACGAGGCCCTCCTGGATGCGGGGTTCCCGGTGGTCCGTTACGCCGACGACCTCGTCGTCGGCCTCGACTCGCCGGACGACGGACCGGAGGCCCTCCGCGTCGCCACCGCTGCACTGAAAGGAATCGGCATGGAACTCGGAGCCGAGAAGACCGGGATCACAAGTTTCGACGAGGGATTCGCGTTCCTCGGGGAGGAGTTCGGCCCCCGATACCCTCCCGCGACCGGGGAGGGACGCATCCAGGAACCCGACAAGAAGGTGCTCTACGTGGCGCGGCAGGGCAGCCGCATCCAGGTGTCGAAGGGGCGCCTCGAGGTGGTCCACGGCGACAAGGAACTGCTGTCGGCTCCGGTCAGCGACATCGCCCGGATCGTCTGTTTCGGTGCTGTCGGGATCTCCGCCTGGGCGCGGAGCTGGGCCCTGCGAAACAACATCGACATTCTGCTGGCGTCCAGACGGGGCAGCTACATGGGCGCCATCGTCAACGACTCGTGGCCGGCCAGGCGGAGTCGCCTGCTGGCGCAGCTGCTCATCGACGGCACGGAACGGGAGATGGAGATAGCCCGGGAGATCGTCGCTGCGAAACTGCGGCACCAGGTGACCCTCCTGCGCCGGTTCTCCAAACGGGCTGAGGCGGAACACACCGCCGAGGTCACCCATCACATCCAGGCGCTGGGACGGATGATCCCCGATGCCACCAACCGGGACGAGCTGATGGGCCTGGAGGGGGCGGCGGCACGGGTCTACTGGCCACGCTTCGGGGCCCTGCTGCCGGAGGAGCTGCGGTTCGAGGAGCGTTCCCGCCAGCCACCCCGGGATGTGATGAACGCGGCGCTGTCGTTCCTCTACACACTGCTGCTCGGCGAGGCGGTCACCGCCATCCGCGCCACGGGACTGGACCCCGACATCGGAGTCCTGCACGCCGACCACGACACCCGCCCCAGCCTGGCGCTGGACCTCATGGAGGAGTTCCGCCCCCTCGTCGTGGATCACGTCGTCATGTCGGCGGCCCGACGGGGCACTCTCACAGCGGCTCACGGCCGGGACATCGACGGAAGGGGAGGCATCCACCTGACGGCAGCGGGTCGGGAGGCGATGATCGCCGCCTTCGAACAGCGGATGCTGACCCATGTGGCCGGGGCCCTGGAGGACGTCCGGGCCACCCGCCGCCATCACCTGTACCGGCAGGCACAGCGACTGCGGGCCGCCATCATGGATCCGACGCAGAAATGGACGGGACTGGCATGGCGGTGACCCATCTGGCGGCCTACGACGTGACGGAGGATCAACGACGGGCCCAACTGGCGGCCCTGCTCCAGGCCTTCGGCGACCGCATTCAGTACTCAGTGTTCCTGCTCAACACCACCCCCGAGGAACTGGACCTCATCAAGGAGAAGGCAGCAGACATCATCGACGAGGACACCGACTCCCTGTGGATCATCCGCCAGTGCGCAGCCTGCTGGAACGACGTGACCTGCATCGGCCAAGCGGAACCACCCACCAGGATCCTCCACTACGCGGTGATGTGAGATGACAGTTTTGGCGACACCCCCACGAGAGGGTGGCAACGAGACGACCAGAAACCGCTTCAGGTGTGCATGCGGTCTGACAAGGGTAAACACCCGATTTCAGCCCTCCAAACCGCTCCGCGACACGCCCGAGACCGCCCAAGTGTGCATCACCCCCGCAAACCCCCTTGTCAACAGCCCCTCCAGAGGGGTATGGTCTGAAACACCCGCGAACCTCAGAGCGGATTGAAACGAGCTCAATATAGCAGCCGGAGGGCCTAATGCCTCCTGTCTGAAACACCGAAACCAGTAACGATCTAGGTACGCCATACCTAGGCCGGTCTGAAACACCCGCGAACCTCAGAGCGGATTGAAACCAGTAACGATCTAGGTACGCCATACCTAGGCCGGTCTGAAACACCCGCGAACCTCAGAGCGGATTGAAACTCGTATAGAGGGGTCGTCCATGCACTGAACCCCAGGTCTGAAACACCCGCGAACCTCAGAGCGGATTGAAACGACTTCGTTGCTATATATGTAACGAAGACACTGTCTGAAACACCCGCGAACCTCAGAGCGGATTGAAACACTCCCATTCAAAGAAATTGTGTACAGGGTCTTCCGTCTGAAACACCCGCGAACCTCAGAGCGGATTGAAACTCACGCCGCGCCGGGTAGGCTGCGGCGACCAGCTGGGAGTCTGAAACACCCGCGAACCTCAGAGCGGATTGAAACCGCCAGAGCTCCACCTCTTCGCGGAATCGGAAGTCTGAAACACCCGCGAACCTCAGAGCGGATTGAAACACTGTGGCCGGGGCGCTTAGCTGCGTACTAAGCACCGCCTGTCTGAAACACCCGCGAACCTTCAACCGCTGGTCGAGCCGGACCGCGAGCGTCAGCGAGCCGTCCGTGTCGAGACCTGGCGAGGTTCCCAGCAAACGGTCAAGGAGGTCTCGACACGATGCCTCCGGCCTCGGCTCGACCAGCGGACAAGGTGGTGGTTGAACCGCCACCCTCAACGAGCCGCCCGCGTCGAGACCCAGAGAAGTTCCCAAGGACCGGAGGCGAAGGTCTCGACATGAGATCTCCCACCGCGGCTCGACCAACGGGGACGCCGTGACGTGAGATGCCAGTTTGGCGACGGCTCGCGTGCCCCTTGTCCAACTGTCCCGCCAGAGGGGTGGGGCCAGAAGCCTTCGTTCGAACCACTGAGCCCGCCCGGCGGTTCGAACACCCGAGATTCGTCCTCGTTGTTCAGAAGACATCCGGGGTGGGACACCCACAGCTGGGTGCCCCACCCCGGAGCGGTTGCGACGTGACTACTTGAAGGAGACTCGCATGGAGAGTGAGCTGTGGTGGTCGTCGTTCTTCTTGGCCACCAGACCGACGGCCGTCACCCGTCGCCAAATCCTCTCAGTTTCAGTGTCGATGCCGCCCTGCTGGGCCAGACCTTTCGTGATGCTTCCGACGTTGACGTACATGATCACGGACGCCCCGTTCGGGTCCTTGATGACGTCCTGATACGCCTCGTCGTCGGCCAGCTTCCCGCGAGGCTCCATGAGATCATCGGTGTCACCGTTCACTGTGCTGTAGACCTTGTCGCCCTTGGTTTCACTGTCCACCACGACGCCGACCTGGCCAGCGATGTCCTCGATGACCCTCGAATGCTTCCGCGGATCATCGGTCTTGACCACCAGCCCTCCGGAGGCAAGCTGGCCAAAGTCACTCGTCGCCCCGAAGATGCTCGGCGGGAGATACAAGGCCAGCTGCTTTCCGGCGACGTGGCCCAGGTCCTTCTTCGAGTTCACCCCGAGTTGTTCGAGGTAGTAGAACCACGAGCCGTCAGGTGCGCTGAGGGCGTCCCACGTGTCGCTGATGGACTGCTCGGTGGTGCCGACGCCGTAGGCGACGGTTGCATCGTCGGGCAGGTTCCCCACCAGTTCACCGACGCTCTCAGGATTCCCTTCGAGCTTCTTCTTCTGCCACGCGACAAGGTCCGTCACGACGGTTCCCTGCTCGACACCGATCCCGAAGGCCATCCGCTGATCCACCAGGAAGGACTCAACCGAGTGCAATTGGTAGAACGACCTGCTGGCGAAATCCGAGATCCCTTGCTCATTGATCCACCCGGTCACCACGTAGTTGCCCCGGAGTTTCGACAACATCGACTTCAAGTCTTGGTTGCCACTCAGGGGCGCCTTCTGGATCTTCTCATGCTTGGGCATCTCGTCGCGGGAGAGGATCAGCTGATCGCCGACCACCCGGTAGAAGTTGAATCCCCACCAGCCGTGCTCAGATTCAACAACGTGCTCTTCAGCGAACCTCTGTGCCGCGTCGGCATCCGTGTGCTGCATCACAAGAACCGGCGCCAGCCTGTCGTACTCGCCCTCGGGCTCCTCCGGCTCGTAGATGGCCCAGGTCACGGAGTCACCCAGCCAGTCCTCAAAATCCGCCCACTCCACGTCCTCGTAGTACGACTGCCGCACAACGAAGCTCCACACAGACTGCTTGAAGCCACCCCCATCCGTGTCGATGTCCTGGGTGAGCTCCGAGGGGAACTCGTCCACGATCTCCGCCAGTTCCTTCTGGTCCTCCAACGAGGGATTGAGGTTGAGCGTGGCAACGAACATCGCCCCGTCGGGCAGGTACTCAGCAGCTGCGATCGAGGGCGCCTTCTTCAGCAACGTGACAGCCGCGAACACTCCCCCACCGAGGAAGAGCAGCCCGACGACCACAGCCAACACCACGACGAGCTTCGACTTCTTCCCCTTGGCCGGGGGCGCGACCCCGACAGTCATGGGCATTTCCGGGGTGAGCGGAGGCCCTTCAACCCCCTGCGACTCGGCCAGGAACGGCCCAGGGCCCGGGGGCATGGGCCGCTGGCTCCCAGCCGGATTCATAGGATCAGTCACGGTTTCCTCCTTCATCCAGCCGAAACATGATCGACTCCACTGTTACTGACGGACAGGAAATGATTCCGCTCAAGTCGATTGCGCAAGGCCAGAAGTAGCGCAAGGTGAAGGTCGAAATCCCTTTCAAACACGCTCAGCAGCCCGAGAAAGAGTTATGCTGCCATCAACCAGCCGTGAAAGGGAAAGAGATGAATGTACGAGCCTTCTCCGCTGCCGTGACGGTGGCGCTCCTCCTCACCGGGTGCGGCAACCAGACCAAGATCCCGGATGTGCGAGAAGGAGGCCCGTCGGGCCCCACTTCCAGCGGGGCGCAGGCATCCCCGTCGGCCGACGTCTCGCCGTCGGGACCCTCCTCAGGATCATCCGAGACAGCCAATCCCCGCACCTCCCTGCCCGTCGTGGTGGTGTTGGACGCCTCCGGGTCGATGAAGCACGACGACGCCGGTTCCGGCCTCACCCGCATGACCGCGGCCCAGGCCGCCGTCAATGGCATCTTCACCGCCCTCCCGGCGGATTCACAAGCCGCCTTCGTCGGCTACGGCACCAGGATGCACGGCGAGGAGGTCACAGCGGAGCAGGGCTGCGAGGACGTCGAGGTCCTGTCCCCGTTGGGTGCGGTGGATGCCGCTGCCTTGAAGACGAAGGTCGACGCCGTCACCGCTGGCGGTTGGACCCCGATCGGCCCGGCCCTGAGGGAGGCCGCCGGCCAGCTGGGTGGAAAGCCGGGCCGGATCGTACTGGTCTCCGACGGGAAGAACACCTGCCAGGCGGCCCCGCCCTGTGATGTGGCGAAGGAACTCAAGGAGCAGAACCCAGAGCTGACGATCTCCGTGGTGAGCCTCCGTACGGATCAGGAGGACGTGCGCTGCGTCGCAGAAGCCACCGGCGGCTACTACACCACCGCGGACACCGGGAAGCAGTTGGAGTCTCGGGCCACGGCAGCTCTCGATGAGCTGAAGGCCAGGCGCTCCCTGTCGCCGTCCGGCGTGGAGGGCATCACCGTCGGCGCCACGCATTCGGCAATCCGGGCAGCGATCCCCGATTTCCCCGCCCTCGACGCCACGACCACCCGCGAATGGAACGGTCAGACGGTCACCGTCGTGGTGTGGCTGGACTGCGAGTGGCTGTTCAAGGATGACGTTCTGGTGGCCATCGGCACCGGTGGCGACTCACAGCGGCAGACCATCGATGGCATCGGTGTCGGGCAGCAGATCTCTGCGGCCGAGGAGTTCCTCGGCACTCCCATCGTCCAGCTGACGGAGGGCAACGACCATGTGCGGGTGTACCCGGCAAGCCAGACCGGGCTGTTCTGGCGGGTACTGACCGGGGCTGACAACGTGATCCGCTACATCTTCCTGTGCCGCTGCGGTCCGTCCTCCGACGCGCTGGTGCTGTCCTTCGACGGGCTCGGCCCCTACAAGGTGACCGACAAGACCCTGTTCGCCAGTAACGAGCTCGTGCAAGATCCGGACGGCTGCATGGATTGGAAGACCCTGCCCGGCTACGAAGGTCGCGGCATCTCGCTGTACCAGATGGGTTTCAAACTGGAGGACCCCACGGCAACCGTGGCCTTCGAGGTCTTCGTGCACCAGCCCGACGATCCCACCATGCAGAGCCCAGTCGTCACCTACGCCGGAGCGAGGGTCGGAATGACCCTGGGCGAGATCAAGAAGCTCCACCCCGACCTGCGCATCGAGCACAAGTTGGACAACTATGGGGGAAGCGACCTTCCTGTCGTCCGCTCAGGTGAACGCGAGATGATCTTCTTCCCGGACGGCTACTTCGGCTTCGACGAGGACAGGACCCCCAGGGACGACAAGATCATCACGCACATCCTTCTGAGGGACTGGTCCTGGGACGCCACTGGAGGGTGCTGACTCAGGGCACTCCCATACGGGGGAAACGACCATTTGGAACCCACAGGGGCAAAGATCCGATGGCAGCCCTCCGGGTCCACCAGCGACTCCCCGGCGCGCAAGACCTTCACCAGGCGTCCAGCCTCGGCTCCACGAACGGGATGTGAGATGACAGTTTTCGCGACACCCCCACGAGAGGGTGGCAACGAGACACCCCGAAACCGCTTCAGGTGTGCATGCTGTCTGACAAGGGCAAACACCCGATTTCGACCCTCTGGACCCCTCCGCGACACGCCCGAGACCGGCCAAGTGTGCAACACCCCCGCAAACCCCCTTGTCAACAGCGCCTCCAGAGGGGTAGGGTCTGAAACACCCGCGAACCTCAGAGCGGATTGAAACGTCGTTCCACAGTTGGATAACACACACGGGAGGTCTGAAACACCCGCGAACCTCAGAGCGGATTGAAACATTTGTGTTCCCACTGTGAGTTCAATATCTCGGCCTGAAACACCCGCGAACCTCAGAGCGGATTGAAACCAGGCCGTCGGGGCGGGTCAGGATCAGGGCAGTCTGAAACACCCGCGAACCTCAGAGCGGATTGAAACTGCCTCAGGCTGTCGGGCGCCAGATCCGCGGTCTGAAACACCCGCGAACCTCAGAGCGGATTGAAACGTCATTCGTCTACTCCTTTCACTTGAGCTTCCGTCTGAAACACCCGCGAACCTCAGAGCGGATTGAAACTTTATTTTCTCGCTTCCATATATGACTTCCCAGGTCTGAAACACCCGCGAACCTCAAAGCGGATTGAAACAGGTTCCAATCGCCGTTCAGGCGATTGATTCGGATCGTCTGAAACACCCGCGAACCTCAAAGCGGATTGAAACATGAGGATCAGGTCGTAGTCATCGGCTACGGTCGTCTGAAACACCCGCGAACCTCTCCCCCGCTGGTCGAGCCGGACCACGAGCGCCAGCGAGCAGTCCGAGTCGAGACCTGGTGAGGTTTACAGCGAATGATTGCGGAGGTCTCGACACGAGGCCACTGGCCTCGGCTCGACCAACGGGAAAGCGGATTGAAACATTCGCCCTGAACCCTTCCCAGTCCCTCCCCTGAAGTCTGAAACACCCGCGAACCTCAAAGCGGATTGAAACGTGGTGCGCCAGGTCCAGACTCGGTCGCGTTGGGTGCCTGAAACACCCGCGAACCTTTCCCCACTGGTCGAGCCGGACCGCGAGCGACAGCGAGCCGTCCGAGTCGAGACCCGCACAACCCTCCAGGCAGCGCTTCGTGACCGCGGTGGATTCGCCTGCCTTGACCTGGTTTCGCCTGTCCTGGGTGTGGCTCGCCTGCCTTAACGGCGGCTCGCCTGCCCAGTTAGGCAGGCAAAGGCAGGCAAAGTGAAAGAAGGCAGGCGTTTCTGACCCAAGGCAGGCGAATCAGCGCGCTGACGAGACCAGCTGGACGGGGCGCCTGAAGGAAGGGGGTGTGGTCGACACGCTCACCTCGTGGCTCGACCAATGGATTCAGGACGGGCGGCGAGGCAGAGGGCCGGGAGCCCATTCAGCTCCCGGCCCTCGTTGTTGGGGGTCTCAGCCCAGCTTGCGCCTCAGCTCCTGCAGGACGACGTGCTGGCGCCCATTGTCCTTGTCCAGTTTCGACAGGAAGGACCTGAGGGTCTTCTTGATGACGACCTTCTCCGTGACATCGGTGATGAAGTCCATCCGCTCCGCCTGGCTCCGGTAGTACTCCTGGGCCAGCTGGCGGATCATGAAGGTGTCGTGTGGGTACTTCTCCTTGTAGGTGAGGTAGAAGGACTCCTTCGCAACCAGCGCCGCCGCGTTGCTGACCTCGGCTTCCTCCTTCTGCCCCAGCGAGTCGTAGACCCGGTACTTGTCACGCTCGACGTAACCTCGGTAGAGATTGACGTAGGAGGCGTCCAGCGGGAATCGCTTGCTGATCTCCTCCAAGATCTCCCCGGCCCGTTCCAAGAAACTCACCGTCGACTGCAGCAGTCCGAGACGTTCCTCGTCGGAGAAGTCCTCGTTGAGGGACACCAGCCTGTAGAGCAGGCTCAACCGCCGCGCCGTGAAATAGCGCAACCACAGATCGATCTCCTCATCCTGATACGAGAAGTCGAACTTGCTCTCGAACACCGCCCGCATCTCCGTGAACGAGTCGAACGGCAACGGCTCGGCCAACCCCCCGGTCTCGAGGCCGAGTCGGATGTTGTTCTTGAGCAGCAGGATGACGAAACTGAGAATGCTCGACGATGGCTGCACCTTGTTCAACAGCGACTCGGTGTACTCCTCCTCCATGTAGTAGTCGCACACCTCCGCCGTGTGCAGTAGGTACTGCGCCAACTCCAGGTCAGAGCACTGCGGACTCGTGTCATGCATGTCGAGGAAACGCTTCACGTCCTCCCACATGTGCATGATCTTCAACTTGTCGAGCTCCACATGGCGGCGAGCATCCTTCTGGAACGCCTCAACGATGGCATCGGCGATCTCCTCGACATCCCGTTCCTGCGTCGTCACCTCCGTCGCCCAGGAGCCCCCGAGGTCACTCGGGAGATCCTTGACGGAGATGTCGATGAGGAAGACATGCAGCTTGTTGGGGCTGTAGGTGCCGGTGATGTACCCCCACTCGAACATCAGGTTGTCGTTGAGGCCAATCCCCGGATTGGCCTCGATTCCCTCACCGTTGACGAGGATGATCGCCCGCGTGCACCCCCGGATCTGGGAGAACACCTGCGTCCCGATGAACAGTTCCGTCGGACTCCCGCCCCCTACGACGGGGTCGAACCCCAGCTCGGAGATCCGCTGCCCCACCAGGGTCGCCAGTCGTTGGGTACCGCCCCAGGCGATGAAGACCCTCTCGAGCACATCCTTCGCCATCACACGGTCCCCACTGGTTCAGCCGCCTCCGGCGCTGCGATCTCCAGCTGCGCGACGAGCCTGCTCGCCTCACCCCCGGACAGCTGCCCCTGCTGCACATAGGTGGTGAGCTTGGCGCGTGTGTCCGCGATGTCGAGATTCCGCATCGTGAGCTGACCGATCCGGTCGAGAGGACCGAAGGCGGCGTCCTCGACCCGTTCCATGCTGAGCCGCTCCGGCTGGTAGCTGAATCCGTCGCCGACGGTGTTGACGATGGTGTAGTCGTCCCCACGACGCAGCTTCACCGTCACCTCCCCCGTCACGACGGAGGCCACCCATCTCAGCAGTGACTCGCGGATCATCATGGCCTGCGGATCGAACCAGCGTCCCTCGTAGAGGAGCCGCCCGAGCCGAATTCCCTCGCTCTGGTAGTTGGCGAGGGTGTCCTCATTGTGAATCGCGGTCAGAAGTCGCTCATAGACGAGATGCAGCAATGCCATGCCCGGCGCCTCGTAGATGCCGCGGGACTTGGCCTCGATGATCCGGTTCTCGATCTGGTCACTCATCCCCAGCCCGTGACGGCCACCGATCTCGTTGGCCTTCAACACGAGCTGGACGGGATCGTCGAACCGTTCCCCGTTGATGGCGACGGGGTAGCCGCGTTCGAACGCCACCGTCACGGTCTCCTCGGCGATGGGAACGGCGGGATCCCAGAACCGCACACCCATGATGGGTTCCACGATCTCCATCGACACGTCGAGTTCCTCCAGGGTCTTCGCCTCATGGGTGGCGCCCCAGATGTTCGCGTCGGTGGAGTAGGCCTTCTCAGCGGAGTCCCGATAGGGCAGGTTCCGGGCAGTGAGCCATTCGCTCATCTGCTGGCGACCGCCCAGCTCGTCGACGAACTCCTGGTCCAGCCACGGCTTGTAGATCCTGAGGTCGGGGTTGGCGAGCAGCCCGTACCGGTAGAACCGTTCGATGTCGTTGCCCTTGTAGGTGGAGCCGTCACCCCAGACGTTGACGTCATCCGCGGCCATCGCCCGCACCAGCATGGTGCCCGCCACCGCCCGGCCGATGGGGGTGGTGTTGAAGTACGGTTTACCTCCCGTCCGAATGTGGAAGGCCCCGCAGGCCAGGGCGTGCAGCCCCTGCTCCACCAGCGACTCCCGGCAGTCCACGAGCCTGGAGATCTCGGCCCCGTACTGGGCGGCACGCCCCGGAACCGACTGGATGTCCGTCTCGTCGTACTGCCCGATGTCAGCGGTGTAGGTGCAGGGAATCGCTCCCTTCTCACGCATCCACGCCACCGCGACGGAGGTGTCAAGACCTCCGGAGAACGCCAGTCCGACGCGTTCCCCTGTCGGCAACGATGTCAACACCTTGGACATGTAACCCCCTTACCTTCGGCACCCGCCACCGTGGCGAGCGCCGAACCCTCGAAGCCGGCAGGTCGCCAGCTCGTGTTGTTCTCTTGCCCTTCACTGACGGACAGGGATCGCACACGGAGGAACTGTTCACAAGGGCCGGATCGAGCCCCCTTCACGCTGCCCACCCTGAGGGCGCTCAGCGCCCGAGAGTCGAGATCTCGCAAGGGTTCCGTGGGGCCGTCAGCAGGGTCTCGACACGGACTGCTCGCTGGCGCTCGCAGTCCGGCTCGACCAGCGAACCACCCAAGGCGCGCACTCATGAACGTCCCAAAGGGCTCACTCCTCCATCTCCTCGGGGATTCTCGCTGCCAGCAGATGGACCCAGAGAGCCACGAACACCGTCGCTGTTGCCGGGGCGATGAACCAGTCGCTCCGGTTCGGGCCTCCCTTGGCCGTGAACCAGAAGACCGCGATCATCGCACCCACCACGTGGCCGATCGCCGCCACCTTGAGCACCGCCTGCGGATCGACGATGCGGTCCCCGTTGAAGGCCCGCTCCACGCAGGCCGCCACCGTCACCACACCGAAGATCCCCGCCCAGAGCGCCAGTTCCTGCCAGCCGCCGCCCTGCCCCGGGCTGTACTGGCTGCCCGCCCAGAGCTGCGTGACGAACACCAGCGGCACGTACAGCAGCGCCCAGCGGACCGCCACACCAACCCCCACCATGACCGGATACATCCTCGACTTCCTTCCCTTCCATGTCCTCTGGCCGTCAGTAATGGCTGTGGAAGCACTCCACCCACGTCACCCCGGAGAAGGAGCCATGGCCCGCACCTGCCCCCGCTGCAAGCGCTACCTCGGCGCCCAGGACCACTGCACGCGCTGCGACGGCCCGTCCAGCCCGAACCGCAGTCCGCACGGTTCTCGACGCGTCGTCCTGCCGCCGACCTCCCCGACCAGCCCTCCGCCACCCTGGGAGCGTCGTCCCGAGCAGCCCACTCCCGCCAGCCCACGACGGACTTCCGGCCGGTCCGGCTTCCTCAGCGTGCGCGGCGAGGTGGTCAGCGTCTCCCCCACCGGCCGGGCCTGGGTCTGGGGTGTTTTCCCGATCAGGACCGTCCTGCTCCTCGGGACCCCGATCCTGTTCCTCATCAAGGCCCGAGATCTCATCGTCGAGGCGACCTTGGGCCTGTTCATGATGCTGTGGCCGCTGCTCCTCATCCTCGCCATCGCCTCCTGGCTGCTCAGCAAGGTCCATCTCGACGGCTGCATGAGCGCCCTGCTGCGGATGGTCGGCTCCATCTTCGGCACGGGGCTCCGCCTCGGCGCCAACCTCACCAGCGGCGCCGCCCCCTCCCGTCACGGCTGGCAGGTCATCGTCGAGCACTCCGGCGGCCGCGAGCATGTCAACATCGCAGCCGACATCCCCATCGACGAGGGACAGGTCCTCCTCGTCCACGGCCCACGCCTCGGCGCCACGCGGGAGGCCTGGCTGGTGCAGGGCATCACCCCCATGACCTTCACCCGGCTGGGACGGGGCCTCGTCTCGACGACGGTGCTCGTCCTGCTCCTCACCCCGGTCATCGTGTGGCTGCTGAGCCTGTGACCTCACCTGCGGTCCCTGCGCTTCCTGAACCGTTCCCACCACGCCCGGGACCTCACGGCGGTGAGCCTGCCCGCGTCGATCACCTGATCTAGCACCTGCTCGGAGACCTCATGGGTGTACGGCGGAGCCTCGGCCCTGAGCACCCCCGCCACACCATCTTCGATCAGGTTTGATGCCACCTGCTTGGTTCCCTGTTCCACACACGCCCGGACTCCCGCCTTGGTCACCAACCAGCCAATCTCCGCCCAATCCCCGAGGGAGACCGGCACCTTTCCCCCACAGGGCACCGCAGCCTCCAAAGCCCGCAGAGCGCGCAGACAGCGATCAGTACACGTCTCGACGGCCCGCATCCCGGACTCGATGGCGTTCGCTGCATCCAGCAGTTCTTGTCTGGCCTGTCGCTCCGCCTCCGCGCACGGTGTCATGTGGTTCTGAGCCTCGTCGAGACGCTCCTCGATCACCGCGACACACGCCACGGCCGCCTCATGATGTTGACGCCACTGCTGTTCGGCCCGGACCTGGGCGTCCAGATCTGCGGCCAGGGGATGCAGCACCTCGGCCCGCATCCGCATCGCCCGGTCGTCCTCCCACACCCGGGCCAGCTGATCCCTAGCCTTGTCATAGCCCTGTACAGCCGTTTGAAGTGTGCTCTGACCAGTCATCACAGTGCCCCGTCGATGCCCTTGAGTTGTGACACTGCCGCATCGATCTGATCCACCCCGGTGCTGACCAGCCGGGCCGAACGCGCTGCGGCATCCTGCTGTGCCTGGATCTGCTTCCTGGCCGCCTTTTCGTGGTCCTCCGCCTTGAGACCGTTGTGCCGGGCCGTCTCCACCTCCGGCTCGGCCTGTCCCAGCTGGCAGCGAGCCTTGACCGTCTCCTCCTTGGCTCGGAGATGCTGATCGTTCGCCACCGACGCCTCCCGCTCAGCCAGCACCACGATCTCCCGTGCCTCCACCACCAGTTCATCGGCCCGACGGCAGGCCTCCACCGCCGCCTCACAGCAGCCGATGCGTTGCTGCACCTCTGCGCGACGCTGCAGCAACACCGCCCGTGGTTTCCCCTTCGCCGTCTGCAGTTCCACATCAATGTGTTCCAGATCCTTCCGGGACGCCTCCAGTCGTCTCCGGCAGCGTTTGAGCATCCGCCCAACCACCTCCGCGACCCGACGCGACCGGGTAGTGACCCGCCCCACCTTGGACCTGAGCGTCTTCACGGACTCCTCCATCAGCACCATCTGACGCTCCATCTCGGCCACCCGTGACCTCCAGTCCTCGACGACCCCCTCAGACCGCTGGACCCTCTCACTCGCCGCCGCCACCTGCTGCGACAACACGGTGTACTCGTCGTGGGTGCTGCGGACCTCACCGGCCGCGGAGGCAGCGACGGTGGTCAACTCGCCCTGGAAGCGGCGCAGATGCCGGATCAACACCCCTGGATCGGCCATCAGATCCCCCGCAACACCACGGCCCGCGACCGCAGTTCCTTCAGCAACGTCGGCAGGGCCGCACACAACGGCTCGAACCCGCCCGTCGCAGCCTCCCAGCGACGTCCGAACTCCGCCGCCCCCTCGCCCTGCCACACCTGCATCAGGTGCACGAAGGCCTTGTCGACGTCGCCGAAACCACGACCGATCACCGCGCGGTGACGCTCCAGGGCATCCGCGTAGTCGTCGATGGCCTCGGCCAGGATCACCGGATCAGCCATGGAAGTACCTCTCCACTCGTTGGATCTTGTCGTTCACCGCCGCCTCCACCCGGGGCGTGCCCTTCCGGTACTGGTCCGTGGGCTCCTTCACCCGACGCAGCTGCGCCCCGAACTGCTGGAGGAAGTCGTCGTCGCCGAGCGCGAGCAGACGCTTCTCCGCCTCCTCGACGGCCTCCGCGCTCCGGGCGAGGTCGCGGTGGAAGGCCTCCAGCGCCGTCAGGAAACGCGGCAGCGCCACACGCAGTTCATTCATGGACACGTCAGCTCCTCACCAACCCCGCCAACGACTGGTCCAGGTCCGCTCCGCAGACGTAGGGCAGGAACACCGTCTGCGACCCCGACACCGCGTCGCTGTAGCCCATCCGACGCGGCCCCTGGATGACGCCGCCCGGCTCCACCTCGGTGGCCCGCTGGTCGCCGAAAAGCCACTGGGAATCCGTCTGCGACAACTGCCCGCAGAACCGATGGTTGAACGCCGTCATCCGCTGGGTGGGCCACACCCGCTCCCACGCATCCCGCGACGTCGCCCCCAACACGACGTGGATCCCCAGCAGCGGCCCGTCATTGGCCAGCCGGGCCAGGTGCGCGGTGGCTTCGGACAGCTCCGTCTCGTACCGGCCCTCGATGCCGTGGAACTCCTGATACGCCTCCAGCCCGGCCGCCACGACGACGAGGGTGTCCTGCTCCGCCTGCTGGTCCGCGGTCAGGGCTCGACGCCGCTCCAACTCCACCACCGCGGCCGCCACCATCGCGACGGCGGCGGCACCGTCGGCCGCGACCCGCACACTGTGCTGCCAGCTGGCCAGGATCTCGGACAGGCGATCGGTGAGACCACCACGCCAGCTCGATCCCTCCCGCCCACGGAGCTGGCTCAGCACCCACACCTGGCAGCCGCCGGGCAGACACGACGCGGACAGGCTCGCCAGGCCGGACTGGAGCACCCCGGTGAGGACCTCCGCGTCATCGGCCAGGACGGCGACGTTCTGCCGGGCCGCCCGTTTCACCACCGCGAAGGCGGAGCCGTGAACGGTCATGGAACGTCCGACGATGAACGCCGCGGGCAGGTCGTGGGCGGGCCAGTTCACCACCCCGAGCCCTCCCTCCGCCTCGGGACGGCTCGCCCACGCATCCACCGTCGCCGTCCTGGGGACGCGGGCCAGGCCCTGAAGGGCCGGGTTCCGGGCCGCCGACGGCGGGGCGTTGCCGTCCAGGACCAGAGGCCGACGGCGGTCCTTCGCAGCGAGGGCCGCCACCAGATCGGCCAGCTGCTCGCCCGGCAGGAAACCCACCCGACCGGCCACATCCGGGGCGGCCCCGATCCCGGAGTGCACCACCACGTCGCCCGCCTCTCGGCAGTGCGAACCGATGAGGCGGCGAGCATCGGAGCTGAACTCCGTCAGCATCTGGACCGTGTTCGCAGGCATCGGCAACGCCACCCGGGTCTGCACGTTGTTGAAGAACTGGGCCCGATGCCCCGCCCCGGCCCCGTGGAAACTCTGCGAGGCGAGCACCAGGTGGATACCGGCGGCGCGGCCACGGGCGGCGATGTCGGTCAGGGCCTCCCCCACGCCGTTGGTGATGTCGTCGAGATACACCTGGTACTCGTCGATCACCACCACCAGCCGCGCCAGCAGGGTCGACTCCGAGGACGGGAGATCGCGCAGCGCCGGGACCTTGTGTCGGACCAGCAACTGGTGGCGTCGGGTCAGCTCCTTGTGGACGTCGAGGATGATGCCCGCGGCCATGTCCGGCGGGGTGTGGATGGCGACGGCCTGGGCGTGCGGGAGTTCCCGGTAAGCCTGCATCTCCGCGCCGTCCCTGCCGTCGATGAGCAGGAACTGGAGCTCGTCGGGGCCGTACCGGGTGGCCAGGCTCGTGATGAGGCAGTGCAGCAGCATCGACTTGCCGGACCCCGTCGTCCCGCCGATGACGAGGTGCGACAGCCACACCCCGGCCTGATCCTGCCCGAAGGTGAGCTCGATGGGGCGCCCGGCGGTGTCCGTCCCCACCGTCGCGACGACCCGCTCGCGGGCCCTCCCCGACCACCACAGGCTGGGGTCGACGGCGTTGACGTCACCCCAGTTGGCGTTGGTGGCGGGAAGGTTGGCGGCCAACGCGTCGTGGATGCGGTGGAACAGGTCGTCGGGGGCTGCCGGGTCGAGCAGGGCCAGGAGTCTGCCCCAACACCCCAAGGCCACACCATTCGATGCGACCTCCATCACGAGGACATCCCTCAGGTCGAGGCCGGAGATCGCGGGTTCGGGCGCGAGGAGGTCGTGATGCAGGATGAGCTGGGTGTTCGGCAGCTGCGGGAGGCTGTTGAGGATGTCGATCCCCTGATGGGTGAATCCACGCGGATAGTCCATGGCCAGGACGACGTGCCGTCGTCCGTCGGGGCCGGTGAGGGAGTCGGCGTGGGCGGCATCGCGGGCCGCCCTGAGGTTGTCCATGGCGTCGGCGCCGGCGGGGGCGACGCCCGGCAGGTCGCGTTCCCGCAGGAAGCCGTGCCCCATCCGGAAGGGGTCGATGAGGTGGAGGACGACGTCGGGGCCCGCAGCCGCGGCGATCCGCAGCGCCAGGTTCCTCAGGATGGTGCGGGCGTGGTCGCAGGCCTCGGGCTCCTCGGTGGTGAGCAGGATCGGCTGGCCGCGGAACAGGGGCAGTGTGGCCGGGAGGTGCGCCAGCTCGGTGCCGTCGACGTGACCGACGCGCACCTCGTCGGGGATGCGGGGATCGGGGGTCCAGCCCTCCCAGTCGGTGGACGACCAGGCCCCGAGATCGGCCACGTGGCCTGCCGCCACGAGTTCTCTGACGGTGTCGGCGATCGCGCGTTCCTCACGGTCGACGCGTCGCGCGTGGGCGGCCATCGCGCCGACCGCGCGCTCGTAGTGCTCACGCATCCGCTCCTCCCCGGAGGCGAGTTCGGCCTGCGCCCTCGCGAAGCGCGCCCGGGCGCTCACAGGATCCCCTGGACGACGAGGATCACCACGACGACGGTGGCCAGCAGGCCGAGGAGGACCAGCCTCCCCCGGCGCCGTCGACGCTCCTCCTCGGCGGCGAGCGCGAGCTCGGGCAGCCCATCGGCGATCTCGGCGAGCTCGTCGCTGATCCGCTGGATGTGCCCCAGCTCCCGTTCCACGATGTCCAGCTCCTCGCCGGGCCTCCCCTCGTAGGGGCCGGTGAAGACACCCGGGAAGTGCTGTGCCAGCACATTCACGGGCTTCATCAACTGATCGTGGCGCTCGTCCTCACGGACACGGCTCAGCAGGTCGTACACAGTCATCTCGTCCTCCATCGGTCACTGACGGACGAAGCCGTGTCCTTCAGGACAGGATGTTCCTGCAGGGAGCCGTCCACCTTGCCAGGAGGCCACCCTGCCGATCCCCGCGCAGCCTCCACTCAACCCACCAGCGATGGGGCGGCGTTCTGCACAGCAGAAATCATGCGTTTTGCACACTAGAAACCATGCGTTTTGTACACTGGGCGGTATGCGGTACCTGCGCAGAGCCCTGGACGACCTCCTCGACGAGGTCTTCCCCGACATACCCGCCATCGCGATCGAGGGCGCCAAGGCGGTTGGCAAGACCGAGACCGCACGCCGTCGGGCGCAGCGGGTCCTCGAGCTCGACGACCCCCACACGCTCCGCGTGCTGCAGGCCGGCACCGACGCACTGTTGACCGGCGAGAAGCCGCTGCTCATCGACGAATGGCAGCACTTCCCGCCGGTGTGGGATCGGGTGCGCCGGGCGGTGGACCGACATCACAACCTCGCCGTGCTGCTGACCGGGAGCGCCACCCCACGCCCCGGCACCACCAGCCATTCAGGCGCAGGCCGGATTGCCACCGTCGTCATGCGACCGATGTCGCTCACCGAACGTGGCGCAGCCCCAGGAGGAATCGACATCGCAGCCCTCCTGACGGGCGGAGTGGACATCGAGGGACGCAGCCCGCTCGGCCTGCCCGACTACGTGGAGGAGATCTGCGCCTCGGGGCTGCCCGGGCTTCGGGGAATGCGTCCCGCTGCCCTCAGGCTCCAGCTCGACAGCTACCTTGCCCGCATCGTCGACCGGGACCTACCCGAGGAGGGTATGACGCTTCGACGTCCACAGGCCCTGACGGACTGGCTCCGGGCATACGCCGCGGCCAGTTCCACGACGGCCTCGTACACGGCCATCCTGGATGCCGCCACATCCGGACAGATCGACAAACCGAGCCGCGGCGCCTCCGAGAACTACCGCAATCTCCTCACCCGGATCTGGGTGCTGGACCCGGTGCCGGGCTGGACCTCGTCGCTCGCCCCACTGCCCAGACTCAAGGTGGGCCCGAAACACCAACTGCTCGACCCGGCACTGGCGGCACGACTCCTCGACCTCAGCCCGGCGAAACTGCTCAGCGGAGCCCCCGGCTCCGGGGAAGTGCTCGGACAACTGTTCGAGTCCCTGGTCACGTTGTGCGTGAGGGTACGAGCCGCCGTCACCGGTCTCCAGGTCTCGCATCTGCGCACCCGCAACGGCGACCGCGAGGTGGACCTCATCGTGGAGAACACGGCAGGCCACGTGGTGGCCATCGAGGTCAAACTCACCCGCGACCCCGACGACAGGGACGTGCGACACCTCCACTGGCTGGGCGAGCACCTGGGCGACCGCCTCATCGACAAGGTGGTCATCACCACCGGGGAGTACGCCTACCGACGCGGCGACGGCGTGGCAGTCATCCCCCTCGGGCTGCTGGCCTGACCCCGTCGCGCCGAGAAGACGCGCCGCACAGGCACCCGGCCCCGATCCGTCCGTCAGGACTCCTTGAACAAGGAGGAGTCACGGTGGCACAACGAGGCGGTCGGCCCTGGGATCAGAGAATCCAAGGACCCCGGGGACCCCGAGCGCCTCGCGGAACACCACCAATCCCGAGAGGGTCGTCCACCTCGGTTGGGAGACCCGGGACTCCCTCGTACCGGATGCCGTGGGACCCGTCGGTCTCGTTGCCACCGTCACCGGCCAAGGCGAGCACGAATGCGTGGACGTCCCTCCGCCCCACAACCAGGAGGCGTGCTTCGCTCACGAGAAAGCCGTGGTGGAATCGCCACCCTCCGGAGATCGTGGGCGCGGCGGCCATCGTTGCGGTGGGGCTGCTCAGTCTGTGGCTCATCCCGTGGCTCACCGACTTGAACAACCAGCTCCGTGCGACCGCAACCCCACAGCCGCCGTCGCCTTCAGCGACGGCCACCCCCACCCCGTCGCCCAGCCCTTCGCCCAGTCCCTCAGGTCCGCCGACGGCTGACGATTTCGTCACGTTCCAGCAACCGCCCCGACCGGACTGGCTGCCGGAGCACACCTGGGAGGAACTTCAGACCCAGACCTCGTTCCCGGAGAGCCTGACAGAGCATCCCCTGTTCCTCGCCGAGTACCCGGTGGCGGACTGCCCCGACCCGTATCACTTCGAGACGCACGAGGAGTACCGTCGTTACGCCGAGGAACTCGCCACCTGCATCCTCCAGGCCTGGACCCCGCACTTCGAGACGTTGGGGGTTGCGTTGGAGCCGATCCTCGTGGAGAGCTACGACCGGGAGATCCAGACGCCTTGCGGATATCAAGGACCACGTTTCCCCGCGTTCTACTGCTCGGCCAACAACACGTTCTACCTGTCCAGCAAGAGTCTCAACTACGCAGCAAAACACCCCACCGAAGGGGCCATGACCACCATCCACGAGGTCTTCCACCACATCCAGCTGCAGAGCGGAATCGGCCACGCGGGATACTCCCTCCCCATCGACTACTGGGAAATCAGCCGTCGACTCGAACTGCAGGCGATCTGCTCCGAGTCCAGACAGGCGCTCACCCTCGACATCGGCTTCACGGCCGAGGACTACGAAAGGGTGATGCACAATCTTGGAATCTTCGGGGAAGAGGTCCACGGATCCAACGAGTCCCTGACCTATTGGGGAGGTCGGGGCTTCCACATCACCACCCTTCAGGGCTGCAACACCTGGGTGGTCCCAGCGGACATGGTGGACTGAAGTCCTTCTTCTCCGCTGGTCGAGCCGGACCGCGCGTGCCAGCGCGCCGTCCGTGTCGAGACCCCTGGCACACGGTGCCGGAACTCGAGTTGAGCGGGAGTCCCACGGGGTCTCGACACGGGTCCTTCCCAGGCTCCGGCCCCGGTGCGAGCAGCGGTGGAGAGGACGGCACTGAAGCCGAAATGAGCAACCACCTCAGCTCCGTAAACAACGCCTTGACACGGTTTCGCCTGTCCTCCCGCGGGTTCGCCTGCCTTGGGCGTGGCTCGCCTGCCTTGGGCGGGTTCGCCTGTGTTGGGTGCGGCTCGCCTGCCTTAACGGCGGCTCGCCTGTCTTGTTTGGCAGGCGATTTGAAAGAAGGCAGGCGTTTCCAACCCAAGGCAGGCGAATCAGGGCCCGGAGAGGCCAGTGGGAGGGAGAGAGGGGGTGATTGGAGGATCGGGCGTTCACGAATCGCCGCTTTGCTTCGGCGAGATCGCGATGTCAACGCTGCCATGGAAAACAGGACGGAGATTCGTGACCGCGGTGGTTTCACCTGTCTTATCCCGGGTTCGCCCGCCTTGACCAGGGAGGTCCAGTCAGACAACAGCGAAGAAGAAAGGCAGTGAACAACGCCTTGAGAGCGTTGTCTAAGGCGTCTGCCCTTGACGGGATCCGCCGACAGCAGGGCGGTAGAGCCCCCGCTGCCGCGTCAAGGGCTCGACCCTCCCGTGCCCTAAATCGCCTGCCTCGTTTCAATATGCCTGCCCAACTAGACAGGCAAGCCGGGAAAATTGAAGGCAAATACGACCCAATACAGGCGAACTAAGGAAGTTAGACCGCCCCAGGAAACTCTCGACGCAGCGTGGCCAAGAGGCTACTGATCACTTCCTTCACATGGCCATGATCGTAGTAGTCACACTGGAGACCATGAATGTTACTGAACATGTCAACCCCCTTCTCAACCACCATCATGACACGACTCGCCCCCAGAGAACTTTGCATGAAACCTGCCTCATGAACCACATTCTGCCTTGCCCTCATGCTGCCGTCGCGAAGCTCATCTTCAGCACTGAAGACCATGATGGCAAAAGAACACTTCTTTGCCATGGAACGGAGCACTTCGAACGCAGAAATCCCGCCACGACTTCCCGCCTCGAAAGTCTCAATCTCGAGACCATGCTTACCTTGGAGCTCGTCCCTGATCTCGCACCAGGCACGACTACCCCCTCCATGCCCGATGAAAATTATTGGCCTGTCTGGAACAGCACCCTTTTTGATCTCTTCCTCGCCATCATCGAAGACCTTCACGACACGATCAATTTTCCCTCTCACTCGGGAGCCTACCTGAACCATCGTGTCACCAAAGTAGACCTGAATAAACAGCGCCACGTCATCCCAGTCCAGATGAAGATCAGCAAAACTGAATCCGCGACCATATCTGTCCAGCCATTCACCCAAAGTATCGAGAACCCACGCATCCCTCCCCTCTTCAATCCTATTGAAAGAAGAAGCCTGGGCCATGAACTTCTCATCCCATTTCTTCTCTCCGGGCAGACCAAGAATGTCGAACGCCTGCTCGATCACCTTACCAGGGAAGCATATTCCCTCATATTTTCTACTTAGCCTCACGCCATCTCCTTATCCGCAGCTAGAACGCCCCGCACTAAGCGCCAACAAGCAGAGCCTCGAGTCGCCACAACAACAGTTTCAGATCCACTGATACCCATTACTCACTTGAATGGGAATGAACCTGTTCGATCGCGGCCCTGCAACAGATGGGACCATATCAACGAGGCGCCCCTCAGCAGAACCGTAGTTCCTACAGAAGAAGCCTCGGACCCTGAAACCAAGTTTGAACACGGAGACAACCTACCCCAAGGTACGTGAATCACCCTGACGCCGGGCCAGCCACTCGTCGAGGTAGGAGCGCTCCTGAGTTGGCCGGACCAGGCTGGCCGGGGTGAGGATGGCTCCCTTCGGGTCCAGCAGGCCGTAACGCTCGCTACTCCGTTGCTGCACTTCCTCGACGATCTCCGGGCTGGCGGGGATTCCTCGCCCGTTGTGGTCAATCTGGAGGGTGAACGGATCGGTGAAGCCGCTCCCCACGTTGAGGGACGTGGCGGCGGTCAGCCGCTCCAGCCGGGTCAGGAGACCGCCGCTCCACTCGCCCAGACGAGCCAGGGCCGCCCCCATCTCCTGGATGCCGGTGCGGAAGACGACCACATTGTTGGTCGACGAGATCACCGCTTCGCGCAGACTGCCGTCGAGCTGCTCAAGGTTCTGGTGCGCCACCACCACACCCACCCCGTACTTCCGGGCCTGGGTGAGGATGCGCGGCAGCAGCCCGGAGGCGAACAGGTGGGCCTCATCGACGATGAGCAGGTGCGGCTCGTCGCGGTGGGCACGCAGTGACAGCGCCTCCCAGTGCTTGGCCAGCCACATCTCCCCCAGCAGCTGCGCCGACAGACTCCCGAGGGTGTTGGCGGCCAGGTCGATGAGGAGGGTGGAACGGGCATCCAGAACCTCGACGACATCGATCGCGTCCAACCCGCTCCCCAGGATCCCCCGCATCTGTGGCGAGCCAACCATCCGCTGGAACTTCGCCACCACCCAGGTCACGTGATCGTTGAACTCCTCTTCCCGACGCTGGAACAACGCCCTGAACTCGCGGGCCAAGGTGCGATCCCCCTGCTCCACCTGCCTCGCGAGCTGCGCCATGAGCTCCTTGTCAGAGGCCATGGACGGGATGAGCGCCAGGTTGGCCCTGTCCCCCAACAGGGCCCGCTGGACCGCAAGCAGCAGCCCGAACCACCGCTCCCACACCGGCCCCATGTATCCCCGGTTCCCCGGGTCGTGGAGTTCCCGCAACACCTGGACCAGCGTGTCCGTCATCATCTCCGGGTTGGGCCCGGCCAGCGGGTTGAGCGGGATGGGGTGCGCCTCGTCGCCGCTGCGCACCAGTACCACGTCGGAGGTGGCGGTGGGGCTCTCCTGGAGAATTCGGTCGACGAGCTGGCCGTGAGGATCGAGGACGGTGATCCCGATCCCCGCGGCACGGCACTCGCGGGCCAGGGCCGCGAGCAGCGTCGACTTGCCCGACCCCGTTGATCCGATCACCTGGGTGTGAAGCAGGAGATCCTCCTCCCGCACCCGGATCTCGCGCTCTTGCCCCGAGGTGGACAGAGCCGTCCCGATCCGCAGACCCTCCAGGCACACGCCGTCGTCGACGGGCACCTGCTTCGGGACCGGGATGGTCACGGGCAGTCCACACACCCCCGTGCCGAACCCCGCCACCGGGATCACGGTGAGACACTGCGCAGCCCCGAATGGCAAACCGGAGCTGATCAGAGACGACGCCTCCCCCTGCCACGCGGCGGTGGTGTCGGGGGCGTGCGCGTCGAGGGGTTTCAGGGCGAGCCCCAGGCCCCGATCCAGCAGCACCGCCCTCAGCCGTGGGGGAAGCGAGCCGCGATGACCGATGAGCAACCGCGCCGCCACCGGGATCCCCTGGTAGAGGGCGTGGATCACCGGGTCGCTGGCCTGCACCGCATCACGGATCTCGTGCAGGGCCAGCTGAGCCGCGATCTCGTTGACCGGGGCGAGGTGCAGCCGCACCTCAGCCGTCGCGCCACGCATGGCGGCGAGCAGTTCCATCCCGGAGGTCGCGAAGGGCGACGGCCACACCACCGCCTGCTGCCCGGACGTGCTGGGCGGCTGAGGATCCAGCTCATCCAGCGGATCCACAGCGCCCAGGCGCGCCCGAGGCACCAGCTCGGTGACATGGGACCAGGTGCGGGGCCGAGGCCGTCGCGACGGCTCCAGCTCCGCGACGTCCTGGAACACCCAGTCCGTGACGTCGGCATCGGGCACCCCACAACACTCGAACAACATCTCGACGGCCCCCCGACCGTCGGAGATGAGTCGCAGCGTGGCACGTCCATGCCCCTCCATCCCCGATGCCAGCTGCAGCAACCGGTCCCCCGCCTGGCGGGCAGCATTCACAGGATCGGCGGAGCGCAGCAGGCAGCGCACTTTCCAGGTACGGCGACGAGACGAAGACATGGTGGGGCCTTTCAGAACGACACGAGAGTTCATTGATTACTTAGAGGGTGCGCGGATAGATCTACTGCGGTCGCCCCGGTGACCCCCTGGCAGCGTTGTCCTCCTCGAACGCACAATCCAGTGCGCTCTTCGTCGTCCGCCTTGCCAGGAGGCCACCGCGACGATCCTCGTGACGACCCCCCTATCCGCGCGCCCTCTTACCGACGCCGTGAGGCAGTCGAAACTGGGGTTCCGGGGTCAATCACCGTGGATGATCGACCCCGGAACTGCACGTCAGGGCTTCCTCCCGGTCCCGCGACAGCCGTCGCAGGTCACGTGACGCCCCAACGTCGACGAATACGTCTTTCCCTTGCCGTTGCAGTAGCTGCAGATTGCCATGATGTCCTCCTCAGGTTGTTGGTGGTGCTCCCCCCACTGGGACAAGGACCCGATGGCGCCGGACTTCAGAGAAGCTCAGAAGTTATTCGGCGCGGGGTCCGCCGCTGGTCGGGCCGCGATGGGACGCGCACCCGACCAGCCGACGAACCGATCAGCGCTTGCGACCGGTCCCGCGACAGCCGTCGCAGGTGACGTAGCGTCCCAGGTTCGCGTTGTAGTCCTTGCCGGTGCCGTTACACCAGTGGCACTTGTCCCAGCCGGTACGTCCCGTCCCGGCGCAGCCGTCACAGGTCACGTCCCGCTTCAGCGTCTGCGAGTACGCCTTGCCGCGCCCCTTGCAGTAGTTGCACGTGGCCATGTCTTCCTCCTCAGATCAGGGGTGGTGATCCCCACCCACTGAGGAAAGGACCCGGGACGCCCCAACTTCAGAGAATCACCGAGAAATCTTCAGCAACATGTGGAGGCGGCCCACGTCGGCCATGACGCAGGCCGGCCATGATCGCCTCTTCATCCTCGTCAGCGAGCAGTCCGTGTCGAGACCAGCGGGGCAAGGACAGCGCTCAAGCCGTCGTGAACAACCACCTCAGCCTCGGAACAACGCCTTCATCCCAGAACGACGAGTTCCGCGAGGAACGGCCTGCCGGGGTCCTCGTCGACGTGCGGGACCTTCACGTCGACGAATCCGATCGCCTCCTGACGGGTCTCTGCCACCATCGCGGCCCAGGGGTGCTCGGCCTCGACGACGGGCTGGTCACCCCCAGCGGCCAGGGCCAGGCCGTCGAGGATCCGGCCCTGGCCGGGCGTGGCAACTTTCACGCCGTCGGCGAGCAGCTGGCTGAGCGCTGGCGCCTCGGGGATGTCAGGGGTGAGGGTCAGGATGGCGGCCGCGGCACGGCGCAGTTCCGCCTCCGCCAGGGCCCGTCTCGGCCCCTCCCACGTCGCCACGATCCCGAGGAGATTGACCAGCACGTCACCGGCATCAACGAGGAGGTCGCGGTCAGGCGATCCGTCGAGGAGGTCGGCGTGTTCGACAGCGAGGGTACCCAGCTCCAGCCGTAGCAGGGAGTCCGGCAGGCGGGGCTGGGAGTGGTGCCGTAGCCACTGCCCCAGCGCGTAGCGGGCGAGGGGGTGCGGCTCGTGGAAGAGCATCTCGCAGACACTCTCATCGCGGTTGGCTGCGAGGTCGTCGAGGATGCCCTCACCCAGCAGGTCCGGCACCCAATCCGGCACCGAAGGACCATGCCAGGAGACAACGGGCGGCCAGGTCGGCTCCGCCGGATGCCAGGCCGCCCAGCCGTCGGGAAGGTCGACGCGTGCGAGCAGTTCCGGCTCGAGGGCGTCGAATCCGTCCGGGCAGAGGGTCGTGGTGTCGCCGTCGCGGCGGATGGTGATGAGTGCCTGTGTGTGGTCGGGGCGTTCGTCGAGGGCGATGAGGTACAGCTCGGTGCTGGCGGGGGCGTCGTCGCCCAGGGCCTGCATCGTCCATCCGTAGCCGAGTTCGACCCGTGCGGCGAGTTGTCTCAGGTGGCTGAGCAGGGCGGGGTCGTCGAGGATCTCGCGGGCACGGGGTTCGGTGAATCCCTGCTCGATCTCCTCCAGGGTTGCAGCGCCCTCCGGTACGGGGACAAGAAGGTCGCGGAAGAACTGGACGGTGTCGTCGAGGTCGTATTCCTCGGTCATGGCTTCATGCTTTCAGAACTATGGGCTGCGCATCGTTTCACGCAGTCGAATCGTGGGCGGAACCTGTCCTGCCCGGGGACGTGGATGGCGTACTTGGCCTCGGCGGCGTGGAGGTCGTCGACCATCTGGGCCAAGGTGTGCTTCTTGAAGGACTGCAGCTTGCGCACAGCCGCGTGGGCTGCGACGGTGTCCACCCGGTAGGTGTAGTCGTCCAGCCTCACGCACGCGCCAGCCTTCTTCACGAGGTCGCTTTGACCGTCAAAAAAGTCCTTCGATTTGGTGAAGATCAGGTCCAGCAGCCGCGTCATGTCGGCCTCGTCCTGGACCACGGACGAGTAGGGGGCAAGTGTGATGAACAAGTACAGACACGTGGCAACGAGTCTTCGGGCACGAGAGATGTCGTGGTTGACCGAACTCGGTTCCTGGCGCCCATGGGGGCGCGTTCCCCGGATCCGGAGTAGGTGGGAGGGCCAGTTCTCCTCGCCCCGCTTGAACAGTTCGATCACTGGAACGTGCTCAGCTGGTATCGATACCGGCATGTTCGTGCAGTAGAGCATCACCCAGTAGGCCTCCACCTGATCGGCTGACAGACCACCGTTGCCGGAGCGCTGCGCCAACACGTTGAGGATCCGTGGAAGCAGTGCTGCTGTGACCACCAACAACGCGTCGTTGACAGAGGTCTCGACGTCATACGTGGTGTCGGTATCCTGACGGATTCTGTCGAAGAAGGGGGTTGGGGAACCTTCTTCCCGTTCCTTCTTGGGCACCTTGGTGACGCCTCGCCACTTGTCATTCATCGCCGCACGGTTGTGTCCCTTGCGAGCGCGCTTGGCGTAGGAGAGGAACGTCCAGACACTTCCCAGCCCTCCATCAACTGTTCCGGATCGGGCCTGCCTGCGCAGCGCCCTGAGCAGGTCCTCAGCCGCACGTGAGACGAGGTCGCGGGCCACTTCGCCAGATCCTCGGGCCGAGAGAAACAGCGCAGCGTTCCTCGCGATGCGGCGCTTGATCTTCGCCACCTCTGCCTCGGTTGCTGGAATCTTCCTTCGCAAGGGCGAACTCTTCATCCCACGTCCTTTGCCACTCACCCCTGGCCTCCCTTCGCGCCACCTGTTCCAGATGATAGGGGCGCGGAGGAGGAGGGGTGCTCAGTTCACCGGATGCAGACGGTTGAACTGATCGGTGGGTTTCGGCTCATGCGGGGCCCGAACCAGTGGTGTCGCCGCGGGGTCGCCCACGGCCCGGGCGATGGCGTCGCGGGCGTAGGCCTTGAGCTGGGCTTCTCTGGCAATGAGCTGCTCCACGGCACAGGCGTGATCTCGGTGAAGTTGCTCTTCGCGTTCCTCCTGACGTCGGATCCGTTCCTGGACTGCCACGAGATCCGCTTCAAAGAGCGCCAGGGTCTCCGACGACCGCTCCATCTCTCGTTGGTGGTGCTTCAGTTGCTTACGGGCCGGGTGGAGCACCTTGATGGAGGCAGCAAAGACGCTTGCCACGGAAGCGCAGTAGATGCCGAGCATGAGCAGGGTCGCGGGTCCCTCATCGTGCACCGCCTCCTCACCGACGCTCAAAGCTGTTTCGATCATCGGCGCGTCCGCCTCCGGAGCGATCCCGTGCACGGTGCGGGCCCATGCCATGGCCACACCGATGAGCAACGCCAGCAACAACAACACGCCAGCCGCAAAGCGTTTGCCACTGGTCCAGCGTTCTCCGGCGACGATGGCCAGATCGGCTGCCCCGATCGCCACCACGGTGAGGATGAACACCGACGGCCAGAACGGCACGCCGAAGGCCAACTCCATGACGGGCAACGCCAGTGTGGCATCGGCCGTCAAACCCACCATGCCGACGACGAGGGCAGCCACCCCGGAGAACGGGAGCGCCACGCCCGGCGGTCGGGACCGGGTCTCCGGGATCGGGACGGAGTCGGTGGGGTTGACGGAATGACGAGTGATGTCAGAAGGGTTGTGGATGGTCATGACTTCCTCCCTCAGTGGTCGAGCTCGATGATGGCGGGGCGGTGAAGACGATCGTGGTCGTCGAGGCTTTCGTCCCTCGTCGTTGCGACGCCCTCCGCCCCGGGGCCCTCCGGTTGGGGCAGGGCGGGCTCCTCGCCGGTGAGCTCCTGCCAGGCGCGGCAGAACTCACGCTCGGAACGGGCGCGACGGTGGCGCAGCCGGGTGATGTGCTGCTGCAGCTCGGCCTCAGCGGCCATGGCCTGCTCGAGGAACTGCTTGAGCATCTCGCGGGCCTGCTCATGGGCCGCGTCGATCCGGGCCCTGACCTCGGCGCAGTTCTCGTGGATCTCCCGGTCGAGGAGGTCGGGGACAAGGCCGTCGAGAGTGCTATCGGCGGCATGCCTTGTCACTCGCTCCTCGATCTTCCTCAGTTGAGGTTCCAGGTCGGGGATCTCCTCGCTCATCGGGAGGGGACGATAGATGTCCCATCTGCTCAACCGCGAGAAATAGGAGGTATGGGTGCGGTAGTCGTCGAGATCAACCTTCACCGGCTTGGGCATGATGCGGGTCTCGGGTTCGGACTTCTTGGGGGTTCGGCGGAGCCAGTTCAGGATGCTCATGGTCTGACTTCCTCTCGTGGATCAGGCGGTGGGAGCGCCGAGGTCGGCGAGGGCCCAGTCGGGGCAGGGGATGTCGGGGACCTGCCAGGTGACGCCGTCGCGGCGGCGTTCCATGGCGCGGACGTAGGTGCTGGCGCGGCGCCGGTAGTGCTTGACGAGGTTGCGGACCCGCTCCCGGAGCACCGCCCAGTGGGAGCGCCGTTCCTGGGTGAGGACCTCGAGGCGGGCGTTGATCTCGAGCACCTCGGCGTTGGCGGAGGCGATGCGTCCTTCCTGGGCGGAGACGGCGGCGGCGCGTTCGAGCTGGCGCCGCTGGAGCCGTTCCTCGGGGGAGCTGAACTGCTCTCCGGTGCCGACGATCCCGTCGCCGATGGGGGCGTCGCTGATCCGCTGGAGTTCAGCCTGACTACTGGTTGCGACGGCCTCGGCGCGATGGAGGCGGGCCTCCAGCTCGGCCCGTTCCCGGTCGATGACGGCGACGAGGGCCTCCGTGCGGATCCGTTCAGCGGTGATGACGTTGCTGCACTCGCTGACGAGGCGGGTCAGCCAGGGGGTGTCGGCGACCGGCGCGTCGTCACCCGAGGTGCGGGTGGCGTCGGTGCGGTCGCGGCGCCCGGCCCAACGGTCCCAGAACCTGGACCACAGCGAGTAGCGCAGCGGCTTGCCGGGGAGGAGCAGGAAGAAGGGCAGGGCGTCGGGAACGTGGGCGTGGTCGGGGCGAAGCCGGAACTTGGTGGCCATGATGTCCTTCTCTCAGCAGGAGGCGGTGAAATCGACGATGATCTTGCGGTTCTTGGTGCGGAGTTCGGGGATGGGGGTTCCGTCGGGTTCGCGGTCCTCGATCCGGCCGGGGTAGTGGGGGCCCAGCCCCCGCACGTCGGTGATCTGGCTGGGGTTGACACCGAGGGAGATCAGCAGGTCGGCGGCCTTGCGGGCCCGGGCCAGGGAGAGGGTGAGGCCCTCGTTGGGGTCGCCGGTGCGGTCGTCGCTGGTGGTTCCGGAGATGACGATGCTGCGGGCCGGGTCGGCCTGGAGCCACTCCACGATGCGGGCGAACTCGGCGCGGGCCGCGTCGACGTCCACCCACTCGGCGCGGTCGGGCTCGAAGCGGGCCCCGGAGGAGCCGTCGAAGTTCTCGGGCTCCGGGTCGCAGGTGGCGATGACTGCGCGGACCGGCTCCGGCCCGAGGGCGACGGTGGGGACGGTGAACTCGGTCTCGATGGAGGGGCCGCCCAGCGGCAGGGGGTCGATGTGGACCTCGGCCCCTCCTGCCTTGAGCACTTCGGCCCACTGATGGGTCAGGGCCTTCTGCAGGCGCGGGCTGAGTGGTTCCTGTGGCGGGGCCGTCGCGCCGGTGGCGACGAGGTGGACCTCAGCGTGGGTGAAGGCGGTGAAGGACACCAGCTGGTCCTGGAAGCTCAGGTACTCCACCACCGCTTCCACGTCCGAGTCGAGGGCACCGGGGAGGGTCATGTCGAGGGGGCCTGCGGTGTCGAGGCCGCAGGCGATGCAGACGAAGGCGGGCCGGGTCATGCCCTCCGACTGGGCCTTCCCGACGGCGACGGCGAAGGCGTCGTAGGAGTTGGCCCCGTCAGCGTTGGGCAGGGCGGTGATGGCGGCGGCGATGACCTGGAGGTTCCGGTTCAGGCTCTGTCTGCGTCGGCCGTCGTTGTCCCCGGTGACCCTGAGGTCCCCGAGATCGAGCACCTCGGGGGTGCCGTCGGCGGAGACGAGGATGATGGGCAGCCCGTGCTGGAGCGCACTGGTGACCATCGCGGCGACCGTCTTCGACAGCCGGGGCACGGGCACGTTGGCGTGCGAGTTGGTGATGATGACGATGCCGTCCGCATCGATCGGAGCGGCAGGTGGGACCTCCTCCGAGCAGGAGACGAGGCCAAGGACGACGGCGACGCCCAGCAGGGCGACGAGGACACGGTGAACCAGCCCGCGGGGCTGTGACAGGAGCTTCATACATTTCATAGGTCCCGGCGTCGCGAGACTTCAGAGAATCCGGGAAGAAATTTTCCTGCGGCGGTCCCAGGTCTACCGCAGCCGCTGAACCTGACCGGCCGGACGAGGGTGCCCGCGGCACGAAGCGACACCTGTCTGGGGCCGGTCGATGGCCCAGGTGAACGAGATCCTGGACAGCCAAGCGTCCCGCAAAGGACTTGACCACAACGCCCTTCTTCCCCACTGGTTCGGGGAGTGGCACCGATCAGGAGGATCAGGACCCACCCGCGGAGTCCTCACGCAGGACCGGGATCAGGATTTCCATGCGGCCCGCAGCAGCGTCGACCTCCTCGCGTTCCTCGGCGGTCAGCGCTCTGTCCCGGGCGAATGACCGGAACACTGCGACGGCCCGTGTGGCTTCACGCTGTGTCATGTCCGGGAACAGCTCCGCGTAGTGAAGACGCAGCTGTTCGGCCACCTCGAACCCACCCGAGGTCTCTCCCATGGCTTCGCTGACATCAAGTACGTAGGCAATGTCCTGGGATTCACAGATCACCTGCCCCACTGCACGAGCGACTCCCGCCCGTTGGTGGGGGTCCTGCGTGATGTCCCTCAGGAACGGCACCACCCATGCGGGCAGTGGCGTCGTCGGGTGCTGGACCCAGCGGCTGATGGTCTGGCCATCGACGATCCGTCCTGAACGCGCCAGCAGTTCACGTAGATGATCCGAGAGGTTCCGGGCGAAGTCATCAGGATCCTGGAACCAGTTGTAGCCACGCTTGGCGTCATCCAGGGCTTGGAAGAAGGCATCAACCTTGGTGCCCTGTTCGTCGCTCGGGTGTTCTCCCTTCTTTCGGTAGATGAGCAGCTCGGTTGGCCAGACCGGCCGTTCAGCACCACGCAGGGCGTCGTGGTACTCCCATTCGGTTCCGGTGACCTCCGACAGCCCGAGGGCTGACGCGTATTCGTCTGGCAGCGGAGTCCCCAGCCTTGAATGGAGGATGAGCACCACGAACTCACAGTCGCCGGGACGAGGAAGTCCTTCGGAGATCGCCGCCTGGGGATCGAGGTGGCCGAGCATCGGCACCGTGGCCGATGGGCCATCCCAGGCCACGACCTGAAGGGAGACACGTCCCTTGAGGAACGGGTCGTAGGCCAAGGTGTTGACGACCTCAAAGACGAGGTCCCGTTCTTTCTTCACGTCGCTGGGTGCTGCGACGAACACTCGATACTGCGAAATCATGTTGTGTTCTCCCTCCTCAGAGGACGATGCGGGGGTCTGTCAGATGGCTGGGAACTGGATCAACCAGCCCGGCTGCGGCAAGGTCTCGAACCCGCCACAACTCCTCGAGCGGCCACTTCGCGGCAAACAGCAGGCCGAGATCGTCAGGGTGCTGGCGAAGATGTGTCCCGACGGCGCGGGAACCAGTGAAGTAGACGTGATCCTTGACGTTCGCTCCAGGTTCGTCAGGGTTGACGAGCCCTCGCTTGACACGGATGGCAGTGCCGATCGCGCTGGTCAGGCCGATGTGATCCGCCAAGGCTTCGATGACGTCCCGGATTCCAGCACGCAGCGCCACATCGACGGCCACGACCCGCGCCGCATAGATGCGGGAACGCGACGGGAAGCTCACCTGGGCTTCGTGCTCACGCCAGACCGCGAAACCCTCCTCGGTGCGGATCGCTGCTCCGACAGGAAGACGCACGGGGTAACTCGCCTGATTCTCTGCACAGTGACGACGCAGGACATGAGTGCCGATCTCGTGGACCAACAGCTGCCGAACCGCCGAATCAGTGAAGCGTGCCCCCTTCCGAACGTCGACACGGTGCCTTCCCCCGATGACGGCCATGTCGGAGACCTTGCCATCGGCGATCTCCACCGTCCATCCCTCGATGCCGAGTCGATCGAGCGCGAGACGCATCGACGCTGCCACTTCCTCATCGGATACCGTTGCGGTCTGCTCGTCCTCTGTGGGGGCGGTGAGGATCCGGCTGGCCTCGGCTACTTCGTCGGGAGTGGGAAGGCCATGGGTACGGGTGGTTCTCTCGGTCACCGCCGCAGCTTCGTGGTTCCTCGCCTCAGCCGCTGAAGCGAGGGCTTCCTCCAGAAGGGTCCGAAGGGCCCAGACCTCGTGCTTATGAAGGTCCTCCTCCACCCGAGCCAGTGCTCGTTCACAGACCCCCACAGCGTCCGGGACCTGCAACAGGTCTGGATGGTCGTACTCCCACAGACTGAGCCCACTGGTCGATCCACCTCGCATGACAAGCTCAGCCAGTTCCGACCGTACCCTCGACAGACCCAGTGGCGTCGTCCAGCGCGTGGGCCGCACCACCCGTCCCAGAAGACCATAGGCCTCCCGCAGATCATCCATCGGACTCATACCGACTCCTTTCTTGCGCGCGCCTCCTCCACAAGGCGATTGAAGATCGCGATCCATCGCTGCTTGACAGCCTCACGCTCCCCCAGCCACTGAGTTGGAAGGGGCACCATGTCAAAGTCAACCAGACCCAAGTCCTTGAGGTGTTCATACAACATCTCGACTGGAACGCTCACCCACGTCGGCAATCCAGCTTCCCTGAATTCATTGACGTAGTGATCGTCCTTCGTGGCCAGCAGCCGAAGCCCTGCAACCATCACTTGAGCGTCAAGCTCTTCCTTTTGCTGCACACCATCCGCATTGACCAGTTTTGATAGCTGCCGCCACGATTCAGCCACCTTTTCCTCGTCGAAAATGTTCCACATCGCCCGCCACGTCCAATAATGACGCGGACCATCCATTCGCTCGAGCTCAGCCGCTTCACCGTAGGCTCTTCGAAGAACATCATCCACATTTTTATCGGACCAACACTTCGCACCTACAAGCGAAACAAAGAGCTGAGACGTCCAATGTCGGGAGACTCTGGCTTTGTCGACCGCTTCAAGACGCTGTCCCTTGAGGGTAGCGGCAGCATCACAGAGGCCTAGCGACTGCATCAGCGTTCCCATCACCTGCCCCACATCGGAGCCCCACCTCAGCCAGGAAACCAGGGCATCCCGGTATCTCCGAGCATACAGACATGTAAGGACATATTGCGTCGCATAGGTCCGAAGCCGCCGACGGCTACGCAAACTCCGGAATACCGCGAGAGCTTCATCATAACGCCACATGGATCGATACGAGTACGCCAGCCACAGTTCTGCTTTCCTGTGCACTTCCTCGTAACTGAAGGATTCAAGGGCCCACTCAAGCTCCTTGAGGCGCGCACGAGCAGGCTTGGCAAGAATGGAGTTCAGGCGCACGGTTTGCGACAGAAGTGAGGTCCCGCGAGGCATCTCACCCAATAGACGTGACAACCGCAGCCGCGAAGGTGTTCTACCGAACTCTTCAATCACCCACTCGACTTCCATCTCATATTCGAATGCTATTCGAATCGCCGCCGCGTGCACCAATAGTCTGCGCTCCAGCTCGTCAGACTCTTTCGCCGAACGGAGCTCAGCCTCCAAGTGAGCAAGCCCTCGACTGGCTGCCACTTTTCGATCATGGTCGTTCCACGCATTCACCACCGCGTGGCCCGCCGCCAACAGAATCTCCCTGATTTCATCATGGAGGTGATACTGAAAGTACCCCCTACCGGGAACCCTGTGGATGAGAGCACTGTCCAGGAACGCTTCAGCTTCAGCCACTCTGGTCTCGGCGACGGCCGCCAACATGGGGGCGTCGAACTGTCCGGCGACGGCAGCGGCCTGGAGGAGGTCAGCCCGTCGGGGTGACGTACGTTCCATGAGGCGCTCCACCACTGTCTCCAGGTTGCCGCCGAGGTCCTCCTCTGTCAGGGTCCTGCCCGGGTTCGCCCGTACACACTCGCGAGCCAGCTGGACGATGGCGTCGATGTGGATGGGAAGTCTTGCTCGCTCAGCCAAGCGCTCGCACAGTCCTTCTGCCAGTGATGCGCCGAGCTCATCAAGGTAGGCCTCCAACAGGGCCCGGGCGTCGTGAACGTCCAGCAGGCCGATCAGGTGCTGACGGGGCTCCTCCGCCATCCCGTTGGTTCTGGCCAATGAAGGCCACGTGTGGGGCCCATGGTGGAGCAACCCCAGTCGATCCCCTGCCCAGTTCACCAGTTCTCGGCCAGTGACGACGATCAGGCAGCTGTGGAGGGCAGCCAGTGCACAGTTCACCACCCGTTCGTCCTCTCTGCGCGCCACGTCGGAGAGAACCTCGAAGGTGTCGACGAAGACCACCGGCAGGGGCCGTCGTGTCGGAGGGAGCTTCTTGAGGTCCTCGGACAGTGACCACCCCAGTGTCTGCACTGCAAGGGACAGTCCCCGGACGTCCGCCTCAGACCTCATGATCCTGGAGACGGCTTCGGGGATCCACGACGTGATTCCCTCGGGGACGCTGTTTGTGGTGACCACCAGGTTGAGCAGGTGGTGTGAGGCAGACAGCCCACCGCCGTCCTGTGTGTCGACTGTCGGGAACAACGTCGAGAGCAGACCTTCCGCAAGTGCCGGTACGGCTGCCAGGGAACCATGCTGCTCCGCGCCCATGCTCGAGTTGAACTTGGTTGCCACCGCGACGATCCCCAGATCCAGCATGGGTGTTTCCACACCAGCCGCTGCGAGCGCCTCGCGCAGCCGGAGGTGGAGCAGTACAGGGCTCTTGAGTTCCGCATCAGTACGCAGGTCCCATCGAGCCGTCACCACGCCAAACCCGGTGGGGCACGCCCCCCAGTGGGCGCAGCCCTTCCCACCGTTCAGCCACTCTTCGAGCTTCTCGGACAGAGCCGACTTGCCCACGCCACCGATGCCGTAGAAGACCAGCATGTTGTTCATGACCTCGGGGTCGATGGCATCGGCGTCGATCGCAGCTCGATGTACCTCGAGACTCCGTCGCAGTGCCTCCGACTCCAGGACACGGTCGGTGAACCGCGAACTGGCTGAGGCCCCATCCCCATGGTCCTCCTGGAACGGAAGCTGTTCTCGACCCATCGGACTGTTCCTCCCTGCATCCGTCGGCATTCAGTTACCACTGACGGACAGACCCGACGGCCCCAACCGCGACGAAGCCGACCTCTGGGTTCCGCGGCACCCGAAACGACCCAAGGGCGTTTATCGTCCGCAAGGGTTATTCATCGGGCTGAAGTAGTTGTCCATGACGGCCCCAGCACTGTCCCTCCCACCGCTGGTCGAGCCGGGTCCGGAGCCTGCGGAGGATCCGTGTCGAGACCTCCGTGGGATCCCCGCCCAACTTGAGTCCCAGCACCGTGTACCAGAGGTCTCGACACGGACGGCTCGCTGACGCTCGCAGTCCGGCTCGACCAGCGAAAAATGGGCGTGATCACCACCAACAGTTCTGAACGCCGGGGATCTCGTTCACTCGTTGTAGCGGCTGTTCCGGACGCTCTCCGGGGCCATCGAGACGACTTCGTTGATGAACTCCCGCCATGCCTGCTCAAGGCGCGCGTGGCTCCCGCCAGACTGGCGCATGTGATGGGCGAGATTGCTGAAGCCCCAGCGGATCACGTCCATCCAGTAGTCATCGGGGAGTTGAGCCGCACTGGAGATGAGCCGAAGCCCTTCCACGATCCGAGGCCCTTCCGAGACGATCTCCTGTTCGTCCTCCTCGATCGAGCGGATGCTCGAGTTGATGATCGTCATCATCAGCGATGCTGTTCCTTCCAAGGCAGTGAAGCGCCCCAGGTTTCGTGCCGGTCCTTTCTGGGGTGGGAAGGTTGGCATCATGCCGAAGAAGATTGATCCCGCGGTGAAGGCTCGTG
>NZ_RQYT01000029.1 GCF_003932785.1 Arachnia propionica | reverse complement strand
GGACTCTACCAGCGCGGGTACATGTGCAGACCAAGGAGACGTGAGGTCCTCTCTCGTACACTGGCCCGCATGAGCAACACCAAGCGGGTCATCGTCGCAGCCCCCCGGGGCTACTGTGCGGGGGTCGACCGCGCCGTCGTCACCGTCGAGAAGGCCCTCGAGACCTACGGCCCGCCCGTGTACGTGCGCAAGCAGATCGTGCACAACAAGCACGTCGTCTCCACCCTGGAGGAGCGAGGAGCCATCTTCGTCGAGGAACTCGACGAGGTGCCGGCGGATGCCCTGGTGGTGTTCTCCGCCCACGGGGTGTCCCCGGCCGTGCACGAGGAGGCGGCCCGTCGGGAGCTCCGCACCATCGACGCG
The DNA here is from genome assembly GCF_003932785.1 of Arachnia propionica. GTDB lineage: Bacteria > Actinomycetota > Actinomycetes > Propionibacteriales > Propionibacteriaceae > Arachnia > Arachnia propionica_B. Next base: position 36,239 of record NZ_RQYT01000029.1, on the reverse strand, counting down.
ACCTGCCCGCTCGTGACGAAGGTGCACCGCGAGGCGAAGCGGTTCGCCAGCCAGGACACCGACATCCTCCTCATCGGCCACGCCGGGCACGAGGAGGTGGAGGGGACGATGGGGGAGGCACCCGAGCGAACCACCCTCGTCGAGCACCCCGACGACGTGGACCACCTCGACATGCCCACCGACAAGCCCGTCGTGTGGCTGTCCCAGACCACGCTCAGCGTCGACGAGACGATGGAGACCGTCTCCCGGCTGCGGAGCAAGTTCCCGCTGCTGCAGGACCCCCCGTCGGATGACATCTGCTACGCCACCCAGAACCGGCAGCTGGCGGTCAAGCAGATCGCGCCGAAGGTGGATCTCATGATCGTGGTGGGGTCGCGCAACTCCTCGAACTCGGTGCGGCTCGTGGAGGTCGCGCTGGAGGCCGGGGCGAAACGCTCAGAGCGCATCGACTACGCCTCCGAGATCCAACCGGAATGGCTCGAGGGCGTGGAGACCGTCGGTGTCACCTCCGGTGCCTCGGTGCCCGACGAACTGGTCCAGGGGGTGCTCGACCACCTGGAGGAACAGGGCTTCCCGAAGGCGGAGGAGGAGCGCCTGACGGAGGAGAACCTCACCTTCGCGCTGCCACCCGAACTGCGCCGCGCCATCAAGAAGCACGACCTGACGTAGCTTGCGGAGGCCCGTACCGAGACACCGTGGGATTCCCCCTCAAGTCGAGGTCCTGCAGCGTGGGCAGAGGTCTGGTCTCGGATGGCTCGCTGGTGCTCACGCTCTGGTTCGGCCAACGGAGAAGAAGCGGAGGCGTGTTCTGGCAGGCGGTAACAGCGGATCTGGGTAGGTTGCTCCGCTGTTGCTGGAACGGGCCTCGTGGGTCAGGGTGGCTGACGCCAGGACGAGACAGGCGAAACTGCCAGGGTCGCGAACCGCCGTCCTGCTTCCATGGCAGCGTTGTCATCGGCGGGCTCAGGGAAGCAGAGCGGCGGTTCGTGTACGCCATGATCGGTCCTTCCCAAGGGCGACGTGCGGGTGCTCGACCTCGTGGCGCAGGGCGGGGCGCGCCGCGGCTCGTGATCCTGTCAGACCAGGAAGCGGAAGTACGGGCTGGTGGAGTCGACCTCGGAGACCTGCATGCCGCACTCGGCGATGCGATCCATGAGGAAGCGGTAGTCGCCCGGGTTGCTCAGCTCCACCCCCACCAGGGCCGGGCCCACCTCACGGCTGGAGCGTTTCACGTACTCGAAGTAGGTGATGTCGTCCTCGGGGCCGAGCACGTCGTCGAGGAACCGACGCAGTGCCCCCGGCTCCTGCGGGAACTCCACCAGGAAGTAGTGCTTGCGGCCCTCGTGCACCAGGGAACGCTCCACCACCTCCGCGTAGCGGGAGACGTCGTTGTTGCCACCGGAGACGATGCTGAGCACCTTCGAGCCGTGGGGGAGGTGGATCCTCGGACCGACCCCGCCGGTCGGCAGGCAGGAGGCCGCCAGGGCCCCGGCGGGTTCGGCGATGATGCCGTCGCTCTGGTACATCGCCAGCATCTCGGAGCACACCTGGCCCTCCGGTACCCGGGTCAGTTCGACATCCGCCTGACGGATGATCTCGAAGGTGAAGTCGCCCACCCGGCTGACCGCGGCACCGTCGACGAAGGTGTCGATGGTGGTCAGGGCGAACGGGCGCCCCGCCGAGATCGCAGCTGCCACGCAGGGGGCGCCGTCGGGCTCCACCCCGACGATCCGCACCTCCGGATGGTGGGTCCTGAGCCAGGAGGCGGCTCCGGCCAGGAGACCACCGCCACCCACCGGCAGGACCACCACATCCGGGACGAACCCCAGCTGCTCGATGGCCTCGGCGATGGCCGTGGCCTGACCGGCGGCCGTCCGGGGGTCGTTGAAGGCCGGCACGACGGTGCTGCCGCGCTCGGCAGCCAGCCGAGCCGCCGCCTCCGAGGCCTGATCGTAGGTGGAACCCTCCAGCAGCAGCTCCGCATGGCCCCGGCCCAGTGCCTGGATGCGCTGCCGCTTCTGCCGAGGTGTCGTGGTCGGCACCACGACGGTGGCCGTCATCCCCAGAGCTGCCGCGGCGAACGCCACCCCTTGCCCGTGGTTGCCCGCCGAGGCGCACACCACCCCGGCCGCGTGAGCCTCGTCGCTCAGCTGCGCCATGAGGTTGTAGGCCCCGCGCAGCTTGTAGGAACGCACCGGCTGCAGGTCCTCCCGCTTGACCCAGATCTCGGAGCCGGTGGCCTCCGTCAGGCGCAGGTTGATCTCCACGGGGGTCTGGCGTGCGACCCCGGTCAGCCTCAGACGGGCGTCGGGGACCAGGGCGGCGAGTTCGGGCAGTGTGGTCACGGTGTCCCATTGTGCTCGGTTGCCGCCTCACCCACCAGCTCGGTGGCGACCGGTTGCCTCACCCCCTCCTCCACGGCGCGGGGCTGTGGCAACTCATCGGTGGCCACCTGCAGTGCCTCGAGACGACGAGCCGTCACCAGCACCCGTGACTCCAGGGCACCCACGGCTGCGTTGTAACTGCGCACCGCCGTGCCGAGAGAACTGCCGAGCTTGTCGAAGTGGGCTCCCAGAGTCGACAGCCGGGAGTGCAACTCCCGTCCCAGCGCACTGACCTGGGCCGCGGACTCCGCCAGACGTGACTGCCGCCAGCCGTGGGAGATGGTCCGCAGCAACGGGATGAGCAGCCCCGGCCCGGCCAGCGTGATCCGACGTGCAGCCGCGTACTCGTGGAGCCCGGGTTCCTGATCGAGGGCCAGCCGGTAGAACTCGTCGCTGCCGAGGAACAGCACGACGAATTCCGGGCTACCGGCATCCAGGGCCCAGTACTCCTTGCCTGAGAGCTGATCGATGTGGGTGCGGATGTGGCGTGAGAAACGACGCAGCTGGGCGCTGCGCTCCTCCTCCGTCTCGGCCTGACAGGCCTCGATGATCGCAGCCAACGGTACCTTGGAGTCGACGAAGACGGCGCGCCCGTCGGCGAGATCCACCCGCATGTCCGGGCGCAACCGATGGCCGTCCTCGGTGGTGTAGCTGGTCTGGGTCTCGAAGTGGCAGTGCTCCACCAGACCGGAGATCTCCACGATCCGTTTGAGTGAGGTCTCGCCCCAGGTGCCCCGCACCTGAGGGTTCCGCAGCGCCGTCGCCAACGACTGCGCCTCCTTGCGCACCGCCTCGGAGGACTGCCGCACCCCCTCCACCTGGGTCCGCAGTTCGGCCGACAGGCTGGCGCGCTGCTGCTCCACCTCCATCAGTCGGTGTTGCAGCAACCGGAGGGCCTCGTTCACCGGGGCCAGCCGCTGGTCGGTGGCCTCGTCGGACAGCCGGGTCTGCTTCTCCAATGCATCCGCCGACATCGAACGGAACTCCAGCGCCATCCGGGAGCGGTCCTCCGCGATGTCGACGGCGCGCTGCAGGGCCGCGTCGCGTTCCGCCTCCGCCCTGACCGCGCGGGAGTGGAGGCCGGAGCGGGCAGCGAGGTATCCCAGCGCCGCCCCCACCAGGAGGGCTGCCAGGGCCAGGATCAGGGAAGTGATGCTCATGGTCCAAGGGTTGCAGGTGGGTCTGACATTTTTTTCACGACAGGGGTGAACCCATGGGTGTGAAGAATGGGGCCATGGACCCGAACGCGGACCACCTGCTCACCCAACTGCGTGATCCCGGCTTCTTCAAGCGGCACGTGGGCAGACGGAGACGTTCCCGAACCACCGTCGTGGTGTCGGCGGTCCTGTTCCTGCTGTCCCTTTCGGGAGCGGTCGCGCTGCACCTGATGCTGCGGGACCTTCCGAACAACTCGGGACCGAAGGGGAACGCGTACTTCGACACGGGGGTGTCGCTGCTGTTCGGGATGTTGCTCCTTGGCATCGTCTCCGTCATCTGCCTGCTCGTGCTCGTGGTACCGGCCATCGGGCGTCTGTTCTGGAGGCGTGGCGATTACGTTGCCTTCCAGGAAGGGGGTGAACTGTGCTGGCAGGCCGATCTCGGGATCGTCATCGATGCGGTGGACAACGAGTCGAAGCAGGTAGCCATGCTGGGACTGATCCTGCCGCTCGACGCGTCAGAGGATCAGGCACAGCAGGCGGCAGCGGTGATCGGGCAACGGATCGCAGCGGCCCGAGGGACGTCCTTCATGGCCGTCGAGAGCACCCTGGTGCAGACCGGACGGGACTGGCCGAGGCATGGGGTCGGGGTTGACGACCTCGGGCACCGGTTCGCCCCGATGGGCCCGGGACGCTACGTTGCGGTGCTGCCCGACGGTGCGGCTCTCGGCATCGACCCGGGGGTTGGAGAGCCGCTGGACGTCAGCGGGATCGTGCAGGAGCAGGGCAGGAAGCCACAGTTCAGGTGCTCCGGTGGCGAGATGGTCTTCCGTCAGTCCGTCCTGGCCAAGCTGGCGGTCCTGGTCTGCATCGCTTTCATGGCCTTTGGCAGCCACAGCCTGTGGCGCTCGTTCAGCACATCCTCCGGCGTGTTCTTCCGGGTCATTTCCTGGACCATACCCGCGGCCCTGATCCCCTTGCTGGTGTACGTGCTGAACAGCTTGTTCGCCAAGACCCTCGTCGCCACCGAGGGGATCCACATGATGAGCCCGCTGCATCGATGGTCGCTGCCGTGGAACCAGGTACGGGGTTTCGGCGTGATGCGCAGCGGGACGAGTGATCGGTCGAATGAGTCCAACTGGGGCTCGGAGCACCACGGGAACGTTGGCTACCTGTACCAGATCGTCGTGGTCGATCGGAGCGGTCGGGCCAGGAGGTTGTCGGGACTGGAGTACCGGAGTCGCCGACGACAGGCGCGGCCTCAATGGGTCGTTGAGCGACTGTGCCAGCTCGATGAGTTCCGACGTGCTCGGCAGTGATCCTCCGCAGCGGACCCGACGATCCCATGACGCGGGTTTGTGGGATGGTGGATACTCTGCGAGAGTGGACCGGTTCTTGGTGACAGGAGTGGACTGTGAGGATTCCCCCGGTGGTGCTGCTGCTGGCTGCGGCCACAGTGCAGCACGGGATCTGCAGAGGGCAGAAGGGCACCTGGGGCTCAGCTGCGGCGAGCACACCATGGTGGGCCGCGGCAGCGTGGCTGATCGGCGGCAGCGTCCTCAGGTTTCGGGCACAGCGCACCACCGTTGATCCGGTCGATGTCGGCGCTGTGAGGTCCTTGGTGACCAGTGGGCCGAACCAGGTGACCCGCAATCCGATGTACGTCGGGATGACGAGTGCACTGGTCGCTCACGCCCTGCTCCGCAGGTCGGCCGTCGCACTTCTCCCGGCTGCAGCGTTCGGCCTGGTCATCGATCGTCTCCAGATCCCGGAGGAGGAAGCGGCACTGGCCGAGGCCTTCGCGGACGACTTCGAGCAGTATCGACGTGAGGTGCCACGCTGGGTGAACACCCATTCGGTGCGGAAGCTCCTTGCTGCCGCCATCAGAGCGACGGGGCGCAGGTGACGGCTGTACCTCAGATGTCTCGTGGAATGACCCCACCCTCGTGAAGGATGAGGCCATGGGATCGAATCCGGGAGAACTGAACACCCAGGTGCAGGATCGTGGTTTCTTCATGAGGAATGCGCGGGACCGGCGTCGTCCGCGTGGTCGGCTGGTGATCCTGTGGATCGGTTTCGTGCTGTCCTCCCTGGCCGCCGGCGCGATGTGGGTGCCGGTGATCCTGATCCTCTCCGCGGCGGGTGGCCGGTTCTCCTTCGCGACGCCGCCGATGCTGATCATCGCGGTGGTGAGCTCCTTGACCGCCGTCGGCTGCCTGCTCGGGATCGTCGTCCCCGCCGTCATGCAGCGGAGGCGGGTTCGTCGCAGCCATGCCGAGTTCATGGCGGGTGGGGCCCTGTGGTGGCAGGCCGATCTGGGGATCATCATCGACTCCTTGGACTACCTCACGAAGAAGGTCGAGACCCTGGCCCTGATCCTGCCGCCCGAGGCGGGACAGGAGGAGGCGTACGCGGCCGCCCAGGTGATCGGCCAGCGGATCTCGACCGGGCAGGGAACGGCCTTCATGGCCATCGACGAGTCCGTGGTGCACCGGGGGCGCGGCTGGCCGGCGGACGGCAGCGCCGTCGATCATCTCGGGTACCGGTTCGCGCCGCTCAGGCCAGGACGTCACGTGGCGGTGCTGCCCGACGGTGCAGTGCTCGGCATCGCGTCGGGACAGCCCCTTGACGTCAGTGAGGTCGTGCGTCGTCATGACGCCGACCGCATCCCGTTGTCCGCAGGGAGCGAGCAGGTGTTCCGGACACCTGTGTGGTTCAAGGCGCTCTGCACGATGGTCATCTTCCTGGTGACCGGGGTGCTCGGCCACATGGCAGGGATCCTCCTCGCCGTGGACAAGGGGTTCCCCGGGTTTCCCACCGCCCTCATGATCTGGTTCCTGATCGTCGCCGGGGGCAGCCTGGGTGTGGTGGTGTTCCTGATCAGCCTCCTCTTCGGGGAGACCCGCATCGGCGACGACGGGGTCCACATCTCGCGGGTGTTCTGGCGTCGGACCATTCCCTGGCACCGGGTGCGTGGCTTCGCGGTGTGGTGCCGGGGACAGCTCACGAGGGTGGGCGAGAGCTCCATGCACACGATGCTTCGGAGTCGGCAGGTGGTTGTCGTGGAGGATTCGGGGCGCACCCGGGTGCTCCCGGGGGCGCTGGTTCCGGGAGACAGGCGTGCCCCGGAGGTCGTCGAGATGTTGTGCCGTCTCGATGGGTTGCGACGGTGGTGGCAGTGACTGCGGCTGGTTGAATGGAGCCATGTTCACCGATTCCGCATCGCATCTCGACGATCTCGCCCAGTTCGTTCTCGACTCGCCCACCAGCTTCCACGCCGCCCACACCGTCGCTTCCCGGCTGACGACGGCGGGTTTCACGCAGGTCGACGAGAAGGGGGCCTTCCCGGCCGGGGCGGGCCGGTTCTTCGTCGTGCGTGGGGGAGCGGTGATCGCGTGGCGGCAGCCGGAACGCATCGACCGCGGCACCGGACTGCGCGTCGTCGGCGCACACACGGACTCCCCGGCCTTCAAGGTCAAGCCGGACGTCGACTTCGCCGTTCGCGGCTGGCAGCAGGTCGCCGTGGAGATCTACGGCGGGATGCTCATCAACTCGTGGCTCGACCGGGATCTCGGCATCGCGGGGCGGCTCGTGACCCGTGACGGGGTGACGCACCTGGTGCGGCTCGCCGGGATCGCGCGGGTGCCGCAGCTCGCGATCCACCTCGACCGTGGCGTCAACGACGGGTTGAAACTCGACCGGCAGGCCCACATGCAGCCCGTCGTCGGCCTGGAGACCTCGCACGGCGTGCTGGCGGCCCTCGCCGAGCAGGCCGGGATCCGGCCGGAGGACGTCATCGGCCACGACCTGTTCACCTTCGACTCGCAGGCCCCGTCACGGCTCGGCCTCACCGGGGAGCTGTTCGCCTCGGGGCGGCTCGACAACCTGTCGAGCACCCACGCGGGTCTGGCCGCCATCGAGGACATCGGCGACGGCGACGACCTCGTCGTCTACGCCACCTTCGACCACGAGGAGGTGGGTTCGGAGACCTCGACGGGGGCGGCGGGGCCGTTCCTCGCAGATGTGCTGGAACGCATCGCTGCGGTCGCCGGACTCGGGGTGGATGGGTTCAAGGCCCTCGTGGCGCGGGGGTCGTGCATCTCCGCCGATGCGGGGCACCTCGTCCACCCGAACCACCAGCAGCACCACGACCCCCGCGTCGATCTGCGGCCCAATGCGGGGCCGATGCTGAAGGTCAACGCCAACCAGCGGTACGCAACCGACGCGCACGGGGAGGCGATCTGGGTGCAGGCTTGCGAGCGGGCCGGGATCCCGCACCAGACGTTCGTGTCGAACAACGCGATGCCGTGCGGGTCCACGATCGGGCCGATCACGGCGACGCGGCTCGGACTCACGACCGTCGACGTCGGCATCGGGCTGCTGTCGATGCACTCGGCCAGGGAACTGTGCGGGGCGGATGACCCTCACCATCTCAGCCGCGCATTGCGCGCCTACCTGGCGGGTTGATGACCCCGACGCAACGAAGTGCAGGCCCGCCGGGTGCCGCCCCAAGGAGAGAAAGGGCGGCGCGGCGGGCCTGCGGGGCGCTTGTGGCATAGCGCGCGTGCGGTGGTCCTGAACACCTGCTCCCGACTTCCGTCGTTCACTGAGGTAACCCTAACCCAGAGGAATTGGGTAACGCAAGTCGAGCGTAAATGTGTCCCGATGGCGGCGTCGGGGGCGGGTGCGGGGCCAGTGCCGTAGAATGCCCCCTCGTGGCTCTCACCATTGGAATCGTCGGCCTCCCGAACGCCGGCAAGTCGACCCTGTTCAACGCGCTGACCCGCAACAACGTGCTGGCGGCCAACTACCCGTTCGCGACGATCGAGCCGAACGTCGGCGTCGTCGGGGTGCCCGACCCGCGGCTGCCGGTGCTGGCGGGGATCTTCAAGTCGGAGCGCATCCTGCCCGCCACCGTGAGCTTCGTGGACATCGCGGGGATCGTGCGGGGCGCGTCGAAGGGTGAGGGCATGGGCAACGCGTTCCTCGCGAACATCCGTGAGGCCGACGCGATCTGCCAGGTGACCCGGGTGTTCGAGGACGAGGACGTCACCCACGTCGACGGGAAGGTGGACCCGGCGGGGGACATCGACACCATCACCACCGAGCTGATCCTCGCCGACCTCCAGACCCTGGAGAAGGCGCTGCCGCGCGTGGAGAAGGAGGCGCGGATCAAGAAGGAGTCGCAGCCGAAGCTTGCCGCGATGAAGGCCGCCGTCGAGGTGCTGGAGTCCGGGCGTCGCATCCACGGTGCGGGCCTGGAGCAGGAGCACCTCAAGGACCTGTTCCTCCTGACCGCCAAGCCGTTCATCTACGTCTTCAACTGCGACCAGGACGAGTTGGCGGACGAGGACCTCAAGGCGCGGATGCGCGAGGTGGTGGCCCCGGCGGAGGCCATCTTCCTCGACGCGAAGTTCGAGTCGGAGCTGGTGGAGATGGACGAGGAGGAGGGGCGTGCCTTCCTCGAGGAGATGGGGGTGGAGGAGCCGGGCCTCGACGTCCTGGCGCGCGTCGGCTACGCGACCCTCGGCCTGCAGTCCTACCTCACAGCGGGGCCGAAGGAGGCCAGGGCCTGGACGATCCCGCAGGGGGCGACGGCACCCGAGGCGGCGGGCGTCATCCACACCGACTTCCAGAAGGGCTTCATCAAGGCCCAGGTCGTGAGCTTCGACGACCTCGTCGAAGCGGGCTCCGAGGCGGCGGCCAAGGCGGCGGGCAAGCTGCGCCTCGAGGGCAAGGACTACGTCATGGCCGACGGCGACGTGGTTGAGTTCCGCTTCAACGTGTGATCTGGTGGTAAGAAGTAGATGACGAGATTACGGATGCTGGGTCGAGCGTGAGCTCTGAGCATGAGTAGGAGTACCTTGATGAACCCCACCTCACATGGTCCCTTGTGTGATCAAAGGCTCCTTGCGCAAGTCCGAGAGTCGTTTGGCCGGGTGGTCTACAGTCATAAGACGCATGAGAAGCAAGCCAACATCAGCTTCTTTAGGTATAAGTGGCAGCAGGCCATCCTTATAGCACTCACTGCATTGAGCTCAGGCACGTTTCTGACTCTCGTCTTTGGACTGTTCGCCAACTCAACCTGGACCAGCCTCGCCACATCCTTCTGCGCGCTCTTGGTTAGTTGGATGAGCCTTGGTGCGAAGACCTTCAAATTCGACGAGGCTTCGGCAGCCCATCGCGACATAGCCTCCAAGCTCTGGGATATCCGAGAGTCCTACATCTCGCTGATCGCCGACATGATGTCGGGCGAGGTCTCGGATTCGGATGCGCGGAAGCGCCGCGATGAACTGCAGATCTTGGCGCGAGACATCTACTTCACAGCCCCGCGCACCTCAGACAGAGCCTTCACACTTGCGAAGGATGGGCTGAAGAACAACGAGGAAATGACTTTCACGGCTCATGAAATTGACCTTTTTCTCCCCGAAGCGCTTCGTCTTGGTCTGGACGAGGAACGGTAATGAAGACGGGAGAGATTTTCGACGGGTTACTGAGCGCTCTCAAGCTGGGCGACACGGCCTCGGTGATCGCTAGCCGACGAGATGAGATTGCCAAGGCGCTTAACAAAGACTTCCGCGGGAAGGATGGCTGTAGTGACTACAAACTCATGGTCGGTTCATTCGGTCGGCATACGGCGATCAAGGGGGTTTCTGACCTTGACATGATCTACATCCTGCCGCCAGGTATCCGTGGGGAGTACACAGGCGACGGCGGACCTCGTCGCATGCTTGAGCGAGTCCGCGACGATCTGAAGGCTCGGTACCCAAAAACAGACATCCGCGTCGACCAATGCGTTGTTCGCGTGCAGTTTACGGCCGACGCCTTCAAGTTCGATGTCCAGCCAGCGTTCGACAACGTGGACCGTAGTTTCTCCTACCCTGATACGAAGTCTGATAGTTGGAGGATCACCAAGCCCCGTGACGAGATTCGGGCCACCCGTGAGAGCACCGTACGCACGTCCACTAACATGCGTCACCTCGCGAGGATGGCCCGCGCTTGGAAGAACGCTAACGGGGTGGTCATGGGAGGTCTCCTCATCGACACGCTGGTCTATCGCTTCTTCGAGCAGACGCATGATTTTGACGCTGTGGGTATCGGTTCATTCGATCGGATGGCACGCGACTTCTTCGAGTTCCTCAAGAACGAGCCGGAGAAGGATTATTACTTGGCCCTCGGTAGCTGTCAGCGCGTCGACGTGAAGGCTAAGTTCCAACCCAAGGCCAAGAAGGCCTACAACCGCTGTGTCGAGGCCATGAAAGCCGAGGGCACCTCCTCGGCCACCGCCACATGGCGCGAGGTGTTCGGCACATCCGTCCCGCTAGCGAAGAGCTCGCGCGATGCCCGCTCGTTCAAGAACACGGAGGAGTTCATCGAAGACCACTACCCGGTTGAGATATCGGACACTGTCTCAATCGACTGCGACGTGACCCAAGATGGTTGGCGACCGATGAAACTACGGGAGATGTTGCGCACTGGGACGCTGCTGCTGGTCGACAGGAAGTTACGCTTCGCGGTGGTTGAATGTTCGGTCCTACAGCCGTATACGGTGAAATGGAAGGTCCTCAACCGTGGTCCGGAGGCAGAGCGCCGCAACAACATCCGTGGCCAGATTGTTGACTCCACAGCATCCGGTGTGCGGTTCGAGCATTCGAACTTCCGAGGTGACCACCTTGTGGAATGCTACATCGTCAAAGATGGCATCGTCGTGGCGCGTGATCGGATCGACGTACCTATCAGTACTACGAGTGTCCGTTCTCCATCTTCGTAAAACGTGCACATGGAGTGCACTGGGTAGGTTGGATTTTGAGTAGGTCCGTTAGGCCTGACGACGCCTGGAGTTCTGGTTCAACATCTGAATGATTGACCAATTGACTTGCGAAAATGCTTGCTAGTGACCCGAGTCCACTGTCGTTCATGGATTCACAGGCACGAAGTGGAGTTCCGCTTCAACGTGTAGGTCCGTCCCGTCGCGGACGAGGGCCCTGATGATGTGGGTGCAGCCGTTGGCGTGATTCGCCTGTCTTGGGGCCGATTCGCCTGCCATTTCTGCGGCTCGCCTGTCTTGTTTGGCAGGCGTTTCGCGACAAGGCAGGCCTTTCCGACCCAAGGCAGGCGAACCGGTCGTAAGGCAGGCGAATCCTCCCGGGTCAGGAGATCGGGATGACCGGCGGACGGCGCCTCGGGTGCTTGTGGCCATCTGGCCTGAGTTGGGCCTCTTCAGAGGTCGTCTCTGAACTGCGTGTCGTTGCTGAAGGCGTTGTTCATGGGGTTGAGGCGGTTGCTCTTTTCGGCTTCAGTGCCGTCCTCTCCATTGCTGGTCGCACCGGGTCCGGAGCCTGCGGAGGACCCATGTCGAGGCGCCGTGGGCTTCCGCTCAACTCGAGTTCCGGCACCGTGTGCCAGAGGTCTCGACACGGAAGGCGCGTTGGCGCGCGCAGTCCGGTGTGAGCAGGGGAGAAGAGGTCGTGAACAACAGCTTGAGGTGTGGGTGGGGCTGTTTCACCGCAGAGACTGAACGGAGCGGGGCTCGCATTCAGCGCCTGATTCCCCGAGATCCCGGAGAGCCGACCCCGCCCTTGGTCGTGGGCCTCGGGTGCGCCAGAGGGCGCGTCGTGTGATCATGTCTGCTCTGTTGTGATGCTCATGTTTGCTTACCAGGATGGCTCAAGAATGCTAGGTTGGGTCCATGAGGCTGACAGGTGTCGTTCCGCGCCGGGTGAGCGAGGTCCTCATGGATCAGGTGCGCGTGGAGCCGGTGGTTGCGCTTCACGGTCCCCGATCGGTCGGCAAATCGACGGTTCTGCGTGCGTTCGCGGCGCAGGCAGGCAGTACCGTCATCGACCTCGACGACATCGAGGTCCGTGAGGCCGTGGAAGGGAATCTGGCGTCCGCTGTATCGACGGCCAGGACAGGGCCACCGCCGAGAATCACTTGCGTCTATTGGAGGATCTGTTTCTGGTCGTGCGGCTGCCTGCCTGGGGCAAGACGCTGCGCTCCCGGGTAAGTGTCAAGCCGAAGGTCCATGTCGTCGATTCCGGACTTGCCGCACGGCTGCTTCGCCTCACCCCCGACAGACTGCGAGGCCTCGACCCGGCGGCGTTGACCGATTTCGGTCATCTTCTGGAAACATTCGTGGTCGGGGAGGTCCGCAAACAGGCTCCATGGCTGGGGGAGCCGGTTGCGCTCGGGCATTGGCGTACCAGCGACGGCGACGAAGTCGATCTGGTGATCGAGCGCGATGACGGACGCGTACTGGCTATAGAGGTAAAAGCGAGCGAGCACCGGGCGCGGAGTTTCGCGGCATGGCCAAACTGCGTGATCTGCTCGGCGACCGTTTCCTGGGCGGCATCATGATGACGACTGGCAAGCGCTCCTACACCTACCAGGATCGCCTGCATGTGCTCCCCATCGACCGCTTGTGGACGCCAATCGGGCATGGGACTGGCGCGGTGGCAAGGAACTAGATCTGTCGGAGGCCCAGTGGAGTTCCGCTTCAACGTGTGACCCGGTCCCTTCGACCGGGTCGTGAAGCTCGTGGATCATCCCTGGGCGCGAACTGTCGTCCTTGCCTTGCGGCCGACCGAGCAGGATGGGCACGAGTCGCCGTTCTCACCGGCTGGGGGCCCCAGGGTTCATGGCGGGTCCAGGCAACCCGTCAATGCCCACCTCGCCATCGCCGTCAAAGTCGGCGACCATACCCTCGCCGCCAAAGACCCCTGTCCTCAGGCGCTGCAGCCTGGCTCCACGCCGCCCTGGATGCGCACTGAATGAGCCAGGTCGGGGACACAGCGAGTGATATCGCGATATCATCTTCGCGGAGGTGGTCACGATGGTGAACGTGCTGATCCGTGGACTGAGTATGGCTGCCGTCGAACACATCGATGCTGAGGCCGCGGCGCTGGGGCTGTCGCGCAACGAGTTCCTGCGTCGGCGGCTGGAGCAGGACGCCTCGACTCCGGTCGCCGGGATGGTCACTGCCCATGACTGGGCCTGCTCGGCTGCGGCCTTCGAGAACCTCGCCGACCCTGACGTGATGGATGCCGCGTGGCGGTGAGGAGCTGGCTGGTCGACAAGTCGGCATACGTGCGCATGCAGGCGGGCCAGGCTGCGGGAATGGCTGAGTGGAACTCGCGCATCGAGCGTGGGCTGTTGCGTCTTTCGACGGTGACGCGGCTCGAACTCGGCTTCTCCGCCCGCTCGGGTGAAGCGGCCCGCGAGGCGTTTCGGCGGCCGCCGCTGTCGCTCATGCCGATCGAGCACCTCACACCTGCGGTGGAGGACCGCGCCTTCGAGGTGCAGCTGCTCCTTGCTGACAGTGGTCAGCACCGCGCCCCCTCCATCCCGGATCTGCTCATCGCAGCGACAGCGGAAAAGGCTGGTCTGACGGTTCTGGCGGTTGACAAGGACTTCCAACTGATCGCCGAGGTCACAGGTCAGTCCGTGGAGACGCTGGCGCTGATCTGACCCATCAAGGTTGTCCCGCCGTGACAGATGGTGTCACATACCGGAACGTGGTTGAATGCCGGTACTCATGGCCTCAGAGGAAGGGGACCCCGTGGTGCGAGGGGTCAGCGACGGCGTTCCGGGTTCGGCCGCCTGGGCCGATCGACTGAGGAGCGTACGCGCCAAGACATCGATGGTCGGCTGGGATTTCGGCCAGTTGGATGGGCGGATGAGTGCGGAGGAGCCTTGGTGTGACTTCGAGGAGGACTGTCGATCGGCGATGACGACCACGCGTCGGATCCTGGATCTGGGAACCGGGGGAGGGGAACGTCTGCTGCGACTCCTGCAGGAGGTCGATGGTCGATCCAGAACCGTGGTCGCTACCGAAGGGTGGGAACCGAACCTGTCCGTGGCTCGCCGAGCGCTTGCAGACCACGGTGTTGCGGTGCTCTTTTACCACCCGGAGCACGGGAAAGCCCTGCCTTTCCCCAATGGGTGCTTCGATCTGGTGATGTGCCGTCACGAGGCCTTCGACGCCGGTGAGGTCTCCCGCATCATGACGCCGGGCGGGCTGTTCCTGACACAGCAGGTGGATGGCCGTGACGTCGAGGAGATCCACGAGTGGTTTGGTGTGCCCTTTCTCTATCCGGATGTCACGGCCTCCCGTCAGGTGGAGGATCTCCAGGCTGCCGGGTTGCACGTCGTCACGGTGGATCAGTGGCAGGGGAGCCAGACATTCAAGGATGCTGAGGCCTTGGTCACCTACCTGGCGCTGTGCCCCTGGGATGCGGAGGGATTCACCGTGGATGAGCATCTCGAGACGCTCGCCCGCCTCGACTCGGAAGCCCCGATCCATGTCACCCAGAGACGCTTCCGGATCCATGCGGTCAAAGCGGCAACCCAGTGAGAAGGTACTCGAATCGGACACCATGGATGGAGGTGCGACATGGGATCCAGGTTGGGCGTGGTGATCAAGGATCACATCGGCTGGGACATCCGTTACGACCGCTGGGGAGCCCAGACCATTGGGCTGGACATCGCACTTGACGGTGTGACGGCGACGCTGGAGCGGGTGCGGCAGATGGAGCCGATGGGGTCGTCGCCGTATCTGTGGCAGGATGCCTCATGGATGGAGGGAAGCCTGCTCATCGACCTCACCACTCAGCGGGTCGTGTGGGCTGAGGAGAGCGACGCGATCTACCTCCCGCGTCTCATCAACGCTGCCATCGAGGTGACCTGGCCCGGGTGGAGCGCCATCTGGTCCAGTGAGGGAACTCGCGGTGTCCTGGCGCTGTGCGGGGTCAACCCTGCCACCATCTTCACTCGCACCGATTTCCACACCATCGGGCTGGACTGCATCGAGCGGATGACTCCCTGGGGCGAGTTCCCGGAGGGACACCTCATCTCGATTCGCCTCGAGGACGGTGGGCTCGCGGTCTGGGAGGGGGACTGTGCCGTCGATGACATCGCCTCGCTCGGCCCTGCCCACACCCACCACCTCGCCACCGAGGTGCTGCGACGCCTCCGCGCCGGTGAACCTGTGCAACGTGACAAGGAACCCACCGGTTGGGAACTCCCCGATACCGGCATCCACGTGGACTTCACCTCGTCATCGCTCAGGTGGTGGTCCCTTTGCGACACCGACCGGGGGCTTGAGGCCTTCGCCGGGCAGTGGCCCGACTGGTCGGTGGAGCCGCTGGGTGACTGGTACGAGTGGCAGGAGCGCATCATCGGCAAACCCATCCGCACCTGGCGCCAGGAACTTCGGGCCTTCCGCAGGTGTGTCGAGGAGGCCTACCGCGAAGGGCGACGGGCGAACCCGATGCGCAGCCTGATGAGCAGGATGGTCGAGCACGGGGAACGGGTCGTCCCCACACCGGCGGCCATGATCACGGTCCCAGCCCGGCGGCAGGGAACGGCACAGGAACTGGACCGCCTGCTGTCCCGCCTCGAGATCACAGGCCCCCTCCCACCTGCCCGGTACGTCAACCGCAACGGCGTGGTACGGCAGCCGTCGCCGTGATCAGGTACGGATCGACGACCCAACTGCTCCTGTGGCTGGCCGCTGCAACGAGGGGATGGCAATGGTGCGGTCGCTGATCTCGACGGGGACCTGGGATTCCCCGGGAGCCCGGGGGAGGCCCGCCCTTGGTCGTGGGCCTCGGGTGCGCCAGAGGGCGCTTTGACTCGGTTCGCCTGCCTTGGGGCCGATTCGCCTGCCATTTCTGTGGCTCGCCTGTCTTGTTTCGCAGGCATTTCGCGGCAAGGCAGGCGAAACCTTCGGTGTCAGGAATGGATGACCGGCGGGCGGTGCCTCGGGGTTGTTGTGGCCCGGTGGTCTGGCAGGATGCCTGCATGCTGCTCTTGACGCATGAAGTGGGTCCCGACGGGGTCTGGGGACAGTACGAATACCGGATGACCTGGCCGTATGACTGGGATTTCGTCCTCGAGGCGACGCAGTCCCTGCTCGACTCCGACATGGAGCAGGTGCAGCAGCTCCAGGTCGGGGTCCTGGGCCGCGAGGAGATCGACATCGTGCACGAGCTCGCACCGGCCGGGCGTCGGATCCACAACACCTCTGCCGCCAAGGAACGGGGCTTCCTGTCCATCTCCGGGATCAGCCGCGCAATGGGGTGCCCCATGAAGGTCGTGTTCGTCAACCAGACCGCCGGGCTCCGTGTCTTCGCCCACCTGCCCTCCATCCCGGAGGAGGCCCGCAGCAACCCGCAGGTGTTCACCACCTACGTCTCGTCGCTCGAGATCAAGACGTACATGGCCCTGGCCCGCAAGGAAGCTCAGTAGCGAATCCGTGGTTCTCCCCTGGGGGAAGCCGAGAGCAGTGTTGTCCCATGGAGGCGACGATCGACTCCGGAAGGCGGCTGCTGCCCAGGAGCATCCGTGACTCATTGGGCCTCACGGCAGGATCCAAGGTGGATGTCTCCCTGTGCGGCAATGGCATTCGGATCACGCCCGGGGGTCGCGTGGCTCGCCTGGAACGTGACGTTGGGCGGTTGGTGGCTCGTGCGGACACCCCCGACCGACGCCCAGGTCCTCGCCCTGCTCGACTCGGGGCGACGCCCGGGGCCTGGTGGACCTCGGCGGCACTCGTGCACGAACCGCCGGGCTGCTTCGTTTGAACCGTTTCAAAACACGGTCTCGTTGAAGCAGAGCGGCGGTTCGTGCTTGGTCGGTGGTGCGCCACGACCCCTGTCAGCGCACCCCCTTGGGTGGTGCCGTGCTGGCCCGGATGACGAGTTCGGTCGGGATGATGACGTGACGGCCGCCGTCGCGGGGGCCGCCGTCGAGCTGCTCCGCGATGAGATCAACCATCGTGCGGCCCGCCCGTTGGAAGTCCTGGCGCACCGTCGTCAGGGCAGGAAAGGAGTAGCCCGCCACCGGGAGGCCGTCGAAGCCGACGACGGAGACGTCCTCGGGAACCCGTCGACCCTTCTCGTGCATCGCCCGGATCAGCCCCAGCGCCACCTCGTCGTTCGCGCAGAAGACAGCGGTGACGTCCGGGTCATCGGCCAGCTTCAGCCCCGCCCGGTAGCCGTCGTCGGGGCTCCAGCCGCCGGGTAGCGGCTCCGGCGGGCGCACGCCCTCCTCCTCCAGGCGACGACGCCATGCGGCGAGTCTGACGGCCCCGGACTGCGAGTCGGAGGGGCCGGCGACGTGGTGAACCGTCCGGTGTCCGAGCCCGAGCAGGTGGCCGACCGCATCCCTCACGCCCTGGACCTGATCGGCTGAGGCCGACGGGTAGTAGCCCACCAGCGCCGAATCGGAGGAGGCGACGGCCAGCCCCGCGGGCAGTCCCATGTGCTGGTGCGTCGCCCTGCCTGACTGCACGATGACGAGGCCGTCGATCGGTTGGCTGGAGAGCCGCCGGATCGCGTCGTGGACCTCGTCGGCCTCGGGATGCTTCACCTGCGTGAGGATGACCGCGTAGCCGAGTTCGTTCGCGGCGTCGAGGACCCCGCTCGTCGTGAACGCCTCGCCGGTGCGCTCGACCTGCTGGGTGAGGACGCCGATGAGTTTGAGGGACCCGTTGCGCAGGGCGCGGGCGGCGTGGTTGGGGGAGTAGCCCAGCTGTTCCATGGCCCGCAGCACCTTCGCCTGCGTCGCCTCTCGCACCTGGGAGGAGCCGCGGGACACGCGGGACACGGTCTGGGGGGAGACGCCAGCGAGCCTGGCGACGTCGTCAATGGACGGTGCTCTGCCGCGATCTCTGCCTGGGGTCATGTCGCGACGATACCAAGCAGGCCCGAAGCCGTGGGCGGTTGCGGGCCTGCTTGGTGGTTCCCCCTGTGGGGCGGCCCGGGCATGGTGGTGGGCGCCCGACCGGGCCCCGAAGGCTCCTTCTTCCACTAAATGGCGACGTTAACATTTGTGGCATTCGGGCCCAGATGACGGTGGCGGCCTCTAAATACGCTTGTCAAGTGGGGTGGCGTTTGCGACGACTGTGATCTAGAATGGCGACGTCGCCATGACGCGCGACGTCATGGGACACGACCCCACCTCTGCTCTGGATTGGAACGCCGACGATGATTGTTCCCCGCCACTACGAGAACCTCTCGGTCACGCACGAGAACACCCTCCCCCCGAGGGCCTACTACATCCCCACCTCGGTCGGAACCTCCCTGGACCCGCTGCGACGCGAGGAGTCCGACCGCTTCCAGTCGTTGAACGGGACCTGGCGCTTCCGCCATCACCCATCCGTCCACGACGTGACCCCGTTCTGGAACGACGAGGAGGAGGTGACGGACTTCGGGACGATCCAGGTGCCCGGGACATGGCAGTTCCAGGGCCACGACGTGCACCAGTACACGAACGTGCGCTACCCCATCCCGCTGGATCCGCCGTTCGTCCCCCACGCCAACCCGGCCGGTGCCCACCTCACCGAGTTCGACTACGAGATCGACCCCGACGCACCCACCTGCACCCTCGTCCTCGAGGGCGTCGACTCCTGCTGCTACGTCTGGCTGAACGGCGCCTACGTCGGCTACAGCCAGGTGTCCCACGCCACGGCGGAGTTCGACGTGACCGCCCACCTCGTCACCGGGACCAACCGGCTCGCGATCCTGGTGCTCAAGTGGTGTGACGGAACCTACCTCGAGGACCAGGACAAGTTCCGCACCTCGGGCATCTTCCGGGACGTCTACCTCCTCAAACGCCCCGAGTCCGTGCTGTTCGACCACTTCGTCACCACCACCCTGCAGGACGACGGCACCGCCCTCGTCGAGGTCCGAGGCCGCTTCAACGGCGCCCCGGTGCCCACGCGCCTGGAGCTCGCCGACCCCGCCGGCCGCGTCGTCGCCACCGGGACCCTCGCGGCGCATCCCGACGAGGACCGCTTCACACACCGGGCCGAGCTGCACGTGGCGTCCCCGCGCCTGTGGAGCGCCGAGGACCCCCACCTGTACCACCTGAGCATCACCTGCCCCGACGAGACCATCCACGACCGCGTCGGCATCCGCGAGGTCGTCGTCGACGGCGCCGTGCTCAAGGTCAACGGCCGCCCCGTCACCCTGCGCGGGGTGAACCGCCACGACTCCGACCCGGTGACGGGGCCGACGGTCGACGTCGAGCACATGCGCCGCGACCTGCAACTGATGCGGCGGAGCAACATCAACGCGATCCGCACCGCGCACTACCCTAGCGACCCGCGCTTCTACCAGATGTGCGACGAGTACGGCTTCTACGTCATGTCGGAGGCCGACAACGAGAGCCACGGGACGCAGACCCAGTTCCTGGCCGACGACTCGTGGCCCAACGTGGTGGAGCACTGGAACGCGCGCATCGCCAACAACCCCGACTGGGCCGAACCCACCCTCGACCGGGTCAGGCTGTGCGTGGAGCGGGAGAAGAACCGGCCCTGCGTCATCTCCTGGTCCGCCGGCAACGAGTGTGCCTACGGATCGACGTTCGAGGCGGCGCTGCGCTGGATGAAGGAGTACGACCCCACCCGCGTCACCCACTACGAGTCGGCCTTCTACCGCTCCGGGGATCGACGCTACGACTACTCCGACATCGACCTGTACTCCCGCATGTACCCGTCGTTCCAGGAGATCCGCGACTACCTCGACTCCGACCCCGACAAGCCCCTCGTCCTCGTCGAGTACTCCCACGCCATGGGCAACGGTCCGGGGGATCTCGAGGACTACTGGCGGATGATCCTCGCTGACGAGCGGCTCTGCGGCGGCTTCGTGTGGGAGTGGTGCGACCACGCCGTCCAGGACGGTGTCGACGACGACGGCAACCCCCGCTACCTCTACGGCGGGGACCACGGCGAGGAGGTCCACGACGGCAACTTCTGCGTCGACGGGCTGGTGGATCCGCACCGCAACCCCCACCCGGGCCTGAAGGAGCTGTGGAACGTGCAGCGCCCCGCCCGCGTCGTCGGCGTCGACTGGGAACGCGGCACCATCGCGCTGCGCAACCAACTGGACTTCCTCGACCTCCGCGACCACGCCGCCGTCGACTTCGAGCTGACCCTCGACGGGCGGATGATCGACGCGGGGCGCTGCCAGCTGCCGGACCGGGTGGACCCCCATGCCACGGTCGAGATCCCGTTGCCGCCCTCCGCGCGCGAGGCCGCCGACCTGCGTGGCCGATGCTTCCTCACGCTCACCCAGCGTCTGGTCCACGACGACGATCCGCTGGTGCCGCGGGGGCACCTGCTCGGCTTCGATGAGATCGAGGTGCCGACCGCCGACCGGCGCAACCAGCGGGCCGTGGCCGTCCTGGAACGCGGTGCCTCGGGCGGCTCCCTCGACGTCGTCGCCTCCGACGACCTGATCGTGGTGGAGGGGGTCGGGTTCAGCCACGGGTTCTCCCGGCGAACCGGACTCCTCGCGCGCAGCACCGTCGGTGAGGTCGAGGTGTTGAGCCGTCCCGCGGAGGTCAACATCTGGCGGGCCCCCACCGACAACGACCGGCACACCGAGGTCCAGTGGCGACGCGCCCGCTACCACCAGGCGACGGCGCGGGCCTACTCCTGCGAGGCCAGCCGGGTGGGGGAGCGCGTCGTCATCCGGTCACGCCTGGCCCTCGTGGCGCCGACGATCCAGCCCATCATGCAGGTTGACGCGACCTGGGAGGTCGACGCCGACGGCAGGATCGACCTGGAGCTGGTCGGCCGCCGCGACCCGGAGTTCCCGGCGCTGCCGCGTTTCGGGATGCGGTTCCTCCTCGCGCCCGAGCTGCAGGAGGTGACGTACTTCGGGCTCGGCCCCCACGAGAACCACGTGGACAAGCGACGCTCCGTCCGACACGACTGGTTCTCGACGAGCCTCGACGGCCTCGGCGAGAACTACACCCGGCCCCAGGAGAACGGGTCGCGGGGTGACTGCGATGTCGTCACGCTCCGCTCCGACCGGTTGACCGTCGACGTCGTCGCCGCCACCCCGTTCTCGTTCAACGCCTCCCGGTTCACCCAGGAGGAACTCACCGCGAAGCGGCACAACTTCGAGTTGATCCCCAGCGGATCGACCGTCCTCTGCATCGACGCGGCGCATGCCGGGGTCGGGTCGGCCAGTTGCGGCCCTGAGCTCTCGCCCCGGTACCGCGTCGACGCCCCGGAGCTCGTGCTCCGGCTGCGTCTGGTGGTCGCGGATCCCTCCTCCTGAGGGCGCGATTCACGCCCTTTTCCGCGGGTCGAGCCGGACTGCGGGCGCAGCGCGCAGTCCGGCTCGAGACCTCTGGCACACGGTGCTGGGACTCCAGCCGGGTGGGAATCCCCCGGGGTCTCGACACGGGTCCTCCGCAGCCTGCGGACCCGGTGGGAAGAACAGGCCGCAACCCGTCATGAACAACGCCTTCACCGTTCCACGCCCCCATCCATTGAAAGGAGAATGCCGTGAGTGGCGACGTCACCCAGAAGAAATACCTCAAGTGGTACAACAAGGTCGGTTACGGAAGTGGGGACATCGCAGGCAATGTCGTCTACGCGTTCCTCTCCGCCTTCGTCATGATCTACCTCACCGACACCATGGGCATGCAGGCCGGTGTGGTTGCGACGCTGATGATGCTGTCGCGTTTCTTCGACGGCTTCTCCGACTTCGTGTTCGGGATCCTCATGGACAAGACCCGGACCCGGATGGGCAAGGCCCGGCCGTGGATGTTCTGGGCCTTCTTCGGCTGTGCCGCGATGGTCGTCGCCGTGTACGCGATCCCGCCCGGCCTGGGCATGGCGGCGAAGTACGCGTGGTTCTTCATCGCCTACACGCTGCTGAACTCCGTCTTCTACACCGCCAACAACATCGCGTACTCGGCCCTGACCGCCCTGGTGACGAAGAATGTCAACGAGCGCGTCCAGATGGGCTCCATCCGATTCGTGTTCGCCTTCGGGACGAGCTTCGCGATCCAGGCCGTGACGGTGGAGGCGGTTCGCATGATGGGCGGGGGAGCCGAGGGCTGGCGTGCCGTCGCGATCATCTACGCCCTGATCGGTCTCGCCTCCAACAGCCTGGCGGCGTTCTCCGTCAGAGAGCTCACCCCCGAGCAGCTGACCGACGGGCGGGAGACGACGGAGGAGGCGAAGCTCCCGGTCCTGGAGTCGCTGCGCCTGGTGGTGCGCAACAAGTACTTCCTGTTGATCGTGGTGATGTTCATCACGATGCAGCTCTACGGGGCGCTCACCGCGATGGGCATCTATTTCATGACCTACGTGCTGGGCAATCCGGATCTCCTCGGGTCGTTCGCGTTCGCGATCAACATTCCGCAGATGGTCGCCCTCATCGCCCTGCCGTTGATCGTGGCCCGGGCGAAGGGAATGTACCGGGTGAACCTCATCGGCTACGTCATCGCCGTCGCGGCGCGGATCGGCGTCATCGTGGCCGGATACATGGTCAACGTACCCCTCATGCTGGTGTTCACGGCGATTGCATCGTTGACGATCGCGCCGGTTCAGGGAACGTTGACGGCGCTCATTGCGGAGGCGAGCGAGTACACCTTCCTGAAATCGGGCAAGCGCATCGACGGGCTCATGTTCTCGTGCACGTCGTTGGGGACGAAACTGGGCGGCGGCATCGGGACGGCGCTCACCGGTTGGTTGCTGGAGGCCTCCGGCTACGTCAGCTCGACCACCGGCGGCGGCGACACGGTGACCCAGCCGGAGTCCGTCATCCAGATGCTCCACGTCACCTATCTGTGGCTCCCTGCCGTCGCCTGCCTCGTCGTCCTCGTCCTCGTGGCCAACCTGGACGTCGAGAAACAGAACCGGGCCCTGCGTGAGGCCGCGGCTGCGGACGTCGAGGGGTGAGAGGGCGCGCGGCTTTTGCTCTCCTGTGTCGGCCCCGGGACCCGTTCCCGGGGCCGACCACGCGTCGTCGTTGTCGGCCTTTTGGGTGGCATTCTCGACGTCGCTCGGCCGCTGCTCGCGGTCGAACCGCTTGTGGGAGGCCGGTGGTGGGGGAGGGCTTCCTGTGATGGAGGATGGTTTCCCGATTGATTTTTCAAGCCTCCTTCGAAAGTTCCTCCGACTTTGTTAGGTTGGCTGCACAAGACGGCGTGGCCGTCACGGGGGGGTGAGCGGCTCCATGCGGGCCGCCGTTGTTCCATACCCCATCCCCGTGACGGGTCGTGCCTGACACATGGAAATGCAGTCCATCTCCGACAAGGAGTGTCATGTCATCCAACCGTCTCATCAAGCGTCGTGGTTTCCTCGGGACCACTGGACTCGTCGCCGCATCGGCCCTCGGAGTGGGGGCCGCTGGACTGGCCGCCTCGCCCGCCCGGGCCGACCTCCGGGGGGAGCCCACGGTCATCGAGGATGGCCCCCGGTTCAAGGTCTTCCAGTTCAACAGCACATCCATCTCCGCTCAGGTGAAGCCTGCGGCACGCGTCATGGTGATGCTGCCCACGGGCTATCACGACAGCGGGAAGCGCTACCCGGTGCTGTACCTGCTCCACGGTGGCTTCGGCGATCACCTGTGGTTCCGGAACTGGGGCATCGAGGAGCTCGTCAACAACAAGGAGATCATCGTCGTCATGCCCGATGGTGGCATCGCGGGCTGGTACTCCAACCCGGCCAGCACCAGCATCATCGTCGGCCGGCGCCACTGGGAGACCTTCCACATGAACGAACTGCTCCCCTGGGTGGAGGCCAACTTCCGCACCCATGCCGAGTACGCCGGCCGAGCAGTCTCCGGCTTCTCCATGGGTGGCTTCGGGGCGCTCAAGTACACCGCGAAGTACTACGGCCACTTCGCCTCGGTGAGCTCCCACTCCGGGCCGGCCAGCCTGCGTCGCGACGGCGGCCGGGTGGCGCACTACATCAATGGCACGGGATTGGCCGAGTTCGGTCGCACGACCTACGGCGTGCCGTGGCGGGAGGACCTCGTCAGCGCCGACAACCCCGTCGAGCGGATCGAGAGCTACCGCAACAAGCGGATCTTCCTCGTTGCCGGGCAGGATCGCAGCCCGTTGTTCGACGGGAGGATCAATCCCGGTTCCATCGATCAGAACGTGCTTGATTCCCTGCAGGAACAGCACGTGGCCGATGGTCAGCGTGAGTTCGGCGATCTGCTCAACCAGGCGGGCATCCCCCACACCCGCTACGAGGAGCCCGGTGGACACTTCGTCCGCAAGCACCGCATGCAGGAGGACATCGACGGGATCGTCGCCCACCTGAAGCGGGCCTCCTGACCTCCCCCGACGTTCGGCGCGCCGCCCCTCCCGGACCTCCACCGGCGGCGCGCCGAACCCCCCTCACCGACGCCGCCCCACCACCAGGGTCAGGGGCGGGTCGGTGAGATCCGTCACGGAGCAGTCCTCGAAACCTGCGTCGGCCAGCCATGCGAGGTGATCGCTCGCCGCGTGGGCGTCACCGGCGTCGGTCGAGACGAGCATCTGCACCCCGAAAACCGCGCCCACCACGCCCCGGTCACGCATGTAGGAGACGATCGCCACCCGCCCACCCGGTGCCAGGACCGGGCGGATCCTGTGCATCAGGTCCCGATTGGTCTGAGCGTCGAACATGTTGGTCACGGTGCTCAGGAGCACCAGATCGAAGGGGCCCTCCGCCACCTCGTCGACAAGGCTGGCCCCGACGAGCCGTACCCCCGCCAGTCTCGGGTCCTGCCGAGCCGCCGCGACGACGTCGGGCAGATCCTGCATCGTCACCGCCAGCCCTCGATGGGCCAGTTCGATGCTGTACTCCCCGTGACCGCCACCGAGATCCAGCACCCGCTTCGCCCCCGGAGCCTGCGCGAGGCAGGCGTCGATGACTCGGGGGATGAAGGATTGCGACGCGGCCGCGAGGTGCTTCAGTCGCGCGATCGGGTCGATGCGTCGCAGCGACTCCGGAGGGGGTGCGGTACGGTCCCGCAGCCTCTCCCCGACGAGGCAACTCCAGCGACGCACCCACACCCCGTGCTGAGCCAGAGCTGTCGCCTCAGCGGGGGAGGGCATCGCTGGGCCGCACGTGATCCTCGAATCATGGCCCACCGTCAGCAGCCCCCATTCTGCGAGAAGGTGAGCCACGGCGGCAACGGCCCCGGCGTCGAGCCCTGCGGTCTCGGCCACCTCGTCGGGGGTGCCGGGCAGGGCGTCGATCATCCCGCAGGAGGTTGCTGCCTCCCAGGTCACGGCCAGCCGCCAGTCGATCAGGTCCTCGGGTCGGGCCAGGGCAGTCGGCCGGGTGAGATCGGCGCGTTGGACGTCCGTGACGGGCCCTTCAGTGGGCAGCTTCTGGTGATGTCGCGTCGGCATGACCCTCTCCTTTCCTGAGAACGAGAATCATCTTGCGATCTCGCGTGAGTCGAGTCAACTCGGAGCGTGCGCGGAGAGGCGACCCCCCTCGGGAGGGCGAGCGCGGATTCGCCTGTGTTGGGTGTGGCGAATCAGCGTGCTGAGGAGGCTGGCGGGAGGCCAGCGGGGGCGGGAGGGGGTGAGGGGCGGTGTCGGGGTGGACACGAACCGCCGTTCTGCTTCCGCGAGCCGTCGTTTGAAACGTTCCAACCGAACCAGAACGGCGATTCGTGACCTGACTGACCTCTTAGAGGGCGCGCGGATAGGCGAATCTACTGCGGTCGCCCCGGTGTCCCCCTGGCAGCGTTGTCCTCCTCGAACGCACAATCCAGTGCGCTCCTCGTCGTCCGCCTTGCCCGGAGGCCACCGTGACGATCCTCGTCACGATCCCCCTATCCGCGCACCCTCTTACTCCGTGGAGTTCTCCTCGGCCTCGCGGTCGAGGGAGCGTTGGAGCTGCTCCGTGTGCTCCGGCCGTCCGGCTGCCATGAGATCCGCGATGATCGACTCGACGTGCCGCAGCACGTTGGGCGAGGTCTCGGCGTAGTGACGGATCTCCTCCAGCGGCCACGCGACGGTGTCCGGCACGGAGGTCTGGCTCCTGCGCAGCCGGGCCACGCCCTCGTCGTCGCTCAGGTACTCGGCGGGTTCGTGTCGGGTGATGAGCACCCGCAGCACCCGGTGGAGTTCGTTGAGGACGTCGCGGGTGGTCGTCGGGTCGTTGACGCCCGGCGACAGGGCCCGATCGGCGATGTCGACGAGCTGACGGAGCCCGAAGGTCGGGTCCTGCGCCATGGTCCGCTCGGAGGCGAGGCTGATGCGGGAGCGGAGCTGGGAGGCGGTGTCCTCGTCGACCTCGCCGAAGATCCGCGCCAACTCCGTGCCGGTGGTGACGAAGTTGCCGGGCTTGACCAGGAGTTCGATGCTGAGGTTGTTCTCCTGTGCGAAGGAAACCAGCGACGCCTCGTCGATCTCGACGACGTGCCCGTGGTGCTCGTCCATCGTCACGATGGTCTCGCGCCCCCACCGTCGCCACTCACCCTCCTTCTGGTCGTCGAGTGAGTCCGGGTACATCGAGACGATGAGTCCGACGGTTCGGTCCCCGAGTTCCCGGATCAGCACCTGCACCTGGACGGACCGGGTGATCTGTCGGATGTAGATGAGGAACATCACGAGCGAGGCCAGGACGAACAGGTAGGAGGCCGTCACGGAGAGGCGTGGCACGAAGCCCGGCGAGGAGTCGGTGCTGTCGACGACGACGCGCATCACCGTCAGCGCGTAGGTGAAGGCGCCGAGAAAGGTGCCCATGGTGAGCTGCGTCGTACGGTTCGACAGGAACTCGCCGAGGGCACGCGGGGTGAACTGACTGGACGCCAACTGCAGCACGACGATCGTGATGGAGAAGACCAGACCGGCGACCGACATCATCGCCCCTGCGATCGATGACAGGATCGATCGCGCTGCCTCGGGGCCGCCGAGGAAGGCGTAGGGCAGGGACTGCCCCACGGCCCGATCGACCAGCGGCAGCAGCAGTCCGGAGAGCAGGGCCACCGCCATCACGACCGCGGGAACGACCCAGAAGGGTTGGAACATCCGTTGCAGGAGTGAGGTGCTGGGCGTGGCATGGAGGTGCGGGGCCGTCATGACGCGCTCGGGTGAGTTCATGGCGGCAAGTATCGCAGGAGAGAGCCCACAGGCCGGATCCCGACGCATCCGCCGTATCGTCGCTGAGCTGCCGGTCCCGTCGTCGGCCCAGGCGAAGTCAGCGGGGGGTAAGCTCCCCGCATGGCCGTGAACATGTTGTGGTTCGACGCCTCCAGAGGATTGAGGTGGCACACCGTCATGGAGCTGGAGAAGGTGTTGGACCACTTCTTCGCGCTGGAGCCCTCCCTGGTCGAGGTTCACGCCTTCCTGCTCGGGCTGCAGGCCCAGCACGGTGAACTGCCCTCCAGGCTCGTCGGGACCGCCTACCAGACGAGGCTTCGGGAACTCTTCGAGGGGCTGGAGGTCGAGCACGACGACGCCTACGTGCGCGTCCTCGTCACCGCCTCCGAGGGGCACCGGCTGCACCTGCTGCGCCGCGACGAGCAGCTGCGTGAGCTGATCTGGCAGGTCCTGGCCTGGGACGGCGGCGCCGACGACTCGCTGGCGAGCCTCGACCGCTCGGCCTACGGCCCGAGGGCCCACTGGGCCTCGGACATCGCCACCCTCGTCGCCGAGGGCCTCCTGGATCGCGCCCGGGTGCTTCGAGCCTGCCTGGCAGGCCTGCTGCGTGACCTCCCCGCGTATCACGCCAACTGGTTCTCCGGTCTCTACGCCGAGCTGCGACCCACCCCGCAGGAGGCGGCGGTCGATCAGGATCTCCTGCTGCGCGCGCTCGACTCCGGGATCAACGCGACGGTGTCGCTGGCCACCAAGCAGCTGGCGGCCGTGCAGCGGGCGGGGCTCCTCACCTCCGCCGACTTCCTGGACCATTGCCACGGTCCCCTCACCGGGGCGAAGAGCATCGCCCTGGCGGGGCTGAGGATCATCCAACGCCTCGACACCCCGGCCGAGCGGCGGGCCGAGGCCATCAGCATCGCGCTGTCCCACCCTCACGGGGACGTGCAGATCGCAGCCGCCGAGGCATTGCGGGACCTCGGGGCCGAGGAGGTGTTGCGGGCGGGGGCGCAACTGCTGTCCCCCGCCGTGGCCGCCCAGTTCGGGTTCGATGCGACGGGGACCGCGCCCCTGGAGGTCGATGGGACCCCCGTCCTCAGTGTTGTGCCGTGGGGTGACGACGCGCTGGAGCGGGCCGCGGCCCTCATCGAGGGTGGGGATGCGCTCGAGCTGGAGCTCGCGATGGCCTGGGTGGCCGTCGCCGACGATGCCGCCGATGTCCTGGCGCCCTTGGCGAAGCGGGCGCGGACCTGCGCGAAGCGGGAGTCCGTCCCCGCCGAGTTCATCCACGCCGTGCTGGATCCCGAGGCCCCGAGCATCCCGCCCAGCGCCCTGGACCCCTTCCACACACCCAGGGCGGGGGAGAGCGACGGCGAGATCGGCTCCGCGCTTCGGGTCTGGGTCATCCGGATGTGCGAGGTGGTGGAGATGGTTCGAGGTGAACGTCCTCGTCGCGCGCTGTTCGCCACCCCGAGTGACGGTGACGGCTGGATCGCCTGGGATGGATTCGCCGAGCGGGCCGTCGATCCGACTCCTGCCCCGCCGGCCGATCTGTTCCAGGGCATCTGGCGGCTGCGTCCCGAGGACCGGGAACGCGGGGCCGCGCTGCTGGGGATGACCGTGCCGGAGCGGACCACCTACGACAAGGAGTTCTGGCAGGACCTCTACACCCTGCAACCCCAGCACCTGCAGGCGATGGCCCTGGCCTTCCCCGACGACACCTCGCCGCTGGTCCCCACCGCCTCGATGGCCCTCCATCGGGGCCTGGCCGAGGTGGCGCCGCGCCAACTCGACGCTTTGTCCCTCGAACTGTTGGCCCGCCACCCGGGACGCTGGGACGTGGCCACGGGCACGTGCGTCGCCCTCGGGCTGGCCTCGCGTCACCAGGCGGTCCGGGCGAGTGCTGCGGAGCTGCTGGCGGCGAGGGTTCCCGACCGGTTGGTTCCTGACCAGATGGCCACGGCGATGGCAGAGGTGGTGCCCGAGGTGACGCTTTCCCGCTGGGCCGGTTCCCTGGCGGATGCGGCCCAGCTCAACCCGGATGCCGTCATCGACGTGCTCACGGCCCTGCTGCCGAGGCTCGAACCCCGCGCCACCGGGGTGGCCAAGCTGCTCACCCTCCTGCACGACGAACAGGTCCGCAAGGGTTTGGTCACCCAGGACCCCGCGCTGCGAGGGTGGTTGGCACAGTTCTCGGGACGTTCGGCCGCCGCGACGGCCGCACAGCGACTTCTGAACGCCTGACGTGCGCCAATGTCTTTAGGTTGACCTAACCTGTCTCGCTGTGATATTGCGGGGGTTCTCGAGACAGCGATGACTCCCTGTGTTAGCGTCGGAGACATGAGGGTACGCGGATAGGCGGATCGTGACGAGGATCGTCACGGTGGCCTCATGGCAAGGCGGACGACGAAGAGCGCACTGGGTGGTGCGTTCGAGGAGGACAACACAGCCAGGGGGGACACCGGGGCGACCGCAGTAGATGCGCCTATCCGCGCACCCTCTCAGTCGGAGCCGTCGTCATGGGACGACGGAGGCGTCCCCAGGAGCACTCGAAGAAGAGGCACCATGAAGCGTTTCATCGTCTCAAGGTGGCAGGAATTCACCCGTGCCTTCACGGGGTGGACGGGTGTTGCCCTCGCTGCCCTGCTTGGCATGATCCTGGGAGTCGGGGCGTTCACGGTCTACTACTCCGGTGCCACCGACTACCTCGGCGACGACCCCGCCACCTGCGCCAACTGCCACGCCATGAATGAGCAGTACGAGGGATGGCTGAAGGGGCCCCACCACGACGTGGCCACCTGCAACTCGTGCCACGCCCCGCACGGCGACATCGTCGGGAAGTACGTGAACAAGGCGGACAACGGCTTCTGGCATGCGTTGAAGTTCACGTTCGAGAACTACCCCGAGAACATCAAGATCCGCGACCACAACCGCGAGATCGTCGAGGCCGCATGCATCGACTGCCACGGCAACCACGTCGAGCAGGCCAACAACAGCTCCGAGCACAAGGGCGAGCAGATGTCCTGCATCCGCTGCCACGACGGCGTCGGTCATGAGAGGTGAGGAGAGATGAGTTCCACGACTGACAACAACGACACACCGCCCACGACGAAGACCCCCACGACATGGACCGGTCCCCGCAAGAGGTGGGTTCCCATCGTCGTCCTGCTCTTCGTGGCGGTGGCGGCCGCCGCGCTCACTTGGCTGTTGACGAACATCTTCCAACGCAAGGAGGAGGCCAAGCAGCCCTTCACCCAGGTGGTGGAACTCACCGACACCACCTACGACCCGGCGGTGTGGGGGCGGAACTTCCCCATCCACTACGACCAGTACAAGAAGACCGCTGAGGACACCGACGGGGACTTCGTCAAGGTCGAACCCACCGACGAGGACCCGCGGGAGACGCACACCATCTCCCGCATCGACATGGAGCCCAGGGCCCAGCTGATGTGGCGCGGCTACCCCTTCGCCGTCGACTACACCGCACCGCGCGGCCACGAATGGGCCTTCATCGACCAGGTCAACACCAAGCGCACCAAGGACCCGTTCAAGCAGCCCGGCACTTGCCTCAACTGCCACGGATCCATGCCGGAGGTCTACGACAAGCTCGGTGACGGCGACCGCACCGCCGGGTTCCACGCCATGAACGCCATGAGTTTCCAGGACGCGGCCCAGCACGTCGGATCCACCATCGCCTGCATCGACTGCCACGACCCGAAGACGATGGAACTCACCATCACCCGCCCGGCCTTCATCGAGGGGATCAAGAAGGTCAAGGCGCTCGAGGGCGTCGCCGACTACGACGTCAACCGCGACGCGACCAACCTCGAGATGCGCACGTTCGTGTGTGCCCAGTGCCACGTCGAGTACTACTTCGCGGGAGAGGGCAAGACCCTGACCTTCCCGTGGGCCAAGGGACTGACCGTCTACGACGCCATGGCCTACTACGACGAGATCGGCTGGGTGGACTTCGAGCACGCGGAGAGCGGCGCCCCCGCCCTCAAGGCCCAGCACCCCGACTACGAGACCTGGGCCCAGGGCACCCACGCCGCCAACGGTGTGACCTGCACCGACTGCCACATGCCGTACCAGCGCAACGGCGCGGCGAAGGTGTCGAACCACCAGATCATGAGCCCCATGGTCAACGACGAGTCCATCAACGCCTCCTGCCTGACCTGCCACAACTCCACGGAGGATGAGATGAGGCAGCGCGTCGAGGGGATCCAGACCACCTGGCAGAACTCCCTCAACGTGAGCTTCACGGCCCTCGAGGCGCTCATCAAGGACATCACCGCGGCCGCCAACGACGGCAGCGCCACCGAGGAGCAGCTCGCCCTCGCACGCGACTACCAGCGGAAGGCGCAGTTCGTCGTCGACTACTCCTTCTCGGAGAACGGGCGTGGCTTCCACGCTCCCCAGTACGCGGTGTCGATCCTCAACCAGGCCACCGACTGGGCCCGCTCCGGTCAGCTGGCGCTGCGCGGCGTCGTCGTCGAGAACAGCAAGCCGCCGGCCCAGGCCGAGAACCACATGCCGGTGCAGGAGAACTGACCACACACGACAGATGGGAATGAACCGGGGCGATGGAGAACGAAGGCCAAGGATTCACGAGGAAGGACCTCGAGGCGTTCCTCGCCACCGCCCCGGACCCGTTGAAGGACTGGGCGAGCCGACAACTCGCCCAGTTCGACGAGGGCACGGCCACGCCGGAGACGCCGCCGTCGGAGGCGGACGCGGCTGACCTGGCGGATCTGCTGCCCGACTACGAACAGGCCGACGACACCCCGGTCGCGAAACCGGCCCGCACCTCCGGGCTGGAACGCCGGACCGGGGTGTCCCGACTCAACCTCGTCCTGGTGGCCTTCCTCGCGGCCGCCATCGTCATCATCGTGCAGATGGCGGGACGCCCCCAGCCCCAGCAGCCGATGGCGGGGATGCCCAGCAACCATCCACCCGTCGACGCCTCCGCCATCGCCGAGCTGGACCAGGCCCAGAAGATCGACAAGGAGCGGGAGGCCGAACTCAAGGCCCAGATCGAGGCCGACCCCGCCAACATCGACGCGCGGCTTCAACTCAGCACCATGTACTACAACGCGGCCCTGTACCAGGAGGCCATCCCCCTGCTGCAGCAGGTCCTGGACCAGGACCCGGACCACCTCGAGGCCCTGCTCGGCATGGGCGCGGCCGAGTACGGCGCCAGCCGCTACGACGACGCCGAGAAGCGTTGGCTGCGGATCACCGAGCTCGACCCCACCCGTCAGGAACCCTGGTACAGCCTCGGCTTCCTCTACATGGCACGCACCCCCGCCGACCCGGAACGGGCACGTCAGGCGTGGAACAAGGTGGTGGAGATCGACCCGAACTCCGAACTCGCCAAGGAGGTCTCCGTCCACCTCGGCAAACTCGCCACGCCCACGGCCGCCCCGACCTCCGAGGGCTGAGCCGTGGAGGTGACGGTGCCGGTGGCCCTCCTCGCTGGGCTCGTGTCCTTCGCCTCGCCGTGCTTCCTGCCGATCGTCCCCGTCTTCGTCGGGCAACTCGTCGGCTCCGACCCGCGTCACGTCGACCGGCGGGTCGCGCTCGCCAACTCCACCGCCTTCGTCGTGGGCTTCTCCCTCGTCTTCATCGCCATGTGGGCGTCACTGGGGCTCGTCGGACGCTCGATCGGTCCCTGGGCCCACCACGCCCGCATCCTCGGCGGGGCGGTGCTGGTCTTCCTCGGCCTCCACGTGGCGGGGCTGCTGCGCATCCCGTTCCTCGACTCCGTGGTGCGCGCCCGCATGCCCGGCGGCCGCGCCTCCGCCGTGCGGGCCGGGCTCATCGGCGTGGTCTTCGCCGCCGGGTGGACTCCCTGCATCGGGCCGGTCCTCGGCGGCATCCTCGCCATGGCGACGGCGAGCGCGACGGTGTGGTCGGGGCTGGCCCTCATGGTGGCCTACTGTCTCGGCCTCGGGCTGCCCATCATCGCCGTGGCCCTCGGGTCGGCGCGGGTGACCAGGCACTTCGACTGGTTCCGACGACACCACGTGGCGATCTCGCTGGCCACGGGCGCGCTCCTCGTCATCGTCGGATTCCTCATGGTGACGAACATGTTCTCGCGGTTGGCGGGCCTGATGCCCGGATTCGGAATCTGAGGTGAACGATGAGCGATGACACCCCCCGTACCGGTGCCGCCGATGGGCTGGACGAGCCCCTCGACGTGTCCCCCGCGCGTTTCCTGCACGGGATCTACGCCCTGTTCCACAACAAGGCCTTCGGGCTCGTCCTCATCCTCGTCACCGGCGTGCTGTCGTTCATCGGGGTGCTGCTGCCGCAGAAACCGGCCAGCATCGCGGGGGACCCCGAACGGCAGGCCGCCTGGCTGGAGAAGGTCGCCACCACCGTCGGCGGCTGGACCCCCATCCTCAACGCCCTCGGCTTCTTCTCGATGTTCTCCTCCGTGGTCTTCCTCACCGTCATGGGGTTGCTGGCCGCATCCATCATCGCCTGCACCACCCACCGGATCCCGATCCTCTGGAAGGCCGCCCGCCACCCCCACACCCGGGTCAAGACCCGGTTCTTCGACGTGGCGCGGTTGCGGACCCGCTTCGTCACGGACCGCCCGGTCGAGGAGACCCGCGATCTCATCGTCGAGGACGCCCGCCGTCACGGCATGCGGGTCATCCCTGACGGTCAGGGCGCCTACATGGACCGGCACGCGTGGCTGCCGTTCGGCACCGCCCTCGCCCACGTCGCCTTCGTCGTCATCATGGCGGGTTTCGTCGTCTCGTCGGTGGCGGGGTTCCGCGACGAGCAGTTCACCCTCACCATCGGCCATCCCCGGGAGGTCGGCCACGGCACCGGGTACGTGGTGGAGGCCACCGGGTTCCGCGACACCTACTACGACAACGGCGCCCCGAAGGACTACGTGGCCGACCTGGTGCTGCGTGAGGGCGGCGAGACGGTGGCGCAGCAGGAGGTCCGGGTCAACGAGCCGCTCAGCCACGGCGGCCTCATGTTCCACCAGGCCTACTTCGGGGTCGCCGCCGTGATGACGGTGACCGACGCATCCGGGGAGGTCGTCCTCGACGGCGGGGTGCCGTTGGAGTGGAGCACCCAGGACAAGACCCTCACCTACGGCAACGTGCCGCTCACGGGCGGCAAGGTCCTCTACGTCATCGGATCCGCGTCGGGTCAGGTGGCGACGGGGATCGCGCCCGGCCAGGTGAAGGTCGAGCTCTACGACGGGGAGGCCACCACACCTGTGGCCACCTCCCTGCTCGACATGGGGACCCCCACCGCGGTGGGCGAGTTCACGCTCACCTTCGTGCGGGAGCAGCAGTTCACCGGGATGATCCTGCGTCGCGACCCCGGCACCCCGATCGTGTGGGCGGGGTTCGCCCTCCTGGTCGTCGGGACCTGTATGACGATGTTCTTCCGGCACCAGCGGCTGTGGCTGCGGGTGTCGGAGGCTGGGGAGGGGACGCTGGTCCAGATGGCCTCCCCCGACCGCCAGGACTCCGGTTTCACCCGTTTCGTCACGGACCTCGTGGAACGGGTGAGCACCCAACTGGCCGCCACGAATGAGAGGAAGTCCACCGATGATTGAGTACTCGCAGGCCCTGCTGCTCATCACGACGGCCCTGACCGTCGTCGCCACCGTCGCCTACTTCGGGGCGGTGCTGGCGGCGCGGATGGCCAGGAACCCCGCCCCGACCCCGGCGAAGGTGTCGGTGACGAGTGACGGTGTCGTCGTGGGGGAGGGCGAGGTGACGGTGACGGGCGGGTCGCGGCACGTGGCCTCGCGTCGCTTCACCATCACCTGGTGGGCGACGAAGCTGACCCTGCTGGCGTTGCTGCTGCTCACCGGGGCGTTGGTGACGAGGATGATCGCGACGGGACACGCCCCGTTCAGCAACCACTACGAGTTCGCGCTCTCGTTCGCGTGGGGGATGCTGCTGGCGCAGGTGTACTTCGAGTGGCGTCATCGGATCCGGACGATGGCCATCATCACGATGCCGGTCATCCTGGCGATGCTCATCTACGCCTCGACGATGTCCTACCAGCCGAACCCGCTCATGCCGGCGCTGCGGAACTCGCCCCTGCTGACCCTGCACGTCATCACGGCGGCCGTCGGGTATGGCGCGGCCGTGGTGTCGTTCGCTGCGGCGGTGATGTTCCTGCTCGCCCCGCACGTCACGTGGCGTGGTTGGCCGAGCCGGGATGCCCTGGACGAGCTCGGCTACAAGGCCACCGTCGTCGTCTTCCCGATGCTCACGCTCATGCTGATCCTCGGTTCGATCTGGGCGAACGTGGCGTGGGGTCGGTACTGGGGCTGGGATCCGAAGGAGACCTCGGCGCTGGTGACGTGGCTCATCTACGGCGCCTACCTGCACGCCAGGGTGACCCGCAGCTGGCGGGGCTCGAAGTCGGCGTGGCTGCTGATCCTCGGCTTCGTCGCGGTCGTGTTCACCTACCTCGGCAACATGTTCTTCGGAGGCCTCCATGCCTACGTCTGAGGATGAGGTCGAGGAGTTCCTGGAGACCGACGAGGCGACCCCGCAACGACAGACGGGGACACCTGCGGGGGAGCCGGCGTGGCGGGCGCGGCTGAGGTCGTCGACCTTCGGCCAGCTCGCCCTGGTGCTGGTGGCGGCCTTCGCCATCGCGATCGCGACGTGGTGGGTGGTCAAGCCCGGGGGCCAGGGGCAGTCGCAGGCCACGGGCGAGGCGATGTCGCAGGTGGAGATCGCGGGGGTGCAGCCGGCCCCGCGGGTCGGCGACGCGGCCCCGGAGTTCACTGCGACGGACATCGACGGTGGGCTGGTCGACATGAAGGCGCTTCGCGGCAAGCCCGTGTGGCTGC
>NZ_RQYT01000028.1 GCF_003932785.1 Arachnia propionica | reverse complement strand
CGCCCCACCCCGGACACCACCCTCACACCACGACTGACAAGCCTCAAACAACCATCCCGAACAACCCACAACCACCTCCAACGCTAAAACCCACGAGCTGGACGGCCCTCCGGAGCGGTGAATGCACGTCTTGGCCCGCCGAATGGACGACGGGCGATCCGTCGGATCCGTCGATAGCGTGACTGCCGTCGCTGTCGGCCCCAGAGGCACTGAACCCCTCCTCGGGCACCATGGGGGTGTGGGGAGGGATGAAGCGACGCAGAGTGTCATCGCTGACGTCAGAGTTACATGCAGTGACATTTCGTTACACATCGCGTACTGTTCTGTCGTGGTGGCTGTCGCATGAGGAAGGGTGCCGTGACATCTCGTCTGGATGAGGTCTTCGAGGGCGTGCCGAAGCTCCTCGGGATCCAGGAGGCCGCGGACCTGCTGGGCATGACGAAACGCGGTGTGTACCAGTGGATCCGTCACGGCGTCATCCCCGCCTACAAGCTGGGATCCCTCTGGTTCGTGGTTCGCGACGATCTCAGGGACTCCCTCGCTGCCGGACTCAACTCCCCCGTCATGCAGGTCGAACCTGACGCGGGGCCGACCCATCACAACCTTTGAGAGGAACACGCATGGCCGCCATCGCGACCGTCCGTCCAGACGGTACTGGGAGCGTCGTCATCGACGACGAGACCGAACGCCTCGTCACAGCGGGGTCGGTGGTGGATGCTCGGCGCGCCTGCCTCACGCTCGTCATCGAGCACGCCCGACGCACCAACGAGGTGATCTCCCTCGAGGCCCGTGAGAGCGAGGGCCAGGTCTTCTCGCTCCTCGTCCATCCCGACGGACTCGTCACCACCAACCCAACCCCCGCCACCCCGGTGCCGCCCCCGACCCCGGCCCCTGCGGCGCAACCGTCACCGTTCGTCTCCTCCCCCTCGCCGTCGTCAGCGGGGCTCCTCGACTCTCCCCCCGTCGTCGCGCGGCGGGCCCGGGAGAACTCCTTCCTCCGCTCCGAGAACCAGCCGGCACCCGCGACGCAGGGCTGGCGCGGCGCAATGGGCAGGGTCGGGATCCGGATGCCACCGAGCCACCAGGAACTCACCGAACGCGCCGCCATCAGCATGGTGAGCCGTCACTGGCCCGGCCCCCGCACCATCGCCATCGTCAACGGCAAGGGCGGCGCCGGGAAGACCCCCACGACGGCGCTCCTCGCCGCGGCCTTCGCCCGTCACGGCGGCGCCGGGGTCCTCGCGTGGGACAACAACCAGACCCGCGGCACCCTCGGCTGGCGCACCGAGCAGGGCCCCCACGACGGCACCCTGCTGGAGCTGCTGCCCGCGACGGGGAAGCTCCTGTCCACCCAGGCCCAGGCCGCGGATCTGGCGCACTACGTCCACCACCAGACCGAGGACCGCTACGACGTGCTGCGCAGCAAGCCGATGGAGCTGGCCTCCGCGCAGCGCATCTCCGCCGACGACGTGGATGCCATCCACCGCGTCGCGTGCAAGTACTACCGGCTCGTGCTCATGGACTCCGGCAACGACGAGTCCGACCCGATGTGGCGTCGCATGATCCACCACACGGACCAGCTCGTCATGGCCACCACCACCCGCGACGACCACGCCGAATCGGGCGCGCTGCTGCTGGAGAGCCTCGCCGCCCAGGGCGACCACGGCGCCCGGCTCGCCGAACAGGCCGCCGTCATCATCAACCAGGCCGACCCCACGGCCCACCGACGCGACGTCGATCGGGTCGTCAGCGGCTTCCGGGAGATCGCACGAAGCGTCAGCACCATCCCCTTCGACCCCGCCATGGTGGATGGACGACTCCGCTGGGACGCGCTCCGGCCGGGGACCCGGCTCGCTTGGCTGCAGGCCGCCGCCCGTGTCGCGCAGGGCCTCTGACCGCGAACGGCGACCAGTCCGACCCGGATGCCATGCAGCAGGAAGGTGAACCACACGTGACGACGTGGAAGAAGACCATGAAGGCCGTCGACTGGAAGTCGTTCAGGCACGCCTATGGCACCGCCGAGGACCTCCCCGACCTGCTGAAGAAGCTTGCCAAGGGCAAGAAGGGGGCCTTCCACGACATCGAGGCCTCGGCGATGCACCAGGGCGGCCTGTGGCCCGCGGCAGTGCCGGTGGTCGAGGTCGTGACCGCCATGATCGGCGACGGGGTGGCGCCGAAACAGCCGCTGAAGCTGATCCGGACGGCGGCGGAGGCCGTCGGGAACGGGTTGGGGAGTGCCGACGTGGTGGAGGCGACGCGTGTCGCCCTCGACAAGGCGGTCCCGGTCCTCATCCCGGTGCTGGCCGCCGGGGGTCGGGACGCGGTCAAGGTGGCGGATCTCGTCGTGCATCTCGGAACCCCGGGGCCGGAGTTGACCGCTGCCCTCGTCGACGCGCTGGACTCGGGCGGGAAGCTGTCGTGGGTGGCGGCACGGACGCTGGGGCATCACGACCTGTTCCCGGGCAGCGACGATCCCCGTCTCACGGTGCCTGCCGCCCTGGGCCGGTTCGAGGCGGGCCATGCCACGGGGGAGGACGTCGAACTGGTCGCCGCCCATGCGGATCTCGTCACGAAGCGTGAGAACCCCAGCTGGATCGGCTCCGTCCCGCGAGGCGAGGAGGTCCTCCTGGCGATGGAGCCCAGCAGTGAGGTCGCCCACGGGCTGCTCGATGCGGCCGAGCGTTCCCGCTCCATCACCCCGGCCGTCGCGTCCCGGGTGGCCGAGTTCCTCACCAGCAGTGAGGAGGTGGGGGAGTACGACTTCGACCTGCTGATCCGGTTGCCGCGCACCCCGGAGGTGCTCGACGCGATCGACCAAGCCGCCCCGAGGTTCGACGGCGAGATCCTCCTCAGTCAGCCACACGCCAGCGCCGCCCTCATCCTCGCCGAGGCAGGTGATCCCCGGTGGGAGCGGCATGCGGAGACCGCGATCCGGTGGGCGCTGGAGCACCGGGACGAGGCGGAGAGCACCGAGCTGTACGCGTCGAAGGATATTGGTGTGCACTCGCCGTTGGGGATCGCCCTGGCGGAGGTGGGTGTGGTTCCGGGGCGGGAACTCGCGACGCTGATCGGCGAGGCGCTGGAGGTCCTCGACCCTCAGGGCAAGGAGTTCACGTGGTGGAGCGTGGCGCGGTGGGCGGCGACCTGGCCCGCCGAGCTGCAGGAACCGCTGCGGGCTGCCGCGAAACGACTGAATCCGCTCAACCCGCACTGGGCCGACTCGGAGGCGGATCTGCAACGCATCCGCGACGAGGCGAAGGACACCCGCGACCTCATCCCGTTGGCCCGGCACACCGGGCTTCTCGACGACTGGCTCGCCGCCCTGGCCGCCACCGAGGGCACGCACCACGAGAAGGTCGATGAGCAGTTCCCGGAACGTGACCATCCGCAACTCGTCGCTTGGTGGCAGGGCATCCTCGCGGACAGCGACCACGAGCAGGAGCAGGTGGCGGCGTTGAAGGGGGTCGTCGAGGCGGGGGCGATGCCCGTTGCCGAGGGCTGGGACCGCGTCGTCGCGCTCGTCACGCCGAAGAACTACTTCGTCGGTGACGCCGCCCGGCTGGCGTCGGAGTGGAGTGACCGCGTCGACGACACCGCCCGGGCAGGGCTGGTGGAGCGGTTGGCGACGGTGGTGGCCGAGGCGGAGTACGACCGGGCCGAGTGCGGGACCGTGCTGGTCCGGCTGGGCGGGCAGTGGCCGCTGTCGCCGGAGGACACCGCCACCATGGTGATCCGCGACCTGCTCACCAACTACAAGGGGCCGGACAGCGCCGTGACGTTGTGCGAGTTGCTCAGGGATCAGGAACCGGAGGCCACGGAGCAGTTCGCGTCCCGGATGCGGGCACTGCTGGAGGGGGACCGGCGGCTCGTCCCGTCGATCCGGGAGGACGAGGAGAAGCAGGCCAGGCTGCGTCGTTGCCTGGGGTTGCTCGAGCAGGGCTGAACGGGTCGTCGGGGCGACGCTGAGGGCCCAGAGGACGCGCAGGAAACCGGGTTGGGTACGTGTTCCCACGGCCTTCGGTCGGGATAGGATCACGCCATGTCGATGTGGAAGAAGGCCTTGAAAGCCGTCGATTGGGACTCCCTGCAACATGCCTACGGGTCCGCTCGCAACGTGCCGACGCTCATCGAGAAGATGGCCGCGGGCGACGAGGAGGCCCTGGATGAGCTGGAGTACTCCGTCCTGCACCAGGGTGGGCTCTGCGCGGCTGCCGTGCCCACCGTCGAGGTGGCTGTGGCGATGATCGCCGACGGACTGCCTCCCGAACCACCCCTGACCCTCATCCAGAGCGCTGCCAAGGCGGTCGTCGAGAACCCCAGCAGCACCGCACAGGACATGCGTTCCGTGCTGCTGGCCTCCTACCCCGTGCTTGCGGCTCTCATCTCGGCCGGAGGCGACGAAGTGGTGGCGGCCGCCGAGGTCGTGTCCCTCATCGGCCCGCCGACCCCGGAACTCACCGACGCCCTGATCTCGGCCCTCGAGGATCACGGGGACCTCGCCTGGGCCGCCGCGGTGGCCCTTGGACATCACGGCCTGTTCCCGGGCAGCGATGACCCTCGCCTCGCGGTGCCTGCTGCCCTCGGCCGCTTCGCAGCAGGCACCGCAACGGACCAGGACGTCGCACTGGTGGCAACCCACCAGGTGCTGGTGGAGGAACACGAATTCGTCGCCTGGCTCGGCGACGTCCCGCGCGGCCCCGAACTGCTGGCCGCCTTCGAGCCGACCGAATCCGTGATGATCGGACTCCTCGACGCCGCTGACCGCCGTCGATCGGCCACCTGTGATGCCATCCGACAGGTTCTCGCCGGAACCCGTGATGACACCCTGCCCGCTGAGGACGCCATCACCCTTCTGCTGCGCCTGCCCCGTACCCCTGAGGTGCTCGACGCCCTCGACGGGGCTGCCTCACGGTTCGACGGCCCCGTTGAGGGGTGGACCCATCCTCGAGCCAGCGTCGCCCATGCCCTCGCCGTCGCCGGGGATCCTCGCTGGGAGAACCACCTGGCGGCCACGCTGCGGTGGGGCCTGGAGCAGGGCGAAGACCTCGCGGATGAGGACCTGAACGTGGCCATCGAACCGCAAATCGGAGCCCCCATCGGGTCGGCCTTCCAGGAGGCCGACGTGGTTCCGGGGGAGATCCTGGCGCAGGTGGTGGCCGAATACCTGACCACCCGAGAACCCGACGACGAGTTCACCGGGCGCACCCTCGCCGAATGGATCGCGACCTGGCCGGACGACCTGCAGGGTCCGCTGCGCGCCGTCGCGAAGCGGTGGGACCCGGCGAACCCCCACTGGGCCGACACGGAAGCTGACCTGCAGGCGGCCCGCGCGGCGGCGGAGAACACCGACGACCTGATCCGGCTGGCCCGTCACACCGGGGAGGTGACGGACTGGGAGAGAGCCCTGGAGGCATGCGGACCCAACCATGACCAGGCCCTCGACGACGGTTTCCCGCAGCGGGACCACCCGCAGCTGATCGCCTGGTGGCAGGGCCTTCTGGCGGACGAGGACAGCGACGAGGACGTGACCGTCGCCTGCGTGAAGGGCTTGGTCGACGCGGGTGTGTTGCCGGTTCGTCAGGCCTGGCCGAGGATCGTCGACCTGCTGGTCGTGGAGAACTTCTACGCCGGGAAGGCGGCCAGGTTGGCGGCGGAGTGGATCGGACGCATCGACGACGCGCAGCGTGCGGAACTGGTGACCCGACTGGGCGCCCTGATCCGAGAGGCCGAGTACGACCGCGCGGTGTGCGGGAGTGTGCTGCTCGGCCTGGGTGAACCCTGGCCACTGTCAGCCGAGGAGACGGTGGATCTGGTGGCCCGTGAGCTTCGCGACGGCTGGACCCCCGGCCTGGAGGTGGAGCTGTGTGGGCTGCTGCGGGAGCGGGAGCCGGGGATCGCGGAGCAGGTCCTCCTCGGACTGCGCTCACTGCTGGACGACGACCGGCGGCTGGCACCCTCGATCCGGGAGGACGAGGAGAAACAGGCCACGCTGCGTCGTTGCCTGGGGTTGCTCGAGCAGGGTTGAGCGGGTCGTCGGGGACTCGGCTCCCCAACGGACCAACGGAGGGCACACCGCCTGAGCCCGCCCCTTTCCGTCCGTAGGCTGCGGACCCGGCTCGACCAGCGGCGGGGCTGCCGGGTTCAGGCCCCGGCGAGTTCCTGCCAGGCCGTCTCGGAGGAGTCGCGGAGGAACTGGGCGCAGCGCTGCTGCTCGTCGGTCTCGCCGATCCGGCCCGCCGCGACGCTCAGCAGCCACAGACTCATGAGAAAACCCCGGTTGGGCTCGTGCTCCCACGGCACCTGCCCCGACCCCTTCCAGCCGTTGCGACGCAGCTGGTCGAGCCCGCGATGGTAGCCGGTGCGGGCGTAGGCGTAGGCGGCGAGGGTGCTGTTCAGGGTGTCCTCGGCGAGGCTCTGCTCGGCGAGCAGCGCCCAGCACAGCGACGACGACGGGTGTGCGGCTGTCGCGTCCAGCAGGTCGCCCTGCTCGACGAGTGCGGTCGCGGGATCCTCAGGAAGGTGAACGACGAAGTTGGAGGCCATGAGGTTCGGATGCGTCCCAGTCATGACCCGAGTCTAGAGGGTGCGCGGTGGGGGGATCGTGACGAGGAGCGTCACGATGGCGTCCTGGCGGGAGGGACTGACGGGGGCTGGGGCGACCGCAGTGGATGCGCCTGTCCGCACGCCTGCTTGGGTCCCCTCTCACCCCCGCTCCAGCGGTCACGAACGACGGACCGCAGGCCCGCGTCGCCTCCCCTCACGTCGCGCCCTTGGTCACGAACCGCCGTTCTGCTTTTATTGAAACGTTTCAAACAGGGTCTCGTGGAAGCAAAGCGGCGGTTCGTGCTCACCGGGAGGCGGGGTGGTCGGGGCTGGGGTCGTGCTGGATCGACATCAGGAGCCGTGCTGAAACAGCATCAGAAGGTGTGCAAAAACAGCATTGGGAGCCGTGTCACAGCTGCATCAGGGCTACGATGGCAGTGTTCGTCCCTCAAGGAGCATCATGCCCGACGACTACATCCCACGTTTCGTGGACACCCTGTTGGATGAGGTGCTGCAGGAGCTGCCCGCCGTGATGCTGACCGGCCCCAGGGGGTGCGGCAAGACCACGACGGCTCTGCGCCGGGCCGCTTCGACGCTTCGTCTCGATCGACCGGAGCAAGCAGGTGCCCTGGCCATGGCCCCGGACGAGGTTCTGGCGGCCATGCTGCCCCCTGTGTTGATCGATGAGTGGCAACGTGCCCCCGAGTCATTGGGTGCCGTGAAGCGAGCGGTCGACTCCGGGGCGACCCCCGGGCGCTACCTCATCACCGGAAGTGTCCGCTCCCGGCTCAGCGGAGCCGGTTGGCCTGCGACGGGTCGGATCGTCCCGGTCCCCATGTTCGGTCTCACCCAGGCGGAGATCGAGCACGGTCCTCGAGGTCACGAGGTTTTGGAGCGTCTCTTCGCCGTTGACAACCCTCCCGTGGGGGAGCTCCGCGACGCCCCGGGTCTCGTCGACCACGTGGCCATGGCAGCCCGGGGTGGGTTTCCGGCAGCCGTCGGGCTCAGTGCTCGCGGTCGCGCCCGCTGGTACGACGGATACGTCGAACAGCTCGTGCATCGCGACGCACAGGAACTCCAGACGGTGCGC
This sequence comes from Arachnia propionica, assembly GCF_003932785.1. Taxonomy (GTDB): domain Bacteria; phylum Actinomycetota; class Actinomycetes; order Propionibacteriales; family Propionibacteriaceae; genus Arachnia; species Arachnia propionica_B. Next base: position 29,319 of record NZ_RQYT01000028.1, on the reverse strand, counting down.
AGGCCCCAGGCCTTGCTCCGCCTGGTGCGTGCGGCTGCCCTGAACACTGCCGGACTCCCGTCGCTCCAGTCGCTCGCTGAGTTCGCTGACGTCGATCAGCGCACGGTCAGGACCCACCTCGACCTCCTGGAGGAGCTCCGCATCATCGAACGCATTCCCTCGTGGGGTGTCAACCGGCTGCGTCGGGCAGTGAAGGCGCCCAGACTGCATCTCGTCGACCCTGGAATGGCCATGCATCTGGCTGGCGACGATGCACAGGGCCTGCTCCTGGACGCGAATCGGCTGGGACGAGTCATCGAGACCTTCGTCATGGCGCAGCTGCGTCCCCTGCTGCGGCCCAACCATGAGGCGTTCCATTTTCGCGACACCAACGGATCCCATGAGGTGGACATCGTGCTGGAGTCCAGGGTGGGCGCGGTGGTGGGGATCGAGGTCAAGGCCGCCATGACGGCCACGAAACGCGACGCCCGACACCTGGCGTGGCTGCGGGACCAGATCGGCGACCAGTTCGTCAGGGGCTTCGTCCTGCACACCGGCACCATGTCCTTCCCCTTGGGGGAGCGGCTGTGGGCCATGCCCATCGCGGCCCTGTGGCGGGGACTCTGACGGCCCCCACCCCCTCGTGCTTCAGGCCTCATGCCGCGCTCGATCCGGTCACGAACCGCCGTTCTGCTTCGCTTGAAACGTTTCAAAGAGGGGTCTCGTGGAAGCAACGCGGCGGTTCGTGCTCATGGAGGTAGGGCGGGTGCAGGTGACGTGAATTGGGCATCCGCGAGTCGTTCCCCGGCCTGGAGTGGTTCTCGTCTGGCGTGGGCCTGGTCCGGCGGGGGCTCCGGTCGGCCCCGGGAGGCTCTGGAAGGTGCCGGAGCGTCCGTCGGATGTCCCCGACGCACCCGCGGGGAGCCCCCGGACGTGGCGGGCGGGTACCATCTTGGGGCGCGACCGGAGGAGGGGTGATGTGAGCATCGCGGCGGAGGTGGCCCGTCTCAAGGAGGCGGGGGAGGGGCCGACCCTCAGGCTCGTGACGTACAAGTGGTCGTGGCTCGCCATGGCCACCTTCCGGACCTGCTTCCCCCAGCACACCAAGTCGGTGCGCGCCGACCGGCTCCACTCGCAGGTCGACGCCCACCTCGAGGAACTCGCCAGCCTCGGCCACGAACTGCCACCCGGCGCCCACGGGCTCGGCCTGTGCCGCGCCTGGATGCGCGAGGGCTGGCTGCGTCGCCTCCCCGACGACGAGGGCGGCGAGGTCTACGAACTCACCTCCGCCACCCTCACCGCCCAACGGGTCTTCGACGAGATGTCCCGCGACCGGGCCCTCATCAGCGAGTCCCGCCTCACCACCATCGTCGAGGCCGTCAGCCGCACCGCCCTCGACGCCAACCCCGACCGCGAGGCCCGGATCGCCGCCCTCGAGGACGAGATCGCCCGGCTCACCGCCGAACACACCCGCCTCGCCTCCGGCGGTGAACTCCGGGCCGCCTCCGACGAGGAGGTCCTCAGCGGCTACCTCAACGTCCGCAACCTGCTGTCCCAGCTCCCCGGCGACTTCCGTCGCGTCGAGGAGGAGATCGACCGCATCCACCGCGACATGATCCGCGACTTCCGCGCCGAGGAACGCCCCAAGGGCGAGGTCCTCGACGACTACCTCGCCGCCAGCCGCGACCTCACCGCCAGCACCGAGCAGGGCAGGGCCTTCGAGGGTGCGTTGGCGATCCTCAGCGACGAGACCCTCCTCGCGAGCTTCCGACGCGACCTGCGTGCCATCGTCGACCACCCCTTCGCCGAGGCCATCGGCCTCACCCGACGCGAACGCAAGGAGTTCCTCGCCGCCGCCTCCATCATGCGCACCGGGGTCCGCAACGTGCAGGAGAAGCAGCACAAGGCGTCGCGGGCGCTGGCCGACCACCTCACCGCCGTCGACTCCCGCACCAACCGGGAACTCGGCCAGGTGCTGCGGCAGCTCGACCAGCAGCTCGCCACCTGGATGACCGACGCCCGCCCCCGCGACTACGTCCCCATGCCCTGGATGCCCGGCCGCGTCGAGACCGATCATCTGCGCACCCGCTTCCACGACCCCGCCGACGACCTCCCGCCCGCCGCGCTCGAGGACGTCGACGCCAGCGCCCCGCCGCCGCCGTCGCTGGATCAGGTCCGCCGTTACGGCGGGCCCCTCCTCGCCGAGGTCCGCGACGCCCTCCGCCGGGCCCTCACCGACCATGGTGCGACCACCCTCTCCGAGGCCTTCAACTCCCTCCCCGACCACCTGCGTCGCCCCGTCGAGATCCTCGGGCTGCTGCAGGTCCTCACCCGGCTGGGGCTGTGGGAGGGCGAGACCGACGCGCTCACCCCCGTCACCACCATCCGCCCCGACGGCACCTCCCGCGACCTCCTCCTGCCCGAGGTCCCCGTCACAGCGCACGAGTTCAGCACCCCGAAGGGACACACCCATGGCTGACCATGACGAGCACCCGGACATCCTCGACGAGCCAACCTCCGTCGACGACGGGTTCATCGACCCGGAGGCGGTCGAGGACGACACCCGGGACAGTTCCCTCTCCCTGTTCGAGGGCGACGACGGTGAGCTGCCCCTCGACGTGCGGCAGTGCCTCGTCGGGCTCATCCGCACCCCGCTCATCACCCGCGACCGCCACCCGCGCGCCTGGGAGACCCTCGTCCGCAACCGGCGCATCCTCCGCAGCCGCCTCAACGACCTGTTCCTCGACCTCGTCATGGACGCGGAACGCGGGGTCGCCTACAAGGTGCAGGTTCGCTCCGAGGTGCCGCGTCGCTTCCCGACGCTGCTGCGCGACACCTCCTACACCCGGGAGGAGACCGTCCTCATGGTCCACCTGAGGCAGCGTCACCTCGCCGAGAGCACCGGCTCCGGCCGGGTGTGGGTGGATCGGCAGGAGTGCATCGACGCGGTCGCGCGGTACCGGCCCCCGTCGGCGACGGATGTCTACGGCGACGAGTCGCGCACCCGCAACGCCATCGAGAACCTCCGCGCGATGGGGATCCTGGAGCGCACCGCCGAGGAGGACCGCCTCGTCATCTCGCCCGTCATCGAGACCCTGCTGCCGATCGGGAGACTCAAGGAACTCCTCGCCTGGCTGCAACGCCAGAACGACCCCACCCCCGACGAACCCGAGCCGGAACCGTCGCTCATCGACCTGACCCCCGACCAGGCTGCTGCCATCGAGGCGGCCCGGGCCGCCGAGGCCGCGGATGACGAGGACGACCTGGACGCCGACCTGCCCGAGGAGGACCGCGATGAGTGAGGCCCCGTCGCTTCCCGGCTTCGCCGACGAGACCCAGCAGTGGCGCGCCCGCTGCCTGCAGGTCGTCAACTGGGGTGGCTTCCACGGCCACAAACGCATCGACATCGCCGAGGGCACCACCCTCATCTCCGGCGGCTCCGGCACCGGCAAGAGCACCCTCCTCGACGCGTACACGGCCCTCATGATGCCCTCATCGGTGCCGTTCAACGGCGCCTCCAACAACGCGACGGTGGGTCGGGCCCGCGACGCCAGCCAACGCAACGTCCTCACCTACCTCAAGGGGAAACGCGACACCGCCGATGACGGCACCGATCAGGTGCTGCGCGGCGACGACGCCCCCATCTGGGGTGCGCTGGCGATGACCTTCCAGGACGACCTGGGGCGCCGCTTCACCCCGCTGCGGACCTACTACGTGCCGGTCGGGGCGAGTCACACCTCCGAGGTCACGATGAAGTTGTTCACCATCCCCGGTGACATCGACCTGCAGGAGCTCGCCGCCGTCGCCGCCAGCCGTTTCGACCCGCGCGTCATGCGCACCCACTTCCCGGCCATCGTCCACCACGACACCCTCACCCGTTTCTTCGACGCCGTCACCTCGCGGCTCGGCATCGGGTCCAGTGGTGAGGGGGAGCGGGCCCTGAGGCTGCTCGCCCGCATCCAGGCGGGGCACCAGGTCAAGACCGTCGACCGGCTCTACAAGGAGCTCGTGCTGGAACGTCCCCGCACCTTCGACGCCGCCGAGCGGGTGTTGGAGCAGTTCGCCAGCCTGGACCAGTCGTACCGGGACCTGGAGACCGACGGTGAGAAGAAACGCATCCTCGACCCGATCCCCGGACTCCACATCGACTACCTGCAGGCGAAGGGGCGGGCGGAGCGGATCGACCGCTACGGCCTCACCACCGGCGACGATCACACCCCGTACCGACTGTGGCAGCTGCGGGCCGAGGAACGGCTGCTGCGCGAGGCCGAGGACCGCAACCGCGACCAGCGTCGCGACGCCACCGCCGCCGTGGACGCGGCCCGGGAGGCGGTGGCACGCACCGATGAGCGGGTCCGGCAGGTCGAGGAACAGATCCGGGCCAACGGCGGCGGGGCGCTGGAGACGTTGGGTGCCGACATCGAGCGTGGCGAGGCGCGACGGGAGCGGGCCGCCCGCGCCCTCGACGAGTTCCGGGAACGTACCGAGGTGCTCGGCATCGATGACCTCGACCAGGCCGGCTTCGAGGACCTGCAGCGTCGGGCCCGCGACTTCCTCACCCGGGCCGACGAGGCCAGCACCGACCTGATGGGACGTCGGGACCGGTGCATCGAGGCCCGGCCCGCGCTGGACGGGGAGATCGAGGCCATCGGTCAGGAGTTGGAGTCGCTGCGGCACCGATCCGGCCTGGTGCCGATGGACCACGACCGGGCCCGCAACCTCATCGCTGAGGCGTGTGGGATGAGTCCTGCCGAGCTGCCGTTCGCGGCGGAGCTGATGGATCTGGCCCCGGAGTACGAGCAGTGGCGGCTGGCGGCGGAGGTGACGTTGCGTGGCGTCGGGCTGACCCTGCTCATGGATCATCGGCGGCAGCGCGAGATCCGGCAGCGGATCGACGGGCTGGAGCTCGGGCGTCGCATCTCCTTCGAGGGGGTCGAGCTGGGGCTGCCGCTCCGCGAATCCGGCGACGAGCGCTACCTGTCGGGGCGGCTGCGGTTCAAGGTCGACTCCCCGTTCGCCGGGTGGGTTCAGGAACGGGTGTCGCGCCCGGGTTTCGACCATCTGTGCGTCGACGGCCCCGAGCAGCTCGGCGGCGACGAACCGAAGGTCACGATCCGTGGCCAGGTGTCGTCGGGGCGACGGGGCGCGCACGGCTGGAACCGCAACCAGCGTCCCGTGCTCGGTTTCGATTCCGCCACCCGCGTCGCGGAGTTGCAGCAGCAGCTGCAAGACCGCGTCGCTGAACGGACCCGGCTGGCGGAGGAGATCGAGGGGCTGCAGGAGGCCCATGAGCGGTTGCGCCGCGAGGAGGCCGCCCACACGACGGTGCTGGCCACGGCGTGGGAGAACATCGACGTGGCGGTCATCGACGCGGAGCTGGCCGAGCTGCGGGCCCGCCACGAGGCGCTGCTGCGGAACTCCGACATCCTCACCGAGCTCAAGGGCAGCCTGGACGCGCTGGTCGCGCGGCGGGAGGAGCAGCGGCTCGCCCACCACCAGGCGACGTTGTTGCTGGAGGGGTTCCGCACCGAGCACGGCGAGATCGTCGACCGTCAGGACGCCGTCGCCCTCGAGGTCGAGGCGCTGGAGGGGGCCGGGGTGGCGCGGCTCGACGCCGACGACGAGGGACATCTCGACGAGGCGCTGCGGGAGGGCCGCGGCGAGGTGACCTGGCAGGGGCTCCGCGACGCGATGCGGGACCTGGGGCGGCGGCTCCGAACCGAGCTGGGGACGGAGTCGGCGCGCGCCGAGATGCTCGAGGGGCAGCTGCGGACGATCTTCGAGCGGTTCAACGACCGCTGGCCGGATCCGAACCGTGGCGTCGACGTCGCGTCGTACCGGGACTACGCGGAGATCCTGACCGGGATCATCCATCACGGCCTGTTCGAACGCAGACAGGTGTTCAAGCGACACTTCCAGGAGTGGAGTGGCAACGACCTCAAGCTGCTCGGCGACTCCTTCGAGGAGGCCCTGGAGGACATCCACGACCGGCTCGACCCGGTCAACGACATCCTCGGCGATCTGCCGTTCGGGGCTGGCGAGGACCGGTTGCGGATCACGGTGCGGCAGCTGCACCCGCAGGCGCTGACCGTGTTCCGTCGGCAGCTACGGCAGCTGTCGTCGAATGTGGCGGTGGAGTGGGACGACGAACAGATGGACGAGCGGTTCGCGCAGCTGAGGTCCTTCGTCACGTCGCTGGCGGAGGTGGAGGGGTCGTCGGCGCGCGACGACCTCCTCGACGTGCGTCGCCACATCGAGGTGACCGCCACGAAGGTCGACCGTGAGGGCCGGGTGCTGAGCACCTACGCGTCGCTCGGCGGCAAGAGCGGCGGCGAGAGCCAGGAGTTGGTGTCCTTCATCGTCGGCGCGGCCCTGCGCTACCAGCTGGGCGACGAGACCCGCACGAAGCCGAGGTTCGCGCCGGTCCTGCTGGACGAGGGGTTCATCAAGGCCGACGGGGAGTTCGCGTTCCGGGCGGTGCGGGCCTGGCGGGGGCTCGGCTTCCAGCTCATCATCGGGGCCCCGCTGGACAAGGTGACGGGTCTGGAGCCGCACTGCGACCTCATCCTGGCGGTGACGAAGAACGACCGGACCGGCTACTCCTACATCCAGCCGCTCCAGGAGATCGAGGACGACGACAGCTTGGAGCCCGAGGAGGCGGCCACGCCAGGCTGACCCGCCCCGAACAATGGGTAGCACAAGTGCTACCATGGGGTCATGGGCATCGTCGGACTCCGTGAGTTGAGGCAGGACGCCTCCGCGCTGCTGCGACGCGTGGAGCAGGGCGAGGAAGTCGTCGTCACCGTGTCCGGTCGTCCGAGTGCCAGGATCGTGCCGGCCCGGGAGACGAGGTGGCGGCACTGGGACGATGTGTCGGATCTCTTCACGGGTCCTGCGGATGCCGAGTGGAAAGCGGACCGGGAGCTCCTGGCCGACGGCATCCGCGACCCCTGGGATGAGCGGTGACCGGACAGGCGTCGGGGGAGCAGCGGGGTCTGCTGGACACGAGTGTCGTGATCGCCCAGGACGTGGTCCCGATCCCGGGCGTTCTTGCGATCAGTGCCGTGACACTGGCGGAGTTGCACCTCGGGGTCCTCGTCGCCACGTCCGCTGAGCTGCGGGCCGAACGCCTGCGTCGGCTCAGCATCCTGCAGCACCGATTCGATGCCCTGCCGCTGGACGAGGTGGTCGCGGCCAGTTACGGCCGCCTGGCGGCTGCGGTCGTCGAGGCCGGACGGCAACCACGTCGGCGCGTAATGGACCTGCTCATCGCTGCCACCGCGCACGCGCACGGTGCCGTGTTGTGGACCCGGAACCCGGACGACTTCTCCGGGCTGGAGGACTTCATCGAGGTGAAGGTGCCATGATTCGCCTGCCTTGATGCCGATTCGCCTGCCATTTCAGCGGCTCGCCTGTCTTGTTTGACAGGCGAATGGAAAGAAGGCAGGCGTTTCCGACTCAAGGCAGGCGAATCAAGGGCAAGGCAGGCGAAACCAGGAGGGCCGTGTGGGCACTCCGCCGATACCGGCTCAACCCCGTGCCGTGGCCCGTCCTTCAGTCGACGATGGTTTCCTGGCCGACCAGCCCCGACTCCCAGGCCGTGATGATGAGCTGGGGCCGGTCCCGTGCGTCCAGTTTCGTCAGCAGGTGGGCGATGTGGCTCTTCAGGGTGCCCTTGCTGATGAACAGTTCGCGTTCGATCTCCGCGTTGTTGAGGCCCTTGCCGATGAGGGTGAGCACCTCCACCTCCCGGGGGGTCAGCACCTCCGGTGGCGACGGATTCCGCCCGCCGACCGCCCGTGTCACCACCCTTTTCAGCACCGACGGGGACAGCGCCTGCTCGCCGTCGTGGATGCGGCGCACCGTCCGGACCAGCTCTTCCGGTTCCGTGTCCTTCAGCAGGAACCCGCTCGCGCCCGCCCTGAGGGCCCGGAACACGTACTCGTCCAGCTCGAACATCGTCAGCACGCACACCCGCACCCCCGCCAGCAGGGGATCCGCGGCGACCTGTTCCGTCGCCGCCAACCCGTCCAGCCGCGGCATCCGGATGTCCATGAGCACCACATCGGGCACCAGGTCCCGGATCAGGCGGAGCGCCTCGACGCCGTCCGCCGCCTCGCCGACGACCGTGAGATCCGGCTCCGCGGCCAGGATCATCGCGAGGCTGCGACGCACGATCGCCTGGTCCTCCGCCACCAGCACCCGGATCATCGCTCCCCCAACGGCAGGGACGCCCGCACCTCGTACCCGGCGCCGAGCGGCCCGTGATGGAGGGTGCCGCCGTGCAGCTCGACCCGGGTGCGCAGCAGCTCCAGGCCGTGCCCGGACCCTCGCTCGGGCACCCATCCCGGGACCGGGCCGTCGTCGATGACATGCGTGAGCAGCATCTCATCGACGACAGCAACGCTCACCCTGGCCGTCGTCGGGCCGGCGTGACGCCACACGTTCGCGAGGGCCTCGCGGACCACCGTGTACGCCGTCAGCTGAACCCCCGGCGCCGCGGCGACGTCGGTCGCCACATCGGCGTCGACGGTGACCCCGCGCCGACGGGTCTGAGCCACGAGCTCCGCGACCTCGGCGAGGCCGGGGGTCGGGTGCAGTGGTGCCGCCTCCGGATCCTTCAGCACGGTCAGCAGCCGCCGGAGCTCCCCCGTCGCCTCCCGGCTCAGCGCAACCACCTCGGCGAGGGCCCGGCGCCCCTCCTCCGGGTCCAGGTCGATGAGCCGCCGCCCCGCCTCCGCCCGCACCGTGACCGCCCCGAGGCCGTGGGAGACGATGTCGTGCAGGTCCCGCGCGATGGCGATCCGCTCCCGCAGGACGGCGTCGTGGGCGGCGGCGTCGGCGAGGGCCCGCTCGTAGCGGCGACGCTGCACCCCGCGTCGCCACGCCAACCACACCGCGAGCGCCCCGACGGCGGCGACCAGCAGCATCGGCAGCAGCGGGATCCGGGGCGACTCGCGCGGGGCGCCCGTCAGGGCCAGCGCCACCACCGTCAGCCCGGCCGCCACCCAGCCGACGGGGAGGGGACGAGACGTCATGCCTGCGAGCCTACGGCGCTCGACGGCGGCAGGCATCGGCCCCAGGGCCGAGTCCCCCGCGCCGATGCGGCGGGCCGGGGAATCGGATGGGCTGGGGCCATGATCGCTGTGACTGACATCACCCGCCGTCGTGGCGGACGAACCATCCTCGACGGGGTCACGTTCCGGGCCCACCCCGGGCGGGTCACCGGCTTCGTCGGACCCAACGGGGCGGGGAAGACCTCGACGCTGCGCATCCTGCTCGGCCTCGACCGCGGCCACACCGGCAGCGCCGAGGTGTGCGGCAGGCCGTACCGCTCGCTCAGCCGGCCCCTCACCGTCGTTGGGGCCAGCCTCGGCGGTTCCGGCTCCCATCCGGCGCGGCGCGCCGTCGACCAGCTCCGCTGGGTGGCCGCCAGCAACGCCATCCCCCGGGGGCGGGTCCGGGAGGTCCTGGCCGAGGTCGGGCTGCAGGACGCCGCCCGCCGGAGGGTGGGAACCTTCTCGCTCGGGATGGCGCAGCGACTCGGGATCGCGACAGCCCTGCTGGGGGAGCCGGAGGTGCTGGTGCTGGACGAACCCATCAACGGCCTCGACCCGGAGGGCATCCGCTGGATCCGGACCCTGCTGCGCCGCCACGCCTCCCGGGGCGGGACGGTGCTGCTGTCCAGCCACGTCATGACCGAGCTGGCGGAGGTCGCCGACGACGTCGTGGTCATCGCGGGCGGCCGCATCCGGGCCGCGGGCACCATGGCCGAGGTCACCGCCGGACACGCGTCGCTGGAGGACGCCTACTTCGCGCTGACCTCGGAGAACCCGCGATGAGGGCGCTGCGGGCGGAGACCCGCAAGGCGCTGACCTCCAAGGTCGTCCTCTGGGCGATGCTACTTGGGGTGGCGGCGCCGGTGCTGCTGGCGTGGATCAACGGCTCCGGCACGCGGGCCGACCTCGCAGCCGGCGTCCCCGGCCACGACGACCTCCGGGTCGTCGGCGCCGGTGAACTGCTGCTGGCGGCCGCCGCGGCCGCCGTCGTCGGGGTGGTCCTCGTCGGCGCGGAGCGGGTCGCGATGCCGAACGAGCTGGGAGGCGGCCGTCAGGCGACGACGACGGCGCTCGCGATGCCGTCGCGCCCGAGGGTCCTCGTCGCGAAGACCGTCGTCGCGGCTCTCCTCCTGGGCGGCCTCGGGGCAGTGGCGTCGTTCGGGGCGCTGCTGGCCGCGCAGGCCGGGCTGGGGGAGTACGCGCCCGCCATGGACGCGGCCCGCTGGGGTCAGGGCGTCGCCGGGCTGGGTTACATCCTGCTCTACGGGCTGCTCGGCGTCGCCGTGACGGCGCTCGTCGGCGACGGGTTGGTGCCGCTGATCTACCTCGTCGCGAACCAGACGGTGATCTCCGTCGGCTACCTGCTGACCCAGCGCTGGGGCTGGGCCTGGTACCTGCCGGACACCGCCGCGATGGCGATGATGCGCACCCCCGCCGACCCCGCTCAGCCGGGCGTGGTCGTCGCGACGATCGTGGCGACGGGATGGGTGCTGGTGCTGCTCGCCCTCGCCGTCGTGGTGGATCGGAGGCGGGAGCCGTGAGGGCGGCCCTGCGCGCGGAGCTCCGCAGGAGTGCCACCCTGCCGCCGCTTGGCTGGGCGACGGCGGGCGGGGTGCTGCTGGCCGTCGGGGTGGTCCTGCTGCTCCGCCAGTCCAGCGGCGGCGCCCCGGCGACGGCGGTGGCGGACCTGTCGCGTGGCGTCGTGCAGGCCGCGGCGGTGGTGGCGGGTGCGGTGCTGGGGGCGGCGGAGTGGCCGCACCGGAGCGTCGCGTGGCTGGCCGTGCCGCGGCGCATCGTGTGGTGGGCGTCCCGTTGGATGGTGGCGGGGGTCGCGACGGCGTTCGTCGCCGCGCTGCTGACCGCCGCCAGCCGCGTCCCGCTGGGGGTGCTCGATGGCTGGGCTGGGGCGTGGCTGTGGTTGTGGGCGGTGGCGATGGCCGCCCACCTGGCGGCCGAGGTCACCCGCTCGGTCCTGGCCGGATCGGTCGCCGTGCTGGCGGTGCTGTGGATCGCGCCCGGGCTGCTCCGTCCCTTCCCGGTCGCGATGGCCTGGCTGCCCGACGCGACCCCGCTCGGCGGCTGGGCCGGGGTCCGGCCGGGGGTGGGGGTCGGCTGGCTGATCGCCGTCGCACTGGCTGCCGCCCTGCGTGCGTGGCTCCGCGCGGGCGACGCCTGACCCCGTCGCGCCCGGGCCAGCCGCCATGGGAAGGGGGTGGGAGAATGGGGTCATGGGGTTTCGCAAGACTGGCAGCGTCGAGGCGATCCGGACCGAGGTCGCGAGCCTCGACTGGCTCCGAGCCGCTCGCGGCGGTGCCCCCGTCGCCGAGGTCCTCCGCAGCGGACCCGGCTGGCTGGAGTCCCGGATGATGACCCACGGGGAACCCACCCGCGACGATGCCGCCGCCTTCGGGCGGGCCCTGGCCCGCACCCACGCCGCCGGGGCCCCGCACTGGGGAGCGCCCCCGCCCGGGCTCCGCGAGGCCGACGCGAAACTGGCCGAACTGCCCGCCCCCGTCGCCGCGACCCCACGCTGGAACAGCTGGGGCGAGTTCTTCGCCGACGCCCGACTGCGCCCCTACCTGAGGCTCACCTCCCTCGACCCGGCCGCCCGGCACCTGCTCAACCAGGCGATCGACGTCGTCGCCGCCGGACGCTTCGACTCACCCCAACCCAGGCTCGTCCGCGGCGTCGCCCGGCTCCACGGCGACCTGTGGGGCGGCAACATCGTGTGGGAGGCCGACGCCGTGGGCGCCACCGGCACCCTCATCGACCCGTCCGCCCACGGCGGCCACGCCGAGACCGACCTGGCCGAACTGGCCCTCTTCGGGGCCAGCCACCTCACGTCGATCCTCGCCGGGTACCAGGAACTCAGCCCCCTCGCCGACGGCTGGGAGCTCAGACGCACAGTGCACCAGTTCCACATGGTCCTGGTGCACTGTGCGCTGTTCGGTGGCAGCTACCTCAACCAAGCGCTCGGCCTGGCCCACCTCATCACTCGTTGAGCTCGGGCTCCGTCGGTGTGTGGTGCGGCTGACCGTACTCGTCGTCGCTCACCACGTAGTCCCAGAAGTGGTCCTCCTCGGCGCGGCGCATCGTCATCGCGAGGTGCTCCTTGCGCTCGTTGAGGCTGAGCCGCATCTCGCGGGTGTCCTCCATGTCATCCGGGGTGAACTCCTCCGGCTGCTGCTTGGTGCAGGCGCGGGACGGCTTCGGGCCGAAGTTCTCGTCCTCCGCGGTGACGTCGCGGGCCGTGTCGTCGTGCAGGCCGACGATGGCGCGCGTCGGGGCGTAGCCGACCACGTCCTCCCCCTCGGGCACACTGAGGGTCTCGTCATCCAGCCCGAAGACCTTCGCGGGCAGCACCGTCGTGGCGGGCCCCTCGTCGAAATCCGCCTCGGGGTAGTCGGAGGAGTTGAACGAGTCCTCCAGGACCACCGTCTCGTCCCGCAGCCCGTCGAAGGCGGGGGTGGTGTCCTCCTCGTCGTCGTGCAGGTGCAGCGTCTCATCGTCATTGCCCTCGAAGAGTTCCGCCTCGGTCAGCGGCTTGAGCTCCTCGACGACGGGGGCCGGGTCCGACTCGACGGGGGCGACCGTCACCGGCTCGATCACGATCGGCTCCAACACGACGGGAGCCACCTCGGGCTCCGTCGCCGCCTCCTCGACCTGCTCCGGCTGGCTGAAGTCCGACTCGGCGGGCTCGTCGACGATGAAGTCGGCACTCGACGGGGCGATGTCGTGGGACTCCTCGACCTGCTCCTCCTCGGCGACCTCCGGCACGTCGGGCTCCTCGGCCGGGATGTCGGCGTGGTCGTGCTCCGTGGCCGGTGCCTCGTCGCTGTCCAGCTCGTCGGCCACGGCCGGGGCGAAGCCCTGGAACTCCTCCTCCGCCACGACTGCGTCCTCCGCGACGACCTCCTCTGCCGCGGGCTCCTCCGTGACGTTCTCCTCGGGGGCGTGCTGGTCGGCGTCGGGCTCGTCGGCGACGGCCTCGGTGGTCTCCGAGGCGAGGTCGTGGTCCTCGACCTGCTCCTCCATCACGGCATCCTCGACGGCGACCTCCTCCGCGACGACCTCCTCGGCGGGGGCCTCCTCGTGGGAGTCCTCGGAGACGGGCTCCTCGGCGAGGATCTCCGCATCGTCGATGACGGCCTCGTCCCCGATCCCGTCGTGCTCGACGGCGGACTCCTCGGGGGCGTGCTCGTCGGTCTCCTCCGCGACGGGCTCCTCAGCGGGGGTCTCCTCAGCGGGGGTCTCCTCCGCGACGGGCTCCTCCGCATCGGTCCCGGTTTCGGCCTGCTCGGCGTCGGTGTCGTCCCCGGTCATGGGCTCCTCAGCCGTGACCTCGTCGATCACGACCTCCTCGGCGGGGGCCTCCTCGACCTGCTCGAACACGGTCTCGGACTCCTCGGGAACGGAGACCTCCTCGGCGACGGCCTCGTCCAGCAGGGGCTCGACGATGTCCGTCCGCTCGGCCTCCGGCTCCGCCACCTCGGTCATCTCGACCTTTGGCTCCGCCTGCTCAGCCGCATCCTCGGTCTCCGGGATCTCCGGGCTCTCCGGGGCGAAGCTGTGGACCCCCTCAGCGACGATCGCCATGCCGTCGTCGGAGCCGATGGAGGCGTCCTCGTGAGCGCCGATCGCACCCGCGGCCTCGTCGGTGATGGTGCCGGTGCTGTCGTCGCCGATGACGGCGTCGTCGTCCTGTCCGATCGCCTGTGGCTCGTCGCCGCCGATCGCGTCGTAGTGGCTGTCGCCGATCGCGTCCTCGCTCGGACCCGAACCGGTCACGACCGAGGACTGCTTCACGCCGCGCTCCAGGTCGAGCAGCGACTTCAGCTCGGCGTTGTCGTGCTGCGCCTGGTCGAGGTCGGTCTCCAGGACGGTGATCCGCTCCAGCAGCTGGGGCATCGTCTTGTCCCAGGCCGCCGTGGCCCGCTTCTCGAGCCGCGCCATCTCACGCTCCTGACGCTCCGCCAGCGCCTCCAACTCGGCGATCCGTGCGTCGTGCCCGGCTGCCGTCGCAGCCAGGGCCTGGGACTCCGCGGCCTGCCCCTCCGCCGCGACGGGGGCGTTGCGTTCGGCCTCGGCGAGTCGCGCCTCGGCGTCGCTCAGCCTCGACTCCAGATCCACGCGCTGGTCCTCGGCCGCCGCCAGCCGCGCCTCGGCCTCGGCCCGCCGATCCTCCGCGTCCGCCAGCTTCGCCTCGACGCCGGCGCGCCGGGCCTCCTCGTCGACGGCCCGCTCCTCGGCGGCCCGCACCCGGTTCTCCGCGTCGGTGAGCTGCTGGGACGCCCGCTCCTCGGCCTCCGTCGCGCGCTTCTCCAACGCGGTGATCCGCTCGTCGTCCTTCAGGGCGGGGGTCTCGGCGAAGGGACTCACCGACTCCGCCCGCTGCGCAGGCCGCGCCTCGGCCCGCTCCGACTCGGCCTCGGCGAGCCACCGACGCTTCGAGAGGAACCAGCCGATGAGGAACGCGACCACCGCGCACACCAGCAGGATGAGCAGCAGTTCGAGGGCAAGAAGAAGATAGTTGTTCATTGAGTGGTCACCTTTCACCTTGCTCGACGAACGTCACACGACGGTTGGCGGCGCGACCCTCGCGGGTGTCGTTGGATGCCGCCGGGTCATTGTCGGCCATGCCGACCACCACCAGCTGGTTCCGGTCCGCGCCGTGGGCGACGAGGGCCTCGACGACCTGCGAGGCGCGCTGCTCGGACAGGGCCTTCCGGAACTCGGGCGTCCGGCCGCTGTCGGTGTGGCCGACGACCTGGATCACCCTGCCCGGGTGGGCCTGCAGCCAGGCGGCGAGCTCCGCGATCTTCGAACCCTCGCCGTCGACCATCCTGGTGGAACCGCCCTCGAACTGGATCACCGGCGAGGGCATGGGGGTGTTGTCAGGGGTGGGCGACGCCTCAGGGGTCGGCGTCGGCTCCGGGGTGGGGTTGGGGGAGGGGGTCGCCGACGGTGGCTGGCTGCTCGGCGTCGCGGCGGGCGTGGTCGCGCTCGGGGTGGCCGATGGGGAGGCCGTGGCGGTCGGCTGGGTCGACGAGGGGTTGGGGATGACCGTCACCTCGGACACCCCGGGCACACCCTGCACCAGTTCCTCCACCTTCTTCGGGTCCCCCTGGGACACCGTCACCGTCGCTGCCCTGCCGGAGAAGACGACGTCCGCCTCGACCCCAAGGGCCGACAGGGTCTCCGTCGCCTCCGCGGTCAGCGTGCGCTCCACGAGCCAGGCGCCCAACGCCGCCCCGCCCGCAACAAGCGTCGCGAGGCCCACGGCGGCAACCACGCCGCGTCCTTTCATGTCACCCTCCCATGGTTGTCCCACAAGACGATATAACTGAAAGTGAACGTGCTGCGAGTTTTTGACACGAAAGATGGTGCAAGATTCCGTCTGGCATTTCTCGGGGCCCGGTTCTACCATCTGCATCAGCCGAGACGAGGAACGAGGAGAGCATGTCCAGGACGGTGATGCGTCAGGGTGTTGACGGCTTCGATGAGGACGACCTGTCGGACCTGACGGTTCCCAACATCTTCGGCAAGCACGGGGACCGGCGACCGGCCGCGGCGTCCTCGTCGCGACGTGCCATGCACAGCACCAGCAAGGCGAACGAGCTCACCCATGTGCTCGACAACATCCACACCGCCGTGCCGGAGCTCGGCGGGGTCATGATCGCCTCGCAGGACGGGCTGCCGATCTGCCACGACTTCCCGGAGGCCGACGCCGAACGCATCGCCGCGATGGCCGCGTCGTCGATCAGTCTGGGTCGACGCATCTCGGAGCGTTCCGGGATCGGTGATCTGGCGGAGGTCGTCCTGAGGGGAAACCGCGGATATCTCGTCGTCTACGAAACGGGCGAGGAGACCATTCTCGTCATGCAGGGGCCGCTCGACTCGAATCTGGGTCTGATGCGCATCGAGGCCCGTCTCGCGTTCGTCGAGATCCACCAGTTGCTGACCCGATCTTGAGTTCTTCCCGCCCAGGCGCTGGGATGGGGCCATGACCACGCACGTTGACTTCTGGTTCGACCCGACCTGCCCCTGGGCCTGGATGGCCTCCCGCTGGATGCTGGAGGTGGAGCAGGTGCGCGACGTCCACACCACCTTCCACCCGATGAGCCTCTACATCCTCAACGAGGGCCGGGACCTACCGGAGGGGTACCGCGCGCACATCGACTCAACCCGCGTCGCCTCCTACGCCACCGCCGCCGTGCAGGAGCGTCATGGCGCCGACGCCCTGCGCGCCTTCTACACCGCCATCGGCACCCGCATCCATCCGGGCGGGGAACCCGTCGCGGTGGAGACCGTCCGGGCGGCCCTCGCGGACTGCGGCCTCGACGTCGGCATCGCCGAGGAGGCCACCACCGACGCCTTCGACGGCATCACCCGCCGCTACCAGAAGGTGGTGGAGGACCTCGTCGGCACGGATGTCGGCACGCCTGTCATCCGGGTCAACGGGATGGCGCTGTTCGGCCCGGTCATCTCGCCGGCCCCGAAGGGCGAGGCGGCGGGCGAGTTGTTCGACGGCTTCGTCAAGGTGACGGCCTACGACGGTTTCTTCGAGCTGAAGCGCTCCCGCGACCGCGACCCGATCTTCGACTGACAGGGCGGCCGTGCCGCGGTGCGGAGTGCGCTCCGGATCAGTCGCCGAGGTGGCTGCCTCTCCGGCGGATCAGCCTGCAGTGCGGAACTTCGCCGCATGCTCCTGCGCCCACTGGGCGAAGGTCCGGGCAGGCCGTCCGGTGACCTCCTCGACGGTGGGCAGAACCACGTTGGCGGCGGCGGGCGGGTTGGTGGCCAGCTGGATGCCGAACTCCACGTACTCCTCGTCGTAGCCGTAGCCCCGCATTCGTTCGCGCTCGGCCTCCTTGCTCCTCAGCTGCACGAAGGCGATGTCCTCGCCCGTCGCCTCGGCGAGGATGCGGACGCGTTCGGCCGGGGTGAGTGCCTCGGGCCCGGTGAGAGGGTAGGAGCGGCCAGCGTGGCCGTTCTGGGTGAGCGCGGTGGCGGCGACGGCGGCGATGTCGGCCTCGTGCACCACCGCGCTGGGGTAGGTGGCGAGCATGGAAACGGAGCGCGTGGCGCGAATTTCCCCGGTCAGCTCCAAGGCGTTGCACATGAACTCCGCCGGTTGCACGAAGGTCCAGGCGATTGAGCTGGCCTGTAGGGCGGCCTCGATTCCAGTGGGCGACCAACTGCTGAGCACCGTGGCCCGGGTGATGCCGTGCCGTTCGGCGAGCGCGACGATCTCCGGGCCGTTGCCCAGTTCTTCGCCGTCATCGCCGCCGAAGGTGATCAGGTGGATCCCGTCGACGCCGTCGAACGCCGGTGCGAGGGTGGCGGCATCATTGAGATCGCCTGCCACCACCTCGACGCCGGTGGGAAGGTTGGCCGTGGCAGGGTTGCGACTGAGCGCCCGGACGTGGTGACCGGCTTCGTGAAGCTGGATGACCAGGTGGCGTCCGACGTGTCCGGTGGCTCCGGTGATGAGAACACGCATGGTGAGGGTCCTTTCTTGGGTGGATCAGGTGGTGCTGGCGCGGAGGGCTCGCAGCCCGAGGGTGAAGCCGAGGATGGCGGTGATGATCGCGGCGAGGAAACCGTAGGCAACATCTGCGGTCGCGATCTGGCCTGCGAACAGGTCTCGTTCGGCATTGACGACGTGGGTGAGGGGGTTGAACTGCGCGAGGACGTGCATCCAGGTGGGTCCGTTCTCCAGGGGCAGCAGCATCCCGGAGAGGATCATGAGCGGGAACAACACCGTCTGGTGGACAGTCCAGAACATCCAGTCCTGCTCTCGCACTGCGATGGCCAGTGCGTAGCTGAGCGAACCGATGCCGATACCGAGGACTCCCAGGAGCAGCAGGCCGAGGAGACCGCCGCCCGGGTCGGGGCGGAACCCGAACGGGATCACGACCAGGATGACCACGACAGCCTGGGCGACGAGCGGTACGAACTCCTTCAGTGCACGCCCGATGAACAATGACGATCGCGTCAGCGGTGTGACGAGGAGGCGTTCCTGGGAGCCGCCTTGCAGGTCATACTGGAGGTTCGATCCGGTACCCGCGGTGCCGAAGAGCGAGGTCATGACCAGGATTCCCGGCACGAACCACGCCCACGGGGATCCCTGCGTCGGCGCTGTCGTTGTGGCGATCAGCGGCCCGAAAAGCAGCAGGAAGAACAGCGGCTGGATCAGCCCGGCCACCAGGGAGAACGGGTCGCTGGCCACCGGGCGCAGTTCGCGGCCCATGACGATGAGGATGTCGCCGAGGGCATTACGACGCGGTGCGGTGGAAGTGGTGGTGGTCATGGTGTGGTCTCCTGTCGTTCGTCGCCTGTTTCGGCGGGCTCTTCGACGATCTCGCCTGCATCACGCAGGCTCCGCCCGGTGAGTCCGAGGAACACGTCGTCCAGGGTGGGAAGCCGGGTGTCCGCGGCGGTCACCTCGATACCGTGGCGCTGCGCGACCGCGATGGCGACCGGGAGAGCCGCCCTGCCGTCACCGACCTGGGCGATGACCGTGTGCCTGTGTGCGGTGGCGTCGCGGACGCCGTCGATGTGCGCGAGGAGTTCCCGTAGCCGTTCGGCCTGCGAGGGGTCCGGGGTGTCCAGGGTCATCCGGTCGCCGACGTGTCGCTTTTTGAGCTGCGGCGGCGTACCCTCGGCGATGATGCGTCCGTGGTCGACGATCACAATGCGATCTGCCGCGTGATCGGCCTCCTCCAGGTAGTGGGTGGTGAACACGACCGTCATGTCGGCCTGCTGCCGGGTTTGGATGACGTGGTCCCACAGGTTGCTGCGATTCTGCGGGTCGAGACCTGTTGTGGGTTCGTCCAGGAAAAGTAGGGGCGGAAGGTTGACCAGCCCGATGGCCAGGTCGAGGCGACGACGCTGGCCCCCGCTCATCGCTTGCGTCTTGCGCATGGCCAGCTGCTCCAGTCCGAGGATCGACAGCAGCTCAGCGGCGCGTGCGCGGGCAGCGGCCCGGCGGAGTCCGTAGATGCGGCCCTGGGTGATGACCTCGTCGATGGCGCGTTGGGTGTGGCCAGCGCCGTTGCCCTGCCCGACGTAGCCGATGCGTTCGCGTACCTGGGAACTCTGGGTGGTCACGTCGAAGCCCGCGACCTTGGCGGTGCCGCTGGTGGGTGGCAGGAGGGTGGCGAGCATCCGCATGAGTGTGCTCTTGCCTGCGCCGTTGGGGCCGAGCACCGCGACGGTCTCTCCGTGATCGATGGTCAGGTCGATGCCGTGGACGGCGAGGACCTCGTCGCCGTGTGGGGTGCGGAAGCTCCGCGAGAGGTTGTCTGTCGTGATCATGAGCTGGCTGCACTCCCTTTCGTTGATGACACATCCATCCTCACAGGACTTGTGGCCGCTATATGGCCACAAATGGGAATAGACTTGAACCGATGTCGACGAGAACACGGGCTCTTGAGCTTCTGGGGTTGCTGCAGAACCGACGCCACTGGCCGGGCGACGAACTCGCGCGCCGGCTCGGGGTGAGCCAACGTACGCTCCGGCGTGACGTGAACGATTTGCAGGAGCTCGGCTACCCGATCACCACGACCAGGGGAACCGGCGGAGGCTATCAGCTCGTTCCGGGCGCGTCACTGCCGCCGCTGGTGCTGAGCGAGGACGAGGCCACCGCGGTGGTGCTGGGACTCAAGGAGATCGCCTCCGCCAACGCTACGCCGGGGGAGGCGGCAGTGAGCGCGATGGCAAAGATCGTCCAAGTGCTTCCGACGCGCATCCGGCACCGCATCGACAGCCTGCGGGGCGTGGTGACGGTGCCGATGAACCGTTCGTCGTCGAGCATCAGGGACGTCACGGCGTTGACCACCGTGGCCCTGGCCAGCCGGGATCACGAAGTGCTGCGTTTCCATTACCACTCGAGGAGCGGCCAGGTTTCGCAGCGTCTGGTCCAACCGCACCGCAGCGTCAGTGTCGACCAGCGACTCTATCTGATCGCGTGGGACCTCGACCGCGCGGACTGGCGCACCTTCCGTATCGACCGGATCGAAAACCCTGTCCGCACGGGCAGGACGTTCGTGCCCCGCCAACTGCCCGAAGTCGATCCGGTTGAGTTCGTGCACAGCCAGATCAGGGCAATGCCTGCGAAGTACTCGGTGCGGGCGACCGTGTGGGCCCCCGAGGAGCGGGTCAAGCAGGAGTTGGCGAGGTACGGCGGTGTCCACTCCGTCGACGACGACCGTTGCGAGGTGCGCATCTCCGCAGAATCTCTTGACTGGGCCGCCTTCTGTCTCGCTGCGATCGGAGCCCCGTTCACCGTTCACGGGCCGCCTGAGGCCATCGAGCACCTACGTGGCTGGGGTGCTCGGTTCACCGCCGCGACCGAAGGGCAAACCCGATGACGACGCGGCAGCCGTTGGAACGGCTGATCACGGACGTGGAACGTAGGACACGGACCGGCGTGTGGCCTGAACTCGCGTGACGACCCTGAACCTGCATCGATGGCCATCTCCCGTGCCGCAGCGCTCAGGGCGCTCCGGTCAGTCGCCGAGGCCCGTGCCGACGTCGCGGGCCGTCCGGACCCACGGGTGGTCGGGCGGGACCAGCGCCAGGTTCCCGGCCACCTGCTCCAGCGGGACCGCGACGGTGCCATCGCCCGCGCTGCCCACCATGATTCCCGTCTCGCCCTCGGCGATCAGGTCGGCGGCCGCTGTCCCGATGCGGGAGCCGAGCAGCCGATCCTCCGCGCACGGGGTGCCGCCGCGCTGCACGTAGCCGAGGATCGTCACCCGCGACTCCAACCCCGTCGCGGCCTCCAGGTGCCGGGCGAGTCGGAAGATGTGCTCCCGGTGCTCGTCGAGGACCCGCGCCAGATGCTGTTTCGCGGCGGCCTTCTCCTCCGGGGAGTTCGCGGAGCGTTTCAGTGACTCCGCCGCGGCGATCGCCTGCGACGCGGCCACGTCCATCGCCCCCTCAGCGACGGCGATGACGCTGAAGTGCTTGCCTCGGGCCTGTCGGGCCCGGATGGTCTCCACCACCGAGTCCAGCGAGTACGGGATCTCGGGGATGAGGATGATGTCCGCACCACCCGCGATGCCCGCGCCGAGGGCCAGCCACCCCGCCTTGTGTCCCATGATCTCGGCGAGGATGACGCGGTGGTGACTGTGGGCAGTCGAGTGGAGCCGGTCGATGGCCTCCGTCGCGATCTCCAGAGCCGTCGAGAAACCGAAGGTGTTGTCCGTGTGGGCGACGTCCCGGTCGATGGTCTTCGGCAGATGGATCACCGGCAATCCCGCGTTGACGAGGCGCAACGCGTTCTTCGCCGTGCCGCCGCCACCCAGCATGACGAGGCAGTCCAGCTTGTTGCGTTCCACCACCTCCGCGATGCGAGGGATCGCGTCGACGGTCTGTCCGTCGATGACCATGCGGTGCACCTTGTCCCGGCTGGTGCCGAGGACCGTGCCGCCGACGGTGAGGATCCCCGACAGGCTGTCGTGGTCCAGTGGCACCCACGTGTCCTCCGCCAGCCCCCGGATGCCACCGCGGAACCCGATGAGGTCCATGCCGTGCCGCTCCATCGCCGCCTTCCCGAGGCCGCGGATCGCGGCGTTCAGGCCCGGCGAGTCGCCTCCGGCCGTCAGGACTCCGATGCGTTTGCTCATGGGAACAACCCCCTTTGGTCGTGCTCCCAACCCTACTGGTCGACGGGGAGCGACGTGCGGCGTTGCGTCTCCTGGTAGCGCGCGGCATGGGCGAGTCGCGCCTGATGGGTCTCCACGGCCTGCTGGTGCGCCGTCGCGAGTTTCTTCGTCGTGGACGCGATGGAGCTGTCGAGGGTGGCCAGGTCGTCGGCGATGCGTGCCCGCGCATCCAGGGTGAACTTGTGCATGTTGAACCCCAGCAGGCCGAGGAGGACCCCCGCCCCGAGGAACAGCATCCCCCACGCCGGCTGCCCGGCCGCCCACCAGCCGATGGAGATCAGGAGGACGGCGCCGCCGACCCCGGTCAGCTGCAGCCCCTTCGCCGAGATCCCGGTCGGGGCGGTGCCCTCGATGCGGCTGCGGGCCACCTTCACCCGCGTCGGGTTGATCGCGCCCTCCACCCCGACGACGATGTCCTGGTGGCGCTGGAGGGGGACCTCCGGCGCCCTGGGTGCGGGGGCGGTGGCGTACTCCTGGGCGATCGGCGCCAGCTGCACCAGGATGCGACGCCACAGCCAGCGGCGCGCCTCGACGGGTGCCTGGGGGTCGAGGGCCATCGCCCGCAACACGTCCCCCGCCTCCACCCGCTGGCCCTTGTCCTCGCGCGGCGTCAGGGTGGCGGGTTCCAGCAGCGCCATGAAGTCGTGCCGGGTGCCCTCGGCCATCGCGAGGAGGCTGTCCTCCTCGGGGCCGCTGCCGACGATCCGCAGCAGCAACGCCTCCAGCAGCAGTTTCCGGCCCGCGTCGGCCGGCGTCTCGCCCTCACCGGGGAGCGGATCCTCCACCTGGTCGAGGGCCCAGCCGAGGGGATCGGTGGAGTGCTTCGGACGGGGATCGCCCTGGAGGGAACGGTTCAGCCACTCCACCCAGTCGTCGCGGCCGGTCAGGAGACCGTCGACGACGCCGCGCACCGCGTCGAG
Source organism: Arachnia propionica (assembly GCF_003932785.1). Lineage (GTDB taxonomy): Bacteria > Actinomycetota > Actinomycetes > Propionibacteriales > Propionibacteriaceae > Arachnia > Arachnia propionica_B. The sequence continues at coordinate 6,687 of NZ_RQYT01000028.1, read as the reverse complement.
GCCAGCGGGTCCGAATCCGCCCGTCGCGATGGCCGACCAGACGAGGGCCTGCCACCGCTCCCAGCACCCGTTCTCGTCCACCTGCAGCAGACCGGGCAGCTCCCCGAGCACCGGGGCGCCGCGGCCCAGGGCCGCCTGGGCGATCGTGAGGAAGATGCCCGTCGCCTCCGGGTTGCGCTGACGGGCCCGCTCGGCCAGCGTCGGGTCGACGGAGCCGTCGGGGCCGAGCGCCGCCACCGCGGGCGGGAGCCAGTAGTTCGGGCAGTCGGCGACCTCCTCGGGGGTGTGCCCGTCGATGAGGCGCTGGATGTTGCGTCGCGCCTGGCTGCGTGCGCTGGGGTGGCCGACGAAGGCGGAGAGGTCCTTCTCGATACCGTCGAGCCGGACGTAGCTGAGGAAGGCGTCGGTCAGGCGGCCCAGCCGGTTCTCGACGCTGCCCTGGACGTTGCGCAGCTGTTTCTGGAAGTCACCGGCCTGCCTCGCCATGCTGGACCGCAGCATGAGGGTTTCCTGGTACTGATCCCTGATGGCCTCGCGCAGCATCTTGTCGCGCCCGTACTCGCTCGACCACCACCATCTGGTGTCATCATCCCAATCCGGCATGCCCTTATCCTCTCGCGGTTCGGGTGCACGTGGGGCAGGATTGGGGGCATGTACCCCACCTATGTGCCTGACCAGAACCGTTACGACGGTCGCATGCCCTACCGTTTCTGTGGCCGCTCCGGCCTCAAACTTCCCGTGCTGTCGCTCGGTATGTGGCAGAACTTCGGCGATGACAAGCCGCTGGGTGTCCAGCGGGAGATCATCCGTCGCGCCTTCGACGCAGGCATCACCCACTTCGACCTGGCCAACAACTACGGTCCACCCTACGGACAGGCCGAGATCAACTTCGGCACGATCTTCCGCCAGGACCTCGCGCCGTTCCGCGACGAGATCATCATCTCCTCGAAGGCGGGGTACGACATGTGGCCCGGGCCGTACGGGGAGGGTGGCGGCTCCCGCAAGTACGTGCTCGCCTCACTCGACCAGTCGCTGAAGCGGATCGGGGTGGACTACGTCGACATCTTCTACTCCCACCGGTTCGACCCGGACACCCCCATCGCCGAGACGATGATGGCCCTCGACCAGGCGGTGCGTTCCGGCAAGGCGCTGTACGTCGGCATCTCCTCCTACGACGCCACCCAGACCCGGCAGGCCGCGCAGATCGCCCGGGAGCTCGGCACGCCGCTGCTCATCCACCAGCCGCTGTACTCGATGTTCAACCGTTGGATCGAGCCGGGTGTCAAGGACGCCTGCGAGACCGAGGGCATGGGCATCATCTCCTTCTCGGCGCTGGCCCAGGGGCTGCTCACGAACCGTTACCTCGACGGGGTGCCCTCCGACTCCCGCGCCGCCCGCGAGGGGTCGCTGAAGTCGGCGCAGATCACCGGCGACGTGCTGGAGCGGCTCCGCGCCCTGGGGGCGATCGCCGAGCGGCGTGGCCAGACGCTGTCGCAGCTGGCCCTGGCCTGGGTGCTGCGGGATCCGCGGGTGACGTCGACCCTCATCGGTGTCTCGTCGCTCGAGCAGCTGGAGACCAACCTCGGCACGCTCAAGGAGCTCGACTTCACCGACGACGAGCTGGCCGAGATCGACCAGCACATCGCGGCCCCCGGCGGCGACATCTGGGAGTGACCCACGAATCCCTGCACATGCGCGGCGCTTCCCGGGTGGGAGCGTTCTCAGTGATCATGCGTCGCGCATGTGCAGGGAATCACCGGTTGAGGTCACGTCGCTGGAACAGTGGGTGGGCGACGGCCCACAGCGCCACCGCCCCGACCAGCATCACGGCGACATGGCCCCAGTTGGCCCCGTTGTGCAGGGGGCGGGCGGAGCCGTACCAGTGGAACGGGCTGACCACGGCCCAACCCTCGAAGCGCGGCGCCATCGTGACCGCGACGTTGACGGCGTAGCCGATGACGCCGACCCCGACGGCCGTCCACGTCGCCACCGCGGGCCGTCCCGAGGCGGCTGCCGCCAGCGACGCCGTCGCGGAGACGAACAGTCCGAGTGCCGCCAGGTGGACGGCGGCCCCGGCGATGTGGGCGGCGGGCAGGTCGAGGTTGCCGAGCCGCGCCCCACCCCAGATCCCCAGCCCCGTCAGGGCGGCGATGGCGACGACGAGGACGACCTGCGTCGCGAGGGTCGCGGCGAGGAGGCGCGTGCGGGTCGTGGCCGTCAGGATCATGGCGAGGCGACGATTCCGCTCATCGGAGGCGAGGGCGACGGCGGGCACGACCCCCACCGTGATGACCGCGACCGGCGCCATGACCCCCAGGGTCTCGGCCCAGTAGAACCCGGCCGGGGTGGTCATGTCGTCGGCGCCCCAGACCTGGAAGACCGCCGCCGGCATCGTCTCCGACAAGGACTCGAGCTGTGCCGTCATCTGCTCGTACATGGGTCCCATGAGCAGCCCCATGATCCCGGCGGCGACCACCGCCACGACGAGGAACAGCGTGCGGTGACGGCGGAGCGCCAGGCCGGTCAGGGTGAGGCCGCGACGGGGTGCTGCGAGCCGTCGCGTTGTCCTGCGGCGGCGGGGAAGGCTCGGGATCAGCGGGACGGGGGTGCCGACGTCACGCAGGCGAAACCCGACGACCCCGAGGATCAGCAGCAGGACGCTGCCGCCGAGGAGCTTGGCCAGGGCCGCGCCGTCGAGTCCGTTGACGAGGACCTCCGGGCGGGAGTACCAGGCCCACGGGACGAGGTCGACCAGCCCCTCCGTCGCGGCGGTCAGCGGCAGCAGCCCGGCGGCGAGCCAGCCGAGCAGCAGCACGAGCGTGCCGACGCCGAGGGCCAGGCCCTTCCGTCCCGTCGCGGCGCCGAGGCAGAAGGCGACCGACCCGCAGAACAGGGCGTTCGCGCCGAGGGCGAGGGTCAGGGCGCCGAGATGCGCCTGGCCGAGGTCCACGTCGAAGGGCAGTGTCGCCAGCAGGGACAGCCCCCACAGGCCGGCCCCGATGATTGCGACGACCGCGACCAGCACGACGATCCTCGCCCCCGCGACCCGCAGCCGGGAGACGGGCTGGGCGAGGATGAGGGGTAGGGTGCGGTCCTGCTCCTCCCCGGCGACGACGTGCGCGCCCACGGCGACGGCGAAGGCGGCGGTGGTCAGGGCCCCCATGAACCCGACCATCTGCGCGTAGGCCATCACCTCGACGTCGGCGCCGGCGGGGATCCCGGCCAGGGCGCGCATGGCGTCGGGGAGGCTGTCGTAGACGCTGGCGTCCATCGACTGGGACATCCACATCGCCAGCAGGGTGAATGCGAAGACGCTCAGCACGACGGCGACCATTCCGATGAGTCGGGGGCGCAGGCCGCGCTGCACCATGGCGAGGGTGCTCATGACCGCTCCCGGTAGAAGGTGAGGAAGACGTCCTCGAGGTCGGAGTCGCTGGCGGTGACGTCGACGATCCGGTGCTTGGCCCCGACGGCGGCGAGCAGGGGACCGAGGTCGCCGTCGAAGGTGAGGGTGGCGCGGCGGTCCGTGACCACCACGTCGTGGCTGCCGGGGACCTGCAGGTCGGCGGGGTCGGGGGTGCGGTCGAGGATGAGTTCGACCTGGCGCAGGGATCTGAGGTCGGCGACGTTCTCCGTCGCGATGAGGCGGCCGCGGCGGATGATGGCGACGCGGTCGGCGACGCGTTGGACCTCGGAGAGGGTGTGGGAGGACAGGAAGACGGTGCGGCCGTCGTCGGCGATCTCGCGGATCAGCTGCTGGAACTCGTGCTGGACCAGCGGGTCGAGGCCCGCGTTGGGTTCGTCCATGATGACGAGTTCGGGGCGGTGCATGAGGCAGGCGATGAGGCCGACCTTCTGCCGGTTGCCGGAGCTGAGTTCCTCGACGCGCTTGTCGAGGTCCGCGTCGAGACGTTCCTGCAGCTGCGCGACGAGCGCTCGGTCAGAGCCGCCGCGCAGCCGGGCCAGGAAGGCGAGGGTCTGGTGGCCGGTGAGGCTGGGCTGGAGGGCGAGGTCGCTGGGGAGGTAGCCGAGGCGTCGATGGACGGCGACGGCGTCGCGGTGGGAGTCGAGCCCGAGCAGTGTCGCGGATCCGGAGGTCGCGCGGATCTCGTCGAGGAGGATGCGGATGGTGGTGGACTTCCCGGCGCCGTTGGGGCCGAGGAAACCGAAGACCTGGCCTGTCTCGACCTGGAGGTCGAGACGGTCGAGGGCGGTGAAGGAGCCGTAGCGCTTGGTGAGCTGGTGGGTCTCGATGGCTGGCATGTCACTCCTTGAGCTGGTCGCGGTAGTGGGTGATGAGGTCGGGTGAGAGGAGGCCGCTGAAGAGGTCGAACTGGGCCCGGACGTAGTCGCGGATGCCCGGCTGGTTCATGAGGTCGAGGGAGGTGACGTCGATGTCGAGGAGGCGCCGCATCTGGCGGTGGAGGACCAGCGAGCCGAGCGAGTAGATCGTGATCATCCTCACGGCGACCGGGAGGTTGTCGACGGGGCGGGCGAGCCCCGCGTCGATGGCCTCCTGCCAGTAGCCGACGGCGTCGGCGACGAGCTGGTCGACGAGGGCGTCGATGGCGGCGCTCGGCTTGGTGAGGCGGTGCGCGAGGTAGCCGAGCACCTGGTCCTGACCGGTGGCCTGGAGGCTGGCGAAGATGTTGGGCAGGGGGCCTTGGATGTGTTGTCGCTTGGCGTCCTTGACGAGGGCGGCGATGCGTTCGTCACAGGCCAGCAGGAGGCCGTCCATGGTGCCGAAGTGGTGGCGGATGAGCCCGATGGACACCTCGGCGCGGGCGGCGACGCTGCGGGCGCTCGGGACCTCCCCCTCGGCGACGAGCGCGATGGTGGCGTCGCGGAGGCGGGCGCGGGCGGTGAGGTCGGAAGTCATGATACGAGTGTATAGGAAGCTATACGAGTGTTTAAGAGGGTCGTCAGGATCCGTCCGTTTGGTAGGTAAGGACTCGTCCGTTTGGTAGATGTAACTACGTCTGTTTGGTAGATTCGGCGCATGGGGTATCGACGCCGAGTCCTGGACGACCTGCTCGACGAACTGTTTCCGCACCTGCCGGCCATCGCCATCGAAGGGGCGAAGGGGGTGGGCAAGACGGCGACGGCGCGGCAGCACAGCCGCTCCGAGGTTCAACTGGACGACCCGGTGCGTCGGCAAGCCCTCAGCGATCACCCGGATTCGATCCAGGATGAGCCATCGCCCCTTCTCATTGATGAATGGCAGCTTGTCCCGCAGATCTGGGACCATGTCCGCCGGGCCGTTGATGTTGATCCCAGCGGTGGGCGTTTCCTGCTCACTGGCTCTGCCACACCGGCCCCTGAGGCGCGCATGCATTCCGGCGCCGGGCGTATCGCCTCCTTCCTGCTGCGCCCGATGTCCTTGGCGGAGCGCGGAGTGAGTGAACCGACGGTCTCGATGGCAGCCCTTCTGGAGGGCGGTGGTGCCAAGATCTCCGGCCACTGCTCACTGACTCTCCCCGATTACGTCGAGGAGATTCTTCGATCCGGCTTTCCGGGGATTCGAGACCTTCCGGAGCCTGCCCGTTCGATGCAGTTGGACAGCTATCTCGCCCGCATGGTGGATCGCGACCTCCCCGAGGCGGGGGTGAGGGTGCGTCGTCGTCACACCCTGCTGGCCTGGCTCCGTGCCCACGCCGCCGCGACAGCCACCGACGCCAGTCATACCGCGATCCTGAATGCGGCGACGCCGGGTGAGTCCGACAAGCCTGCACGCCAGACCGTGAAGATCTACCGGGAACACCTGGAGAACATCTTCGTGCTTGACCCGCTGCCTGCCTGGATCCCGTCGTTCTCTCCGCTGAAGCGGCTGACGTTGGCGTCGAAGCACCATCTGGTCGACCCGGCCCTGGCCGCTCGCCTGGTGGGTGTTGGTGCGGGGGGGCTCCTGCGGGGGGAGGGCCCGCGGATCCAACCGGACACCGGAACCTGGGTGGGGGCTCTCTTTGAGTCCTTGGTGACGCAGTCCGTCCGGGTCCACGCCCAGCCGATCCGGGCCACCGTGAGCCATGCGCGCACGAAGAACACCGATCATGAGATCGATCTGATCGTGGAATCCGATGATCTGCGGGTGCTCGCCATCGAGGTCAAACTGGCGGGTGCCGTCGCCGATGCCGATGTCAGGCACCTCAACTGGCTCAAGGGGCAACTGGGGGACCGAGTCGTCGACCGGGTCGTCATCAACACCGGACCCTATGCCTATCGTCGTCAGGATGGTGTTGCTGTCGTGCCTCTCGGGCTCCTCGGTCCGTGAGGGTGTCAGGGTGCATACTGCGGGCATGGGGAGTAGGGGCACTGTGGACCGCAGGCGGGCTGCCTGGCGGTGGCGGATCTGGTACGGGACGCTCGAGGATCACCTCCACATCTACCGGCCCAGTGCGACGAACTACGTGGTTCGCGGGGTCGGGACGTTCGTCTTCATCGCGCTGATGTTCCCCGGATCGCGGTACCTGGGCGCGGTCCTGATGGGCGTTGGCTACGTCGTCGCGGAGTACCTCTCCTACCGGGTGGCCCTGAGGATCCAGCGCAAGCGGCTGAGGAGAAGGTACCGCCGCTGAGCGACCCTGTCTTTCCTCCCTGTGTTAACATTGGGCAGCTGTCTTTTGTCGTCCATGTAGCAATGAGGTGTGTGGCGTGACTGATCCGATGCACGGTATTGAGGAGGATGTT
>NZ_RQYT01000027.1 GCF_003932785.1 Arachnia propionica | reverse complement strand
CAAAAGGGTGCTACACAAAAAATTGGCATTGACTTAAAGCACGCTGTTGAGTTCTCAAGTTTCGGACACCCACCCCGCAGGGGAGCGACTCTATCTAGCTTACCGAAGTTCTCGGTGTTTGTCACATCGAGGGTTTCGGTGGGATTCGGCCGGTCTCCCGGCAGCTCCCCTAGCTTACCCCTGGTTCATCAGGCTGTCAACCCGACTCTCCGAGGAGTGGTGCTGCCTGGTGGATTGCTCCTTCAGGCAGCTCGGAGAACATTACAGACTTCGCCGGGAGGATGCAACTCGAGGAGTCACACCCTCCTGCAGCGCCGTCAGGAGGACGCCACCTGCACCCCGCCGACGGTTCTCCGTCCGCGGCGCAGCACGACGTAGCGATCGGCCAGGAGGTGCTCCCGGTCGAGGACCATGTCGGGGTCCCCGACCTTCTCGTTGTTGACGTAGGCACCGCCCTCCAGCACCGCTCGACGAGCCGCTGCCTTGGAGTCGACGATTCCTGACACCAGGAAGGCGTCGGCCAGCGGGATCGGCAGGCGCACCTCGGCCGCCTTGATCTCCTTCATCACACCCTGGAGCACGACCGGCGACAGCTCCCTCAGTTCTCCCCGCCCGAACAGCGAGCCGGCCGCCGCCACGACGGCCTCGCGCTCGGCCACCCCGTGCACGATGTCCGTGACGTCATCGGCCAGCGCCTTCTGGGCCAGTCGCTTGTGGGGCTCGTCCTCCGTCGCCTTCTCGAGGGCGTCGATCTCCTCGCGGGATCGGAAGCTGAACACCTTGAGGTAGTCGATGACCTTGGCGTCCTCGGTGTTGAGGAAGTACTGGTGGAACGCGTAGGGACTCGTGAGCTCCGGGTCGAGCCAGATCGTCCCGGCCTCGGTCTTGCCGAACTTGGTGCCGTCGGCCTTCGTGAGGAGCGGCGTGGCCATGGCGTGGGCCTTGCCCTGGTCGGAGCGACGGATGAGCTCGACGCCCGCCGTGATGTTGCCCCACTGGTCGGATCCACCGTGCTGGAGGGTGACCCCGTGCCGGCGGTAGAGCTCCCGGAAGTCCATGGACTGCAACAGGACGTAGGAGAACTCCGTGTAGCTGATCCCTGCCTCGAGCCGCCTCGCGACGACGTCGCGGGCCAGCATCCGGTTGACCGGGAAGTGCTTGCCGACGTCCCGCAGGAAGTCGACCACACTCATCTCGGCCGTCCAGTCCAGGTTGTTCACGATGGTGGCGGCGTTGTCCCCCTCGAAGGAGACGAAGCGCGTCGTCTGGCTCCGGATCCGCTCCACCCAGGCCGCGACGACCTCCTTCGGGTTCATCGCGCGCTCCCCCGATTCCTTGGGATCACCGATCTGGCCGGTGGCGCCACCCACGAGCAGGAAGGGCTGGTGCCCCGCCTCCTGCAGTCGCCGGGCGACGAGGAGCTGCACCAGGTTCCCGAAGTGGAGGCTGGTGGCCGTGGGATCGAATCCCACATAGAACTTGACGGGTCCGGCATCGAGGTGCTGACCCAGTGCTTCGAGGTCGGTCGAGTGGGCGATGAGCCCGCGCCAGAGGAGATCGTCAAGAAGAGCATTCACGCGGACAAGGGTAGCGAGAGCGCCCTGAAACGTCCCGCAAGGACTTGACATGCAAGGATTCGCATATAAGAATGGCTGCATGCCGAACGCACGTGTCACCGACTACGAGCCGGTTGCCGCCTTCTTCAAGGCACTGGCCAACCCGGTCAGGGCCGCCATCGTGCACCTGCTCTCCACCGAGGAGCGCACCGTCGGCCAGCTGGTCGAGGAGTTGGGCATCGCGCAGCCCCTCGTCTCCCAACACCTGCGAGTGCTGCGCGGCGCCCGCATGGTGGCCACGCGACGTCAGGGCCAGGTCATCTGGTACCGGATCTGTGACCAGCACATCGCCCACGTCGTGGGCGACGCACTCAACCACACCCAGGAGGGAAGTCATGACCACGACCACTGAGCACATCACCGCCGAGACCCACAAGCACACCCACGGTCCGGACTGCGGCCACGAGGCCGTGATCCACTTCGACCACGTCGACTACATCCACGACGGCCACGCCCACCGGGAGCACGACGGCCACTACGACGAGTGCAGCACCTGCTCCTGTAGCAACTGCGACGACGTCTGCGCCACGTGCACCTGCTCCGACTGCACCTGCGAGAACTGCTCGCACGAGGCCTGCTCCTGCGGCTCCTGCGACTGCAAGTCCTGCTCCTCCTGCGCCTGCGCGGATTGCAGCTGCAAGACCTGCAAGCACGCCGCCTGATGCTCAGGGGGCCACGCCACCTGGCGTGACCTCCGGGACATGCTCTGAACTTCCCGGCTCAGCCATGCGCTGGCCGGGAAGTTCCCGTCTCAGGACTCGGCCCACTCCACAGCAGTGTCGACGGCCCGGGCGAGCTCCAACCGCTGCTCGGCAACCCGCACCTCGGCCGTACCGCCCCTGCCGTTGCGGGAGGCGACGGCCCCCGTCACCGTCAGGACTTCCAGCACCCCGGCGTCGAGGTGCTCGCTGATGACGGGGAGATCCGTCACCGTGAGGTCCTGGAGAGTGATCCCCTTCTCCTCGCAGTACCGCACCGCCTCCCCGGCGACCTCGTGGGCGACGGCGAAGGGCACCCGGTTGCGCACGAGGTGGTCCGCGACGTCGGTGGCGAGCGAGAACCCGGCCGGGGCGAGCTCCGCCATGCGGGCCTCGTCGAAGGTGAGGGTCTGCACCATCATCGAGAAGGCCGGGAGCAGCACCCGCAGCTGGTCCAGGCCGTCGAAGATCGGTTCCTTGTCCTCCTGCAGATCGCGGTTGTAGGCGAGGGGAAGCCCCTTGAGGGTGCTGAGCAGTCCGGCGAGGTTGCCGATGAGCCGCCCCGCCTTGCCCCTGGCCAGCTCCGCCACGTCGGGGTTCTTCTTCTGCGGCATGATCGACGATCCGGTCGACCACTCGTCGGCGAGCCTCGCGAACCCGAACTCCGCCGTGCACCAGATGATGATGTCCTCGCTCAGCCGCGACAGATCCACCCCGATCTGGGCCAGGACGAAGGCGGCCTCCGCCACGAGGTCCCGGGCCGAGGTCCCGTCGATCGAGTTCGGAACCGACGCGGCGAAGCCGAGCTCCACCGCCACCAGTTCGGGGTCCAGCCCCAGGGAGGTCCCCGCCAGCGCCGCCGACCCGTAGGGGCTGACCGCGAGCCTCCGGTCCAGGTCCTGCAGCCGCTCCACGTCGCGCATGAGGGGCCAGGCATGGGCCAGCAGATGGTGGCTGAGCAGCACCGGCTGGGCCGACTGGAGGTGCGTGCGCCCCGGCATGACGGCCCCCAGGTACCGCTCCGCCTGGGTCGACAACGCCTGGACGACGGCGAGGACATTGATCGCCAGGGCGCGGATCTCCTCCCGCAGGTAGCCACGGATGAGGGTGGCGATCTGGTCGTTGCGCGACCGGCCAGCGCGCAGTCGCCCGCCCAGCTCGGCCCCGACGATCTCCTTGAGCCCGCGCTCGAGCGCGCCGTGGACATCCTCGTCGGTGGGGGCCGCGACGAACTCCCCCGCCTCCACCCGACGCAGCAGCTCCGCCAGCCCCTCGTCCATGGCGACGAGTTCCTCGTCGGTGAGCAGGCCCGCGGCGTGCAGGGCCTTCGCGTGGGCCTGGGAACCCGCGATGTCATGCCCTGCCAGGCGCCAGTCGAAGTGGGTGGAGCGGCTCAGCTCGAACATCCACTCGCTCGGGGCCCCGGCGAAGCGGCCTCCCCAGAGTCGTCCCTCAGTCATTGTCCTCCCCTTCCGGGTTCGTCGGGGCGGGTCTCCCCGTCCGGGTCATGTGGGCGATGATGCCAGTGATCCTGTCGGCAGCCTCCTCGTGGCTGGCGATGACGAGAACGGTGTCGTCCCCGGCGATCGTCCCCATCACCCCGGGCAGCCGTGCCCCGTCGAGGTGGGAGGCGAGGAACTGGGCCGCCCCGGGCGGGGTGTGGATCACGATCTGGTTGGTGGCGCTCTGCAGTGACACCAGCACCTCGGAGCACAGGCGGGCCAGGCGCTCCATGGCCGCGCCGCCGTCCTCCCCGGCCGCGCCGACGGCGTAGACGAGCGACCCGCCCGCCGCGCGCCGCTTCACCGCGCCCAGCACCAACAGGTCCTTGCTCAGCGTGGGCTGGCTGACGGCCACCCCCTGAGCCGCGAGGGCGTCGCTGAGTTCGAGTTGGGAGGAGTACTCCCCCTCCTGGAGCAGCCGGCGCAACAACGCCAACCGCGCGGATCGACGCATCTCAGCCACCGGCCCGCTCCAGCCATCCGGGCAGCGCCTCGACGAAACGCTCCAGATCCTCCCGGTGGATCACCAAGGGCGGCGCGAGGCGCAGCACCCCGGGCCTGGGCGCGTTGAGGAGCCAGCCGTCGGCCAGGGCGAGGTCGACGACCCGAGGGGCGATCTCCTCCGCCAGCACCACGCCGAGCAGCAGACCGGCCCCCCGCACCGACACGATGCCGGGGTGCGCCAGCGCCTCGATCCGCTCGACGAGCCACGCGCCGTTGAGTCTGACCTGCTCCAGCAGGCCCTCCTCCAGCAGGTCGAGCACCGCGTGGGCCGCGGCGGCCGCAACGGGGTTGCCCCCGAAGGTGCTGCCGTGGGCACCGGGGGTCAGCAGGTCGGCCGCCTCCCCCGTCGCGATGCAGGCCCCGATCGGGAATCCTCCCGCCAGGCCCTTGGCGAGGGTGATGAGGTCGGCGTCGACGCCCATGGCGCGACCGAGCAGCAGTTCGCCGCACCTCCCCGCCCCGGTCTGTACCTCGTCGAGCCACAGCAGCGCACCGTGCCGGGCGGTGATCTCCCGGGCCGCCGCCAGGTACTCCGGCGAGGCCGGGATCACCCCCGACTCCCCCTGCACCGGTTCGATCACCACCGCTGCGACGGTGTCGTCGACGGCGGCCGCGAGCGCCGCCCGGTCCCCGAAGGGCACGAACTCAACGCCCCCGGGCAGGGGCTCGAAGGGGGCACGGTACGCAGGGGTGTGGGTGAGGGCGAGCGCCCCCATGGTGCGCCCGTGGAAGGAACCCTCCATCGCGATGACACGCGGCCGCCCTGTCAGGCGGGCGATCTTGAACGCCGCCTCGTTGGCCTCGGCCCCGGAGTTGCCGAAGAACACCCGGCCGCCGCCCGCCGCCTCGGCGAGCCGCTCAGCGAGCCGGATCTGCGGCACGGAGGCGAACAGGTTGGAGATGTGCCCGAGGGTCCCCAGCTGGGACGTGACCGCCGCCATGATCGCGGGGTTGCCGTGCCCGAGCGAGTTGACCGCGATCCCAGCCAGCATGTCGGTGTAGCGCTTGCCGTCGGCGTCCCAGACGTGGGCGCCCACGCCCCGCACCAGCACGCGTTTCGGCGTGCCGAACGCGTTCATCATGGCCGCCCGGTAGGCCGCCTGGAGCTCCGCCTGGGTACTCACTGGTGCTCCTTGCTGACCATCGTCCCGATGCCGTCATCGGTGAAGATCTCCAGCAGCAGGCAGTGCGGCACCCGGCCGTCGATGATGGTGGCGGAGGTCACTCCCCCCTCGACCGCCCGCACGCAGGCGTCCATCTTCGGCACCATCCCCGCGGTGAGGGACGGTGTGAGGGCACGCACCTCCTCGGGGGTGATGGCGGTGATGATGCTCGACTCGTCGGGGTAGTCCGCGTAGAGCCCCGCGACATCGGTGAGCATGAGGAGCCGCTTCGCCCCGAGCGCCACGGCCAGGGCGGAGGCAGCGGTGTCGGCGTTGACGTTGTAGACCTGCCCGTCGGGGCCGGGCGCGACGGAGGCGACGACGGGGATGCGTCCCGCGTCGACGATGTCCAGGAGGGCCGCGGGGTTGACGGAGGCGACGTCGCCGACCAGCCCGAGGTCGATCTCCTCATCGTCGATGACGAGTCCCCGACGCTCCGCCCGGAACAGCCCGCCGTCCTCGCCGGACAGGCCGACGGCCAGCGGCCCGTGGGCGTTGATGAGCCCGACGAGTTCCCTTCCCACCTGGCCGACGAGGACCATCCTGACGACGTCCATGGCCTCGGAGGTGGTGACGCGCAGCCCGCCACGGAACTCGCTGGTGATGCCGAGCCGGGTCAGCATCGCGTTGATCTGCGGTCCCCCGCCGTGGACCACCACGGGTTTGAGGCCGACCCGGCGGAGGAAGACGATGTCCTCGGCGAAGGCGCGTTTGAGGTCGTCGTCGATCATGGCGTTGCCGCCGTACTTGATGACGACGGTCTCCCCCGCGAACTTGCTCAACCAGGGCAGGGCCTCGATGAGGGTGGCGGCCTTGGTGAGGAGGAGATCCCGGTTGGGGCTGATGGTCCTGCTCATCATGACGAGTACTCCGCGTTCTCCTTCACGTAGTCGTACGTGAGGTCGGTGGTGAGGATGGTGGCGGTGGCGGGTCCCGCGTGGAGGTCGATGAGGACGTGGACGTGCCGGCCGCTGAGGTCGACGCCGGCGCGGTCCTCGCCGATCTGACCGTCACGGCACAGCTGTACCCCGTTGAAGGCGACGTCGATGCGGTCCGCGTCGAAGACGGCGTCGGTGACCCCCACCGCGGCGAGGACGCGGCCCCAGTTCGGATCGGCGCCGAAGATGGCGCACTTGAAGAGGTTGGAGCGGGCCACCTCCCGACCGACAACCTCGGCGTCGCGTTCGCTGGCGGCGCCGACGACCTCGATGGTGATCTCGTGGTGGGCCCCCTCGGCGTCGGCGATCAGCTGTTTGGCGAGATCCCCGCACACCTCGGTCAGCGCCGCAGTGAAGGCTTCCCGTTCGGGAGCGACCCCGCTGGCACCGGATGCCATGAGCAGGACCGTGTCGTTGGTGGACATGCAGCCGTCGGCGTCGGCGCGGTCGAAGGTGACGCGGGTCGCCTCGGCCAGGCAGGCCTGGAGGTCGCCTGCGGGCAGGTCGGCGTCGGTGGTCAGCACCACCAGCATGGTGGCCAGGCCGGGGGCCAGCATCCCGGCACCCTTGGCCATGCCGCCGACGCTCCAGCCGTCCCGGGCGACGGCCGCCTCCTTGCAGACGGTGTCGGTGGTCATGATGGCCTGCGCGGCATCCGTGCCGCCGTCGGGGCCGAGGGCGTCGGCGGCGGCCTCCACCCCGGCGAGGACGGCGGGCATCGGCAGCCGGACCCCGATGAGCCCGGTGGAGCAGACGGCGACCTCCGTGGCGTCGACGTCGAGGGCCGCCCCGACGGCCTCGGCCGTGGTGACGGTGTCGGCGTAGCCGGGCTGGCCGGTGCACGCGTTGGCCCCACCGGAGTTGAGCACGACGGCCTGCAGCGCCCCGCCGGTGAGGACCTGTCGGGTCCACTTCACGGGGGCCGCGAACACCCGGTTACGGGTCAGGACCCCGGCGGCGGCGAAGCTGGGGCCGAGATTGCGGACCAGCGCCAGGTCCTTGGCCCCGCTGGCCTTGATCCCGGCCGCCACTCCCGCGGCGGTGAATCCCGTGGGGTGGGTGACGCTCATGGTGCGACTCCGATCGTGGTGAGGCCCGCGGTCTCGTCGCAGCCGAGGGCCAGGTTCATGGACTGGATGGCGCCGCCGGCGGTGCCCTTGGTGAGGTTGTCGATGGCGGACACGGCGATCAGGCGCCGGGCGGCCTCGTCGACGGTGACCTGCACCGTGACGCGGTTGGAGCCCACCACGCTGGCCGTGACCGGCCACGCCCCCTCGGGCAGGAGGTCGACGAAGGGCTCGTCGGCGTAGGCGCTCGCGTAGGCCTCGCGGGCTCGGGCGGGGGTGACGCCGTCGCGGATGGGCGCGGAGCAGGTGGCGAGGATGCCCCGCGGCATCGGGACGAGCATCGGCGTGAACGACACGTTGACGGTCTCGTCGGTGACGCGGGAGAGGTTCTGGATGATCTCCGGGGTGTGCCGGTGGACTCCCCCGACCCCGTAGACCGAGGCGCTGCCCATGATCTCGGAGCCCAGCAGGTGGGGTTTGGCGGCCTTCCCGGCCCCGGAGGTTCCCGAGGCGGCGACGATGGTGATGGCCGCGGGGTCGACGAGGCCGGCGGCGACGGCGGGCAGCAGGGCGAGGGTGGTCGCCGTGGGATAGCAGCCGGGGACCGCGATGCGGCGGGTCCCGCGCAGTTGCTCGCGGCAGCCGGGGAGTTCCGGCAGCCCGTACGGCCAGGTGCCCGCGTGGGGGCTGCCGTAGAACCGCTCCCACTGGCTGGGGTCCTCCAACCGGAAGTCGGCCCCGGCGTCGACGACGAGCACGTCGTCGCCGAGCCCGGCTGCGATCTCCGCGGAGGCCCCGTGCGGCAGGGCGAGCATGACGACGTCGTGTCCGGCCAGGTTCTCAGCGGTGGTGGCCAGGATCTCCCGGTCGGCGAGCGGCGCGAGGTGGGGCTGATGCTGCCCGAGCCGGTCGCCGACCGACGAGTTGCCCGTGAGGGCACCGATCTCGACGAGGGGATGCTGCAGCAGGAGGCGCAGCACCTCGCCTCCGGCGTATCCCGTGCACCCGGCGACGGCCACTGTGAAAGTCATGATGAAAACTATGCCTCACATTGAATATCTATTCAACCCTGTGCGTGTCTCGCCCCGCCCCGACCAGGGAAGCCGCGACGGCGGGCTCCGATAGACTCGCCCCACGCCCTCGCCCTCTTGGCGAGGGCCTGTCGTGAGGAGTGAGATGAGCGAGCCGTCGTTCCGTTACACCGCCGAGCTGGCCGGGAGGATCGAGACCGAGTGGCAGGACCGCTGGGAGCAGGAGGGCACCTTCCACAGTCCCAACCCCAGCGGCGTGTGGGCCGACCCGGCCGCGGTCGCCACCCGCGGCGAGAAGCTCTTCATCCTCGACATGTTCCCCTACCCCAGCGGCGCGGGCCTCCACGTCGGCCACCCCCTGGGATACATCGCCACGGACACCTACGCCCGGTACCAGCGGATGAAGGGGCACAACGTCCTGCACGCCCTGGGCTACGACGCCTTCGGCCTGCCCGCCGAGCAGTACGCCGTCCAGACCGGGCAGCACCCCCGGATCACCACCGAGAGCAACGTGGCGAACATGCGACGCCAGCTGCGCCGACTCGGCCTGGCCCACGACCCGCGGCGCGGCGTGTCCACCACCGACGTCGACTTCTACCGGTGGACCCAGTGGATCTTCCTCCAGGTCTTCAACGCCTGGTACGACGAGAAGGCCGACCGGGCCCGCCACGTCGACGAGCTGATCGCCGAGTTCGCCAGTGGGCAGCGCCCCACCCCGTCGGGCCAGCCCTGGGCCGACCTGGACCCCACCGAGCGCCGTCGCGTCGTCGACTCGTATCGCCTGGCCTACCTCTCCGAGGCGCCGGTCAACTGGTGCCCCGGGCTGGGCACGGTGCTGGCGAACGAGGAGATCACCAACGAGGGCCGCTCCGAGGTCGGCAACTTCCCCGTCTTCAAGCGGGACATGAGCCAGTGGATGATGCGGATCACCGCGTACGCCGACCGCCTGCTGGCAGACCTGGAGAAGGTGGACTGGCCCGAGAAGGTCAAGGCCATGCAGCGCAACTGGATCGGGCGCTCCGAGGGGGCGAGGGTCCTGTTCACCGAGGCCACGACGGGCGAACAGATCGAGGTCTTCACCACCCGACCCGACACCCTGTTCGGCGCCACCTTCATGGTGCTCGCGCCCGAACACCCACTGGCTGATCTCGCCGCTCCCGAGTGGCCGGAGGGCACCGATCCGAAGTGGACCGGCGGCCACGCCTCCCCCGCCGAGGCCGTGCAGGCGTACCGGGAGCAGGCAGCCCGGAAGACCGACGCGGAGCGCCGTGTCGAGACGAAGGAGAAGTCAGGCCTGTTCACGGGCCGCTTCGCCGTCAATCCCGTCGACGGTCGCGCCATCCCCATCTTCATCGCCGACTACGTGATGATGGGCTACGGCACCGGGGCCATCATGGCGGTGCCCTCCGGCGACCAGCGGGACTTCGAGTTCGCCACCCAGTACCACCTGCCGATCATCCACACCGTCACCCCCGGCCCGGAGCACGACGGCACATCCGCCTGGACCGGCGACGGCGCGGTCATCAACTCGGAGAACTCGGAGATCTCCCTCAACGGCATGACCGTGGCCGACGCGAAGGCCGCGATCACCGCCTGGCTGGAGGCGAAGGGCCTCGGCGAGGCGAGCGTGACCTACCGGCTGCGCGACTGGCTGTTCAGCCGCCAGCGCTACTGGGGCGAGCCCTTCCCCATCGTCTACGACGAGGCCGGGCTGCCGATCGCGCTGCCCGAGTCGATGCTGCCGGTGACGCTGCCCGAGGTGAGCGACTACAAGCCGCAGGCCCTCGACCCGGACGACAAGGACTCGGACCCGCAGCCCCCGCTGTCCCGCGCCACGGACTGGACCACCGTCGAGCTGGATCTCGGCGACGGGGTGCGGAGCTACCGTCGCGAGGTCAACGTCATGCCCCAGTGGGCCGGCTCCTGCTGGTACGAGATGCGTTACCTCGATCCCGCCAACCAGGAGCGGTTCGTCGACGAGGAGGTGGAACGCTACTGGATGGGTCCCCGGGGCGAGGGCGATGTCGGCGGCGTCGACCTGTACGTCGGCGGCGTCGAGCACGCGGTGCTGCACCTGCTGTACGCGCGGTTCTGGCACAAGGTGCTGTTCGACCTGGGGCACGTCTCCTCCGCCGAGCCGTTCCGTCGCCTGTTCAACCAGGGCTACATCCAGGCCTACGCGTACCGAGACGACCGGGGACAGCCGGTCCCGGCCGACGAGGTCGAGGAGATCGAGGAGAACGGCGTCACCCGCTACGTGTGGCAGGGCCAGGACGTCAAGCGCGAGTACGGGAAGATGGGCAAGTCCCTGAAGAACATCGTCACGCCCGACCTCATGTACGAGCTGTACGGCGCCGACACCTTCCGCCTCTACGAGATGGGGATGGGCCCACTGGACCAGTCGAAGCCGTGGGAGACCCGCGCCATCGTCGGCTCCCAGCGGTTCCTGCAACGCCTGTGGCGCAACGTCGTCGACGAGACCACCGGCGAGGTGCACGTCAGCGACGATGCTCTCGACGACGCCACGCTGCGGGCCATGCACAAGACCATCGACGCGGTGGGCCGGGACTACGACGCCCTGTCGTTCAACACCGCGATCGCCCGCCTCACCGAGTACAACTCGGCGCTGACGAAACTGGACCGGGTGCCCCGCGCCGCCGTCGAGCCGCTGGTGCTCATGGTCGCGCCGCTGGCCCCCCACATCGCGGAGGAGCTGTGGCATCGCCTCGGGCACGAGCAGTCGCTGGCCCATGAGCCCTTCCCGACCGCGGATCCCGCGCTGGTCGCCGACGACACGGTCACGGCCGTGGTGCAGGTGCGCGGCAAGGTGCGGGCCCAGTTCGAGGTGTCGGTGGACATCACGGAGGAGGAGCTGGAGGGTCTGGCCCTGGCCCATCCCCGCATCCTCAAGGAGATCCCGAACGGCGTCCGGAAGGTCATCGTCCGCGCCCCGAAACTCGTCAACGTCGTCCCCGCCTGAGAGGAAGTCATGCTCATCACTTACTTCATCGCCGCCACGGACGAGGAGGCCGCCCGGACCCTGGAGTGGGTCGGGGGCCCGGCAGACCCTGATGAGGGCGAGGCCCTACCCGCCGTCGACGCCGACTTCGAGCCGAGCGTCCAGCTCGGAGCGCTGCTCGAACTCCTCGTCGGCGAGGAGGAGGCCGCGGAGCTCGAGGACGACCTCATCGCCATGGGCGACGACGGCGAGCGCACGGTGACGAGGCTCGACGACCAGGCACGCGACCTGCTGGCCGAGACCGGCCGCGAGGACCTCGACCGGGTCGCACCCCAGTGGGCAGGGATCGAGGAGTTCTTCGGCATGGCCGATCCTGAGGGCCTGGCCGACCAGGCCGACAGGCTCGCGGCACTGGCCCGGCAGGCCCGCGCGGAGGGCCGAGGGCTCTACTGCTGGGCCGTGGTGTAGCCCACCCCGGCCGACAGCCCCCGCACCAGCAGGTTGACGCCGTGGCCGAAGTCGGATTCGGCCTGCTCGGCGTCGAACCCGGCCAGGACGCCGAGGGCCACGAGCTGGCTGCGGGTCTGCTCGGCCATGGTGTGGCCGAGGACGAAGTGGAGGAAGGCGGCCATCGTCGCCTCCGGTTCCGCGACGCCCGCTTTCTGGAGGACCTCCCGACCCTCGGCCGTCGGGTCCACCTCCCCCAGCCCCAGCGCCGTCGTCGACGCCACCAGCTCCGCCCCGTCGCGGTGGTCGAGCAGGACCCGTCGCAGGCGATGGCACCAGCCACGGAGCCACTCGCCGGGCTCCTCGACCTGAGGGACCGGCACCGAGGCGAGGATGACATCCGCGATTCCGGCGAGCAGCGACTGCTTGTTCGGCACGTGGTAGTACAGCGCCCCCGCCTGGACGCCGAGTTCCTCGGCGACGCGACGCATCGAGAGGTCGGCGAGTCCCCAGGTCCCCAGGATGCGACAGCCGGCCGCCACGATTCGAACACTGTTCAGCACCCTCGCATCCTAACCAAATGACGGAAAGCAGCCCACCGCCGCTTCGGTCGGGTTACCTTGGTGGCCAATGCGGAAGGAGCCGCCATGAGTGATCACGCCTACCAGACCATCGCCATGATCGTGTACTTCGTCGCCATGATCCTCATCGGGCTGTGGGCATACCGACGCACCACGGACATCGACGACTACATGCTGGCCGGCCGGCGGCTCGGCCCCGTCGCGACCGCGCTGTCAGCCGGGGCGTCGGACATGTCGGGGTGGCTGCTCATGGGTCTGCCGGGAGCGCTCTACGTCTCGGGTCTCGTGGAGCTGTGGATCGCCATCGGGCTGACGGTGGGCGCCTGGCTGAACTGGAAGTACACCGCCCCGAGGCTCCGCACCTACACCCAGGTCGCGCACAACTCCCTCACCATCCCCACCTTCCTGGGGCGACGGCTCCACGACTCCTCCCGGCTCCTCCAGATCACCGCGGGAATCATCACCCTGGTCTTCTTCACCTTCTATGTCTCCAGCGGGATGGTCGCGGGCGGCAAGTTCTTCAACAGCTCCTTCGGGATGGACTACCGCGTCGGCATGCTGATCGTGGCGGGCACCACGGTGCTGTACACCCTCGTCGGGGGATTCCTCGCCGTCGCGTACACCGACGTGGTGCAGGGTCTCATGATGGTGACGGCCCTGGTGGCGGTGCCCGTCGCCGGGATCATCCATCTCGGCGGCATCGGCCCCCTGGTGCGCACCGTCACCGAGCTCGACCCGACGACCTGGGCACTGTGGGGTGCCTCCACCACCGTGCTGGGCGTGGTCTCCTCCATCGCCTGGGGGCTCGGCTACTTCGGGCAGCCCCACATCATCGTCCGCTTCATGGCCCTCGAGAGCCCCCAGCAGGCGAGGGCGGGGCGTCGCATCGGCATCGGTTGGATGATCCTGGCCTGCCTCGGCGCGGCGGCCACCGCCATCGTCGGCATCGCCGTGCACCGCCGGGACTCGGGTTCCCTCGCCGATCCGGAGACCGTGTTCCTCTCCCTGGGCCAGCTGCTGTTCCACCCGCTCGTCGCGGGCTTCATGCTGGCCGCCATCCTCGCCGCGATCATGTCGACCATCAGCTCCCAGCTGCTGGTCTCCTCCTCCGCGCTGGTCGAGGACCTCTACCGGGCCTTCCTCAAACGGGACCTCACCCCGCAGCGGTCGGTGCTCATCGGCCGGATCGGGGTGCTGGTGGTCTCCGTGATCGCTGCGATCCTCGCCTGGGACGCCAACGACACCATCCTGCGTCTCGTGGCCTTCGCCTGGGCCGGGTTCGGCGCCGCCTTCGGCCCCATCGTCATCCTCACCCTGTACTGGCGACGTCTCACCCGCTGGGGCGCCCTCGCGGGGATGGCGACCGGCGCGATCGTCGTGGCCATCTGGGGCACCCTGGAGGGCGGCGTGTTCGACGTCTACGAGATCCTGCCGGGGTTCCTCGCCAACCTCGCGATGGCCATGGGCGTGTCGTTCCTCTCCACGCCCCCACCCGCCGTGGCGGAGGAGTTCAGCCGTGCCGTCGCCCTCGTGGAGGACTTCTCCAGGGGGGACGGCACCGAGGCTCACAGCTGAAGGATCACGCCCGCTGTTCGGCGCCGAACTCCCTCGCGGCCACGGCGACGGCGGCATCCCTGGCCTCGGCGGCCTCGGAATCCTTGAGCGTCCGGTCGGCGCGGAACCGCAGCGCGAAGGCCAGGGACTTCTTGCCCTCGGGCACCTGGTTGCCGCGGTACACGTCGAAGAGGGTCACGGATTCGAGCAGCTCGCCGGCACCCTCGATGAGGGCCTGACGCACCCCCTCGGCGGGGACGTTCTCCGACACGATGAGGGCGACGTCCTCCTTCGCGACGGGGAACCCGGCGAGTCGGTGGATCCGGACCGGTTCGGGGGCCAGTCCATGGAGCATCGTGAGATCGATCTCGACGGCGCAGGTGCGGGCGGGCAGACCGAATGCCTGGATGACGCTGGGGTGGAGTTCGCCCGCGAAGCCGATGTGCTCCCCACCGGCCAGCAGCCCGGCGCACCGTCCTGGATGCCACGGGGCCTGCGTGTAGTTGCGGCGCTCCAACCGGTGCCCGGCCGCCTGGCAGACGGCCTCGGCGAAGGCGACGACGTGACGCCAGTCCGCAGCAACGGCGGGACCGTGCCACCCGGCGGGCAGCCACGACCCTGTCACCACGGCGGCGATGAGTTCGGGCTGCGCGGGCAGGGCCTGGTCGAGCGCCGCCAGCTCATCCGGTGTGGGACGCTGCTCGACGCTGGGCCGGGGCGCGACCGTGGCGCCGCGATCCGACCAGACGAGGCCGCGCTCGAAGAGGGCGAGGTCGTCCAGGGAACGGGAGGTGTTCCTGGTCACCGCGGCGAACAGCCCCGGCAGCAGCGAGGTGCGCAGGTAGGGGCTGGTCTCCGCCAGCGGATTGGCGAGTTTCACGGCGAGCCGGCGCGGATCCCACGGGTCGAGACCCATGTTGTCCAGATCAGCCTCCGACATGAACGGCAGGCTCAGCACCTCGGTGAATCCCGCCTCCGCGGCGGCGCGAACGACCGCCCGGCGGGAGCGCTGGGTGGGGGTGAGTCCCCGCCCGGGCGGGGCGACGGGCATGCGCCGACCGATCCGGTGGTAGCCGACCTTGCGGCCGACCTCCTCGACGATGTCGTAGGGATCGCGCAGGTCCGGACGCCACGTCGGCACCTCGAGCGTGAGCGAGTCACCCAGCGCGGTGACGCGGCAGCCGCCGGCCTCCAGTACCCGCACGGCCTCGAAGGTCGACACATCGGCGCCCAGGATCGCGGGGATGAGCCCGGCCCGCATGTCGATGCGGTGCCTGGCAGGCACGCCACCCACCACGGTGTAGCCGTCGAGGATCCGGCCGCCGCCGTGCTCGACGAGAAGTTCGGCGGCCCGCTTGGCCGCGGCGAAAGCGAGGGCGGGGTCGACGGTGCGCTCGAAACGCTTGGAGGCCTCCGAGGGCAGTCCGTGTCGCCGGAAGGTGCGCGACACGCTGACCGGCGAGAAGGCGGCCGCCTCGAGGACGATCGCGTTGGTGCTCTCCGAGACCTCGGTGCTCTCCCCGCCCATGACGCCCGCCAGGCCGATGGGGCCGGAGTCGTCGGTGATGAGGAGGTCGTCGATGTCGAGCTTGCGCCGCACCCCGTCGAGGGTGGTGAGCTCCTCCCCCTCACTGGCGAGTCGCACCCGGATCGGTCCGACGAGCTTCTCCGCGTCGTAGGCGTGGAGCGGCTGCCCGGATTCGAGCATGACGTAGTTCGTCACGTCGACGGGAAGCGAGATGGAACGCACCCCGCAGGCCCCGAGCCGATCCACCATGAACCGTGGCGTCGGTGCGAGCGGGTCGAAGCCCTCGATGGTGAGCGCGACGAAGGCCGTGCACCGGTCGGACAGGTTCGCGATCGGGTACCCGGCGCGGATCGGCTCCGGCATCGGGGTGTCGTAACGGTCGTGGTAGGCCACGTCATGCACGGTGGCGGCCTCCCGAGCGAGGCCACGCAGCGACAGACAGTGTCCGAGATCCGGGGTCACGTCGATGTCGAGCACGTCGTCCGCGGTCCAGAGTGCGGTGAGGGCGTCGTCGCCGGGTGCCAGGCCCAGGGTGGGCGAGAGCACCATGATGCCGCTGTGGTCGGTTCCGAGTCCGATCTCGTCCTCGGCGCAGATCATGCCGTCCGAGATGTGACCGTAGGTCTTGCGGGCCGAGATCGTGAAGTCCCCCGGGAGCACCGCTCCGGGCAGGGCGACGACGACGAGGTTGCCCTCCTCGAAGTTGTTGGCCCCACACACGATGCCCCGCGATGCGGGATACTCGTCGGTCGCCTCGTCGTTGTGGTCGCCGACGTCGACGCGGCAGTACCGGATGGTCTTGCCGTTCTTCTGCGGTTCCTCGACGAAGCTGAGGACCCGGCCGACGACCAGGGGCCCGGTGACGGCGGGGCCGGTGGTCTCGACGTGTTCGACGGTGAGCCCGAGGGCCGTGAACTTCTCGGCGATCTCAGCGGTGGTGGTCTCGGCGGGCAGCCTGACCAGCTCGCGGAGCCAGGAGATCGGGGCCTTCATCGGGTGCCTCCAACGACAGCGGAACGGGAGAAACGGATGTCACCCTCGACGAAGTCGCGCAGGTCGGGGGCGCCGGTGCGGAACATGACGGTGCGGTCGACCCCCATGCCGAAGGCGAAACCGGAGTACACCTCGGGGTCGATGCCGCAGGCGCGGAGCACCCGCGGGTTGACCACACCACAACCGCACCATTCGATCCACCCCTCGGAACGGCAGGTGCGGCACGGCTTGTCGGGGCCGGATTCACCGTGGCAGACGAAGCACT
Source organism: Arachnia propionica (assembly GCF_003932785.1). GTDB lineage: Bacteria > Actinomycetota > Actinomycetes > Propionibacteriales > Propionibacteriaceae > Arachnia > Arachnia propionica_B. The sequence continues at coordinate 20,481 of NZ_RQYT01000027.1, read as the reverse complement.
GGATGTCGACCTCGGCCGAGGGCTCGGTGAACGGGAAGTAGTGCGGGCGCATCCGGATGGTCACCTCGCCGAACATCGCCTGGGCGAAGTGGTCGAGGACGCCGCGCAGGTCGGCCATCGAGATGCCCTTGTCGACGACGAGCCCCTCCAGCTGGTGGAAGACCGGCAGGTGGGTGGCGTCGTATTCGTCGGCGCGGAAGACCTTGCCGGGGCTGACGATGTAGAGCGGCAGGTCCCGGGTCAGCAGGGCCCGGACCTGCACCGGGGAGGTCTGGGTGCGCATGAGCTTGCCCGCCCCCATCGGTTCGACCCAGAGGGTGTCCTGCTCCCCCCTGGCGGGGTGATCGGGGCCGAGGTTGAGGGCGTCGAAGTTGTACCACTCCGCCTCGAGCTCCGGCCCCTCGGCGACCTCCCACCCCATGCCGACGAACACGTCGCACATCTCGTCGATCAGCGAGGTGATGGGGTGCAGCGCACCCTGGGGCCGCACCTCCACGGGGAGGGTCATGTCGATCCGCTCGGCGACGAGGGCGGCGGCCAGTTCCTGGGCCGCGAGCTCCTCCTGCCTCGTGACGATGGCCTCGGTCACCCGGCCCCTCGCCTTGCCGACGCGGGCGCCGGCGTCCTTGCGTGCGGCGGGAGGCAGCGCACCGATCTCACGGTTGGCGAGCGCCAACGGCGAACGATCGCCGGCGTGCTCGAGCCGTACCTGCTTGAGCTCGGCGGTGGTCGTGGCCGCCCCAACAGCGGCCAGGGCTTCGGCAACGAACCCGTCGATCGCCTCCACGCTCAGGGCTGCGACCTGCTTGGGATCGAAGTTGTCGTTGGGGCCGGACATGGCTCCCCCTTTCATACAGCGCCTCAGTCTAGGAGCAGAGTCGCGTCGTGGACCAACTGCGATGCCTGTCCACGAGCGGCCGAAAGGCTCACTCAAGGGGCTATACCCCCATCGGGCCTTAACTTTTGGCCAGACGGATGACGCGGTCTGCGGCTCAGGCCTGTCCGTCGCGTCTCGCGGCGAGCTCGTCGGCGCAGGCTTCCGCGATCCCGCGCAGGAACCGGAAACTGATCGTCCAGGCGAACCACTTCTCGGCCGCCTCCCCCAGCGCGGCCGCCTCCTCAAGGATCGCGACGGCGCTGGGCCCCGGACTGGTCAACGCGGCACACGTCCGGATGCCCGGATCAGGATCATCGAGGAAATCGGACACGTCCCGCCCCAACTCCCCCAGCCCGAGGACCGCCAGGCCCCGCCACTCGTGCGCCTCGCCCGCCAGCGCCTCCTCCAACCGGTTTCGAATGCTGACCGCCTGCGGGTGGGCACCGAGGATCCCCACCCAGGGCAGCAGCGTGGCGGCGACGATGACATCCCCTGGATGCTCCGGAAGCAGGGCCAAGGGGCCCAGGGTCTCCAGGACCTCGGCCGCGCAGTCCGCGAGCTCCGGGGCCTCCGCCCCCAGCGTTTGAGAGGGTGCGCGGATAGGGGGATCGTCACGAGGACCGACACGGTGGCCTCATGGCAAGGCGGACGACGAAGAGCGCACTGGATCGTGCGTTCGAGGAGGACAACGACGCCAGGGGGACACCGGGGCGACCGCAGTAGATTCGCCTGTCCGCGCACCCTCTAAAGCCGCCTGGCCCGATTCGTGGATGTGCAGGAGCGCGTGGTAAGGCCCGCCTTCGTACCAGTCCTCATCCCCTTGCCCTGCGATCCAGTGGGCGAGGAACCGCACGACCGGTGGGGTCGAGTCGAATGCCCGCCCCTGGTACATCGTCGCCTCCCAGATGTCGTACACGGCTTCCCGGGCGGCCTCGCGGTCGCCACGGAGCAGCACGCCGAGCAGTTCCGGCAGGTCGGTGGCGGGACCGTGGGCGTGGCTTCCCAGAGAGCTCCAGTCGGTTCCGACGATGAGCTGTTCGCACCGGTTCACAGCCGGGCCCGCAGCTTCGAACGGGGGATGTTGATCCCCATGGACCTGCGAACAACCGACATGTTCCCGTTGCTCTGGTCCCAGATCGCGTCGTTGTCGACCATGGCCTGGAGGATCTCCTTGTGCGCGGCGGTGAGAGGCTTGGGGAGCCGACGCTCGCTCAGGGTGGCCGGTGTCGTCGCGAAGTGGTCCCGGACGAGCGGGTACCACTCGTATTCGGGGAAGGAGCCGTTCGACGCCCGGATGACGGCCGCAGCCGCCGGGGCGATCCGTTCCAGCGGGAGGTTGAACCGCGCCAGCGCGGGGCACAGCACGTGGGTGCCAGTCCAGCGGGTCCCGTCGCTCGGCCAGTGGTCGAACCAGCCCGCGATCTCCTCGGGATGCCTGAGGGCCTCGACGAGCACCTCGGCCGCCTCCTCCGATCCGGGGCACTGCATGGCAGCGAAGGCGCGTACGCCCGGGTGTTCGTGCCGCAGCCACCGGGTGACGTCGGCGCCCAGGTCAGCCAGCGAGCGCACCACGCTGGCCAGTTGGGCGGGCGTGAGGTCGTCGGGGAGCTGCTCCAGACGGGCGACGAGGATCGAGGCCGCCCGGTCGTCCCCGGCGATGATGACCCACGGGATGGCGGCCCCCACCGCCGCCCGGTCCAGCTCCCGGGCCGGAGCGACGGGCAGGTCGGACAGCACTCGCACGGCCGTCGGTGCGAGTTCGAGGAGCCCGAGGGCGGCGTTGCCGAGCACCTGGTCCAGGTCCTCCGCATGCTCCTCCCAGTCCAGTTCCCCCGCGTCGAGGGCGGCGGCGATCCTGTCCTGGGCGCCCTGATCGAGGGTCCTGGAACGCACGTCATCGAGATACGGGTACAGCGACCACCCGACCTCCTCGACCCAGGCGAGCAGGTCGGGGGTCACGGGAAACTCGGCGGCCCCGCTCCCCCACTCCGCAAGCACCGCCAGCACGAAGGCAACAGCGGGCGGGGTGGCCGGGAAGATCGAGCTCTGGTGGAGGTAGGCGCCGTCGAGCGCGTCGACTGCGCTCCTCATGGCGGCGCGGTCCTCACCGAGGAGGGTGCGCAGCTCAGCCACATTGTCGGCGCCGGTGCCGTAGGCGTGAATGAGGTGGGACCAGTCGGTGCTCTCGAGGATGTCGCGCGCATTCATGACGGACATTCTGCCCGCCCCCACCGACAAACGGGCGGGCAGTTGTTCAACGACGCTGGGCGGATGCGGTCTGGTACAGACAGATCGCGGCGGCCGATGACAGGTTGAGGCTCTCCGCGGCGCCCCACATCGGGATCGCGACGACCTGATCCGCCAGGGCGGCATCTGCCTCGGGCAGGCCCCAGGCCTCGTTCCCCATGAGCCAGGCAGAGGGCTGGGCCAGGCGCCCCTGAGCGGCGAGGAGGTCGAGGGGTTCGCCGTCGCCATCCGCGGCGAGCACCTGCATGCCCATGGCGTGGACCCGGTCGACGGCCTCGGCCAGGTCGATCCCGGTGAGGATCGGCAGGTGGAACAGGGAACCAACGGTGGAACGGACGGTCTTCGGGTTCCACACCTCCACCGAGCCGGAGGTGAGGATGACCCCGTCGGCCCCGAAGGCGTCGGCGCAGCGGATCACGGTTCCGGCGTTGCCGGGGTCGCGCACCTGGGCGCAGATGACGAGCAGACGGGCATCGGCGAAGTCCTCCCAGCTGAAGTGGGGCTGCCGACACACCGCCACGATCCCCTGCGGGGTGACGGTGTCGGAGAGCTGACGCATCGCGGTCTCGGAGCCGTGCCAGACGGTGACGTCCGTGCCGTCGAGGAGGTCGGCGTGGCGTTCCGGATCGGCGACGACGACCGCCGTGACGAGTCCATCGGAGGCCAGCGCTTCCCTGACGGCCTGCCGCCCCTCGACGAGGAACTCCCCGGCCAGGTCCCGGCCGCGACGCTGCGTCAGCCGACGAAAGGAACGCAGCACGGAGCTCGGGAGCTCACGTGCTGCGTTCCTCGAATCGGTCACGTTCAGGCAGCGGCCGGGGTCTGGTTGTCGCGGGCGACCGCGACCAGAGCGGAGAAGGCGTTGCTGTCGGTGACGGCCAGGTCGGCGAGGATCTTGCGATCGACCTCGACGCCGGCGTTCTTCAGACCGTTGATGAGACGGTTGTAGGTCATGCCCTCCGCACGGGCCGCGGCGTTGATCCGCTGGATCCACAGGGCGCGGAAGTCACCCTTCTTGGCGCGGCGGTCGCGGTAGGCGTAGGTGGCGGAGTGGAGGATCTGCTCCTTCGCCTTGCGGTACAGGCGCGAACGCTGACCACGGTAGCCGGAGGCCAGCTCGAGAACTTCGCGGCGCTTCTTCTTCGCATTCACAGAACGCTTGACGCGTGCCATGTTGACTCCTTAAGTGGTGGCCGGGGGCGGCCAGGTGAACGAGGGGTGGGGGCTCAGCGGCCGGGGTGGCCAGCGAGCAGTGCCTTGGCCTGCTTCACGTCGGCCGCGGCCATCTCGGTGTTGCCCTTGAGGCGACGCAGACGCTTGGAGGACTTGTGGGCGTTGAGGTGGCCCAGGTTGGCCTGGCGGTGCATGAGCTTGCCCGATCCGGTGACCTTGAAACGCTTCTTGGCGCCGGAATGCGACTTCATCTTCGGCATTGTTGGCTCACTTTCTGTATCTCAGCTCGACCCGGGTCACAGGTCGATGTCGGGGTCCATGTTGTCGGCGGGGCCGCGCTTCTTCTTCGACGGCTGTGCTGCGGCCCTGAGCCGGGCCTCCTCAGCCTTCTCCGCCTCGGCGTTGGCCTTCCGCTGCTCCATGCGACGGTCCCGTTCCTCGGCCTGTTCGGCCTTGGCTTCGGTCTTCTTCTTGGTGGGGCCCAGCACCATGAGCATGTTCCGACCGTCCTGCTTGGGGGCGGACTCGACGAAGCCGAACTCGGCCACGTCGTTGGCGAGCCGCTTGAGCAGCTCGATGCCCAGTTCCGGTCGTGACTGCTCACGGCCACGGAACATGATGGTGATCTTCACCTTGTCGCCGCCCTTGAGGAAGCGAACGACGTGACCCTTCTTCGTCTCGTAGTCGTGGTTGTCGATCTTGAGACGGAGCTTCATCTCCTTGGTGATGGTGTTCGACTGGTTCTTGCGGGCGTCACGCGCCTTCTGCGCCGCCTCGTACTTGAACTTGCCGTAGTCCATCAGCTTGCAAACCGGGGGACGCGCCTGGGGAGCCACCTCGACGAGGTCGAGATCACTCTCCACCGCGAGGCGGAGTGCGTCCTCAAGACGCACGATGCCGACCTGCTCCCCCTTGGGGCCGACGAGTCGGACTTCGGGTACTCGAATACGTTCGTTGATCCGCGGTTCAGTGCTGATGGGTTCCTCCAAGGTCGAGTTTTCGGTTGGACGACAGGAAAATGGCCTCCGCGCATGCGCGAAGGCCTGACGGCGCACCCGGGGTGCGATCCGACCCGACCGCCTCGGCGATCCAGGTGGGAGGTCAGGCCTCCACTTCCATGAGCGAACGCATCCGCGTCGCTTACAACACCTGAACACCTTACCGGTTCGACCCGCAAGGACCAAACAGCCGCCTTCTGGGGACGGCCGCACACGCATCAGATCAGGCAAACCCGATTTGGGCAACAGCGGACCGCGACACGGCCCCTCCGTTGGTCGAGCCGGACGGCGAGCATCACGAGCTGTCCGTGTCGAGACCACCGAAGCAGTCCCTGCGAATCGTCACCGGGTCTCGACACGGGCCCCTCCACTACGTTCCGGGACCCGGCTCGACCAACGGAGGGAAGGGAACCTCCCCAGGTCACGACTCTCGGATGCGTTACGCCCTCGGCTCACTACCTTCCGCTGGTCGAGCCGAGGCCGCAGGCCTCGAGTCGAGACCCGGTGCGGGATCGTCGGGACCGTTGCGGAGGTCTCGACACGGACGGCTCGACCAACGGAGCAAGGGCAGCTCGGGTCCGACAGGGCATCGGGTCGCCTCGGTTCTGTCTGGCGCCTACCGGAATCCTGCCTGTTTGTCCCTGCTACCCGATGACCTCGACGACGTTGCCGTTGGGATCCTTCATCTCGGTGGGTTCGATGATCCACACCACCCCAGCCGGGGCCTCGTGGCGCCCCCGCTTCGGTTCGAGGACGGCCACGACCTGCTCCAGGTCGGCCGGGGTGAGCCGGAGGAAGTTCTCCACCTCGCCCAGCTCCCACGACGTGGACTCGGCCGATTCGAAGGTGAGGCCGTCCTCATTGCCGATGAGCATGAAGTCCCGCCCGAACGGCAGTCTGCCCATGAGGTAGCCGGGAAGCTCCCCGGCGACCCGGGCGCCGATGGTGATCTCCAGCCTCCCCTCGACCTCCGCCACCTTGACGCTGTCGACGAAGGTTCGCTCCATCTGGGAGCCGTCGCGCTGCTTGCCCTCGTCGATGAGTCGGGCCACCTCCGGGTCCTCCCGCAACGGTCCGCTCGCCAGATCGGTGACGTGCTTCGGATGCCGCGTGGCGTGCAGGTCATACAGCGGTTCCGCGCTCCACGCCTTGACGTCGTCGAGGTCGGTCCCGGTCAGCCCGAAGAGCTGCAGGAACCGGACCCGACCGCTCGGGGTCTCGATCTCCCCAAGATCGGGGTCCGGCACGAAACCGATGGCGGTGAGGTCGGTCTCCTCCTCCGACCCGATCTTCCCTCCCAGGTCCATGTGGTGGTTGGCGGCGAAGCAGTTGCCCGTGCTGAACACGTACCGGCTCAGGTTCTGGAGCAGGTCGACCGGCCACGTCGGAGGCTCCTCCGCCGTCATCGCCTGCGGGTCCGCCAGGCGGAAGGTGAGCTCGAATCCATATCCGGAGTCGCCGTCCTCGTCCGGCCCGTCCTGCTCCCCGAACAGGTCCGACAACCCGTAGGAGACGTAGTGCCAGTGCGGCTCAGGCTGGGCGACCCGGAACACCGCGACCCCCTCAAGCCCTTGGGGCTGGAAGAAGGAGAACGGTATGGAGCCATAGTGGAAGGGCTCCGGCTGCTCCGGGTAAAGCCTCAGGCAGGCAGCGTCAATGGCCTCCCAACCGGGTGCACCACCTTCGTCGTCGTGGTCATCGGCCACATCATCGTGTTGTTTCGGCATGACCGCGATCCTATCCCTCCTTCAGGTGTCATTCTGCTCTGGCAAGGTTGGTCACCAGTCCCAGCAGCACCAGCCCCATGGCCGGGAAGAACACCGCCCAGGGGGCCTGCTCCATGTGCAGCACCGAGTCCGCCAGGAGCTTGCCCCACTCCGGGGAGTCGTGCCCGGCCCCGAGCCCCAGGAAACCCAGGGCCGTGAGGGCCAACGCCAGGTGGGGCAACCGGACCAGCGCATGGCCGAGGACGGGGCGGAAGACGCTGGGGAGGATGTGTCTGCGGGTGATCCACCAGCTCGACGCCCCGGACGTGATGGCCGCCTGGTGGAAGCCCGCAGCCCGCGCCTCCGCCGCGAGGGTCCGGGTGTGGACTGCCAGGGGGATCCACCCGACGAGGCAGATCGCGAGCCACGCCGTGAACAGCCCCGCCTCCATCGCCGCCGCGAGCACGACACCGAGGAAGACCGACGGGATGGCGTTGAGGATGTCGGTGATCCCCGCTCCCCCCTGCTTCGAGGCCAATCCGACGAGCAGCCCGATGGCAAGGCAGATGAGGGTCAGCACCACGGCGGAACCGATGGTGAGCCACGCCCCCTCCCCCACCCGGGCCCAGACGTCCCGGCCGACGTGGTCGGTCCCGAGCGGGTGCAGCCAGGACGGGCCGGAGTTGCGGGCCAACGGGTCCACGGAACTGGTGCGGAACCAGCCGCCGACGACGAGCACGACGAGCAGGGTCACCGAGGCCCACCAGCCCCAGCCCCGTCGGATGACGGCGACGTGCCGGACGGGGGCCGCACCCTGCCCGGCCCCCAGCGCGGGGGCCATGAGCCAGCGGTGGAGCAGGTTCCCGATGGTCCCCACCACCACGCCGAGCAGGACGAGCACCGCCATCGCCCCCTGCACGACGGGCACGTCCTGGGCGAGGGCGGCGTTCAGGGATGTGCGCCCCAGGCCGGGGATGGCGAAGGTGTCCTCCACGACGACGGAGGCGCCGACGATGCCGGCCAGCAGCAGGAGGACCTGGGGCAGGACCACGGCCAGGGCTCGCCTGGCCACCTCGACGGAGATCCGGCCGGGGCGGGCGCCGTTGGCCCGCCAGGTGCGCACCCAGTCCTCGTCGGCAACGGCCGTGACGGCGGTCATGAGGACGCGCAGCAGGACCCCGACGGAGGCGACCGCGATGGCCGTGACGGGCAGGATCGCGTGCTCCGTCGTCCGCCATCCCGTGGCGGGCAGCCAGCGCAACCGCACCGCGAAGATGAACGGCAGCAGCACCGCGAGGACGAACTCGGGAATCGCGGCGAGCACCGCCGAGACCACACGCAGCACGGGCGAGGCCGCGGGACGACCCCGACCGACGGCGAGGATCATGGGTGCAACGAGGAGGAACCCCAGGATCAGGGTGGCCGCCGCCGCCATCCCCGACAGGTTGAGCGACACGAGCAGGGAGGAGCCGATCTTGTCGGTCACGGGGGTGCCGCTGACCCAGGAGACCCCGAGGTCACCCCTGATGGCGCGGGTCAGCCACTGCCAGGTCCCGATGAACGGGTTCTCCGGGAGGTTGAGGCTCTCCCGGATCGCCTCGAGGGCGGCCGGGTCCGCGTCCCGCTCCTGCTGCCTCGCGCGGAGCACGGTGCGAGCGGGATCGCTGCCCGTCAGCCAGGGCAGCGAACCGGCGAAGAGCGCGGCCGCGAGGAAGGCCCCGACGAGCGTCCAGGTGGAACGCAGACTCGACCTGTTCACCGCTCAGCTCACTTGGTGATGGTGGTCTGCTCGGTGATCATCTTCCACTCCAGCGGATCCTCCGCCAGGCCCGACACCTCGTTGACCCGGGCGATGCGGACCTGCTCGTGGACCACCGGGATGTAGGCCCCGGAACCGAGGACGAGGCCCTCGGCCTTGACGGCGGCGGCGCGTCGCGCGGCCACATCGGCGTTGGCGACGGCACCGTTGACGACCTCGTCGACGGCGGGATCACACAGGAAGGCGAGGTTGTAGCCGCCCTCACAGGTGAAGTCGAGCTGGATGAGGCTCAGCGGGTCGTTGGCCTTGGACATGTACATGCGCGACAGCAGGACCATGTCGAACTTGCCCGCCATGATGTCGGGCTCCAGCACCGGGTACTCCTTCACGACGGGGGTCTCGACCGTGAAACCGGCCGCGCGCAGCTGGTCGGCGATGATGGTGATCGCCTCGGGCAGCTCCGGACGATCCGAGTAGGTGGCGATGGTGATCGTGGTGCCCGCCGGATCCTTCGCCTCGGCATAGGCCGGGTCCTGACGATCCTTGGTCCAGTCCACGTCGCCGCGGAAGATCCCCTTGGCCGGGTCGGCGTGTCCCTCGAAGACGCTCGAGGCGATCACGCTGCCGTCGATGGCCTTCGCAGCGGCGACCCGGAGCCCGGGATCAGTGAAGGGGCCGGACTTCGTGTTGAGGTACAGCCCGGAGGTGCGGGGAATCGCGCGGCTCTCGACGGTGAACCCGTCCATGTTCGGCAGCTGGGCGACGGGGACGTTCTGGAAGACATCCAGTTCCCCGGCACGCATCGCGTTGACCCGGGCGTCAGCCTTGCCGATGAACTGGGCATCCAGCCCGGCGACCTTCGGCGCACCTCCCCAGTAGGAGGCGTTGGCCTCGAGGGTCGCATGGGTGGAGCCGTCGAGCTTCGTCAGCTCGAAGGGCCCGGTGCCGGCGTCGACCGGGTTGGGCTGGTTCGGGTCGGCCTCATATGCCTTCGGGGCGAGGATCACCATGTCCGGGTTCGCGAACCGCATGATGAGGATGGGGTCGGCCTCCGCGGCCTTGACGACGACCACGTCCTCGCCCTCCGCGGTGATCGTCAGTTCGCGTCCCGAGACGGTGCTCGGCGCCGGGTCGGCCTTGAGCGCGGCCTGGAGGCTGGCGACCACGGCCTCGGCGTTGACCGGGGAGTCGTCATGGAACGTGACCCCGGAACGCAGGGTGAACTTCGCGGTCATCTCGTCGACCATCTCGAACTTCTCGGCCAGCGCCGGCTGGGGCACCCCGTTCGCGTCGATCGAGATGAGGGACTCGGAGACCCCGAGGCGCATGAGGCTGGAGGCGTCGTCGGTGTAGGGCGACAGGTTCGCCACGGGCGCGAAGTTGAGGGCCACCCGGAGTCGGGGGGCCGCATCGGAGCCGGAGGAGCCGCCTGTGGCGGTGGGGCTCTCACCACCGCCACCCACCACGCAGCCCGTGGCGAGGGTGAGTACTGCGGTCCCGGCCGCGACAAGGCCGAGGAGTCGACGTCGGTTCATGGATTTCCCTTCCTGGAATCGGTTGAGAGGCACCGTCGCGAGAAGGCGACGGCGCCGACGGCTGAGAGGGCCGGCAGGACGGCCAGCAGGAGCCACGGCACGGGGGCCGCGGCGGAGGTGTGGCTGGACCACGGCAGGATCACACCGATCGCGGTGCTCACCACGAGGACCGCCGCACCCCCGATGGAGGCCAGCATCCCGAGATGGCTGCCGAGCCGGTGCCCACCCGCCAGATCGGCGACGGTCGCCCTGGCTGCGGGCAGCACCAGGATCTGTCCGAGGTGGAGACCGATGACGAAGAGCACCGACGGCACGTAGGCGAGGATCCCCGGCAGTGGAGGCAGGGCGGCGAAGCCGGCGACGGCGACGAACCCGGCGGCCATGAGACCGTATCCGTGGGCCAGGGTCCGGGACATGGACCAGTGGGCGACTGCCCGCGTGACGGGTAGCTGCAGTCCGATGACGAGCACCGCGGCCAGCCCGAAGAGCCAGGTGATCTGGGCGCTGGGGGCGCCGATGCGGGTCAGTTCCACCGGGACGGCGAGGTACAGCTGGTTGTAGCTGACCAGATAGGTGCAGTGGATGAGGGCGAACCAGAGGAAGCGCCGGTTCGAGAGCACCCCGCGCAGCGACTCCCCGACGCGGCTGGACGACCCGACGCGGGCCCCCGCCGGAAGCCAGACGAGATGTGCCGCCAGGATCAGGGCGAAGACCCCAGCAGCCACGAAACAGGTGGTGGTGAAGGGCACGACGAGGAGCACCCCGCCGAGGATCGGCCCGACGATGGTGCCGAGCTTCGACGCCATCATCTCGAGGCCGATGACATCGATTCGTCGGGGACCACCCGCGGCCTCGAGGTCCCCGGCCCACGCCGTCAACGCGGACTCCACGGCCGGCGAGAACAGGGCGGCGGCCAGACCGATGAGGGTGACGCCGAGCATCACCGACCACACCTCGCCGGCCAGCCCCATGGTGACGAAACCGACGATCCGGACGAGGATGCCGATGAGGATGGTGGCCCGGATACCGAACCGGTCCGCGAGCGCCCCGCCGAGGAAGAACAGTCCCTGCTGCGAGAAGGTGCGCAGCCCCAGCACCAGGCCGATCACCCATCCCGCCAACGCGAGGTCCTCGGCCAGATGGGCCGCGATGAACGGCACGACGAGGTAGAAGCCCACGTTGAACGCGAACTGGGTGATGACCAGGAGCCGCAGCGGCGTCGAGAGCCGACGCATGAGGGCGAGGGTGCCGTCCCGGGCGGATGCCTTCAACACCGTCACACCCCCGGCTGGACCGGGACCGAGGACACCAGCGCCCTCGTCTCCGGCGCCGCGGGGGCCTCGAAGAGGGCCGGGACCGCCCCCGCCTCGACCACCCTGCCGCGGCTCATCACCATCACCGAGTCACACAGGAAGCACACCGCCCCGAGGTCGTGGGAGATGAAGATGAGCGACACCTGTTCCGTGTCGCAGATCTCACGCAACGTCGTCATGACCTGCAACCGCACCAGGGCGTCGAGGGCGCTGACCGCCTCGTCGGCGACGATGACCTCGGGCTTGGGCGCGAGGGCCCGGGCGATGGCGACCCGTTGCCGTTGCCCGCCGGAGAGCTCGCCCGGGTAGCGGTCGGCCAGTGACGGGTCGAGCCCCACCGCGTCGAGGCACTCGAGGATCCGCGCCCCGTGGTCGCCGGTGATGCCGAGGCACTGCAACGGCTCCCGGACGCAGTCGCGGATCCGCAGGTGGGGGTTGAGGGAGCTGGAGGGATCCTGGGGGACGAACTGCACCCGCCGCCGGAACCAGGCGAGGTCCGCCCCTGCCCTCACCTCCCGCCCGTCGAGGACGACCGTCCCCTGGTCGGGGGCCTCGAGGCCGAGCAGCAGACGCATGAGGGTGGACTTGCCGGAGCCCGACTCCCCCACGATGCCGAGGCGCTGCCCCTGACGCAGGTCGACGTCGACCCCGTCGACGGCACGAACCGCGTCGCTGCGCCGGAACCGGGCCAGCAGGCCACGGCTGCCGTAGGTCCTCACGAGGCCGGATGCGGTCAGGCCGGTGGTCATGCGCTCTCCCTGGTCAGCATGTTGAGGGACTCACAGGTGTCCGGGAGTGCGGTGGAGGAGCTGGCCAGCAGCAACTCCGACACGTACTCATGGGGCGGGTTCCCGGTCACCTCGGCGGTGGGACCGTCAGCGACCTTCACCCCGCGTCGCAGCACCACGAGCCGACTACAGAGGAGCGCCGCGACGGCGATGTCATGGGTGATGAACAACAGCGACGATGTCGGCGGCAGTTCGGCGAGGAGTGCCAGCACCCCCGCCTGGACGGTGGTGTCGAGGGCGGAGGTGGGTTCGTCGGCGATGAGCAGCGCAGGGTCGGCCGCGAGCGCCATCGCGATCCCGACCCGCTGACGCTGGCCCCCGGACAGGGCGCCCGGATACCGGCGGGCCAGTCGTTCCGGGTCGGGGAGGCGGACCTGAGCAAGGAGGTCGACGGCGCGACGACGGGCCTCGGCGGCCTTGACCCCCTTGGCCCGCAACGGCTCGGCGACCTGGTGACCGACCATCACGAGAGGGTTGAGGGCGGTTCTCGGATCCTGGGCGACCAGCCCGACGGCGTCGCCGCGGAGTCGCCGCAGCTCCTTCTCGGGATGGCCCACGAGCTCGATGCCCCGCAGCTGGACGGAGCCGGTCACGGTTGCATTGCGGGGCAGGAGGCCGAGCAGCGCGGAAGCCGTCATGGACTTCCCCGATCCGGATTCGCCGATGAGGCCCACCCGTTCACCGGGCTGGATGGTCAGGTCGAGTTCATCGAGCGCCGTCACGTCGCCGAATCGGACGCTGAGGCCTCGGATGGCGGCCACTGGGTGGGGCACGGCACTCCTTCCGGACCATGTCGCGTGGTCCTCGAGATGACGATGTCGGCCAGGTGTTCGGACTCGCGGCCCTTCAGGCCGCCCACCGTTGCGCGCCAGTCCCGGCATTCGACCGGGTTCCCCTGCGCACCGGCGCCGGGTGCCGTGATCCCCGCGAAGGGATCACCGGACGGCACCAGCCGGTGCTGCCGACATGCGATGAACGAATGTCAACCTATGCGCAGTGATATTGAGAATGCAAATCTGTCATGCCCGGGCAGGACCAGCGACGCCGTGGCAGCCCCTACGCGGGCCGACGTCACCTGCGCCCCGGGAGCCGGGCGAGACCGGTGTCCGTCGTGATGAAGGTGGGAACCCGGCCACCCTCATCACGCGCCTGTGAAATGCTTGACCGCATGGGTACCGCGCTGTTCGTCACGATCGCCGTCATGACCGTCATCATCGCCATCACGGCGGGCCTGTTCGCCCGCAACAGGAGCCTCAGGGTCCTCGTCGCAGGAATCGGCCTGGCACTCGTCCCGCTCGGCCTTCAGCTGACCGGCCTGCTGACGCTGCTCATCAACGGGATCGGCAGCCTCATCGACTGGGGGCAGCGCACGGAGTGGACCAACGTCATGACCTGGGGCGCAGGCCTCGGCGGCCTCGGCGTCCTGCTGGTGGTGGCCAGCGGGTTCCTCCCCAGGTCGGAGCGCACCCCGGCCCCCAAGGAACCCAAGCAGCGATCCGTCGCGGCCGAGCCACGCAAGCCCGCGCTCGGCGGGGCACCCAAGCCAGCAGCCGCCCCTCAGCAGGAGCAGCCGCCCGCCGCCCCGAAGGCCGCCCGACGGGGCAAGCCCGCGCCGGTCGATGAGGAACTCGACGAGATCGAGGCGATCCTCAAGAAGCGCGGAATCGTGTGATCACAGCCGCACCGCGTTGAGTTCGGTGAGGAGGATGCCCCGGGCACCGGCCTCGAACAGCTGGTCCATGAGCAGGTGCGCCCCCTGCTTCGGCACGAGGACCCGCACCGCGAGCCAGCCCTGCTGCGCCAGCCTCGAGACGGTGGGGCCGTTGACCCCGGAGGCCAGCGCCGTCGTCGCGGCGAGGTTCTCCTCCGCGACGTTGTAGTCCATCATGAGGTAGTTGTGGGCGACGAGGACGGATTCCAGCCGAGTACGCAGGGAGGCCAGACCGGCGGGTTCCTCGGTGCCGGAGCGCCGGATGAGCACCGCCTCCGAGTGACAGATCGGCTCCCCGAACATCTCGAGCCCCGCCCGCTTGAGGGTGGTCCCGGTGTCGACCACGTCGGCGACGACGTCGGCGACGCCGAGTCGGATGGCGGACTCGACCGCCCCGTCGAGCTTGACGAGCTTCGCGTCGATGCCCTGGGCGGTGAGCCACTCCCCCAGCAGCCCCGGGTAGGAGGTGGCGATCCGCTTGCCCGCCAACGTGTCGACGGTGCAGCCGCTGCCCGCCGGGGCCGCGAACCGGAAGCGGCTGCCGCCGAAGCCGAGTTTCATGACCTCCTCGGCGTCGGCCCCGGAGTCGAGCAGCATGTCGATGCCGGTGATGCCCACGTCGAGATGACCCTGACCGACGTAGACCGCGATGTCCCGAGGACGCAGGTAGTAGAACTCCACACCGTGGGCCTCGTCGATGAGGGTGAGGTCCTTCGAGTCGGTGCGTTGCCGGTACCCGGCGGCGCGGAGCATCGCGGCGGCGGCCTCGGCGAGGGAACCCTTGTTGGGCACGGCAATCCTGAGCATGGGGGTCTGCATGGTGGGCCTCACAGGTGGCGGTGGATGTCGTCGAGGTCGAGGTCCAGGGCGATCATCATGACCTGCAGGTGGTACAGCAGTTGGCTGATCTCGAGGGCCGCCGCGTCCTTGGACTCGTGCTCCGCCGCCATCCAGACCTCGGCGGCCTCCTCGACGATCTTCTTCCCGATCGCGTGAACGCCGGCATCGAGCCGGGCGACGGTGGAGGACCCTTCCGGGCGGGTCCTTGCGGTCTCGGTCAGTTGCTCGAAGAGCTGCTCGAACGTCTTCACGGCGCTCAGCCTAGAAGATCCAGTCTGACGCCGAGGAGCGCGTCCACTGCGGCGACCATCTCACGGATCCCCGTCGAGTCGTCGCCGTCGATGGCGAGGCTGGCCGCCGCCCAGGTGTCGACGACGCCGAGGGCGCGCGGGGCGTCGAGGTCGTCGCGCAGCGCACGGCGCAACTCAGCGATGCTCTCGGTGGCGGGCAGGCTGACACCGTTGTTGATGACGGAGCGCCACAGGTCGAGGCGTTCGGTCGCGGTGGTCAGATCGGCGTCGGTCCACTCCCAGTCGGAGCGATAGTGGTGGTTGAGGAGGGCGAGACGGATCGCCATCGGGTGCGCCCCCTTGTTGCGGAGGCGGCTCACCAGTTCGAGGTTTCCCTTGGACTTCGACATCTTCTCCCCATGGAGGGCCACCATGCCGGAGTGCACGTAGGCCGTGGCCAGCGGCTGACCCGAGGCGACGACGGCCTCCGCGCTGCACATCTCGTGGTGCGGGAAGGTGAGGTCGCTGCCGCCGCCCTGGACGTCGAAGGCGGGTCCGAGCCTGTCGAGGGCGATGGCAGTGCACTCGATGTGCCAGCCGGGGCGTCCCGGGCCGAGCGACGAGGTCCAGCTGGGCTCCCCCGGGCGGGCGCATCGCCACAGGAGGCAGTCGAGGGGGTGTCGTTTGCCGGGGCGGTCCGGGTCGCCGCCGCGCTCGGTGAACAGCGCGGTCATCTCCCCCTCGTCGAGGTGGCTGATCGCCCCGAAGCCGGGGGCGGCGGCCGTCTGGAAGTACCAGTCGGGGTGCTCGGGATCGTCGACCTGGTAGACGAGTCCGCTCGGCAGGAGCTGCTCGATGAGCGCGACGACGCTGGGGATGGATTCAACGGCCCCCACGTAGTGGGTGGGCGGGATGACCCGAAGGTGCTCCATGTCGGAGCGGAACAGCTCGGTCTGGTCCTCGGCGAGTTCCTCCCAGTCGCGGCCGGTGTCGCGGGCGCGTTCCAGGAGGGGGTCGTCGACGTCGGTGACGTTCTGGGTGTAGTTGACGCGGAGACCCAGGTCGAGCCAGACGCGGTGGATGAGGTCGAAGGCCAGATAGGTGTTGGCGTGCCCGAGATGAGTGGCGTCATAGGGGGTGATGCCGCACACGTACATGCGGGCCTCACCGCTGGTGGGCCCCACCTCCACCAGCTGGCGGGTGGCGGTGTCGTGCAGCCGGAGTCGACGGGGGACGCCGTCGGATGGCGGCAGGCTGGGAACATCAACGGGGGCCCACGAGTACATGAATCCAAAACTACTGCCTCGGCACCGGCGAGAACCAACGACGACCCCGGACGCCGCTGTTTCGTCGCTCGGGCCGCGCCTGGTTCAGAACAGCGGGGCGCGGTAGCCGTTGGCGCGGGGGCAGATGTGGCCCAGGGCGTGGACCGGCTGGGCGCAGAAGGGGCAGGGCGGGTCCGTCGTCGCGATGACGTGGCGCACCCGGGCGGTGAACTCCCGTGCCACGCGGGGGTAGAGCCAGATCTGGATGATGGTGTCGAGGAGTTCCGTCTCACGCTCGGGGCTGCCCGCGAACAGTTCCACCTGGATGGCGCCCCGGGCCGTGTCGAGGGCCCAGCCGACGGCCCGCACCGTGAACAACACGACGAGGGGCTCGTCCAGCGGGCCGAGGTCCGGCTGGATCTCCCCGGGCGGCTCCCCCAGCCAGCCCAGCAGCACGGACTCCTCGAGGAGGGAGTCAATCCGGCGGGCAACCGACAGCACCGCGTCGCGCTCGATCTGGACGGCGGCGAGCTGGTCCCGCTGCCGCACCTGCAGTACGAAGGTGCGCTCCCCCGCGTCGCCCAGGGCGCCGACGACGACCCGGTCCGGATGGGGAAACTCCAGCAGCATGATCCCAAGCTTAGAGAGTGCGCGGATAGGCTCATCTACTGCGGTCGCCCCGATGCCCCCTGGCGGCGTCGTCCTCCTCAACTGCCACGATCCAGTGCGCTCTTCGTCGTCCGCCTTGCCAGGAGGCCATCGTGCTGATCCTCGTGACGATCCCCTATCCGCGCACCCTCTTGGAGAGTTGGTTCGTGCAGCGATGCGGGGTGAGGCTACGAGGTGACGAGTTGCATGAGCTGGAAGTAGTCCGTCACGACGTCGTACGTGACGTTCTCGCCGTTCTTGGCTCTCAGAGTTCAGGCGTTGTTCACGGAGCTTGGGTGGTTGCTCATTTCGGCTCCAGTGCCGTCCTCTCCACCGCTGCTCACACCGGGTCCGGAGCCTGCGGAGGACCCGTGTCGAGACCTCCGTGGGACTTCCGCTCAACTCGAGTTCCTGCACCGTGTGTCAGGGGTCTCGACACGGACGGCGCGCTGGCGCGCGCAGTCCGGCTCGACCAGCGGAAAAGAAGGTCGTGAACAGCACCTTTCGGAAGAATCTCCGCGCGCACTCGATCTTGGCCTCCTCCACGCCCCTGGGCTCCAGCGTCGACAGCGAGCTTCAGCACACCTCTTTCTTTTTTTCTTTCTGCACCGCCCCCTCCACCAAAAAAAGCCCGAATCCTGCTGACAAGGAGTTTTCCTCCTCGAAGGGGTCGCTTCCTTTCATACCTTGCACCCGTCCACCACCAGATTCATGAAAGCTCCCATCGCGGCTGGGTCCGAGTGCCTGCGTTGACGATGGAACCCTCGCGACGAAGCTCGGCGAGCAGGTTGGAGACCTCGACCTCCTTCTGCCCGGTGGAGAGCACCTCGGGCAGCAGCGGCAGCAGCAACGCGTCGATCTCCTGGCGAGTCGCGCTCCCGCTGCGCTGCAGACAGTCCCTGACCAAGGTCGCGTAGTGCGCATCCATCTGTGGCCGCGTACGAACGTCGTCCGCCAGCCGGCCACTCAGGCTGGCGATCTGATCCGAAACCCTCATCAGCTGCCGTCCTTCGACAAGTTAGAGGGTGCGCGGATAGGGGGATCGTGACGAGGATCGTCACGGTGGCCTCATGGCAAGGCGGACGACGAGGAGCGCACTGGATCGTGCGTTCAAGGAGGACAACGCAGCCAAGGGGTCACCGGGGCGACCGCAGTGGATTCGCCCATCCGCGCACCCTCTTAGGCCTTTCGGAGGTGATGCATGACCTCTTCTGCACCCGATCCAGTGCCAGCACATCCTCCAGGGGCCCGGTAGTTGCCCTACCAGGAGATCGGCATCCCTCGGGGAGCCGCTCCAGGAGGTGGGGCAAGGGCTCGGTCATGGCAGCCACGATCTCGGATGGTCCGTACCTCGGTGTCGGCCGCACATCACACCCCGGTTGGTTGCCGGGCTCCCACACCTCAGGGCTAGAGTTGCCCCGGACATCACGGCGACGTAACAGGAGGAAGCATGGGGTGGTTCGAGGCCATCGTGTTGGGCATCGTCCAGGGACTCACGGAGTTCCTGCCCATCTCGTCGAGCGCACACGTCTCCATCGTCGGGCAGCTGCTCTTCGACGGTCGGGACCCCGGCGCCGCCTTCACCGCCGTCACCCAGCTCGGCACCGAGACCGCCGTGCTCGTCTACTTCTGGCGCGACATCGTGAGGATCATCAAGCAATGGTTCGGGTCGCTGACCGGCAAGGTCCACCGCAACGATCCCGACGCGCGCATGGGATGGCTCGTCATCATCGGCTCCATCCCCATCGTGGTTCTCGGCGTGCTGTTCCAGGACGCCATCGACACCTACCTGCGCAACCTGTGGCTCACCGTGTTCATGCTCGTCGCGATCGGCGGGGTGCTGCTCCTCGCCGACAGGATGGCGGAGCGCAACACCCGCGAACTGAAGGACCTCTCCTGGGGCCACGGCCTGTGGTACGGGCTCGCCCAGGCGTGCGCCCTCATCCCGGGGGTGTCCCGCTCCGGCATGACCATCTCCGGCGGCCTCTTCATGGGCTACACCCGTGAGGCGGCGGCCCGGTACTCGTTCCTGCTGGCCATCCCGGCCGTGTTCGGCTCCGGGCTCTACAAACTCAAGGACATCGGCGAGGGCCACACCGCGTGGGGGCCGACGATCCTCGCCACCGTCCTGGCCTTCGGCATCGGTTACGTGGTCATCGCCTGGCTGCTGCGTTTCATCTCCACCCACACCTTCCGGGGCTTCGTCTACTACCGTTGGGGACTGGCAGCGGTTGTCGCCGCGCTGCTCATGACCGGCGTCCTGCAGGCAGGCTGATTGGGGGTTTCGATGGAGTACCGGGCTCTCGGACGCTCAGGCCTCCAGGTCTCCCGCGTCGGTCTCGGCACCATGGCCTGGGGTCGGGACGTGGAGTGGCCGGAGGTGCAGGAGATCGTCAGCGAGTTCGTCGAATCGGGGGGCAATCTCATCGACACCGCACCCGCCTACGGGGGCGGCGTCGCGGAGAAGATGATCGGGAAACTCCTCGCGACGGGGGTGCCTCGCGAATCCCTCGTCATCGCCACCAAGGCCGGGTTCGTGATCCGCGGGGGGCGACGCATCGTCGACACCTCCCGCGCCGCCCTGCTCAGTGACCTGGAGGGTTCCCTCAAGCGTCTCCGCACCGATCACGTCGATCTCTGGCAGGTCCACGCCTGGGGTACCGCCCCCATCGAGGAGACCCTGTCGGCACTGGATCAGGCTGTCTCCCGCGGCATGGCCCGCTACGTCGGGATCAGCAACTTCGTCGGCTGGCAGACCGCCACCGCCGCGACCTGGCAGGAGGCCGTCGCCGGACGCACCAAACTGGCTTCCGTCCAGGTGGAGTACTCGCTGCTGGCCCGGCGCGCCGAGGTCGAGGTCATCGGAGCCGCACAACACCACCAGCTGGGCCTCCTGGCCTGGTCCGCGCTCGGTCGGGGCGCCCTCACCGGCAAGTACCTCACGTCCATCCCGAAGGACTCCCGGGCCGCCTCCGAGCACTTCGGATGGTTCCTCGAGCCCTACCTCCAGCCCCGCAGCCGTTCCGTCGTCGAGGCCGTCGCCACGGCCGCGAACGGCCTTGCCCTCACGCCCTCCCAGGTGGCCCTCATATGGGTCCGCGACGCCCCACAGGTCGCGAGCGCTCTCGTCGGCCCCCGCACGGTCGATCACCTCGTCGAACTGCTGGACGCCGAGACCAAACAGCTGGTACCCCCGATCGTGGCGGCCCTCGACGATGTTTCCGGAGGTCCCAACCAGTACCGATCCCCGGGCCCTGGAGTTTAGAGGGTGCGCGGATAGGGGGATCGTCACGAGGATCCACACGGTGACCTCCTGGCAAGGCGGACGACGAAGAGCGCACTGGATCGTGCGTTCAAGGAGGACAACGTCGTCAGGGGGTCACCGGGGTGA
>NZ_RQYT01000026.1 GCF_003932785.1 Arachnia propionica | reverse complement strand
GGGGTCGTCACGAGGATCGTCACGGTGACCTCATGGCAAGGCGGACGACGAAAAGCGCACTGGACCGTGCGTTCAAGGAGGACAACACAGCCAGGGGGACACCGGGGCGACCGCAGTAGATTCGCCTATCCGCGCACCCTCTAAGTCGAGACCCCTGACAGACGTCTTTCTCCGTTGGTCGAGCCGGACCGCGAGCGCTAGCGAGCCGTCCGTGTCGAGACCCCTGACGCACGGTACTGGGACTCGAGTTGGGCGGGGTTCCCCACGGACGTCTCGACACGGGTCGACCAGCGACGGGGAGAACAACGCGACCCGCTGGGTGAGCCTGACGCAAACGGCGGATCGGTCAAGCCGGGAAACGGCTGAGACCGCAGCGCGTTACGCCCTCGCGCACACCGTCAATCCTGCTGCATCGGTCCTACCCACGGAGCCCACCGAGCCGACCCCGCCGCTTCACACAGGACCACAGCTTCACGTGGCATCGGACCAGGAGTTGTGACAAAGGACGCGGGGATGAGAAGCCGCGGTCAAGGGAGGACGACTGAACTTCACGTCAATGGAACCCGATTCCACGGACCGCCCCTACCGGGTCCGACAGGCCCATCCCTGCGCGCGATCCACCCACACGGATACCACAGATCAAGCGCGTGCCCGAGGCGGGCGGGCCGTTAACCACAGCCGGCGGTCCGAGAGGTCGTCCCGTCGACAGTGCTTCAAGGGCGAGCGGAGAGGGGGCGGAATCCGCTGTGATCGTCACGATTCCGCCTCATCACGCACCCGCACAGCTGACCGAAGAGACCTGCCAGCGTTTCACGTGAAACGGAAACCGCGTGTTTCACGTCTTTATGTCGATATATCTATTTCAGGTCTTCTCGTTTAGAACGTTTACTGTTTCACAGCTATGCCAAGATCTCTGCGATCTGCCCCGTCACGCCAGGAACCGGACGAGCACCAACTGACGGGTTTCTTCGGTCTGAAACGTTTCAACCGACGTCTCACGGAAGCAGAACGGCGATTCGTGCCCCCCTCCCCCCCCCGTTGCTCGGGGCGTCCGACGGCAGGGCGTCGGCGGAGGTGGGCTCAGTGGGCTGAGTGGGCTGAGTGGGCTGAGTGGGCTCAGTCGGCTCAGTCGGCTCAGTGGTCGGCAGTGCTGGACGGCGTCGGGGCGGGCTCAGCCGATGGGCCTGACCCTCACGGCACGGGTGCCCTCGACCCCCGCGCAGGCCCGGATCTCCAGGACCTCCGCGCGCAGGGATCGCTTGTCCAGCAGCTTCGATGCCGCCTTGATCTCGTCCTCGGCCGTCGCGCCCTTCAGCGCCAGCAGCTCGCCGTCGGGGAGGAAGAGTCCACCTGTCCACTTCAGCAACTTCTCCAGCGGGGCGACCGCGCGGCAGGTGACGACGTCGAAGGTCTCCTTGCACTCCTCGGCGCGGGCCCGCAGCACCGTCACCCGGTCCTCCAGACCGAGATCCGCCACCGCCAGCTCCAGGAACGACACCCGCCTCAGCAGCGGCTCCACCAACGTCACCCGCAGGTCCGGGCGCACCAGGGCCAACGGGATACCGGGCAGCCCCGCCCCCGACCCCACGTCGGCCACGTCCAGGCCCGAACCGACGACGTCGCTCAGCGCCAGGGAGTTCGAGACGTGACGGCTCCAGATCCGCTCGGTCTCCCGGGGCCCCAGCAGCCCCCACTCGATGCCCCTGCCGGCGAGGATCCCGGCATAGGCGTCCAGCCCCGCCGCGGCCGCCGGGAAGCGCTCCACGAGCGCGTCCCGCACCGCGGCCTCCGACGACACGACAGCCCTCAGGCCTTCGACACCACGACGCGACGGAACGGCGGTTCGCCCTCCGACTCGCTCGTCAGCCCGGCCGCCGCGACCTCGTCGTGGATGATCTTCCGCTCGTAGGCGTTGAGGGGGGCCATGCGGATCGGCTCACCCTTCTCCATCACCTCGGCGATGGCGTCCTTCGCCAGGGCGACCAGCTCCGCGCGGCGCTTCTCCCGGAAGCCGCCGACATCGACGGTGAGCCGCGAACGGTGCCCCTGCTCCGTCATCACGACCAGCCGGCACAGCTCCTGCAGCGCCTCCAGGACCTCGCCGTCCTTGCCCACCAGACGGTCGTCGTCGGTGTCGATGGCGATGTGCGCGCGGCCGTTGGCGACGGAGTTCTCGATGTCGCCGTCGAGGTCGGCGATGTCGAGCAGCTCCTCCAGGTAGTCAGCGACGAGGTCACCCTCAGCGAGGAGGGCCTCGTTGTCAGTCTTCTCACTCATGACGATCCTTCGGTCGGTGGCCCCCACGGGGCCGGAAAACTACTTCTTCTTCCGCGCTGCCCGCGTCGTGTTGCGTGGCTGACGACGCACACCGCCACCCCCGCCGGCCGCGCCCTCCGTCGAGGTGCGCACCGTGGAACGGGTCACCTGCTGCCTGGTCACCTTCCTGCGACCCGTCGCCTCATCGACGACCGGCGCGGTCGGGGCGACGGTGGCCGCCGGACGGCCCTTGCGGCGCTTGGCGGCGCGCTCCCGCATGATCGCGTCGGGATCCTTGCCCTTGGCGCGCATCCGCTCCTCCCAGTCGATGTAGGCCGGGGTGTTCGGGGCGGGGTTGTTGCGGATGAGGAGACCCTGCTGACCCATGGTCCAGATGTTGCTGACGGTCCAGTACAGCAGCACACCGATCGGGATGAACGTCGAGGTCAGCGCGTACATGATCGGGAAGCCGTACAGCATGATCTTCTGCGTCTGCGCGAACTGGCTCGTCAGCGCCTCCGGCGGCATGTTCTTGCGCATGAGCTGCAGCTGCGTGATGAACAGCGTCACCACCATGAGCACGACGAGCAGGATGCCGAGGATCTGGGTCATCCCGAAGGGGCTGAACGGCAGGATCCGGCCCGACAGGTCGGCGCCCAGGAACTGCGCCTTCTGCAGCGACTCGACGAGCTGAGGGTTGTCCTTCAGCCACTGGCCGCGCACCTGGTTGTCGGCCACGCCCTGCAGCACCCGGTACAGCGACAGCATCACCGGCATCTGCAGCAGCATCGGGAAGCAGGAGGCCATCGGGTTGACGCCCTCCTCGGCGTACAACTTCTGCATCTCCTGGCTGAACCGCATCTGGTCCGAGCCGTACTTCTTCTTCAGCGCCTCCATCTTCGGCTGCAGCATCTGCAGCGCCCGCGACGAGTTCGTCGACTTCACGAACAGCGGGATCATGAGCGTGCGCACCAGCAGCGTCATGCAGACGATGGCCATCGCCCACGCCCACCCGGAGTCGGCCCCGAAGATCGGGGCCCAGAGTGCGTGGAAGAGGACCAGGATGCCGGAGATCACCCAGTAGATGGGCTGCATCATCGCCGACAAGAGCCCGTAGATGCCGTCCCAGATGGACAGGGACACCAGCAGCTCGATCATCTAGGACACCTTCTGCCCGGAACTCGCCCGGGTCTTCTCGTTGGCTTGTTCTTCGGCCCACGATCGGGCCTCGGGGGTGCCTGGCACGTAGTCCACGCCCCCCATCGACCAGGGGTGGCAGCTGACGATCCGTCGAGCCGCCAGGAATCCGCCCTTGATGCCGCCATGCACCTCGACGGCACGCTCACCATACGCCGAGCAGGTGGGGTGGAATTTGCACACGTCCCCGTACAGCGGGGAGATGAACCGCCGCCAGCCGCGGATGAACCACAGCAGCGGATACCTCAACACGTCGCCCTCCGGAACGCACGTTCCCAGGCGCTGTGGAAATCCTCGACGAGGGTGCCGGGATCCGCGGCCGCAGGGGGCAGCGCCCGCACCACCACATCGGCCCCGACCTGCTCGTCGCGGGAGGCGACGAGGTGCCGCAGCCGACGCTTGACGCGGTTGCGCACCACCGCGTTGCCGACGGCCTTGGACACGACAAAACCCACCCGGGTCGCTCCGGGTGGATTCATCGTCCCGACTGCCACGTGGACGACCACGCTCGAGGTCCCGGCCCTGGCGCCACGACGGAAGGTCTCGGTGAAGTCACCGGATCGTCGCAGCCTCCTCGTCCGGGGAAGCATGGGATCAGGCGGACAGTTCGACGCGGCCCTTGCGACGGCGTGCGCTGAGGATGGCGCGCCCGGCACGGGTACGCATGCGGGCGCGGAAGCCGTGGGTACGGCTGCGACGACGGTTGCTCGGCTGGTACGTGCGCTTGCTCATGGGAATGACTCCGTGCTTGTTCCAAAGATCTGGTTGGCCCAACCCAGGGGCCTGGGGAAGGACGTCGCGGCCCGGCACGGCCCTCGGCGGGGCCTGGGCAGCGACTGGTCAACGATACGCGTTCACGGCGGTTTTCGACAAACTCCGTGCACATTTCCCCAGGGGCCGGGAAACTACACCGATGTAGTACTCGAAGCCGCTCCGACTACCTTGCGGGAGGCCCTGGAACCGACTAGTTTCTGTTCTTGCGCGGCGAGCTTTTCCACAGCATCAGCACGTCGACGTGATGGGTGGGGGAGTTGTACCCTCCTGTGGACAACTTTGTGGATTTCGTGGGGGACGGTCCCCACGGGTCCGAACGTGCTGGTCAGAGAGGAGTCGCTCGTGTCCGTGCCGTCGCTGAGCGAACTCTGGGAGGGGATCGTCGCCGACGTTCCGATCTCCTCGCGCGCGTGGCTGCGCCGCACCCGCCCCCTCGCGATGCACGGGAGCACGCTCATGCTGGCCGTCTCCGACGAGACCACCAGGGAACGCATCGAGACGAAACTCCGCCCCGACATCGAGGCCAAGCTCTCCGACGTGACCAGGACGCCCACCTACCTGGCGTTCATGATCGACCCGTCGATCAAGGAGGAGCCCCCGCAGCCGGGACCCGACGTCGCCGAACGCACCCCCCAGGATGACGATGACATGCGTGGCAAGCATGTCCCCGTCAATCATGACCTGCGGCTGAACCCCCGCTACACCTTCGAGTCGTTCGTCGCCGGATCGTCCAACCGGTTCGCCCACGCCGCTGCCGCCGCCGTCGCCGAGCAGCCCG
This sequence comes from Arachnia propionica, assembly GCF_003932785.1. Lineage (GTDB taxonomy): Bacteria > Actinomycetota > Actinomycetes > Propionibacteriales > Propionibacteriaceae > Arachnia > Arachnia propionica_B. The sequence goes on along the minus strand of NZ_RQYT01000026.1, from coordinate 32,810 downwards.
GCAAGTCGTACAACCCGCTCATGATCTACGGCCCGTCCGGCCTGGGGAAAACCCATCTCCTCCACGCCATCGGCCACTACGTCAACAGCTACTACGACACCCTCCGCGTCAAGTACGTCTCGACGGAGGAACTCACCAACGACTTCATCAACGCCATCTCGGAGAACCGCGCCTCGGACTTCCGCCGCGCCTACCGCGACGTCGACGTCCTGCTGGTCGACGACATCCAGTTCCTCGAGGCGAAGATCCAGACCCAGGAGGAGTTCTTCCACACCTTCAACACCCTCCACAACGCGCAGAAGCAGATCGTGATGACCTCGGATCGACCGCCGAAGCTGCTGGAGGCGCTGGAGCCCAGGCTGCGGTCGCGCTTCGAGTGGGGGCTGATGACCGACATCCAACCCCCCGACCTCGAGACGCGCATCGCGATCCTGCGGAAGAAGGCCGCCTCGCAGCGTCTCACCGCGGGCACGGAGGTGCTGGAGCTCATCGCGTCGCGGATCACGAGCAACATCCGGGAGCTCGAGGGTGCCCTGACCCGCGTCGCCGCGCTGGCGAGCCTCAACCACCAGGAGATCACCCTGGAGCTGAGCGAACAGGTCCTCGCCGATCTCATGCCCGACGGCAGCGCCACCCACGTCGACGCCGACTCCATCATCGCCGCCACCTGCGAGTACTTCGCCATCTCCAGCGAGGACCTGGTCGGTTCCAGCCGCGTGGCCGCGCTGGTGCGGGCCCGGCAGATCGCGATGTACCTGTGCCGGGAGCTCACGGACCTGTCGCTGCCGAAGATCGGCTCCCAGTTCGGGGGACGCGACCACTCCACCGTCATGCACTCGGTCCGCAAGATCGACTCCCGCATGGGCGAGGACCGGCAGCTGTTCGACCAGGTGACCGAGCTCACCAACCGCATCAAGCAGTCCTGAGCCCGGGCCGCCGCGTCACCGTCGCTCTGACCCCTCCCTCGGCGCCGCATCGCGCACTCCAGCCCGCTGCTTTCGCGAGCACGAACCGCCGCTTTGCTTCCGCGAGACGCCGATGTCAACGCTGACATCGAAGCAGAACGGCGATTCGTGACCAAGGGCGGCGACGAAGAATGCTCTGTGTCGTGGCCGTCGAGGAGGTCCGGGCCAGGGATCACCGGAGCGACCACAACGGACTCGTCCTCACCACGCGCCCTCGTGGCACGTGCCCCCTCGCTCCTGCCCGACGCCGCAGCCGGGACCAACCCCAACATGTGGGGTCGGAGGCCTCGTTTCTTCCCGCAGGTTGTCCCCAGCCCCGGTGGACAGCGGGTGGATGCCGTCCTTCTGCTCGACAACCCACAAATCCTCACCATGTGATTTACGACTCACCCACAGCCGTTCCACACCCCCCAAACCGACGCGACAAGCGTCGATGATGGTTTCCCACAGGATCCACAGGGCCTACTACTGAGACGAGGATGTAATTACACATCAAGACTCAAAGTCACCGACTGTGGAACCGGGGACCCGGTCGGCTGCTGCCTCTCGCTGGTAGCTTGGCCCTTGTGACCATCGCAGCGAAGGCAGTCAAGCTCCGCAAGACCTACGGTTCCGGGAGCGCGACGGTCGTCGCCCTCGATGATGTCGACTTCATCGTCCACTCGCGGGAGTTCACCGCCATCATGGGACCGTCCGGTTCGGGCAAGTCGACGCTCATGCACCTGCTCGCCGCCCTCGACTCCCCCACCTCCGGCAGCGTCCACATCGGCGACGTCGACGTCGCCACCCTCAAGGACACCCCCCTGACCAAGCTGCGACGCGACCGCATCGGCTTCATCTTCCAGGCCTTCAACCTCGTCCCGACCCTCACCGCACGCGAGAACATCGTGTTGCCGCTGGCCATTGCAGGTCGCAAGGTGGACAAGCGGTGGTTCGACCAGATCATCGAGGTCCTCGGCCTCGGGGACCGCCTCACCCACAAACCCCACCAGCTCTCCGGCGGCCAGCAGCAACGGGTGGCCTGCGCCAGGGCCCTGATGAACCGGCCGGACATCATCTTCGCCGACGAGCCCACCGGCAACCTCGACTCCACCTCCGCCGCCGAGGTGCTCACCTTCCTGCGTCGCTCCGTGGACCTGTTCGGCCAGACCATCGTCATGGTCACCCACGACGCGCTGGCTGCCAGCTACGCCGACCGCGCCGTCTTCCTCTCCGACGGCCGCATCGTCGACGAGCGTCGCGGCGCATCCCAGGAGCAGCTCCTCCACGCCATGTCCCGCATCTACCCGCGCCACCGGCCCGACCAGTTCGACGACGGCCCCAGCACGAACCCGGGCCGTCACGCGACATCCGAACCCTTCTTCCGGGACGGCGCCTTCCAGCCGCCGCCGAGCGGCAGGATCGAACCCGAGACCGAGGCGGAGATGAGCGCACCCCGTCGAGCCATCCAGGACTGAGCATGCTCCGCGCCGCCTGGAAGTCCCTCATGAGCCGGAAGATCCGGCTGCTCATGAGCGCGCTGTCGATCGTCCTCGGGATCACCTTCGTCACCGGGTCGCTGCTGTTCACGCAGCTCCTCGGCTCGACCTACCGGCAGATGCTCTCCTCCAGCGTCGGCGACGTCAACGTCCTCCTCGGCGGCTCCCTGGACCTCGGCAACGGCGTGCGATCCCAGGCGGTGATGATCGAACCGTCCGTGATCGACGAGATCGCCGCCGTCGACGGCGTGGAGCGGGTGGCGGGGCTCGTCACCCACCCGTCGGTGTACCCGCTCAACCGCGACGGCCGCGTCGTCACCCTCGGCGGTGCCCCCGGCATTGCCATCAACTTCGACGACATCCCCGCCATGGAGGGGGTCGTCGGGATGCGGGTCCTCGACGGGAGGGCACCGCAGGCCGACGACGAGGTGGCCCTCGACCCCGGCACCCTCACCCGCTCCGGGCATGCGCTGGGCGACCGCATCCGGATCGCGACCCCCCGCGACGGGGTGCGCGAGTACCTCGTCGTCGGCACCGCGACCTACGGCGACGGCGCGACCTCCGGCGCCGCCTACCTGTTCTTCACCGTCGCGGCCATGCAGCAGCTGGCCCTGGGCGGGATCGACGGCTACACCGGGGTGTGGATCCAGACCGGCTCGGGGGCGGACCGGGCCGCCGTCGCGGAGCGGATCCAGGCGCTGCTCCCGGAGGGCTTCGAGGCGAAGGACGGCACCAAGGTCGTGGCGGAGATCCGCGACCAGCTCGACGTGCGGCTCGGCTTCGTCAACACGTTCCTGCTGGTCTTCGCGGGCATCGCGCTGCTCGTCGCGTCGCTGCTCATCCTCAACACCTTCTCGATCCTCGTCTCCCAGCGCAGCCGGGAACTGGCGCTGTTCCGGGCGCTCGGCGCGAAACGATCCCAGGTGCGGGCCGCGGTGCTGCTGGAGGCGGTGGTCATGGCGGTCATCGGCGCCACCGTCGGCATCGGTGCCGGCTATGGCCTGGCCTGGCTGATCCGCTGGGTCCTCGACGCGTTCGGCATCGGGCTGGGCTCGACCCAGCCCCAGCTCACCTGGCAGACCATCGTCATCTCCTACGTCCTGGCGGTGGTCATCACCGTCATCGCGGCGCTGCTTCCGGCCATCCGCGCCTCCCGCACCCGCCCCGTCGAGGCGATGACCCAGGCGGCCGCCACCACCGTCGAGGGCATCGGACTGCCCGCCTGGTTCGGCCTCGGCCTGGTGCAGCTGGGGATCGCCGGGATCGTCTGCGGGGTGTTCCTCGACGTGCCGCAGCGGCTGTGGTGGGTGGCGTGCGGGGCCGTCGCCGTCCTCGTCGGTGCGGTGCTGTCGGCGGCCGCGCTCGGCGCTCCGATCCTGTGGCTCTGCGGGAGGGTCGGGCAGCTGCTCTTCGGGGAGATCGGCCGCATGGCCAGCCGCAACGCGTCACGACAGCCGCGACGCACCGCCGCCACCGCCGCGACCCTCATGATCGGCCTGACCCTGGTCAGCACCGTCGCGATCCTCGCCGCCACGACCACCGCGTCGTTCCGCGCCTCGCTGACCGCCGACCAGCGCGGCGACCACCTCCTCACCCCCGTCAACTTCCAACCGTTCCACGTCGACGTGGCGGGCCTCGAGGGCATCGACGGGGTGGAGAAGGTGTGGACCTACTCGCACTCCGCGCTGAAGCTCGGCGACGGCGACCCGGAACCGATCATGGGCACCAGCGTCGATGGACTCCGGGACGGCAATGCGCTCGAGGTGCTGGCCGGGGAGCTGCTGGAGGTCGAGGGCTCCGTCCTCATCGACCACCGGCTCTCCCGGGAACTCGACCTGCCGATGGGCAAGGTGTTCACCGTCCCCGGCATCGACGGCCAGCCCGTGGAATTGCTCGTCACGGGGGTCTTCGACGAGGAGAACGCCCCCCAGGACGTCCCGAAACTGGTCACCAATTCCGCCACCTTCCCCCGCATCGGCGACGCCCAGCAGTTCTCCACCGTCAAGGTCAAGGTGAGCGACGGCGCCGACCGGGCCGCCGTGAAGCAGGCCCTCGTCGACGCGACCGCCGAGTACCCGCTCGTCTCCGTCGTCGACAACGACGAGTACATCAACGAGAGGCTCGCCCAGTTCAACACCCTCCTCGGGATCATCTACGCGCTCCTGGCGCTGGCCATCGTCATCTCGGTGCTCGGCATCGTCAACACGCTCAGCCTCTCGGTGATGGAACGCACCCGCGAGATCGGGCTGCTGCGGGCCGTCGGCCTCACCCGGGGTCAGCTGCGCCGGATGGTGCGGCTCGAATCGGTGTCGGTCGCGGTCCTCGGGGCCGGACTCGGCGTCGTGCTGGGGCTGCTGTTCGGGTGGGCGCTGGTCCGGGTCATCCCGGATCTCAAGGTCCTCAGCATCCCCTGGCAGCAGCTCGTCGTCTTCGTCGTCGTCGCGGGGCTGGTCGGCGTCATCGCCGCGATCGCCCCGGCCCGCCGCGCCTCCCGGCTGAACGTCCTCGACTCCATCGCCACGGAATGAGGTGCCGCCGCCGTACCGGTATATTGTCAGGCGACCACGCCGTGGTGGCTGGTCATCGACGTAAGGGGACGACGTGAAGATCCGAGTGGAGCGCGACGCTCTTGCCGACGCTGTTGCCTGGGTGGCCCGAAGCCTTCCGAATCGCCCCACGGCGCCGATTCTCGCGGGCCTGCTCATGACCGCGCAGGGCGACGAGGTGACCCTGTCGAGCTTCGACTCCACCACCTCCGCGCAGGTCACCATGCCCGCCCAGGTCACCGACGAGGGCACCGTGCTGGTGTCGGGTCGGCTCCTCAACGAGATCGCCCGGCAGCTGCCGAACAAGCCCGTCGACATGACCGCGGACCAGACCCAGGTGGAGCTGACCTGCGGTTCCGCCCGGTTCAACCTCCAGACCCTCCCCGTCGAGGAGTACCCGAACCTGCCCGAGATGCCCACGCACACCGGCGAGGTCGACGCGAACGTCTTCGAGAAGGCCGTCAGCCAGGTGGTCATCGCGGCCGGGCGCGACGAGCTGCTCAACGTCTTCACGGGGGTGCGGGTCGAGATCGACGGTGACCAGCTGTCGCTGCTGGCCACGGACCGCTACCGCATGGCGCTGAAGGAGCTGACGTGGGCACCGTCGTCGCCCGACATCGAGGGCGCGGTGCTGGTCCCGGGCCGGGTGCTCGCGGACACCGCGAAGTCGCTGACCTCCGGCAAGACCGTCACCGTGTCCCTGTCCACCACCCAGTCAGAGGGTGAGGGGCTCGTCGGATTCATCGGTGAGGGCGCGAAGAGCCGACGCGAGGCCACCACTCGCCTGCTGAACCAGGCGTTCCCGAAGGTGCGGCACCTCATGGACGTCGTCGGCACCGTGACGGTGCGGGTGGCCACGGCCGAGCTGCTGGCCGCCGTGAAGCGCGTCTCCCTCGTCGCTGAGCGCAACACCCCGCTGCGGATGATCATCGAGTCCGACCACGTCGCGCTGGAGGCCGCCACCGGCGACCAGGCGCACGCCTCCGAGGCCATCGAGGCGCAGGTCGACGTCGTCGGTGACGAGCAGTCGATCACCGCGGCCGGGTTCAACCCGCAGTACCTGCTCGACGCGCTGGGGGCCCTCGACGCGCCGTACGCGCACTTCGCCTTCACGCAGGCCGGGAAGCCCTGCCTCATCACGGGGTTGGCAACGATCGATGGTGACCAGCTGCTCGACTACCGCCACGTCATCATGCTGATGAGGCTTCCGAACTGACCCCTGCCCGACGTAGGGTGAGGAACAGTCTGACGAAAGGTAAACCATGGGTTCCATAGGCGTCCTCTTCATCATCCTCGGTTTCGGCTCGCTCATCCTCGAGCAGTTCAACATGGAGTTCAAGCTCCTGTCGTGGGCGGACGACTTCCAGCCGTGGCTGGGTATCGGCCTCGGTGTGGTCGGTGTCGTGCTGGTGCTGTTCGGCATCATGTCGAAGAAGAACCAGGAGAATCCGCCGCAGCACTGAGTGGGTGTGTGAGCGATCGCCGGGTGGGCCAGGGCCTGTCCGGCGATCGTCGTTCCCGGCCCCGTACCGGCTGCCGTAGGATCGACGACGATGTTCGTCACCCATCTGTCCGTCACGGATTTCCGCAACTACACGGCCGCCGAGCTGGACCTCGTCGCGGGGGTCAACGTGTTCGTGGGTGCCAACGGGCAGGGCAAGACGAACCTCGTCGAGGCGGTGGAGTACCTGTCGACGATGTCCTCGCACCGCGTCTCCGGCACCGCCCCCCTCATCCGGGCCGGGGCCGAGTCGGCGATCCTCAGGGCCCGGGTCCAGGCGAGCCGCGAGGACGAACGTCTCATCCACCTGGAACTCGAGGTCACCCACGGCCGCAGCAATGTCGCGCGGCTGAACCGGGTGCCGCTCCCCCGCCCGCGGGAGCTCGTCGGCGCGCTCCGCACCGTCGTGTTCTCCCCGATGGACCTCGCGATCGTCCGGGGGGAGCCGGCGGATCGACGCGCCTGGCTCGACACCCTCGTCACCACGCGGTGGCCGCGGATGGCGGGGGTGCGCTCGGATCTGGACAAGATCCTCAGGCAGCGCAACTCGCTGCTCAAGGCCATGTCGGGTCGGTCGCAGCGGCAGGCGCAGCCGGAGGAGGAGGTGACGTTGCAGGCGTGGAACGAGGCCCTCGCCCGGATCGGTGCCGAGCTGCTCCACGCGCGACTCGACACCCTCGCCGACGTCCTGCCGCACGCCGTCGCCGCCTACGGCACGATCGCGCCCGTCAACAACGTCATCGCCGCCCACTACAAGACCTCCCTGGACCTGCAGGGCATCCCCGCCGACGACGTGCGGGGGGCGCTCGAGGGGCGGCTGCTCGCCGCGATGGAGGAGAGGCGCCGCGACGAGATCGCGCGCGGGGTGACCCTCGTCGGTCCGCAGCGCGACGACGTCGACCTGTCCATCGGCGAGCTGCCGGCGAAGGGGTACGCCTCGCACGGGGAGTCGTGGTCGTTGGCGCTGGCGTTGAAGCTGGGTGGGTTCGCCCTGGTCCGGGACGACGGCACGGAGCCGGTGCTGGTCCTCGACGACGTGTTCGCGGAGCTGGACACCGCCCGTCGGGAGCGGCTGGCGGGGGCGATCGCGGATGCGGAGCAGGTCCTCATCACGGCCGCCGTCGGCGCGGATGTGCCGGATTTCCCGTCGGCCCGACGGTTCCGGGTCGACGCGGGCACCGTCGGGATCGACCCGGAGCAGCGGGTGTAATCCCTGTTTTCGAGGGTGTAAAATCTCTTCATGGCGCTCAACATCAAGAACCAGAGAGTGTGCGACCTGGCGCGCGAAGCCGCCGAACGGTTCAACACCACCCAGGTCGACGTGATCGAGAGAGCCCTGCAGGAACTGCTGCACAGCGAGGAGCAGCGCAGGGCGGAACGGTACGAACGGATCATGGCGATCGTCAACGAGATCCATGACAGCATGACCGACGAGGAACGCGAGGCCCTTCGCAACGTCGATCGGGAGATCTATGACGAGGATGGACTTCCGCGATGATCGTGGATTCCTCCGTGATGATTGCCCTCACCCTGAAGGAACCGGGGTATGAGAAGTTCGGGGAGAAGCTCAACGCCGTAAGCAGGCTTCACATGTCGGCCGCGACATGGGTTGAGCTGGGAGTGGTCGCGGATCGTCGATTGTCCAAGGAGAACCACAATCGACTCGATGCGCTGATCGATGGTCTCGGCATCGTCTTCGTCCCGCTGTCGGTGTCCCAGGCGCGGATCGCCAGGATGGCGCACCGTCGTTACGGGCCGGGTTCCGGGTCGCCCGCGCGGTTGAACATGGGTGACTGCTTCTCGTACGCGCTGGCCATCGACCTCGACGAGCCGCTGTTGTTCGTCGGCGACGACTTCGTTCACACGGATGTGCGGCAGGTGCAGTTGTCGTGACGGAACCCCACGACCCGACGGGGCTGGACCTGGCCGCCGAGATCGCGCACCGGACGGCCCGCACCGCGCCGCTGCTGCCGGATGTGGCGCCGGTGCCGCCGAAGGTGCCGAAGCGGCGCCGGTTCGTCGGGGAGCAACGCTCCGGTGCCCGCCCCGACGATCGGGACCCGCAGCTGTTCGGTGCGGTGCTGGAGGGGGTGGCGCAGCGGCGGGGCTGGCAGCGACAGCTGTCGCTGGCCACGGTGCTGCGTGACTGGGCGGGCCTCGTCGGCGAGGCGAACGCGGAGCACTCCCACCCGGTGGAGTTCCGCGACGGGGTGCTGACGGTCCAGTGCGACTCGACGGCGTGGGCGTCGGCGATGAAGTTCAACGCGGGCCCGCTCGTCGCGCGGCTCAACAGGGAACTCGGTGAACGTTCGGTGCTGCGGATCGAGTTCCTCGGCCCGAAGGCGCCGAGCTGGAAGAAGGGCCGCCGCTCGGTCCAGGGCCGGGGCCCCCGTGACACCTACGGATGAGGGTCGACCACGCCGTTCTGGTAGGCGATGATGACCAGTTGGGCGCGGTCCCGTGCGTCGAGGCGGCTGAGCAGCCGTGAGATGTAGCTCTTGACCGTGGCGGGGGTGAAACCCAACTCCGTGGCGATCTCGTCGTTGCTCAGGCCCTCAGCCACGAGTCGCAGCAGGGACAGGTCCCGCTCAGGAAGCTCGCGGATCTTCTCTGAGGGCTGGTTGCCCCGTTCATAGCGTGAGAGAACACGGGTGATGAGCTTGGGCGACAGCATGGCCTCGCCCAGGTGAACCTGCTGAATCGCATGCAGGATCTCACCTCGGGTGCTTGTCTTGAGCAGGAAGCCGACGACCCCGGCGCGCAGGGCGGCGTGGAACGTGGCGTCGTCCTCCAAGGATGTCAATGCGATGACGCGGCCCCGCGCACCGATGTCACTGAGCTGCTGGGTGGCCTTGATGCCGTCCATGACAGGCATGCTGATGTCCATGAGGATCACATCGGGGTCCAGGCGGTTGGCGAGGGAGACGCCGTTGAGTCCGTTGGTCGCCGTGCCGACGACGGTGACGCCGGGCATCGACTCCACGATTCGTTGGATCTGTGCCCTCACCTTTTCGTGGTCCTCGACGATCAGGACGCGTATCCCACTGCTGCTCATGATGGCATTCTAGGTGTTGTTCAGGACTTTCTTTTCCGTTGACACACGGTGCAGGAACTCGAGTTGAGCGGAAGTCACACGGAGGTCTCGACACGGACTGCGCTCCGTGCACGAGGTTCGGCGTGAGCAGCGGCAAAAAGGCGTGAACAACGCTTGGGGAGTGGCGGTATCAAGCGTCCTTGCTGTTGGGTGGGAACCGCGTTACCATGCCTTCATGGTGCAACGTGGTCGCTTCGCAGCCGCTGGCATGATCCTGCGCCAAAGTGTTGAACCCGTGATCGGCGTTGTTGTTTTTCTCTTCGCTGTCGCCAGCAGTCGGTCCTCGGTTGCTCTCGCCGATGTCATGGTCTGGGTTCTGATGTTGTCGGCCCTGGTGCTGCTTCCTGTTTTTCCTCGAGTTGCCCTGGCGTTGGGAGCAGGCTATTTCGTGGCATGGAAGGTCGTGGGTGACAGCACTCCGGTGATGGTCATTGGTGGCGCTGTCATCGTGCACAACTGGTTTGCCCACAATCGTCCTTGGCGGATTCCCCTCGCCATCGCCTACCCGGTGATGACGCTGGCCGTGTGGGTGGATTCGACATCGCTTCAGTTCTTCTTGGCCAACGCTGTCTTCTTCTTCGGGTTGAGCGCGGTCGCTGTTGCAGCAGGAATTGTCACGCGCGGGCGACTTGCTCGTGAGGAGAGGATCCGCGCCGAAGGGGAGCAGGCCACGCGCCGAATTCGTCTGTTGACCGCCAGTGAGCTCCACGACAGTGTGGCCCAGACCCAGAGCCTTGTCGTCATGAGACTTCAGGAACTGGCGGAGCATCCTCTCCTGCACCGGGAGCTCACGCCCCAGGTGTCGGAACTCCTGGACATGGCGAATGGTGCCACGAAGGAGCTGCGTTCTGCGATGTCCGCCTTGCGGGACGTCGACAAGGAGTTCGGTGCAGTCGGTCAGTCCCGGGACGTGGAATCCCTCGCTCAGCAGTGGCATCAATTCGAGAGTGTCCTGCGTGAAGGTGGTTTCGAACCGAGGGGCGGTCTCGACGTCGGCAACGTCGCATTACCGCGACCGCTTGACCATGCCGCCTCCAGAATCCTGGGTGAATTGGTCGCCAACATCATCTGGCACGGGAATCCGGGTCCGTGTCTCATGCATGGTGTCGTGAAGGGAGGAAAGCTCTTCCTGCGGGTGAGCAACGACGTGGCAGGTACCGGTGCTCCCCGCAAGGAGAGCGGTGGTCAAGGAATCTCGGGTATCGAGAGTCGTGTTGCCGAACTCGGAGGAACGTGTTCGTTCTCGTCCGAGAATGGCCAGTGGCTCGCTGAGGTGATTCTTCCCATTCGCTGATGTGACCAGAAACGGTGACCCATTTCACGTCGTGTTGTCATCCCCTCTCGGGGACCGGCTTCAGGAACAGGAGGTATCCGATCAGTGTGATGAGCCCAACCGCCACAATTCCCAGTCCGCGGGTGACCCAGACGTCGAATCCATGATTGGTGAAGAGTTGTTGGGTGAGGTTTCCTCCCGCGATGGCCGCGGCGATGAGTAGAATCCAGCGGAGCATCATTGTTCCTTTCTTGAAAATCTCCCTCTGCGTGGTGGATGTCACCATGGTAGGTGCGGTTCCGGGTGCCTCCCAAGCGGTCATCCCCCAAAGTTGATTCCCGCTGTCGAGGTGGTGAAGCCGAAAGGAGCAGCCGCCTCGGCCCCGTCAACCACGCCTGTGGACCCTGCGTCAACTTCTGGTGATTCGGATCGGCGAGGTCCTGACAAGGGTGTCATGATGGCCGCGAGTCATGGTCGACAGGGAGCGGAGATGAAGGACATCATCACGGTGGACTCCGTGAGACGCAGCTACGGCACGTTCACAGCCGTGGATGGCGTCTCGTTCCGCGTGCGGGAGGGTGAGCTGGTCGCACTCCTCGGATCGAACGGTGCGGGAAAGACGTCGTTGCTGGAGGTGCTCCAGGGGAGCACGCGGGCCGATGCAGGCCGTGTACAGGTGTTCGGGCTCGACCCGATGGCTGATCGCGCCGTGATCCGACAGCGGACCGGCATCATGCTCCAGGAGGCCGGCTTCGCCAAGGACCTCACCGTGAGGGAGACCTTGACCATGTGGGCCGGAACCCTGACGGCCCCTCGTCCCGTGGCGGAGTCCCTGGGGATGTGCGGCCTGGAGACTCGTGCCGACATCCGCGTGGGCAGCCTTTCCGGCGGGGAACGTCGCCGTCTTGATCTGGCGATGGCCACCCTCGGGCGTCCCGAACTGTTGTTCATGGACGAACCGACCACAGGACTTGATCCGGCGGTGCGTCAACTCACCTGGGAACTGGTCAGGCGCATGCTCGACGAGGGGGCGACCGTGTTGCTCACCACTCACTACATGGAGGAGGCGGAGGAACTCGCGGATCGCATCCTCATCATGGATCACGGACGCATCCTGACCGAGGGAACAGTCGCCGAGATCGTGTCCAGGCATCCCTGCGAGATCACCTTCGCCGATGTCGCACTCGGCGACGACGAACTCGAAGCGCTCGCGAAGGTGGTGCATCCGGTGAGTCGGCACCGTGGGGTCACCCGACTCCTGAGCACGGACCTCCACGCGACCCTGCGAGACCTGCTGACGCTGGCGGACAGCCGTGGCATCCATCTGGATCGTCTCGACGCCAGATCCGCTTCCCTCGAATCCGCCTTCCTCCACATGACATCAAGGAGTCAGTCATGATTGCCGTAGCTCTTCGACGAACCTGGGCCATGTCAAGAGCCGAGGTCAGCCTCTACCTTCGGAATCGTTCCATTGCGCTCACCGCGCTCCTGCTGACCCCTTTGCTGGTGCTCGCCAACAGTCCCGTGATCCTGCGGGACATCGACACCATCTCCATTCCGACGGTGATCCTCCAGCTGGTGGTCAACATGAGCCTGATGCTGGTCATCTACTTCAACCTGACGGTCATCTTCGTGGCACGTCGAGAGGATGGAGTCTTCCAGCGTCTGGACACGGGAGAGGCCACGCGGTGGGAAACGGTGGTGGCGACGACCGTTCCCAGCGTCGTCGTGCTGCTGCTTCAAGTGGTGTGCGGACTGGTGTTGGCGGGAGTGATCGCGAAGTCCTGGCCGATCTCCGATCCCCTGCTGCTCCTGCTCACCGTCCTGCTGGCTCTGGCGCTCTTCGCAGGATGCGCCGCCTTCACGTCCGCGTATTGCCGAACCGTCGAATCAGCCCAGTACGGTGCACTCCCCGGATTCCTCTTCTTCTACTTCCTCTCGGGGATCATCATCCCGCTGCACCTGTTCCCTGAACCGGTCCCCACCATCTCGAGGTGGAGTCCTCTGGTGGCCGTGAACCATCTCCTGTCCCTCAGCACGGGGACGGATCCGCTGACCAACCAGAGCACCACGTTCCTGGGGGCGTGGGCCCAGGCAGGCCAACCCCTGGCAGCGTTGGGTCTGTGGACCGTTCTGTTCCTTGTCCTCGCGCGCAGGCACATGCGGTTCAATCGTCGATGAGGTCGAAGCCGGGACGACGTACGGCCCAGGGTCAGCTCTCGAAGGTGACACCCCCTGACTCCCAGTCGCTGATCGCCTTCTCGAACTCGCCCTCCTCGATCGGTGCGAAGGTCTGGAGCGCCTTCTGGTACTGACTCAGGGCCAGCAGGGATCGTCCGGAGTTGATGAACCACCGCCCGTCGAAACGGATGACCTGCACCGCGAGCAGGAATGGGCCCTGCTTCGTGGAGAGCTTCGCGACGACCTCGGTCACCTGCTCCGCCCCGGTCTGTGCCCTCCATTCGTTGAGGCGGGACTGGAACTGAGGCTGGAGGGTCCTGACGACCTTGACCTCCTCGACGGTGGTGCTGCCGTCGAGCCTGCTCCGGTCGTACTTGGCGAGGATCTCCTCGGTGCTCTGGTCCTTCGAGTCGGGGCGGGTCTCCGCCCCCACGTCCAGCTTCTCGTCCCTGTCGACGAGAAGGATCTTGATGTGTTCCCCCGTGGACCAGATTGCCGTGGCGCGCATCTGTTGTTCCCAGACCCGCGGGTCGTCGACCGGAAGGGGACCGACCCCGTAGGGGGTCTTCGTCCCCTGCTTCGCATCGAGGTACCGCTTCGGGTCGTGATGCCTCGCGAGGGTGGTCGTCGGGTAGGCGCTCGCGCCCTTGTCCAGGTCCCCCCTCCCGATGGCGGAGACGTAGAACTCGACGGCCTCCTGCGGCGTCGCGAAGGAGGTTTCCCCGCCGCCCCGGTTGCCGAGGAACAGCCACGCGTTGAGGCCGATGCTCGCGAGCAGCGCCAGTGTCAGCACCCCGGCGACGATGCCCAGCCCGCGTCGCCGCGGCCCAGGCGGTGTCGGCGGCCCGGGAGGGAACGGGGGTTGTGCGGCTGCGGGGGTGTATGGGGGACGACCCGGCTGTGGGTACGGCTGCTGCATCGCGGACATGGCACAACGGTAGGCCCCACCGGGTTCACCCCAGGGAAGCCTGTGCGAGGATGATTCTCATCCCTTGCTTGTTCGGTAACCCAAACCTAAGATGTCGGCCATGCAAACTTCATGGTTCGGTGTCATCAGTCGACGCGCTTTGATCGCCCTCGCGGGCGCGGCCCTCGCCCTCAGCGGGTGCTCCCCCAGCCAGACCCCCGCCGGTCAGGCCAGCGGTGAGAGCAGCCCCGCAGCGGCAGCCGACGGCAAGAAGCTCACCGTCTACGCCACCACCGGCTACCTCGGCGACGCCGTCGCCAACATCGCCCCCGACGCCGAGGTCACCGTCATGGTCGGCCCCGGTGGCGACCCGCACACCTACCAGCCCACCACCAAGGACATCGAGAGCATGACCAGCTCCGATGTGGTCGTGTGGACCGGCCTCCACCTGGAGGCCCAGATGATCGACCAGCTGCGCGGGCTCGGCGACAAGCAGATCGAGGTCGGCACCAAGCTCGACAAGGGCAAGCTCCTCGACTGGCCCGAGGAGGGCCCCGACGGTGAGCCCCTCAACGACCCCCACATCTGGAACGATCCCGACATCTGGAGCGACGTCGTCACGATCGTCGCCGAGAAGCTCGGTGAGGTCGACAAGGACAACGCCGACACCTACAAGAAGAACGCCGAGGCCTACCGGGGCAAGATTGCCGACGCCGTGAAGGCCGCCAAGACCGAACTCGAGAAGGTGCCCGCCGGATCCCGGGTCCTCATCACCGGCCACGACGCGTTCAACTACTTCGGTCGCGCCTTCGGCTTCGAGGTCCACGCCACCGACTTCGTCTCCTCCGAGGCGCAGCTGAGCGCCACCGAGATGAGCGACCTCGCCAAGCTCATCGCCGAGAAGAAGGTCCCCGTGATCTTCCAGGACAACCTCGCCAACCCGCAGGCCATCGACAGTCTCAAGGAGGCCGTGAAGGCCAACGGCGGTGAGGTCGAGGTGTCCGACGAGGTCCTCTACGCCGACGCCCTGGGCGACACCGCCGGTGCCGACACCTACCTCGGCGTGCTGGAGACCAACGCCAGGACCATCGCGAAGGCGCTGGGCGGTCAGCAGTGATCTGTCAGGTCCGTGGGCTGAGCGTTGCGTACCGCAACGCTCAGCCCGTGCTGCTCGGTGTGGATCTCGACCTCGCGGCCAGCACCCTCCTCGGCGTCGTCGGCCCCAACGGAGCCGGCAAGTCCACCCTCATCAAGGCCATGCTCGGCATCGTCCCGCCGCTCGCCGGCACCGTCGAACTCCTCGGCGAACCCCTGGCGAGGGTCCGCAACCGTATCGCCTACATGCCGCAGGCCGCCTCCGTCGACTGGGACTTCCCCACCACCGTGCGCGGCGTCGTCCAGATGGGTGTCGCCCACGACCGTGGCTGGTGGCGCCGACCCAGCGCCGCCGCCCGGGCCGCCGCCGACGAGGCGATGGAACAGTGCGGCGTCGCGGAGCTGGCCGACCGCCCCATCGGGGAGCTCTCCGGCGGGCAGCAGCAGCGGACCTTCCTCGCCAGGGCGCTCGCCAGCCGCGCCGAGCTGTACTTCATGGACGAGCCGTTCCAGGGCGTCGACGCCCCCAGTCAGCTCACCATCATGCGGGTGCTGCGGGAGATCCGCGACGCGGGTGCCGGGGTGATCGTCGTCCACCACGACCTCGGGACCGTCCCCGATTTCTGCGACGAGGTGCTGCTGCTCAACCGCACCGTCGTCTCCCACGGGCCCGTCGAGACGGTGTTCACCGACGAGGCCATCGCCCGCGCCTACCGCGCCCACGACCTCGTCGACCTGCGGGACGCGGTGGCCTCGTGAACCCGGCCGAGTTCTTCGCCAACCACACCTTCCGGATGGTGTTCTTCGGCACGAGCCTCATCGGGCTGGTGGCCGGAACCCTCGGCTGCTTCGCGTATCTCCGCAAGCAAACCCTCATCAGCGACGTCGTCTCCCACTCGGCCCTCCCCGGAATCCTCGGCGCGTTCTGGGTGTCGGTGGTGCTGTTCGGCGACGGCCGGAACATGGCGGCGCTCATGGTGGGTGCCATCGTCGCCGGGATCGTCGCGGTGTGGCTGGCGGACCGGATCACCCACTGGTCGAAGGTCGGGTTGGATGCCGCGATGGCCATCGTGCTCAGCACCTTCTTCGGCCTCGGCCTCATCATCATGCACCTCGGCTCCCGCACCGGGCAGTCGGGGCAGGGCGGCGTCCAGGACTACCTGTTCGGCAACGCCTCCACCCTCACCCGCGCCGACGTCCTCACGACGGTGGTGGTCGGCTGCGTCGGGGGCCTCGTGCTCATCGTGCTCGGGAGGCCGCTCGCGATGCGCTGCTTCGACCCGCGGTTCTGCGAGGTGCGGGGCATGCCCGTGAAACTCCTCGACATCATCATCTTCGCGCTCATCGTCGTCGCGACGGTGGTGGGACTCAAGGCGGTCGGACTCGTGCTCATGGTGGCGTTCGTCCTCATGCCGCCCGCGGCCGCCCGGCAGTGGGTCCGCTCACCGCGGGCCCTGTTCCTGCTGTCCGGCCTCATCGGCGCGGCGGCCAGCGGGGTCGGCGCCTACCTGTCGATCAGCATCGGCCGGGTCCCGACGGGGCCGCTGGTGGTGCTCATGCTCTTCGCGTCGGTGGTGATCTCGCTCGTCGCGGCCCCGCACCGCTCCGTCGTGATGCGGGCCATCCACCGAGCCCGACTGCGGCGCAGGCTCCGCGACGAACTCCGGCAGGGGGTGGCGGCATGAGCCTCGCCCACGCGGTGATGTTCCTGGCGCTCGTGACCGGGCTGGCCTGCTCCGTCCCCGGCAGCTTCCTCGTGCTGCGTCGTCGCTCCATGATGGTCGACGCCATCAGCCACGCCGTGCTGCCCGGCGTCGTCGTCGGGTTCTGGTTCACCCGTGACCTCAGCTCGCCGTGGCTGATCCTCGGCGCCGCCGTCGCCGGGCTCATCGTCGTGGCGAGCAGCGAGTACCTGAGTCGCACCGGGCTCGTCAGCGGCGACGCCCCGCAGGGGCTGATCTTCCCCGCCCTGTTCAGCGCGGGCATCCTGCTCATCACGATGAAGTTCGCGCACGTCAAGCTCGACGCCCACTCGGTGCTCGTCGGCGAACTCAACTACGTGGCGCTCAAGCAGCTCACCATCGGCGGGATCCAGCTGGGGCCCGAGTACGCCTGGGTGATGCTCGGGGTGCTGGCGGTGAACGTGGCGGTGGTCGTCGCGTGCTTCCCCGCGCTGGAGACCACCACCTTCGACCACGACTTCGCGAAGGTCCGCGGCCTGCCCGTGCGGGGGTTGATGCTGACGGTGACCTTCCTGACGACGGTGACGGTCACGTCGGCGTTCTACGCCGTCGGGGCGGTGCTCGTCATCTCCCTCATGGTGGTGCCCGCCGCGGCGGCGGCCCTGTTCGCCCGATCCCTCGCGCACATGCTGTGGATCTCGGCGGGGTTCGCGGCGGTGGGGGCGCTCGGCGGGTTCTGGAGCGCGTACGTCATCGACGCCCCGACCAGCGCGGGGATGGCGTTGTTCTACGGGCTGCTGTTCGCGGTGTGCCTCGTCGTCAGTCGGTGGGTGCGGGCGAGACCCACACGGCCTCGGCCGCCCGCCGACCGAGCGACGCCGATCGTCCGTCCTGCGTGACGACGTTGACGGTGTCCGAGAAGCGGCTGCCCTCGGACACCTCGACCGTCCTGCCGAGGACCAACCCCAGCTGGGAGAAGAAGGAGACGAGTTCGGGGTCGCTGTCGTCGATGCGTTCGACGACGTGACGGCCCGCCTCGGCCTCGGTCAGCGAGTGGGCGCCGGTGTCCTCGAGCACCCCGTCGCGGTTCGGGATCGGGTCGCCGTGCGGGTCGCGCGTCGGATGGCCGAGCAGCGCGTCGATCCGTTCGATGAAGTAGTCGGAGACGACGTGTTCGAGGTGTTCGGCCTCGTCGTGGAGGAGTTCGAGGGGAAAGTCGAGGTTCACCGAGAGGAAGGTCTCGAGGAGCCGGTGCCTGCGGATCATCTGGAGGGCGTGGTCGCGCCCCGTGTCGGTGAGGACGATGGCCCCGCTCCCGGAGCGCTCGACCAGCCCCTCGTTGACGAGCCGACTGAAGGTCCCGGAGACGGTGGAGAGCTTGAGCCGGAGCTTCCCGGCCACGTACGTGGGTGTGACGGGGGCGTCGGACCACTCGTTCGCGGCCCACACGACCTTGAGGAAGTCCTGGGTGCTGCGCGACAACTCCATCACTGACACCCGATCAGTGTAGAGCGGCCGTCGGAGGTTCGAGCTGAGATCGTGGAGCGAGGTCAGTCGGGACAGGCCGTTGCGACTCTGAGCTATCGTGATTCCTCGAAAAACGTGAGGAATCGCTTGCTCAGCATGGTAGATTGAAGGAATGCTGCTGCTGAGCTTCACGGTTCGCAACCACAAGAGCATCCGCGACGAGGTCACGCTCGATCTGACACGACCCTCGTTGCGGACCCTTCGCCCCCGAGATGAGGACTGGGCCTCCGTGGTTTACCCGATGGCCGCCATCCTCGGCGGCAATGCCACGGGAAAGACCGCCCTGCTGGACGCCCTCTGGTATGCCTTCACGGCAATCGGTCACTCCGCGACGACATGGCAGGCGGGGAAGGCGATGCAGCGTGCTCCGTTTCTGCTGGACGGGACGGCCCGCACCTCGACGAGCAGCTACGAGTTGGATTTTGTCCATCAGGGACGGCGTCATCTCTACGGGTTCGAGGTGGACCACGACGGCATTCGGCGCGAATGGCTCAGTGACGTCCCGAACTCGAGGTGGCGCACTCTGCTGACCCGCGATCGCGATGAGCGCATCCTGAAACTGCATCCAAGTCTCGGCAGACCTTTCGCCGTGACTGATCGCGAGTTGGTGCTCAGTCGGGCGCTGCTGCTGAAGGGTTCCCCGTTGCACGCCGTCGCTGCCGATCTCGCGGAGCACTGGGACCAGGTGTCGGTCAAGCATGCTCACCGGGAGGCACGGTTGCGTGTCCTGGCGGACATGCTGGCAGCCGGGATGACCTCCTTCGCCGACATCGAGGCCCTGCTCCGGACCGCCGATATCGGCGTGGTCAGGGCGGAGGTCAGGGAGACCGACATGCCTGATGACATCCGTCGGGTACTTCTCAGAGTCCTTTCGGTGCTCAACGAGGAGAGTTCGTCGGAGAGCCCGTCGGGTGATGACGAGATCGCGACCCTCGACGACGACCAGCTCGATCAGGTCTCACGCCGTCTGGTCTTCAGGCACCGAGGGTCCTCCGAGGAGCCTCCTGCCTTCTCCATCGAGGACGAGAGTGACGGCACGCTCGCGTGGCTCGCCTTGGCAGTCCCGGCCCTGGAGCGGCTGCGAGAGGGGGGCCTGCTCGTCATCGACGAGATCGACGCGAGCCTGCACCCCCACCTGGTGGACCTGCTGCTCGGGGCGTTCGCGGACCCGAATGTCAACACCAAGCAGGCCCAGATCATCTTCACCAGCCACGAGTCCTATGTGCTGTCCCCGCTGAGCGAGGTTGAGCTGGAACCGGAACAGGTGTGGCTGACCGACAAGAGCTACGAGGGTGTGACCCAACTCTCGTGCCTCGCCGAGTTCCCACGCCATCCTGATGCCAATGTGGCGAAGCGCTACCTGACAGGCCGGTACGGCGGGACACCCCGGCTCTCCCCGAGCACACTGGCAGCCCTCGTCGCCTCTCGTGAGGGGGTGGCGTGAGCAGACGGTCGGGCGGTCGCCCTCGAAAACCCTCGAGATCGTTGGTACGGCGCATCCTGGTCGTCACCGAGGGAACATGTACAGAACCCCAGTACGTGGAAGGGCTGAACGACTACCTTCGCCACCAAGGCGTGACGGCCATGGTGAAGCGAGTTCCTGTGGGGAAGGACCCCCTCAAGGTTGTGAAGAAGTGCATCGAGGTCAGGAATGATGCGGCTGCGAGGGACAGGGAGTACGACATCTGCGTGTGCTTGGTTGACGTCGACCAGCACCAGACACTGCCTGCGGCCTGTCGTCTGGCTGCCGAGGAGAACGTCTTCGTGATCGTCTCGAACCTGAAGTTCGAGGTGTGGCTGCGATGGCATGTGGAGGACAGATGTTCTGTGCTCAGCACGATCGAACTCGATGACCTTATGGGGAAGATGGGGCTGACCGTTGGGAAGAACCTCTCAAGCACTTTCCCGTTCCCTGCCGTGGATCGAGCCTGTGCCACGGCTCGCCGAGCCGATCCCGACCTCAAGGCTGGCAGGGTGGGGCCGGATCCCTCCACCGCGATGCCTGTCCTGGTGGATCTCATGCGGGGCGGCGATGGGTGATGGCGTGATGCGGTGGAGTGAGATTCGGGAGGCCATCCGGCGGCGACCCGGCATGTACATCGGGGGGAGGCCCGACGGGGAGGGTGCGGCGCGGCTCCTCCTCTCGTACCTCGTCGAGCCCGCCCTCAGGCTGGGGGCCCGGCGGGTCGAACTGACGGTCGCGCCCGGGCCCTGGTTCACCCTCCGACACGACGGGCCCCGACCCCGACACGAGGACCTCACGGGCCTGGACTTGGGGAAGGGGTGGGGTGATCTCGGTGTGCTGACGGCCCTGACGCAGGTCGTCCGCCTCGACACGACCGGCGAGGAGGCATCCAGCCTTGACGGGCCGTCGGGGCACGAGATGTCGGGAGAACTCGACCCCGAGATCTTCACCGTCGACGAGGTCGACGCGGAAACCCTGGCCGACCGGTTCCGGGAACTCGCCTGGCTGCACCCGGGCGCGACCCTCACCCTCCGGTCCCCTGCCATCGAGGAGACCTGGCATCAACCCGGCGGCCTGCTCGACTGCGTCGAGGCGCTCGCCGAGGGGATGGGGCCAGCACTGACGGCCCCCGTCGTCATCGACCACCGCGACGAGGAACGGGGGGTCGCGGTGCAGGTCGCGGTCCGACGCGGCCGCCGCTGGCCCGCCCGCATCCTCAGCTTCGTGGGCGGGCAGCGGACCCGGGGCGGCGGCAGCCACCAGGACGCCCTCCGAACAGCCCTCCTCGACGAGCGCGACCTCCTCCCCGACGGCCTGGCCGCCGTCATCACCGTCGAGGTCGACGAGCCGAGCTACGCCGGGGCCACGAAGGACCGGCTGGACGACGAGGTCGTCGCCCGGGTCGTCGCGGAGGCCTGTCAGCGATACTTGGCCTCGCTAGCGTCGAGGTCATGAAGCAGTTTCTCCCATGCGCCGGGCTCCGCGGCGACGAAGGTGCTGCCCAGGATGTCCTTGCCGAAGGAGATGGGATGACCCCGCCCGGTGGCCAGCTGCCACCTGCCGTCGTACTTCATCAGCGCCTGGCTGAGAATGTAGTCGCCGTGGTCCGAGGTCAGCAGGACGTAGGCGTCGACGGCGTCCTCAGGATTGTGGGGCGGGTCGGTGAGGGTCTTTCCCTGTAGTTTCCCGTAGCCCTCGACGAGCTTGATCTCCTTGATCTTGAGGCTGCCGTTGAGACGTTCCGGATGGAGGAGCGTCTTGAGCACCTCCGGCTCGTCGCTCACGGGCCGCTCCAGCACGATCGGGTCGTCGACGGTGAGGGTTGCCACGCGGACCAGCGACAGGTGGCGGGCCATCTGGTGGAACTGCTCCGCCCAGATGGCGCGACCCACGTCGGTGTCCATGACGACGGGGGTGTAGTCGTTGAAGACCCAGCTGCCGTGCTTGATCATCGACTCGTTCAGGTCGTAGCGCTTCGCCATCGAGGTGGTGGCGTAGGCACTGACCGCGGTGGCGACGTCGCCCTTGCCGATGGCGGCCACGTAGAACGTGATGGCCTCCTCGGGGGTGGCGAAGCTGCGCTGCCCATCCGTCGGCCTGCCGAGGAACTGGGCGACGTTGACGCCGAGGCTCGCGACGAGGGCCAGGGCGAGCAGCCCGACGGTGAGGACGAGGCCCCGACGGCGGGGCGGTGTGGCTGGGAACGGTGGGGGCGGGGGAACCGGGGGCAACGGTGCAGTCATGTTGACACACTACGTGGCGAGCGGATCAGCGTGTGGCCCGGCCGAGTCGTCGGCTCAGCTTCTCGACGGCCTCGCGGACGGCGTCGTCGCCGAGCAGCGTGAAGTCGTGCCTCATGCGCGCCAGCCAGCACGCCGCATCCTCCGGGTCGTCGGCCCCGCTGACGAACTCGGTGCCCCCGTCGGGCAGGGGACGTAGGCGGCCCACCGCCTGCGGGATCTCTTCCGCCACCACTTCGTGGGAGGCGTGGATGTGGAGGACCACCCGGTGGCGCCAGACGGAGGGCGGGACGGGCTCGTCGAGGCGGGCCACGACCTGCTCCAGCCCGGGCCGCGGGGTGAACCGCCACGTGCTGAGCGCCACGTCGCTCATCCGGTCGACGCGGAACGTCCGCCAGTCCTCGCGGTGGAGGTCGTGGGCGATGAGCAGCCAGGACCTGGCCCGGGCGACGAGACGGTGCGGCTCCACCGACCGCGTCGATTCCGCGCCGTGGCGGTCCCGGTAGGCGAAGCCCAGCCGCAGCTGCCGACTCACGGCGTCGGCGCAGGTCAGCAGCAGGGTCGTGTCAGGTCCCTGCCCGGTGGCGGGCACTGTCCAGGCCTGCTGGAGCGCGGCCAGTCGATGCCGCAGCTGCGAGGGCATGAGGGCGTCGACGGTGGCCAGCGCCCGCAGTGCCGCCTCGGCCTCCCGGCCCGTTGAGCTGTGCGCTGCGCGGGTCAGCGCGAGGGTGACGGCCACGGCCTGCTCCTCGTCGAGCAGTAGCGGTGGCACGACCTGGCCGCGGCCCAGCACGTAGCCGCCCCCGGGTCCCGGATCTGCGTCGACGACGTAGCCGAGGTCGCGCAGTCGTTCGACGTCCCGCCGCAGCGTGCGGGTCGTGACGCCGAGCCGCTCCGCCAGCTCCGACCCCGTCCACACGCGTCGGCTCTCCAGCAGGCCCAGCAGGGTGAGCGTGCGGGAGGTCGGATCGGTCATGGCCCCAGCATGGCAGATCGCGGACAGGATCTGTCCGCATTGCTGTTTACGTTGGGTTCACCCGAGAGAAGGAGAAGGACATGGGATTCCTCACGCCGACCGCCACCGGAGAGTTGGGCCACGCGAAGGTGTTCGTGCTGCAGCAGCTGGCGCAGCTGCGCTCCACGGTCGTCGGCCTCACCGACGAGCAGGCCCGCAGCACCCCCACGGCGTCGGCGTTGAACCTCACCGCGCTGCTGCTGCACACCGGTCCCGTCGCCGTGTACTGGTCCGCGAGCGCCGCGTCCGCCCCCAATCCACCGGAGCGGCCCAAGGACCTGGAGGCGGAACATCGCGACATTGACGCCCTCATCGACGACCCGCGCGGCCTCGACGAGGTGCTCGCCGTCTTTGACCGCTGCGTCGCCCTGACGGCGGCGAACATCGATGCCATCACCGACCTGGCAGCCCCGGTTCCGGTGCCCCCGGCCCCGTGGATCCCGAAGGGCCTCACCCACTGGGAGGCGCGCTGGTGCCTGCTCCACCTCGTCGGGGAGCTCGCCCGGCACGCGGGCCACGCCGACATCATCCGCGAGACCATCGATGGCAAGGGGGCCTTCGAGCTCAACGGCGACCTCTGAAGGGTTCGTACCAGGGAGTGTGACTCCGGGCGGACCCGTTTCGCCTGTCCTGGTTTGGCTTCGCCTGCCATTTCCACGGCTCGCCTGTCTTGTTCGGCAGGCGAATTGAAAGACGGCAGGCGTTTCCGACCCAAGGCAGGCGACCTCAGGGCAGAATGGAGGACACCAGGGCGTGGCGGAATGCGCAGGATCGGAGTGGGGCGATGGATGGACGTCGATTCACCGAGACGATTGTGTTCGGACTGGTGCTGGCCCTCATCCCCTTCCTGATCTTCTGGCTGACGGGCTGGGCGCCCATCGGCACGGCGGGGCTCATGGCCGCCCTCGTGGCCCTCGTCGTGGTGGGCTTCGCCGCCTATCGTTCCTTCGTGGCCCCCGTCGACCTCGACCGACCGGGACCGAGCCTCCTGCTCTCCGCCCTGCTGCTGGTGGCCCTGGCCCTCCCCCTGTGGGGGACGGAGAAGTTCTTGATCCTGCTCATCGGAGGACTGGTGACGGCCCCCGTCCACTTCCTGTTGCAGAGACGCGGCGCGAGGCGGTGACCCACCACACCAGACCGATCACCGTCGCGGCGATCCCGCCCCACAGCAGCCACTGACCCGCGTCGGCGAGGGATCCCGACAGCTCGCGCCCCGTGGCGCTGACCACCGTCGTCGACAACCCCGGCTGACTGGAGCGGGTGAGTGAGGGCAGCATCGTGGCCACCGCCCGGAGCCCCAGCGCGCCGATCACCGCCAGCAGCCCGATGAGGAACAGGATGCCGCCGCGTCCCCGTCGGTTGGCGAACAGCAGGGCGACGACGACGAACGCTGCCGCCAGCAACAGCACCCACAGCCACAGGTGGGACAGCTCGAGGGTCGGGGAGGCGGCCTCCGTGACCTCGACCGGCAGCTGCGCGCCGGTCACGACGATGGAGTCCGGCACCGTGATCTGCTGCGCGAGCAGGGCGGTCGCCGGATCGCCGCTCGCCCTCAGCTGCTCGATGATCGTCTGTGCGACGGGGGTGAGGTCGAGGGTGAGGTTGGGGGTCGGGTCGCCGCTGCGCCACGCCTTGAGGTCGGCGACGAGACGGGAGCGGGTGTTGCCCAGCACGGTGCGCCACAGCTCGTCGGCGGACTGGTTGGCCAGCACCTGCTCGATGCCCTGCCGCAGCAGGGTCGTCGCGTTGTCCTTCAGCTCCGGGTAGGGCAGGTCCACCTCGGGGAGGGCGGATTCGATCCGCTGGACCAGCTCAGCCGCGATGGCCGACTGCACCGCGGGGTCCTTGGCGATGGCGACGGCGACCTTCTCGGTGGGCTCGGGGTCGTGGGCGAGGGCGTGGACCCAGTGGGCGGCCACGCCCAGGAAACCGATGAGCACCGCGACGATGCCCAGGAACCCTGCGAAGATGTTGCGGACCATCCGACCTCCTTGACGACTGGAACGAGGCTACCCGTTCCGCAGGGGCGGGGGACGCAGGTCGCGATTCTGGGACACGGCCCCGGCGCGCCGACCCGGCGCATGGCCGTCGCTACTGGTTGTAGGGCGCGGTGACGAGGCCGCGGCGGGCGCTCGCGACCCACCACGCGATGCCGATGAGGATGCCCGCCACCCCGCCCAGCAGCAGCAGGTACCCGGTGGTGGTGAGCGAGGCGGTCACCTCCCGGGCCGCCACCACGGACAGGGCCTTGGACGGGCCGTCGTGTGGGGATCCGAGCCGGGACGGAATCGACTTGATGGCGCCGTTGACCACGAGGGCTCCCGCGACGGTGCAGACGCCGGCGAGGAACACCACCCCGCCACGGGCCTTCGACGTCGCGAAGCCGAGGCCGATGACCAGCAGCACCGCCGCCAGGAAGGCGAGTGTCCCCGACAGTTTCGCGATCGTCAGGGCCGGGGCCGCCAGGCCGGTGAGGCCTGCGGGAAGCGTCGTGTCGGGCAGGACGATGGACTCGGGGATCGTGGCCTGCGCCATGGTCGCGGCGATGGCGGGATCGTCGCTCGCCCGCAACTGTTCGGCCACCATGGTGGCGAGGGGCGCGATGTCGAGCGTCGCGCCCGGATGTGGGTCACCGTGCCGCCAGGTGTCGAGGGAGGCCACGAAGTCCATCCGCGCCCGCCCCAGCAACGCCCGCCACTCGGCGTCGATCGGCTCGCTGGCCAGGAGTTCGGCGACGGGAGGTGCCAGCTGGGACGACGACACCTCGGCCTCCTCCTGGGAGGCCAGCAGTTGCGAGGCGATCTCCATCGCGATGGCCCAGCGGACCTCGGGATCCCTGGCGACGGTGGTGACGAACTCGCCCCCGGCCTCCGGGTTGCGCCCCAGTTGGGAAACGGCATGCGTTGTCACACTGATGAAGACCAACAGGACGGCGAGCCCACTCAGGCACACTGCGACCACGTTGCGAATCACTGAACCTCCCCCAGGTGTCGCGTTCGGACGATCCCCTTCGTCCTTCCACAACGGGGTCGAGGCTACCCGCGGCCCTCACCGGATAGGGCATTTCCGGCCTCTCCCGGCCACACGGACGACACCGATCCGCAACCTGAGCGCGTGGGACCGTCAGTCATGTGGCTCAGTGGGCCTGCGGTCCGGCAGCGCTGCGTCGCACCGCCGTCGTCGCCGCCTCCGGGGGGTCGAAACTGGCTTCCACTCCCTCGGCGATCAGGGCCTGACGGAAGGGCTCGACGTCCTC
This sequence comes from Arachnia propionica, assembly GCF_003932785.1. Taxonomy (GTDB): domain Bacteria; phylum Actinomycetota; class Actinomycetes; order Propionibacteriales; family Propionibacteriaceae; genus Arachnia; species Arachnia propionica_B. Next base: position 6,585 of record NZ_RQYT01000026.1, on the reverse strand, counting down.
CTCGTGGAGGTTCTTCACCCCGGCGAAGTCGTAGTCCCAGTCCAGCAGCTCGTACTTGCGTTCGCCGTACTGGTGGAAGGGGAGCAACTGCACCGAGGTGATGCCATGCCTCAGCAGGTGGGCCGCGAAGTCAGGCGCCTCGGCCACGGCGTCGTTGACCCCGGGGATGACCGGGATGCGAGCCCACACCGGGACCCCTGCCTCGATGGCCAGCGCCAGGTTCGACAGCGGCAGATCGTTGACCACCCCCGTCCAGCGCTTGTGTCGATCCTTGTCGTGGTGTTTGACATCCATGATGACGAGGTCGCAGTGCTTGAGGGCCTTGGTGAAGATCGCGTTCGAGACGTATCCGGTGGTCTCGATGGCCGTGTGGACGCCCTCGTCCCGCAGCTGGCGGAGCAAGGCCGTGGCGAAGCGGTGCTGGACCAGCGGCTCACCCCCTGACAGCGTCACCCCGCCCCCTGACTCCTCGTAGAAGGGCTGGTCCTGCAGGCAGATGCGGACCACCTCCTCCACCCGGTACTCCCGGCTGTCCTCGACGAAGACGTTCGGGTCATTCGCGTCACGGATCATGAGTGGACGCAGCTTGCGACTGTTGGGGTTCGCGCACCACGAGCAGGCGAGGGGGCAGCCCTTGAGGAACACGACCGTGCGGATCCCCGGTCCGTCATGGATCGAGAACTTCTGGATGTTGAAGACGCGTCCCTCAGTGTCCGACATTGCTTGAGCTTTCGTATCGGGATGAAGTCGGTTTCACTTGAAACTCAATGTTCGAAATACTAGCATCTTCCGTTAGGAGCCGACAAGCCCTTTGATCGAAGATGACGAGGGTTTGGCCGACTTCGCGCCGGAGCAGCGCCTGCCTCCGTCCACCACAACAAGAAGGGTCGACAATGCCGTCCGCTCAGCTACGTGCCCCGGTCTCCGGGGTCATGACACCCCTGGAGGAAGTCCCAGACGAGGTCTTCGCGTCGAAGATGGTGGGGGACGGTGTCTCCATCGACCCCACCGACGACGTCGTCGTGGCCCCGTGTGAGGGCACGATCACCCTCATCCATCCCGCCCACCACGCCCTGACGGTGCGCTCCGGCGCCGGTGCCGAGATCATCATCCACGTGGGTCTGGACACGATCGAGCTCAAGGGGGACGGGTTCACCCCGCTCGTCGCCGAGGGCGATCAGGTCACCACAGGGCAGCCCCTGCTGCGTTTCGACCAGGAACGGATCATCGCGGGCGCCAGCAGCCTGCTCACCCAGATGGTCATCGCCAACATGGACGTGGCGCGCAACCTGGTTCCCGCCGTCGGGCTGGTGCGGGCGGGGCAGGACGTCGCCCTGAGCTTCGAGCTCTCCGGGGACGCCGCCGACCCGGCCGCCGAGGCCCGACCCGTGGATGCCGTCGTCGGAGCGCCCGTGGTGGTGCCGTGCGCCACCGGGCTCCACGCCCGGCCCGCCGCCGTGCTGGCCGACAGGGCACGGGGCTTCGACAGTCAGGTTCGTCTCCACCGGGGCGACCGTGAGGTCAACGCGAAGAGCGTCACCGCGGTGATGACCCTCGATGTCTCACACGCCGACGAGGTGTGGCTGAGCGCCTGGGGACCCGACGCCGATGCGGCCGTCTCGGAACTCTCCGAGGCCATCCGAGGTGGTCTGGGCGAGACGATCGCTGCGACGGGCGGAACGCCTGAGGGCGAACCGGCTGTCACCGAACCGGTCGAGACGGAACCCGGGGTGCTGCGTGGGGTCGGGGCCTCGCCGGGCGTCGCCGTCGGGATCGCGGTTCCGCTCACCGACCCGGACATCCCGGTCACGGATTCCCCCTCCGGTTCCCCCGAGCAGGAGTGGTCGGTCTTCCAGGCCGCTGTGGAACGGGCCCGTCTCCAGCTCGCCGAACTGGAGACCGCCACGGCGGCCAAGGTCGGCATCTACCAGGCGGACATCTTCGGGGCCCAACGTCAGATCCTCGACGACCCTGAGCTCATCGAGCCGGTGGAGGCCGCCGTCAGGGCGGGAGCAGCTGCCGGTCCCGTCTGGAAGGACACCTACCAGCAGTACGCCGACCTGCTCTCCGGGATGGCCAATCCCCTCCTCGCTGCCAGGGGATCCGACATCCGCGACGTGGGTCTGCGGGTCCTCACCGAGCTGACCGGCACCATCCCGGCCCGGGCGGAACTGCCCGCCGGGGCGGTGATCATCTCCCGCGACCTGACCGCCTCCGACACCGCCGTCCTCGACGCGGAACGGGTGGCCGCCATCGTGCTCACCGAGGGCGGGGCCACCTCACACAGTTCCATCCTCGCGCAGTCCCTCGGCATCCCCGCCGTCGTGGGATGCGATCCTCGGGTGCTCGACCTGGCGGAGGAGACCGAGGTGGTCGTCGACGGTGACGACGGAACCGTGCGCGTCGACGTACCCGCTGCAGAGCTGGCCGAGGTTCGCAGTCGCCTTGAGCGTGACGCCGAGCGACGGCGGCGCAACCTCGCCTCCGCCCACCAACCGGCGGTCACCCGGGACGGGCACCGCGTCGAGGTGGTGTGCAACATCGGCAGCCTCGACGATGTCCGACGCGGTATGGCCGAGGGGGCGGAGGGCGTCGGTCTGCTCCGCTCCGAGTTCGTCTTCATGAACCGTGCCACCGCACCGAGCGAGCAGGAGCAGGCGGAGCTGTACCAAGCCGTCGCCGACCTGGTCGGTGAGGGCAACCGGCTCATCATCCGTACCCTCGACGTCGGTGGCGACAAGCCCTTGCCCTATCTCCCGATGGCCGCCGAGGACAACCCGTTCCTCGGCCAGCGCGGCATCCGGGTCGGGCTGGAGCACCAGGAGAAGGTGCTGCGTCCCCAGCTCCGTGCGATCCTCCAGGCCGCGAAGACCTCCCGCGCCGCCATCCATGTGATGTTCCCGATGATCTCCACGCTGGCGGAGTTCCGTGGCGCCAAGGCCATCCTCGAGGAGGAACGCGTCCGGCTCGCCGCCCCGGCGGTCCCCGTCGGCATCATGGTGGAGGTCCCGGCCGTGGCGATGATGGCCGAGCAGTTCGCCCGCGAGGTGGACTTCTTCAGCATCGGCACCAACGACCTCACCCAGTACACGATGGCGATGGATCGGGGCCATCCGAAGCTCGCCCCCCGCGTCGACGCCCTCAACCCCGGTGTGTTGGCGCTGATCCGCAGCACCGTCCAGGGTGCCCACGCCCACGGGACCTGGGTCGGGGTGTGCGGTGCCCTCGCCTCCGATCCGCGCGCCGCGGCGATCCTCCTCGGGCTCGGCGTCGACGAGCTCAGCGCGGTGATCTCCGCCGTCGCCGACGTCAAGGCCGCCGTCCGGGACCTCGACCTCTCCCGGGCCACCGAGCTGGCTGAGCGTGCCGTCAGCAGCGAGGACGCCTCGGCCGTGCGTGACCTGCTTCCCCCCATCAACTCCTGAACCAGAAAGGTGGCCAGTTCCATGTCAACGACGACGGACTCGCGTTCCGCCACCGGTACCGAACCGGAACCGCGCACGAAACGATCCAGCCGGGTCTTCGCATTCCTGCAGCAGCTGGGCAAGTCGCTCATGCTGCCCGTGTCCATCCTGCCCGCCGCCGGTATCCTGCTGGGTGTCGGCGGGGCACTGCTGAGTGGCGCGACACAGAACGGCTGGGACCTGCCCGTGCCGTTGCGGGTGTTCCTCGAGGTCCTCAAGGCCTCCGGAGAGCCGATGTTTGCCGCCATGCCGTTGCTGTTCGCCATCGGCGTGGCCCTCGGCATGACCAAGAACGACGGGGTCTCCGCCCTGGCGGCCACCGTCGGTGTGTTGGTCATGACCACGACGATGGGGGTCATCGGGAAGGAGACCGGACAGATCGTCCCGCTCGACCCGAAGATCCCGGCCGCGGACCAGACCGCGCCGTTCTCCTTCCTCGGCATCGACACCATCTCGACGGGGGTCTTCGGCGGCATCGTCATGGGTCTGGTCGCCGGCTACCTGTTCAACCGGTTCTACCGGATCCAGCTGCCGACCTACCTCGGCTTCTTCGCCGGCAAGCGATTCGTGCCCATCGTCACCTCGTTCGCCGCGGTGTTCGTCGGCATCGCCATGTCCTTCATCTGGCCCCCCATCGGCAACGCGATCCTGGCCTTCGGCACCTGGGCCTCCGAGACCGCCTCGAGCTTCGCGGTGTTCATCTACGGCAGCGTCGAGCGGGCACTCATCCCGGTGGGCCTCCACCACATCTGGAACGCCCCCTTCTACTACGAGGTCGGCACCTGCATCGACCCGGTGACCGGGGCCACCAAGCACGGCTGGACCACCTGCTTCTTCGCCGGGGTCTCCGAGATGGGTCACCTGGGTGGTGGCTACCTGTTCAAGATGTTCGGGCTCCCCGCAGCCGCGCTGGCGATCTGGCGGACCGCCCGCCCGGAGAACCGGACCGCGATCGGCTCGATCATGGTCTCGGCCGCGTTGACGTCGTTCCTCACCGGCATCACCGAGCCCATCGAGTTCGCCTTCCTCTTCGTCGCTCCCCTGCTGTACGTGCTGCACATCTTCCTGGCCGGGTCCGCCTTCCTGGTGATGGAGGTGCTGGGGGGCAGGCTCGGGCACACCTTCTCGCACGGGGCCATCGACTACGTGCTGTTCTACTCGATGGCGGAACGGCCGTGGCTGGTGCTGATCCTCGGTCCGATCTACGCACTGATCTACTACGCGCTCTTCCACTTCGTCATCGTCCACTTCAGGCTCCGCACTCCGGGCCGGGAGGTCGAGGAACAGGCGATGGCCGACGACGGCGCCTCCGTCTCCGGCATCGTGGACCCGCGTGACGAGTTCGCCCTGAAGCTGGTGCTGGCCTTCGGTGGCCGTGCCAACATCGAGGCCCTGGACGCCTGCATCACGAGGCTGCGGGTGTCGGTCCACGACAAGGCGCTGGTGGATCAGGCCCGCCTCAAGGCGCTCGGCGCCACCGGGGTCGTGGTGGTCGGCAACAGCATGCAGGCCATCTTCGGGACCCGCTCCGAGAACCTGAAGACCGACATGGAGGACTACCTGGCCAATCGGGCCGGTGCGGAGGCCGACCAGAGTTCGGCCCCCGATCCGGCGGCGACCCCGTCGGCCGAGGCGCCGCGGGCCCTGGTCGTCGAGCCGGAGGACGCGCACCGGGCCGACCTCATGGTCGCCGCCATCGGTGGTCCCGACAACGTGGCGAACCTGGAATGCGTGGCCCGCACCCGGTTGCGGATCACCTTCCGGGACCGGTCCCAGGTGGACGAGGTGGCTCTCGCCGAGGCCGGGGTGGGTGCCGTGATGTGGCAGGACGACGCCACGGCGATGCTCATCGTCGGTCCCCGCGCCGGGGCCTGCGCGGAGGTGCTGGCCACCCTCGTGCAACCCCAGACGGTGTGAGGTCTCGGCGTCGTGCCCATCCCGCGGGGTGGGCACGACGCCGATCCTCCCCCGGACTGCGCTCGGTGCCGACGCGGCTCAGAGGTGCGTCTGCGTCACCGTCACGTCGTGGGAGTGCAGGTCGGCGAGGACCTCCGTCTCGAGCGGTCCCTCGGTGAACACCTCGCTCACCTCGGCGGTCTCGAACAGCTGCACGGCACCGCGCCGCTGGAACTTCCGGGTCTCGCTCAGCACGATGACCCGCTCAGCGCTTCTCGCCATCCGACGGACCGCCTCGGCTCGCATCACGTCGCGCCCGGTGAAACCGGTTCGGGGCGTGAAACCGTCGATGCCGACGAACAACTTGTCGACATAGAGCTTCTCCGTCATGGCGGCGATGAGCGGGCCGACGCAGACCTGGGACTCCGGCTGATAGGCCCCGCCCAGCAGGAGCACGTCACTCTGTGGGATCTTCCGGACGAAGTCGGCGATGAACGCGGAGTTGGTGATGAGGGTGACCCCGCGACGGTTCGTGCACAGTTCCTCGGCGAGGATCGCACACACCGACCCGGACTCGATCATGACGGTCTCCCCGTCGCCGACGATCTCGGCCGCTGCACGGGCGATCTGTTGCTTGACGGGGTAGTTCACGGCCAGCCGGGTGCGCATGTCGTCGCTGGAACCCACGACGGCGAAGCCGTGCTCGCGTCGGAGCAGTCCCTGGGCCTCCAGCTCGTTGAGGTCCTTGCGGACGGTCACCTGGGAGACTCCGAAGTCCGCGGCGAGCTGGGCCACCTCCACGCGTCCGACATCCATGACCGCGCCCAGCAGCAGGTTCTTCCGCTCGCTCTTCGGCGGCGGCTGCTCATCATTTGTAGGTTGCGTCGGCATGACCTCTTTCTTTTCGAATGCGAGGAGTCTAGGCGGGACCCAGCCTACTCGCGATCCGAGCACCATCACCAGCAGACAGGCCCGGATCCTCCGGTTCCACTGACGTCGGCCATGGAGTGGGTTAGGCTGGCCGCAGCCTGCCCATCTGATCGTGCGAGGAGTTGTCGTGAGTGATTACAGCTTGGATGAGTTGAATGCGGCGCGGGATGTTGTGTGGGATTTTGAGGTGAGTTCGGGTCTTGTTGAGGCGTTGCGGTCGGCTGCGGTGAGGGTGGAGGCGCAGGTGGGGGTGCGTAATGCCCGTAAAGCCACGTATGGGACGCATTTCCAAGGG
>NZ_RQYT01000025.1 GCF_003932785.1 Arachnia propionica | reverse complement strand
ACGTGGGCGAGCCGCAGACCGCGGTGAGTGACTACTCGAAGCGCGTCGGCAACGACTTCCCCGAGATCGCGGACCAGGGGCAGCAGATCGCAGCGGCCTACGGGATCATGGGGGTGCCGTCCCACTACTTCGTCGACGCGCAGGGAGTCGTGCGGCAGACCCATGTCGGCGTCCTGAGCCCATCAGCCATGACCGAGGCCCTGAAAGGCGTCATGTCATTGTAGAGGGTTCTTGGGGGAATCAGCCCGATCATGCACAACAGGGTGACGTTGGTAGGGTGGAAGGAAGTCCAGGAGAGGAGCGGGCTCATGCCTCGTGCTGCTGCCACCATCACGGATTCGCCGATTCACGAAGCCATCGAGCGTGTGACGTTCGCAGACGCTGCTCTCGGGGCGGCTGGACACGAGATCACCGACCCGGTGCTGCGCGCCCTCCTGGATCGTGTCGCCCGAGAGGAACTCACCGTTGCCGAGGCGATCGCCAAGATGCGGCGACACGTCCAGGGCTGATGCCTGAGCATGATGGTGCTGACTTTCGTACCTGGGATGACTACTTCATTCCGGGTACGTCTGTGTTGCGGAACAAGTTCACCACGCCGGGGCAACCCTATGGGGAGACTGACCCTGCCGTGCTGCGTGTGTTGGAAGAGACCGCGGCGGCGTTCCGGCTGGCCGAGTTGCGAGCTCACCCCATCGAGGGCCGCTTCGACTACGAGCACATGAAACGGATCCACCGGCACATCTTCCAGGATGTCTACGAGTGGGCAGGGCAGGAACGCATCGGACCGGCTGGGCGGTTCATGACGAAGGACGGGCACGCGTACTACGGTGCCGGACCCGCGTTGACGGCAGCGGCCCACGCGGAGTACACGAAACTCGCTCGCAAGAACCTGCTGCGCGGGTTGAGCCAGGTGGTGTTCGTCGAGGAACTGGCTGAGAGTTGGGGAGAGCTGAACGTGATTCACAGCTTCCGAGAAGGCAACACCCGTAGCCAGTTCGTGTTCTTCTTCCAGCTTGCGGAGCAAGCCGGTTACCGGATCGACACGGCGCAGTTCATGGTCGGTGCGCCGTTGCGTGAGGAGTTCGTGCAGGCCCGCTTTCACAGCCAGGACACCGGGCGCAACGATCTCCTTGCCACAGTCCTGCACAAAGCCATCTCCCCCAGCCAAGGAACCGCGTGACCCGATCTGTGGGGCGAAGCGACGCCGTGCCTCATCATGGTATGGCCGATCCCGTGACCTCGGAGGAACAGCTCGACGGCGGCAATGCCTCCGGGGCCGTGGTCAGGGTCGGTGACACGGTGCGCAAACCGTGGACCACGACGACTCCGCGGGTCGTGGAGTTTCTCGAGGCACTTCGAGCGGCTGGGCTGGACGTGCCCGCGCCCTTGAGCCGCGACGATCAGGGCAGGCTGGTGCTGGAACACATTCCGGGCACGATGGCCATTGACCAGACCCCACTCGGGTGTGACGTGATCCGGCGGGTGGGGGCGCTGATCCGTCGCATCCACGACGCCAGCGCGGCCCTCACGGTGCCCGATGACTGGCCGGTGCTGCTGCCCGCTCCGACCCCGGACCTCGTCTGCCACAACGACCTCGCCACGTGGAATCTCGTCATCGACGGTGACCGGCTCGTGTTCATCGACTGGGACGGGGCCGGGCCGAGCAGCCGTCTGTGGGACCTCGCCTACGCCGCCATCTCCTTCGCCCACCTGTTCCCCGACGCCCCCGCCGAGGAGTCGGCCAGCCGTCTCGTCGCCTTCCTCGACGGCTACGGAGCCTGGGAGGAGCTGCGCCGAGCGCTACCCGAGGTCCTGGCTGACAGGGCGCAGGCCATGTACGACCACCTGGAGCGCAGCCACCGCCAGGCTGTCGAACCGTGGGCCAGTATGTTCACCGACTTCCACGGCCCGTGGTGGCTGGACACCACCCGACACATCCGCGAGCACGAGTCGCTGTGGCGGTGCGTCGAGAGAGGCGAGATGGGCTGTTGAGGTAGGTAATGATGCGTGATGCGTGATGTAGCATTGGGTCATGAGGACGACTGTGAACCTGGATGAGCGGGTCGTGCTTGCAGCCCGGGCGCGAGCCAGGCAGCGTGGCCTCACCATGGGTGAGGCTCTGTCCGAGCTGGCGCTGGCCGGGCTGGATGCCGAGTCCTCACCTGAGTCCCGTCGGGAAGGGATCATCCTCCTGCCCGCTGTCGAAGGACATGTGATCACCAACGACATGGTGGCCGAGGCCCTTGATGATGACTGAGACGCAACTGCCCGATGTCAACGTGCTCTTTGCCTTGCTTCAGCCCAACCATGTCGCCCACGCCGTCGCATGGGAATGGCTCGGCTCGGTGAAGAGCTTCGCGACGACGCCGATCACCGAGACGGGGCTGCTACGTCTTGCCCTGAACCCCACGGTGATGGGGTGTGAGATGACATCGTTGGACGCAATCCGGTCACTTCGCAGCCTGCGCAACGACGCTCGGGCCGTCTTCGTCCCCGATGATGCCAGCCTCGCCGATGCGACCACCGGCCTGGACGGACTGCGAGGTCACCGACAGGTCACCGATCTCCACCTGGTCAACCTGGCAGCCAGGCATCGGATGGTGCTGGTCACCTTGGACCGTGCCCTGAAACGCTCGCTACCGAGATCCGCCCACAATCTGGTCACGCTGTTGGCCTGACCTCCCCGTTCGTTCCCCCGCCAAGAACCAGGGAGACGGAGGTGTCAGGTGACTCAGCCGTCCACCAGCCAGACGGTCGTCTCGCCCGGCAGGTCCTTCCCGAGCTCCCCCGACGCCAGCAGCAGCCGACCCTCCGGCAGCGGGACCGGGGCGGGGCCGAAGTTCGCCACCACCTGCCAGGGACCCCGACGGAAGTGGAGCACCTCGTCGCTGTCGGTGGGCAGCCACTCCAGCTCGTCGATTCCTCCCAACTCGCGACGCAGCCGAAGCGCCTCCCGGTACATGTGGAGGGTCGAGTTCGGGTCCTCCCGCTCCGCCTCGACGCTGTATCGACCGAACCAGGCTGGTTGCGGCAGGTGCGCCCCGCCGTCACCGAAACCGAACGAGGCCCCGGTACGGGTCCACGGCAACGGGACCCGGCAGCCGTCGCGCCCCATGTCGACCCCGGGGTTGCGGAAGAACGCCGGATCGGCACGCCGATCATCAGGGATCTCCGCCACCTCCGGCAGCCCCAGCTCCTCCCCCTGGTAGAGGTAGGCGCTCCCGGGCAGGGCCAGCATGACCAGCGCCGCCGCCCGGGCCCGTCGCAACCCGCGCGGCGCATCGCACAGCACCGGGTCGCCGTGGGCCAGCAGCCAGTCCATCCCGTGCTTGACCAGCGGGAACCCGTTCGGTCCCATCCCTGCGAATCGGGTGCCGTACCGGCTGGCCGAGCGCACCGTGTCGTGGTTGTTCAGCACCCATGTCACCGACGATCCCGTCGCGGCCGCCGTCGCGAGGCAACGGTCGATCGTGTCGTGGAAGTCCCGTGCGTCGTAGTCGCCGAGCAGCAGGTCGAAGAAGAACGACTGCCCGAGGGTCTCCGGACTGGCGTACATCGGCACCCGCTCCGCAGGGACGGCCGCCTCCGCCACCGCCGTGCGCGGCGGGTCATAGCGGTTGAACACCTCGCGCCACGTCCGGTACAGCTCCCGCAGCTCGTCGCGGTCCAGCACCGGATGATCGCCCACCCCACTCCACGAGTTGAGCTCGGCCTGGCTGGGCAGGGCCTCCGGCAGGTGCTTGATGAGCATGTGCGCGGCATCGATCCGGAACCCCGCCACACCCCGGTCCGCCCAGAACTCCAGCACGTCCAGGAAGTGCCGGCGCACCTCCGGATGATCCCAGTTCAGGTCCGGCTGCTCCTTGGCGAAGGTGTGGAGGTACCACTGCCCGTCGTCGACCCTCGTCCAGGCCGGGCCGCCGAACAGTGACTCCCAGTCCGACGGTGGCAGCTCACCCCGTTCCCCGGTGCCGTCCCGGAAGTGGTACCGCCCTCTGGCCTGTGAGCCGTGACCCGAGGCGAGCGCCTCCTGGAACCAGGGATGAAGGTCCGACGAGTGGTTCGGCACGATGTCGATGATGACCTTGATCTCGTGCGCGCCCAGGGCAGCCACCAGAGCGTCGAATTCCTCGAGCGTGCCGATCCTGGGGTCGATGGCCCGGTGGTCGATGACGTCGTAGCCGCCGTCGGCCAGCTCGGAGGTGTAGAACGGACTCAGCCACACCGCGTCGACCCCCAGCCATGCCAGGTGGTCGACGTGGGCGAGGATACCTGCCAGATCCCCGATCCCGTCGGCATTGCCGTCAGCGAAGCTCCGCGGATAGATCTGGTAGACCACCGCGTTCCGCCACCACGTCGCGGAATCCGTGCTCACCGCTTCTCCTTCGCCAGCCGCAGCACCCGCGACTCCCATGGGTTCATCCGGTGCGGATCCTCGGAGACGTTGACCCCGAGCAGCAGCTCGGCCCCCTCCGCGCACGGCAGCCCCACCGAGGCCAGGTCCAGGGACTCCGACGAGCAGTTCGCCAGCACCAGGAGTCGGTCCTCTCCCAGGGTGCGGGTGAATGCCCACAGCCGGTCGTGGTCCGGTACCAGCAGCTCGAACCGGCCGTCGACCACGGTGTCGTCCTCACGGCGCAGGGCGATGAGTCGACGGTAGTGCGCCAGCACCGAGTCGGGATCCTCCCGCTGCGCCGCGGCGTTGATCTCGACATGGTTCGGGTTCACCGGCAGCCACGGGGTGCCCGTGGTGAAGCCCGCCTGCTCCGAGTCGTCCCATTGCACGGGGGTGCGGGCGTGGTCCCGACTCTTCGCCAGGAGCTCTCGCAGCACCGCCGCCTCGTCGCGCCCGGCGGCCAGTGCCAACCGATGATGGTTGAGGCTCTCCACGTCCTGGTAGTCGTCGATCGTGCGGAACGGGAAGTTGGTCATGCCCAACTCCTCGCCCTGGTACACGTAGGGGGTGCCCCGGTGGAGGTGCAGGACTGTGGCCAGGGTTCTCGCGGAGTTCACCCGATGGGTGGGGGAGTCATCGCCGAACCGGGAGACCAGCCGCGGCTGATCGTGGTTGTCCAGGTACAGCGAGTTCCACCCCGTCTCGGCCAGCCCCTCCTGCCAGCGCGCCAGGTTCTGCTTCAACCCGGGCAGGTCGAGTGGGGCCAGGTCCCACTTGCTGCCCCCCGGCAGCTGATCCATGCCCATGTGCTCGAAGGTGAACACCATGTCCAGCTCGTTCCGGGCCGGGTCCGTCACCCGCTGCGCGACCTCCACCGTCGACCCGGGCATCTCCCCGACGGTCACCAGGCCCAGCCTGCCCAGCCCGACCGCGGCGTTCATCTCGGCGAGGAACTCGTCCAGCCGAGGCCCGTTGGTGACGGCCTCGCTGTGACTCGACCCGGGCTCGACGGTGCCGCCGCGGGTCATGCCGGCCGGCTTGGAGATCAGGTTGATGACGTCCATCCGGAACCCGTCCACCCCGCGATCCACCCAGAACCGCATCAGGTCGTACACGGCCTGGCGCACCTCAGGGTTCTCCCAGTTCAGATCCGGCTGGCCGGGACTGAACAGCCCGTAGTAGTACTCGCCGCTGGCGGCATCGAAGTGCCAGTTGCGGGGCGCGAACGCACCTGCCCCGTCATCGGGTTCGGCCCCCGGCTCGCCCGGGGTCATGCCGTCCCGGGCGGGACGCCAGTGGTACCAGTCCCGCAGGGGCGACCCGGCCTCCCGCGAGGCCTGGAACCACGGGTGCTGGTCGGAGCTGTGGTTGACGACGAGGTCCATCATCACCTTCAGGCCTCGGCGATGGGCCTGGGCCACGAGTTCGTCGAAGTCGGCGAGGGTGCCGAAACTGGGGTCGATGTCACGGTAGTCGGAGATGTCGTAGCCGTTGTCGACCATGGGGGAGCGGTAGATCGGGGACAGCCACACCACCTCCGCCCCCAGATCGGCGATGTGGTCGAGGCGCCCGATGATCCCGCGCAGGTCCCCGACCCCGTCACCGTTCGAGTCCTGGAAGGAACGGGGATAGATCTGGTAGACGACGGCGCGGCGCCACCAGCCGTCAGGGCGGTGCGGAGGTGCCTGTTCTGAGGTCACTTGATGGCTCCTTGGGTGAGGCCAGACATCACCCAGCGCTGGGCCAGGATGTAGACGAGGATGGCGGGGGCCATCGCCATGAGATATGACGAGAAGGCCACGTTGTAGTTGTTGCTGAACTGGGTCTGGAAGATGTTGTTCACCACGGGAATGGTCTGCCATTCCGGCTGCGAGATGATGAGCGAGGGCATCATGAAGTCGTTCCACGAGTGGAGGAAGGAGAAGATGCCGACGGTGGCGGCCATGGGGGCCAGCAGCGGGAAGATCAACTTCCAGAACGTCTGGGCGGTGGTGGCACCGTCGACCCGCATCGACTCCTCCAGTTCCAGCGGGATGGAGCGAAGATACGCGGTGAACAGCAGGGTGTTGAACGCGAGGCTGAACACGATGTGCAGCAATGCCACACCGACGTAGTTGTCCAGCCCGAGCAGGCCGGTCAACCTCACCTGGGGCAGGGCGACGACGGGGAAGGGAATGAACATCGCCGCCAACAGGTAGAAGAACGACCAGCGGAAGAACTTCCGATCCCAGTTCCGCACGATGGCGTAGGAGGCCATCGAGGAGATGAGGATCGAGCCGGCCACGGCCACCAGGGTCACGATGAGGGAGACGAGGAAGGCGCGCGGGAAGTTCGTCAGCTCCCACGCCTCCTTGATGCCCTCGAAGGAGAAGGGGGACGGCAGGGAGAAGGCGTTGAGGTCGGTGGACTGCTCAGTGGTCTTGAACGCCATCGAGACCGTGACGTACAGGGGCACGAGCACCGTGACGCTGCCCAGGATGAGCAGGATGGTGACCGGCCAGTTGGTGCGTTCCTGGCCGACTCGGCCACGGGAGCGCGTCGCTGCGGTCGTGGGGACAGGGGCGATCGTGGTGCTCATCGGTCCGTGCTCCTCTGCGTGAATCGAAGCTGAATCCCTGCGATGACCAGGGCGATGACGAAGAACACCGCCGCGTTGGCCATCTGATAGGCGTAGTCGCCGCCGTTGAAGCCGTCGAAGATGGTGAAGGCGACGCTGCGGGTGGCGGTGCCGGGCCCACCGGCGGTGAGGGCCACGATCTGGTCGTAGACCTGCATGTAGTTCTTCAGGCCCACCACCATGTTGATGCCGATGTAGCCGACCACCAGGGGCAAGGTGATGTGGCGCAGTTTCTGCCAGCCGGTGGCGCCGTCGATGGAGCCTGCCTCGTAGACCTCACCGGGGATCGTCGTGAGCCCGGCGATGTAGATGAGCAGGGCGCTGGGGACCGAACCCCAGGTGGTGACGAGCACGACGGCGAACCAGGCCAGGCCCTCGTTGGCGAGCAGACTCGTGGAGAGGGACTCGATGCCGAGCGCCTGGGCGACCTGGGGCAGCGAGTTGTTGAACAGGAACTTGAAGACGAAGGAGTAGATGATGGCCGAGATCACCATGGGGATGACGTAGATGGCCCGCAGGGGGGTCTTCAATTTGATGTTCGCGGTCAACGCCAGGGCGAGGAAGAAGGCGATGACGTTGACGAGGATCACCGTTGTGATCGCGAAGAGGAAGGTGAAGCCGTAGGAGGCGAGGATGTTCTCGTCCTGGAACAGGGCGATGTAGTTGCGCAGGCCCACGACCTTGAAGTCGCCGAAGCCGATGGAATTGGTGAAGCTCATCACCAGGCCCTCGATGGCCGGGTAGGCGACGAGCAGGGTGAAGGCCAGCAGAGCGGGCAGCAGGAAGAACCAGTAGATGGGTTCGACCGGGCGGCGTCGCAGCGGGGTCTTGGGGGTGTCTGTCATGGCTGGACTCCTCAGTCTCGGAAGGCGAGCCGGGCCCAGTCGCGGTCGAGCTGGGCGAGAACGGGTTCTGGATCGGCTCCCAGAGCGATGGCCTGGAAGTAGTTGTAGGAGGGGATGTTCCGGGGGATGAACTGCGAGGCCCCCATGTAGAACTGGCCCTTCTCGTAGTACTCACTCATCCCGATGATGCGGGGATCGGTGACGGCTGGTGCGTCCTTCGTGGTGCCGAAACCCAGGAACTGCGCGTTGTAGGGGTGCTGGATGTCGGGCTGCATGAGGAACTCGAGGAACTGGCGTGCCCCCTCCTTCGCGTCCGAGGCGTCCGGCACCCACAGCGACAGGTCGATGTTGACGCGGACCTTGAGGTCGGCGGGGTCGTTGGTGGCGGGGAACGGGAACGTGCCCAGATCCTGGTCCTTGTTCGCCTTCTCGAACTCGCCGAAGGCCCACGGCCCTTGGAGGATCATGGCCGCCTGGTCGTTCGCGAAGGCCGTGTTGCCGTCGCCGTAGGTGCGGCTCTGGGCGTCCTCGTTGCAGTACTTGGTGAGCTCGATCATCTTCCGCACCGGCTCGAGCATGACGCTGGAGAACGACACCTCGGAGTCGGGGCGGACGTCCGGGCCGAGCTGGTTCATGGCCCGGTAGAACTCTGCGACGTCGACCATGCCCCCGACCGGGTAGTCGAGCCAGCCCTGCATGATGGTCCAGGTGTCGAGGAAGGTGGCGTAGATGGGGGTGATCCCTGCTCCCTTGAGTCGCTCGCAGATGTCGATGAAGGCATCCCAGGTGCGGGGAACCTCGATGCCGTTGTCCTCGAAGATCCGTTTGTTGTAGATGACTGAGGCCGCCATCGCGGAGTAGGGGATGACGCTCGTGCGGCCCGGGTACTGGGGATAGGACTGGGACAACTCCACGATGCTCTCCCGGATCCGTCCCGCCGCCGGGAGGTCCGAGAGGTCGCTGAGGGCGCCGCGCTCCATGAAACGGGCCATCTCCAGGTTGTAGTTGAGCAGGCCGAGATCCGGCGGGTTGTTCCGCACGAAACTCGCGGACAGGTTCGTGGAGATGTCATGGAGGATGCGATGGTCCCCCTGCGACTCCGTGAATCTCACTGCGAGGTCCCGGAAGTACGGCACCGCCTCCGGCTTCGACTGGTGGAACAGCACCGTCTTCTTCCCGCCCGCGCAGCCGACGAGTGATCCGGTTGCGGCTATGCCGGCGACGGAGGCCAGCAACGTTCGTCTGGTGAGGGGGGTGGAGGATCGCGAAGAGCGTTCGCGAGGTGTGGTGGTCATGCGCTTCTCCTCGTCGCCGTCGACCGTGGAAGGCATTTGATTCACTCGTTGAATCAAATGGATGGTGTTAGTGTACAGCAACGATGCAGGACTTCCCAAGGGGGTGCGGTGGATTCGATTCCGGTCCGGCTGGTTCGGCGGGCCAGCACCAGCCAGGTGCTCGGCGTCGCCTGGCACGGGGGCACCCTCTGCGCCGACGACGTCATGGAACACACCGGCTTCACCCGCTCCACGACGCTGCAGGCCCTCGGCGCGCTCATTGATCTGGGGCTCATGGAGGAGTCCACGGCGACGGGTGAGGCGGGCAACCGCGGCACGGGGCGGCCAGCCCGCTGGTTCAGGATCCGGGCCGAGGCCGGGGTCCTCGTCGGACTCGAGGCCGGGCATCGTTCGATGTCCGTGGTCGTCACGGACCTCGTCGGCGAGGTCCGGGCCCGGCGGTCCGTCGGCATCCCCGACCCGGAACCATCCTTCCGGCAGGACACCACCGTCCGCCGTCGCCTCGCCATGGCCGCGGTCGCCGATGCCCTGCGCGGACTCGAGTTGGGGCCGGGTGATGTCGTCGGACTCGGCATCGGTGTCCCCGCCCCCGTCGATGACCAGGGGTGCTCGCCCGAGGGACAGCGCGGTTTCTGGCGGGTCATGCATGCCGACCTGCTCGAGTCCTTCCGTCAGGACTACCGCTGCGTTCGCATGGAGAACGATGCCGCCCTCGCCGCCCTCGCGGAGCGTCACTTCGGCGCCGCCAAGGAGCAACGGAACTTCGTGACGCTGCTGGCGGCCTGGGGGCTCGGGGCGGGAGTCGTGCTCGACGGACACCTGGTGCGGGGTGCCCGGGGCGGGGTCGGCGAACTGGGGTTCCTCGATCGGGTGCCCGGGGTGGGTGGGTCCCAGGGGGTGCACGAGGTGGTCGAGAAGTTCATCCGCTCCCACTGGCGGGCCGATCAGCTGGCCGAAGGGCATCCATGGCGGGAGTTTCTTGAGGACAGGCGTCCCAGGGAGAGCCTCCTGGCGGACCTGAATGCCGACGACCCCGTCACGGCCCCGTTGTTCCACGCTCTGGCGGACAGGTTCGCCAACCTCTTCACCCTCCTCGCCACGGTCTATGACCCCGCGAGGATCATCGTCGCAGGTC
Source organism: Arachnia propionica (assembly GCF_003932785.1). Lineage (GTDB taxonomy): Bacteria > Actinomycetota > Actinomycetes > Propionibacteriales > Propionibacteriaceae > Arachnia > Arachnia propionica_B. Next base: position 56,517 of record NZ_RQYT01000025.1, on the reverse strand, counting down.
CCGTCGCCGGGGACATCGGGGCCATTCTTGAGGCCGCACGTCAACGGCGACGCCGGGACACGGGCATGCCTGCGCCGGAGATCGTCGCCTCCTCGCTGGGCCACGACGTCGTCCCGCTCGGGGCGGCTGCCGCAGCCAGGGAACTGGCCATGTCGGAGGTCATCGAATGGGCGCTGATCCGGCGAAATCTGACCCAACGGCCCACACAGGATGAGGCGGCAACGCCCCCTCGGGCGGGTAGCGTGCCTTGAGGAATCGACAAGGAAACCGACCAGTAGGGAGTGAGGACGTGCGAGTCCAAGGCAAGCGGGGGGAACGCAGGAGCGGACCGAGGCTGTCGTGGGCAGGGATGGCAGGGTTGCGGAGGTCGCGGGGGGAGACGATCAACCATCCGGCCCTGGAACCCACCGTCGAGGAGTACGGCGACGAGCAGCCCGGCAGGTTGGACAAGGTGGTCTTCGGCTTCACCGCCGTGATGTCCCTTGCCTTCGTGCTGTGGGGGGTGCTGTCCCCCGGCAGTCTCGGCAGGGCCTCAGGGGCGGGACTCACCTGGGTGGTCGGCAACGCGGGCTGGCTGTTCGCCCTGGCCGCGACGGGGTTCGTCTTCTTCATCCTGTGGCTGGCGGCGAGTCGCTACGGCGCGATCCCGCTGGCCCGGGACGGGGAGGGTCCCGAGTTCTCGACCGTCTCCTGGGTGGCCATGATGTTCAGCGCCGGGATGGGCATCGGGTTGATGTTCTACGGCGCCGCCGAGCCGCTCGCGCACTTCCTCAGCCCGCCACCGGGGCAGCCCTCGGCCGGCCAAGCGGATGCGGTGCGCAACGCCATGGCCACGACGTTGTTCCATTGGGGACTGCACCCGTGGGCGATCTACGCCGTGGCGGGGGTGGCCATCGCCTACAGCGTCTTCCGCAAGGGGCGTCCCCTCACGATCTCCGCGGTCTTCGAGCCGCTCCTCGGGAAACGGCAGACCTATGGCCCCGGCGGCAAGGTCATCGACATCTTCGCCATCTTCGCGACCCTCTTCGGGTCCGCCACCTCGCTCGGCCTGGGAGTGCTGCAGATCGCCCATGGTGCCGAGATCCTCGGCTGGGTGGGGGAGGTCGGAAACGTCGTCCTCATCCTGCTCATCTGCGGCCTGACCATCTGTTTCATCCTGTCCGCGGTGTCCGGGATCGCCAAGGGCATCCAGTGGCTGTCCAATGTCAACATGGGTCTCGCCGTGGTGCTGGCCCTGTTCGTCTTCGTCGTGGGGCCGACGGTGCTCATCCTCAATCTGCTGCCCACCACGCTCGGCACCTACTTCCAGCGCATCATGATGATGTCGTCGACGACGGGGGCGCTCGGGGCGGAGGCGGACGCATGGCTGGGCTCGTGGACCATCTTCTACTGGGCCTGGTGGGTGTCGTGGACGCCGTTCGTCGGCATGTTCATCGCGCGCATCTCGAGAGGGCGGACCATCCGCCAGTTCGTCTCCGGGGTCCTGCTGCTGCCGAGCATGGTGTCGTTGGTCTGGTTCTGCACCTTCGGAGGGGCCGCCATCCACGCCGAGCAGCAGGGAGCCGCCCTCTCCGAGACCGGTGACGCCGAGTCGACGCTGTTCGCCCTGCTCCACACGATGCCGTGGGAGTCGGTGACCTCGGTGCTGGTCATGGTGTTGGTGGGCATCTTCTTCGTCTCAGGGGCCGACTCGGCCTCCATCGTCATGGGGACCCTGAGCGAGAACGGCACGATGGAGCCTCGCCGCACCACCGTCATCTTCTGGGGTGTCGTGACGGGGGCCGTCGCCGCGATCATGCTCGTCGCCGGAGGCAAGGATGCGCTGTCGGGGCTGCAGGCCGTCACCATCGTGGCCGGACTGCCCTTCCTCGTCGTGATGCTGGCGATGGTCGTCGCCCTCATGAAGGACCTGCAGCACGACCCGCGGATCGTACGGGGTCGATATGCCGACATGGCGATCGACCAGGCGGTCGTCGAGGGGGTCAGTGCCCACGGTGACGACTTCGCCCTCGCCGTCGGCCGGACCGCTCCGGGACAGGGAGTCGGTTCCCTCGTCGCCACGCCGGAACCCGAACCCGAGGAGAACGAGGAGAGAGGCTGAGCCGGCCTCGGGTCGGACGGGTGGATGCGGCTCCGTGCCGCTGGTGGAAGAATGGCTCCCATGCAATCCCTGCCTGCCCTTCTCGACTCGCGGCTGCGCGCTCTCACCGGTGTCGACCCGGAGATGCGTCCGGCCACCAAGCCACAGTTCGGCCACTTCCAGTCCAACGTGGCGCTGCGCCTGGCGAAGGAGCAGGGCCGACCCCCGCGCGAGGTGGCCGCGTCGATCGTCGAGCAGCTGGACGTCGGCGACATCTGCGAGCCGCTGGAGATCGCGGGTCCGGGGTTCATCAACTTCCGCATCCGCACGGATGTCCTGGCGCAGGCCGCGACGACGGTGCTGGAGGACCCGAACCACGGGTTGAACCTCACCTCCCACCCGCAGCGGATCGTCATCGACTACTCGGCCCCGAACGTCGCGAAACAGATGCATGTCGGGCATCTGCGGACCACGATCATCGGTGACGCCTTCAACCGGCTGCTCACCGCGCTCGGGCACGAGGTCATCCCGCAGAACCACATCGGTGACTGGGGCACCCAGTTCGGGATGCTGGTGGAACACATCCTGGAAAACGGCGTCGACGTCACCTCCCTCGACCTGGCCGGTGCCGAGCAGCTGTACAAGGACTCGAAGAAGCACTTCGACGACGATCCCGAGTTCGCCACCCGCGCCCGGGCCCGCGTCGTCAAGCTCCAGGGAGGTGACGAGGAGACCCGCGCCATCTGGAAGCAGCTCATCGACGTCTCCCTCGCCGGGTTCAATGCCGCCTACGAGCGGCTCGGCGTGCTGCTGACCGATGAGCACCTGGCCGGGGAGTCCACCTACAACGACGCCCTCCCGGAGGTTGCGGCGGATCTCGAACAGCGGGGAATCGCCGTCGTCGACGACGGGGCCCTGGTGGTGTGGGTGGAGGGCTACGACGCCCCCATCATCATCCGCAAGTCGGATGGCGGCTACGGCTACGACGCCACCGACATCGCCGCCATCCGTTACCGGACCTCACAGCTGAAGGTGGATCGCATCATCTACGTCACCGACGTCCGCCAGTCGCAGCACTTCCAGCAGGTGTTCGGCGCTGCCCGGAAGGCCGGTTACCTGCCTGAGGACGTCCAGGCGCAGCACGTCGGCTACGGCATGGTGCTGGGCAAGGACGGCAAGCCGTTCAAGACCCGTGACGGCGGCACCGTGTCCCTGACCTCCCTGCTCGATCTCGCGGAGGAGGAGGCCGCCCCGGACATCGCGCTGGCAGCCATCAAGTACGCCGACCTCTCGGGGGCCCTGCACAAGGACTACGTCTTCGACGCGGAGCGCATGGTCCAGACCACCGGGGACACCGGCCCCTACCTCCAGTACGCCCACGCCCGCACCTGCCAGATCCTGCGCAAGGCCGAGGCGCAGGGCCACGGCTGGGGGGCGGTCGTGGTCCTGGACGAACCGGCTGAACAGAACCTGGCGCTGCTGCTCAGCCGCTTCGGCGAGATCGTCGACGAGGTGGCGCTCAAGCTGACCCCGCACAAGCTGTGTGGCTACCTCTACGAGCTGGCCACGGCCCTGTCGGCCTTCTACGAGGCCTGCCCGGTGCTGAAGTCGGAGGGCGAGGTCCGCTCGTCACGGCTGGCGCTGGTGGCCGCGACCCGAGCGGTTCTGGCCACGGGTCTCCACCTGCTTGGGATCGAGGCACCCGAACGGATGTGAGGCCGGGTGGGTCTCCGACCCGCGCCGTGCGTCCCATTCGGCTCGTCTGCTGGCTCCGCCCAGATCCAGCTCCGATCCATCCCGCGATTCGCGTTGCCACTGGATTCGCCTGTCTTGACCTCGGTTCGCCTGTCATTTTCGTGGTTCGCCTGTCCAACTGGAAAGGCGTTTTGGAATTGGGCAGGCGTTTCCGACCCAAGGCAGGCGAATCAGGAGTGGGGGGTTGCTGCTGGTTTCGCTTGCTCAGTGCCCCGGGTGATCGTTGGCGTCGGCTGCCGCGAGGGCCGCACCGATGATCCCCGCACGGTTGCGCATCGCCGCCGGGACGATCGGGGTCCGCAGCTCCAGGAGCGGCAGGAACTTCTCCGAGTCCTTGCTCACGCCACCGCCGACGACGAACAGGTCGGGGGAGAACAACATCTCGAGGTGCGCGTAGTACGGCTGGAGACGTTCCTTCGCCCAGACCTTGTAGCTGAGCTTCTCGTTCTCCTTCACCGACGACGCCGCACGCGTCTCCGCGTCGTGGCCGGCCAGCTCGAGGTGGCCCAGCTCTGCGTTCGGCACCAGAACGCCGCGGTGGATGATGGCGGTGCCGATCCCGGTGCCGAGCGTCGTCATGATGACCACGCCGTCGTTGCCCTTCGCGGCGCCGAAGTGCACCTCGGCCAGGCCCGCGCCGTCGGCGTCGTTGACGAGGGTCACCGGGCGGCCCAGCGCCTCCTCGAAGAACGCGTCGGCCTGGAGCCCCGTCCACGACTTGTGGAGGTTCGCGATGAACGGCACCCGGCCGTGGACCACCGGGGCGGGGATGGTGAGACCGATCCGGGAATCAGTGCCGATGTGGTCCTTGAAGTGGTCACAGATCTGGCCGACGACCTCCGCGACGTTTGCCGGGCTCGACTTGGTCGGCGTGGGGATGCGGAGCCGATCCATGGCGAAGTCGCCCTTGTCGAGATCCACCGGTGCGCCCTTGATGCCCGATCCGCCAACGTCGATGCCGAGGATGTTCATGTGGTCAAGCATAGGGCCTCGTGCCGTCGGGGTTCGGGGGAGGGTCACGACGTGGGGCTCCCGTTGCGCGGGCCCAGCCGGGACCCCAGTCGGGACAGCAGGCTGCGGGAACGTCCCGGTCTGAGGTCGCGGGTGTGGGTGAGGGGGTCGTCGGTGAGGAGGATGCCGGGGCCGAGGATCATCGCAGGGTCGAAGGTGTGCTTGACCTCCCGCATCACCTCGAACAATTCGTCACCGAACTGGTCCAGCATGAACGGGGACATCGCCCTGCCGGTGCCGTGATGGGCCCGCAGACTGCCGCCGTGTGCGCGGATGAGGGCCACGACGTCACGCCGGTACCGGCGGAAACGGCGCTGGGTGGCGGCATCGTCGAGATCCACGGTCAGCGCGTACCGGATGCAGCCATCGGGGGTGGTGGTGATCCCCTCGGTGGTGAAGGAATGCTTGACGAGCAGCCCGCGCAGCCCGGCCACGGTCTCGTCAATGGCCGTGGCCGGAACGGCGAAGTCCTCCAGCAGGACGTGCCCGGGCAGGCGGCGGGCAAGGCTGGTGTAGGGGGCCTCGAGGTCGCGAGGTCGGGGCCGTGGCCGCAGGGGTACGGTGCGCAGCGTCACCTCGGCGACGAAGCCGAGGGTGCCCTCGCTGCCGACGATGAGGTGCTTGGCCATCTCGACGGGGGAGTCGTGGTCGAGGAGGGCGGCCACCCGGTAGCCCATGGTGTTCGGAATGGCGAACTGGCGCCGAACCTCGGCGGTGGTGTCGGGGCGTTCCAGGCGGTGGCGGAGCGTGAGGAGGCCCTGGACGAGGTGTGGGTCGGTGAGCCGCAGTGAGATCTCGGCGTTGCGTTGCCGGGTGTCGAGGATGGCGCCGGTGGGCAGGGCCACGACGACGTCCTCGAGGGTGTCCCGCAGCTGCTGCCCCTCTGCCGGGGCGGGGCCCGCCGCATCGGTGGCGACGAGGCCACCCACCGTGGCCACCGTGGCGCTCGCCATCGTCGGGCCGAGACGACGTCCGTGACGGGCCAGACGCGAGTTGACCTCGGCGAGAGTGGCTCCGGCCCCCGCGTGGACCCGCTCCCCGTCGTCGAGGACCTCGATCTGCCGGAAGGAGCGGGAGAGGTCGACGATGACGTGAGGGCTCTCCGCCTGACCTGACAGGCTGCTGCCGCCGCCACGGAACGTGAGTCGCCCACGGTGTTCGGTGGCCCAGGCGAAGAGGTGGAGGATCTGGTCGAGGGAGCGCGGGCGAACGATCTCCGACGGGGTGATGCGGAAGGGTGAGACGCCACGGCGCGCGGGGCGGCGCAGTCGTTCTGCGATGCGTCGGGGCAGCCCTGTCCTCACGGGATCACCGTAGCGTTCCCGTCGCCGGTTGCGAGGAGGCGCGGTGGATCGGCTAGACTTCAGGAGTCCTACGACGAGTGCGGGCGTAGTTCATCGGTAGAACGGAAGCTTCCCAAGCTTCAGAGGCGGGTTCGACTCCCGTCGCCCGCTCCACGGATCACCATGACTGTGCGCGATGTGGCGCTGACTGCGAGTTCCTGATAGAAATGGCCAGAATGACTGAGCGATTCATGGGAGCGCTCCCACAGCTTTCAGGGGGGACCTGCAGACTCGCTCCATGTCACGTTGAATGGAGCTCTACTCACAGGAAAGGAGCAAAGGTGCTTCATCGATTCAAGAAGACGGCCATCGCGCTCGTCAGCGCCCTTGCTGTCGGAATGGCCGCGCTGCCCGCCCAGGCGGATCAGGACGCCCCGCCCGCCGGGACCAACACCGTTGAGACCCTCATCGAGGACATGACCCTCGAGAACGAAGTGGTCCTCGGCAATCCGAATGGCACGAGTCCGGGACGTCAGTACCGTGGCGTCAACTCCATGGGCAACGACCCGCGCGGCACCAACACCCCCGGTTACTGGCGCGACGTCCTCGTCGACCCGGACTACGGTGATGCGGACCTGTGGACCGCCATCTCCCCGTGGATGTTCATCGAGCCCACGGACGACAACAACGCCGTCAACACCCGGGTCCACATCGGCCAGATCCGGCTCAACATCCTGCGCAAGTCCACCAACCGTTGGCACACCGTGCAGATCCAGACCCTCGACGGCGCCCTCTACCCCGTGCACCTCATGGGTAACCAGGTGGAGGTCCCGAGCCTGCGCCGAGTTGGCAACGCCATCGAGGTGCTGCCCCCGAGCAAGTCCGAGGGAGGCCTCTACCACGGTTGGGGTCAGCTGGTCGGCTACCCGACGTGGGACATCAAGGCCGTGCACGTGAAGGTCGACGCCAAGCTGGTCGTCGGCGAGGCGTCGCTGCCGGACGATCGCGACCAGGCGCAGTACCTCATCCAGGTCGGTGCCGACTACTACCCGAACAAGGATGCCCGCGTCGGTGACGCCAAGTTGCAGCTGTTCGACCCCGAGGACCCCACCAACAAGGAGAGTTACTACTCCTACCTGCCGGGTGTCGGTCTCTCCCGGGCGAAGCTGGTGACCAACGAGTGGCGCACCTTCAACTTCGTCACCCTCAACGAGGCGAAGGCCGAGGTCGCCCCGAACAAGGGCATCGATGCAGCTGAGCTGCGGAAGAACCCGCCGCCGCTGAACTGATGCCGTCATGATCTCGGGGGGTCGCTGTCGAAGCGGCCCCCCGTCGTCGTTCCCGGCTGGCCGAAAGGCTGGACCAAAGGTGAGTGCGCCGTCGCCCCAACACCTTGACAAAAGTCGGTTACTGTGTCGGCCGAATAGTTCTCCAAGGCTTTGTGAGGTAGCTTCGGTGATTCAAGGTCGGCATGCTCTGGGAACCGGAGCAGCCAACGCGAATCGACTTCGGAAGGTGCAGGCATGAGATTGAGGTCGCCGGCACGCGGAGGCAGGGGGACGATCGCCAGAGCAGCGGCCGTCATCTCGACGGTGGCCGTGGCCCTGACAGGGGTCACGCTTCCCGCCCACGCCGCGGACAACCCACACATCCAGTTCTCCAACCCCACGTTGACCAAGATCGACACCAGCGGCGACCCGATCAACGACGGGTCGAAACTGACCCTCGACAGTGGTCAGGATCGCGTCAAGCTGGACGTCGCCTGGGCCCTTCCGGACGGTTCCCCGCTCAGCCAGGGGGAGTCCTTCACGGTGACCCTGCCCCCGGAGATCCGGGCCGCCCTGACCACCGCGGGTGGTCTCGGCAGGCCGGAACTGAGGATCGACACCACCGGTGACAGCCAGGCCGACACCACGGTGGGTTCCTGCGAGATCCAGGCCGCCAAGTTCACCTGCACCTTCAACGAGAAGGCGGCCGAACTGGTCGCGGCCGACTTCAAGAACTTCCGCGGCAACATCGGCGTTCAGCTCCAGGCGCAGGCGGCGACCACCGCCGAGGTGCTGCCGTTCACCTTCAGCGGACCGACGGGTGCCGTCAATGTCGACCTGCCGGGTACCGGAGGGATCGGCGCCGCCAAGCCGAAGAACCCCTACAAGTTCAGCCCCGGACAGTTCGCCAAGGGGTCCAGCGGTATCGGCCCCGCCAGCAACGACATCTCCTTCAACCTGGGCATCTCCACCAGCTTCGCCACCAGCAAGACCCTCGCCTTCCTGGCCCGACAGGCCGGTACGACCCTCACCTTCGATGGTCGTGAGCAGACCCTGGAGTTCACCGACACCATCGGCTCGGGGCTGAAGTTCGACGATCCGGCGAACTGGAAGCTCTCCTTCCTGGACTCGGCGGACACCGACACCGATGCGCCCGACGTCGTGCTCGCCCTCGGCAACGGAACCCCCAGCACGACGGAGAAGGGGACCTGGACGCTTCAAGTCACGCCCGAAGCATCCACCCCGGACGGCCAGGTGGCGAAGGTCGCCATCACCGGTCCGTTCGCTGAGAACACCAACTACAGCCTGACCTACAAGGGGCTCCCGCTGACCCCTGGCAAGCTGAAGCCCGGCTTCAAGTACGAGAACACCTTCGCCTTTGACGCCGCCGACGTCCAGGCGAACTACACCCGTTCCTTCGGGTCCGCCTTCACCTCCGATGTGGCGATGAGTCCGGACTTCGGCAGCTTCGCGATCACCAAGTTCGTCGGCGGTCCCGGCTCCGCTCTGGTGGAGCAGGGAACCCCCTTCACCGTCACCGCCAGCTACGTCCTGCCGGAGCAGCGCACCGTCGACGCCTACCCGGGCTGGACCGCGCCCGGCACCGTCAACGCGGCCAGGACCGGTGGTGAGGTCACCCTGACCGCCAAGGTGGGGGAGAAGGTCACCTTCTACGGCCCCACCGCCGCCACCACCTTCCCGACGGGAACCACGGTCACCTTCGCCGAACTGGCCAACCCGGCGGCCGCCCCCGCGGGCTACGCATGGGAGAGCTTCGCGTTCACGGTCAAGGACCAGCCCGTCAGCGAGGTGGTCATCGGCAATCGGCAGGTGGCCTCCGTCGACCTGACCAACCGGTTGACCAGGCAGACCACCGGTAAGTTCTCCGTCACCAAGACGGTGGAGGGCCTCACCGGCGGTGCGGCGGCTCCTGAGCGATTCACCTTCCACTACGTCTGCAACGACCCGGCGGCGACCGAGGGGGACCTCGAGGTGCCGTCCAACGGTGACGTCGTGGAATCCCCGGAGCTTCCGGGCGGCGCCCAGTGCACCGTGACCGAGAAGCTCGACGGCACCGAGGTGGCCGGGCATCGGCTGACCCCCGCCCCGGAGCAGTCCGTCACCATCGAGGCCGGTCGGACCGTCGCCGTGACGGCCACCAACACCTATGCGGCCACCACCGGCACTTTCACCCTCACCAAGAAGGTGGTGAACGACGACGGCGCCACGCTGCCCGCGGACTTCACCTTCACCGTCACCTGTGGTGCCGAGGCGCCTGAGACCGTGAAGCTCGCCGCCGACGGCACGTGGACCTCGAAGGCCCTGGCCGACGGGACCGAGTGCACCGTGGTCGAGGACACCGCAGCTGCCGAGGTGCCGGGGTACGCACTGGTGTCCGAGGTCGCGACCAGCCCGGTCCGGATCGTCGCGGGCCAGACCGCCGAGGTCGTGGCCACCAACACCTACAGCCAGCAGGTCGGGGCGTTCCGCGTCGCGAAGACCGCAACCGGGGCTCTGGGCGCGGAGGCCAAGGACTACACCTTCAACTACACCTGTGGCGCTGAGCAGGGAAGCCTGCAGGTCAAGGGCGACGGGAACCCCGTCGAGGTCGGGGCGACCTTCCCGGTCGGCACCCAGTGCGTCATCACCGAGGACGCCGCCTCCGCCGCGATCGAGGGCTATGACCTGGTCCAGCCTGAGGCGAGGACCGTGACCATCGCCCTGGATCCGGTGCGTGCCGACTTCGTCAACACCTACACCCGGCAGGTGGGGACCTTCCAGGTGAAGAAGACCGCCACCGGCGCCCCCGGCGTGACGGAGAAGAGCTTCACGTTCACCTACTCCTGCCAGGTCGACGGGGCACCGGTCGAGGGCACCGTGACCGCGAAGGGTGATGAGGTCGCCGTGAAGGCGGACCGGACCTTCCCCGTCGGTACCGAGTGCACCATCACCGAGGACGCCGCCTCCGCGGCGGTCGATGGGCATGGCCTCCAGGCGCCCGCGCCGCAGACCGTCACCATCCAGAAGGATCCGGCGGTCGTCGAGGCCGCCTTCGTCAACACCTATGCCAGGACGCTGGTCTCCGTGGGCGATCACGTCTGGTACGACACCAACCACAACGGCATCCAGGACGACGGTGAGGAACCGGCGGTCGGGGTCCGCGTGGTGCTCAAGGACACCGATGGCGCCGAGCTGGTCGGGACCGAGTCCGGCACGGATGGCTCCTACACCTTCTCGGACCTGATTCCCGGCAAGGAGTACATCATCGAGTTCACCCAGCCGGAGAACACCGCCTGGACCCTGCGGGACGCCGGTGACGACGAGGCGAAGGATTCCGATGTCGACGCGGATGGCGTCATCAGGTTCACCGCTCCCGCCACGGGGGAGAACCGGGTCGGCCCGGGCGAGGCCGATGAGCCGAAGCTCGACGCCGGTCTGGTGAGGCTGGTCTCCGTCGGGGACCTCGTGTGGTTCGACGCGGACCGTGACGGCCTGCAGGGTGCCGATGAGCCCCCGGTCAAGGACGTGAAGGTGACCCTGGTCGACCGCGATGGCCGCACCGTCGCCGTGACCGCGACCGATGCCCAGGGCCACTACGGGTTCAAGGACCTGGTGGCCGGGGCCGCCTACAAGCTGGTTCTCGAGGGGCCGGACGGCGCCATGTGGACCACCGGTGATGCCGGAGGCAACGCGTCCAATGACAAGGACTCCGACGTGGTGCAGGACCCCGCCCGGGGCAATGCCGGCACCATCGATTTCACCGCCCCGGCAGCGGGTCGGAACGAACTCGGCGCAGATCGAGCGGACGATCCGTCGCTGGACGGTGGTCTGCTCCAGTACAACCTCGTGCTGACCAAGAGCCTCACCACGACGGGCACGGTCCGCCCGGGTGGCGAGGTGATCTTCGAGCTGACCCCGCGCAACGAGGGGCCGGTGGCCGCGCTGGCCGGGTGGTCCGTGCAGGAGCTTCCCCCCCTCGGGCTGCTCGTCACGAATCTGTCGGGTGAGGGCTACACCTGTGACACCCCCACGCTCGTGTGTGTCAGCAACGTGGCCCTGGGGCCCGGTGAGACCGCCAAGCCGATCCGGGTGACCGCGCTGGCCAGGGGCAACTTCGCCGGTACGGCCCGCAACGTGGCCTATGTGCTGCCGCTGGAGACGGACTGGCTCCCGGAGACCAATGTTCTGGTGGTCCCGACCCCGAATCCCGGCGACCCGGACAACCTGAGGCTGGACACCGCCGCCACGGTCACCGACAACGACGCCCACGCCGATGTCACCGTGGAGGCGCGGATCTCGGTGGGTGACTACGTCTGGTTGGACGCCAACCGCAACGGGCTGCAGGACGCCGGGGAGGCTCCCGTGGCCGGGGTCGATGTGACCCTCATCGATGCCAACGGTGACGAGGTGGCGGTGACCAGGACCAATGCGGAAGGCTACTACTGGTTCAACAACCTGGTCCCCGGGACGACCTACTCCCTGAGGTTCGACAAGCCGGAGGGCTTCGAATGGACCGTCAAGGATGAGGGGGACGACATCACGGACTCCGATGTCGACGCCCGGGGCGTGGTGGAGTTCACCACCCCTGCGAAGGGTGTCAACGAGGGTGGACCGGAGATCACGGATGTCCCCTGGCTGGATGCCGGTCTGGTGAAGGTCGAGGCGCCGACCCCACCGAGCCCGACCCCATCTCCGACGCCGCCGGCACCGACTCCGACGCCGCCGGTGGGACCCACACCCACTCCGGCTCCGACGGTGGACCCGACGACCCCGGCTCCGACGGTGGACCCGACGACCCCGGCTCCCGACGACCCCGGCTCCGACGGTGGACCCGACGACCCCGGCTCCGACGGTGGACCCGACGACCCCGGCTCCCACGCCGCCGGTGGTCTCGCCCAGCCCGACCCCTGCACCGACGGATCCGGGACAGCCGGTCAAGCCGGTCAAGCCGGTCAAGCCGGGTAAGCCCAAGCCGCCGGTGAAGCCGCCGGTCAGGCCGGGGCTGCCGGGGACCGGTAGCTGAGTCGAGTACAGAAGGACCGTGGGTCCGGGGTCATTCCCGGACCCACGGTCCTTTCTCGTGCGCTGGAGGCCCACCCTGCGGTGATCGGGCCATCCCTGTCTCATGGCCCAACTCGGCCCCGTCCGACGAAAGGATGTCAGCCGATTGGCTTTTGGTGAGTGAGGTCAGGTAACTTTCGGTCATCACGACGGTGGCTTTCGGCGTGCCCGCACCTGACGAGTGGCCAGGCCATCCCCGACTCGGAAGGTCTCTCAATGAGATTGATCTCTCATGCGCGCGGTGTGAGGAGGATGGTCGCCAGGGCGGCCGTCATCCTGGGAGCCGCAGCGGTTTCACTCGCGGGTGTCGCGCTCCCGGCCCAGGCCGCCGACAACCCCCACATCCAGTTCTCCGACGCGTCGCTGACCAAGATCGACGCCTCCGGCAACCCCGTCACCGACGGCTCCAACCTCACCCTGGACGACGGCAATGACCGCGTCCGTTTCGGCGTCTCCTGGGCACTGCCGAAGGGGGCCCCGCTCAACGGTGGCGACTCCTTCACCGTGACGCTGCCCAAGGAGCTCCGCTCCCTCCAGACCACGGCGGGCGGGCTCGGCACCCCCGAGCTCACGGTCGATCTCGACGGCGACGGAACCCCTGAGACGGTCGTCGGAAGCTGTGCCATCGAGACCTCAAGCTTCACCTGTACCTTCACCGAGGAGGCCGCGAAGCTCGTCGGCCAGGGTGGTGCCTTCGAGAACTTCTCCGGAAGCATCGGCATCCAGCTCAGGGCACAGGCCACCACCACATCGGAGGAACTCCCGTTCCGTTTCAGCGGGCAGCCGGAGGTGATGAACCTCGACCTGCCGGGTGAGGGAGGCATCGGGGCGGCCAAGCCGAAGAAGCCCTATGAGTTCGTGCCCGCGCACTTCGCCAAGGGTGCCAGGGGCATCGGCTCCGCCAGCACCGAGATCAGCTTCGTGATCGGCCTGTCGACGAGTGAGGCCTCCAGCCACTCGCTGGCCTTCCGGGCCAAGCAGGCCGGAAAGGCCCTGACCTTCGACGGTCGGGAGCAGACCCTGGAGTTCACCGACACCATCGGTTCGGGGCTGAAGTTCGGGGACCCCGCCGACTGGAAGCTCTTCTTCGCTGATTCCAGGGCCACGGACACCGACGCCCCCGACGTGCCGCTGGCCTCCGGCGACGGCGTGCCCACCAAGTCCGACAAGGGCACCTGGACCCTCTCGGTGAAGCCCGGGCCGGAGGGCCCCGACGGTCAGGTCGCCAAGCTCGCCATCACCGGGCCGTTCGAGGCGGATGCCAACTACGTGCTCGCCTACAAGGGTCTCCCGGTCGATGGGGGCAAGCTGAAGCCCGGCTTCAAGTACGAGAACGTCCTCACCTACGACGACGCTGACGTCTCCGCGAAGTACTCGCGTTCCTTCGCCGCCGCCTTCACCGCTGAGGTGAGGATGGACCCGGCCTTCGCCTCCTTCGCCGTCACGAAATACGTGGGTGGCCCCGGCTCCTCCCTCATCGCGCAGGGGACCGAGTTCACGGTCAAGGCCTCCTACCAGCTCCCCACGGTGGGCGGCGCCCAGCAGACCGTGACCTCCTACCCCGGGTGGCAGGCCCCCGGCACCGTGAATGCGGCGAAGACCGGCGGTGAGGTCACCCTGACCGCGAAGGTGGGGGAGAAGGTCACCTTCACCGGCCCGACGGCGGGCAAGCCCTTCCCGGCAGGAACCGTCGTGAAGCTGGCCGAGGTCGAGAACCCCGCTGCCGCCCCGGAGGGCTACCTCTGGGAGAGCTTCACCTTCACCGTCAAGGATCAGGAGGTCTCCACGCTGACCCTGGGCAAGGGTGAGGTCACGTCCGTCGACCTGACCAACCGTCTGAAGAAGGCCCCGGTCGGCACGTTCTCCATCATCAAGAAGGTCGAGGGGCTCGACGGTGGAGCCACGGCTCCCGCCGAGTTCACCTTCCACTACGTCTGCAAGGACCCTGCTGCCACCGAGGGTGACCTCAAGGTCCCTGCCAACGGCACCCCCGTGGAGTCCCCCGAGTTCCCCAGCGGCACTGAGTGCACCGTGACCGAGAAGCTGGACGGGACCGAGGTGGCGGGACACCGGTTGACCCCGGCTGCGCCCCAGACGGTGGTCGTCTCCGCCAACGTGGACATCGAGATCGTTGCCACCAACACCTACACCCGCAACCTCGTCTCCATCGGCGACTTCGTGTGGCTCGATGCCAACCGTGACGGTAAGCAGGACGACGGCGAGTCCCCGGTTCCCGGCGTCAAGGTGATGCTGGTCGACGAGCAGGGCAAGACTGTCGGCGAGACCGTGACCGATGCGAAGGGATACTACGGGTTCAAGGACCTCGCGGCCGGTGCCGGGTACAAGCTGATCCTCGAGGCCCCGGAGGGACACGAGTGGACCGTCAAGGACGCTGACTCGAACGCCGCCGATGCCAAGGACTCCGATGTGGTCCGGGACGCCGCCAAGGCCACCCTCGGGACCATCGAGTTCATCGCCCCGCTCGAGGGTCGCAACGAACTGGGAGCCGACAAGGCCGATGATCCGACCCTGGACGGCGGCCTGGTGAAGGTGGAGACCCCGAGTACGCCTGCCCCGAGCGTTCCGGCGCCCAGCACCCCGGCTCCGAGCTCGCCTGCCCCGAGCGTTCCGGCGCCCAGCGCCCCGGCTCCGAGCTCGCCCGCTCCGAGCGTTCCGGCGCCCAGCGCCCCGGCTCCAAGCGCGCCTGCCCCGAGCAAGCCTGCGACGCCGACCAAGCCGGTGATGCCGTCGGTGAAGCCGGGTCTGCCGAAGACCGGTCGCTGACCGCACAACGAGGCCGTGGGTCCAGGAGCACTCCTGGACCCACGGTCCTTTTCCGTGCCGTCACAATGGGTGCATGAACTCCGTCACCGGACCCGATCCGCGCTTCCCGGGGCTCCGTCCCGGCTGGGCCGCGGTCCCCGAGGTCATCCGCTGGGACCAGGACATGCTCGTCGTTGTCGAGATTCGGCTGGAGGAGGCCACCGAGGGGACGGTGGACCGGTGGATGTGCAGCATGACCCCGGACCCGGAGGGGGCGGCGCCGCCGACCACCCTCGCCCTCACCGGGGGAGTGGCGGTGTGGCGTCGGGAGGGCCCCGAGGGG
This sequence comes from Arachnia propionica, assembly GCF_003932785.1. Taxonomy (GTDB): domain Bacteria; phylum Actinomycetota; class Actinomycetes; order Propionibacteriales; family Propionibacteriaceae; genus Arachnia; species Arachnia propionica_B. Next base: position 40,953 of record NZ_RQYT01000025.1, on the reverse strand, counting down.
ACCGTCGTCTCCCTGCTCTCCGGCGGCGAGGACGGTCTCGACTCGGTGGAGTGGACGTGGGAGGAACTCGTGACGGCCTGCGGCCCGGGCCGCTGGGAGCAGCGGATCTACCATGAGGACGATGTCGCGGCCGCCGACGTCTTCCACCGGGAGGGCCGATGAGTGAGCTGGCTCGGCTCCAGCAGTGGTACCTGGACCAGTGCGACGGCGAATGGGAGCACGGCTACGGCATCAGCATCGAAACCTTGGACAATCCGGGCTGGAGCCTCGAGATCGAACTGACGGGCACGTCGGCGAAGCTGGAGGTGGGGCGGGAGATCAGTCTCGACCGCGACGATGACGACGACCACTGGTACCGGATCTGGGTGCAGGAGGATGATCGCGGGAACCTCTCCCTCCTGGCCACGTGCGGCCCGCTCAACCTGATGGAGGTCATCGAGATCGCCCTCGAATGGCTGGAGTGAATGCATCCCATCGCGGGATTCGAAACGGTGTACACGGAGTGTGTCCGTTCAGATCGCGCTTCGTCTCCCCGAGGACATGGTGGCCTTTCTCGACCAGGCGGTGGCCTCGGGTGACGTCCCCAGTCGTGCCGCCTTGGTGACCCGCACCCTGGAGCGGGAGATGCGGCGTCGCAGCGCCGAACGGGACGCAGTCATACTGCGGGAGCAGGGCGCCGAGGATGACCTCGACAACGTCGTCACCGTCTCGACCGCACTGCTGGGCCGGACCATCGGAGTCCTCACCGCCACGCAGGAGGTCGCCCTGGCACGGGCGATCGTCCTGGCCTACGACCTGGACGTGCCACTGCTGGGGTGACCGGACCCGGAGGATGGGGGAGAAGCCGACGGGAACGAGAGAGGGTGGGCCCCGATGGGACCCACCCTCGTCGACCTGAGTGAACGGATCAGGCGTTCTGCAGGCGCTTGTTGAGGACCTCGAGGAGGTCGATCGCCGCCTCCGGGATGTTGGTGCCGGGCGGGTAGATCGCGTCGGCGCCGTTCTCCCGGAGCTCCTGGAAGTCCTGGCTCGGGATGACCCCGCCCACGACCACCATGATGTCCTCGCGGCCGAGCTTGTCCAGCTCACGACGCAGCTCGGGCACCAGGGTGAGGTGACCGGCCGCCAGCGAGGAGGCGCCCACGACATGGACGTCGGACTCGACGGCCTGCCGCGCGACCTCCTCCGGGGTCTGGAACAGGGGGCCGACGTCGACGTCCATGCCGAGGTCGGCGTAGGCCGTCGCGATGACCTTCTGGCCTCGGTCGTGGCCGTCCTGGCCCATCTTCGCGATGAGGATGCGGGGACGACGCCCCTCCTCCTTCTCGAAGGCCTCGACGAGCTCCCGGGCCCGCTTCACGCTCTCGGAGCTACCGGATTCCTTGTTGTACACACCAGAGATGGTACGGATCTGGGCGGTGTAGCGCCCGAAGACCTTCTCCAGGGCATCGGAGATCTCGCCGACGGAGGCCTTCGCGCGGGCCGCGTCGATCGACACCTTCAGCAGGTTCCGGTCCGGATCGGTCGGATCGGGGTTGGCGGCCGCCCACGACACCCGCTCCAGCATCTCCTGGGTGACGGCCTCGTCGCGCTCGGCACGCAGCCGCTCCAGCTTCGCGATCTGCGACGCACGCACCGCGCGGTTGTCGACCTTGAGGACCTCCAGCTCGTCCTCGTGCTCCAGCTGGAACTTGTTGACACCGATGACGGGCTGACGGCCGGAGTCGATGCGGGCCTGGGTGCGGGCCGCGGCCTCCTCGATGCGCATCTTCGGGATGCCCTGCTCGATGGCCTTCGCCATGCCGCCGGCCTGCTCGACCTCCTGGATCCGCTCCCACGCCTTGCGGGCGAGCTGCTCGGTGAGCTTCTCCACGTACGCCGACCCGGCCCACGGATCCACCGTCTTCGTCGTCCCCGACTCCTGCTGGATGAACAGCTGGGTGTTGCGGGCGATGCGGGCGGAGAAGTCCGTCGGCAGCGCGATGGCCTCGTCGAGGGCGTTCGTGTGCAGCGACTGCGTGTGGCCCTGGGTGGCGCCCATGGCCTCGATGCAGGTCCGCACGACGTTGTTGTAGACGTCCTGCGCGGTCAGCGACCAGCCGGAGGTCTGCGAGTGGGTTCGCAGGCTCATCGACTTCGGGTTCTTCGGGTCGAAACCACGCACGAGACGCGCCCACAGCATGCGGGCGGCGCGCATCTTCGCGACCTCCATGAAGAAGTTCATGCCGATGGCCCAGAAGAACGACAGCCGTGGCGCGAAGGCGTCGACGGTGAGCCCGACGGACTCGCCCGCCCGGATGTACTCCACGCCGTCGGCCAGCGTGTAGGCCATCTCGATGTCCGCCGTCGCCCCGGCCTCCTGCATGTGGTAGCCGGAGATGGAGATCGAGTTGAACCGGGGCATGTTCGCGCTGGTGTAGGCGAAGATGTCGGCGATGATCTTCATCGACGGCTGCGGCGGGTAGATGTAGGTGTTGCGGACCATGAACTCCTTGAGGATGTCGTTCTGGATGGTCCCGGCCAGCTGCTCGGGCTTGACCCCCTGCTCCTCCGCCGCGACGACGTAGAGAGCCAGCACCGGCAGCACCGCGCCGTTCATGGTCATCGACACCGACATCTGGTCGAGCGGGATGCCGTCGAAGAGCTGTCGCATGTCGAGGATCGAGTCGACGGCCACACCGGCCATGCCGACGTCACCGCTGACCCGCGGGTGATCCGAGTCGTAGCCGCGGTGGGTGGCCAGATCGAAGGCGATGGACAGGCCCTTCTGACCGGCTGCGAGGTTGCGACGGTAGAAGGCGTTCGACTCCTCAGCGGTGGAGAAGCCCGCGTACTGGCGGATGGTCCACGGCTGGTTGACGTACATCGTGGCGTAGGGGCCGCGCAGGAACGGCGCGATGCCCGGTCGGGTCTGCAGGAAGTCCAGGCCCGCCAGGTCCTCGGAGCCGTACAGCGGCGGCACGAGGATGTGCTCGGGGGTCTGCCACCCGGCGGAGTGGCCGACGTGGTGGAAGTGGTCGTCGAACTGGGTCCTGGCATCGGCGGGGATGCCCTCACCGCCCAGCGGGACCTCGTTGAAACGGGGAATGGTGGTCATCGCTCAGGCCTCCAGCTTGTCCAGGGTGGCGGTCAGGAGTTCCACCACGTTCATGCCGTCGAAGACGTTGCCGTCCACGACCTCCTTGATTGCGGCCTCGTCGGCACCCAGCTCCTTGAACTGGCCGGCGACGCGGACCTCGGCGGCTCCCGCCTCCTTGAGTGCCCTCGCCACGGTGAGTCCGTGCTCCGCGTACACCTTGGCGCTGGAGCACAGCACCGCGATCGATGTGTCGGCCTGCTTGAGGGCGTCCACGAAGACCTGCGGGTCGGTGCCCTCCGCGATGACGGTGTCGATGCCGCCGACGTGGTACAGGTTCGAGGTGAAGCCCTCGCGGCCGCCGAAGTCGCGGCGGGTGCCGAGGCAGGCCAGCAGCACCGTCGGGCGCTTCGACGCGGCCGCTGAGCGGTCACGCAGCGCCTCGAAGACCTCGGAGTCGCGCACCAGCGGGATCCCGCCCAGCTTCGGGGCCTCGGGACGCGGGGTGCGCTCCAGGGCCTCCTCCGTGTGGTTCGGGAACATCGAGACGCCGGTCAGCGGCAGCTTGCGGGTGGCGAGCAGCTGCGCTCGGGCCTCGTTCGTCGCGGCGAGCTGCTGGGCGACGGTGCCGTCGGCGACGGCCTTGGCCATGCCCGCCTCGTCGAGCTGGCCGAACAGCTCCCAGGCCTTCTCCGACAGCTGCTGCGTCATGGACTCGACGTACCAGGCTCCGCCCGCGGGGTCGTTGACCCGGCCGATGTTCGACTCCTCCGCGAGCAGGATCTGCGTGTTGCGGGCGATCCGGCGGCTGAGGTCGTTCGGCAGGCCGATCGCCGCGTCGAGGGGCAGCACCGTGATGGTCTCGGCCTGGCCGACGGAGGCGGCGAAGGCGGAGATGGTGCCGCGGAGCACGTTGACGTAGGCGTCGTCGCGGGAGATCTCCCGCAGTGAGGTGACCGCGTGCTGGACGGCGCCACGATGCTCCGGGGCGACGCCGAGCACCTCACCGACACGCGACCACAGGGTGCGCAGGGCCCGGAGCCGGGCGATGGTGATGAACTGGTCGGTGTTCGCCGAGACGCGGAATGCGATGTTGTCGAAGGCCTCGTCCACGGTGAGGCCGGTCTCGGTCAGCGCCCGGACGTACTCGACGCCGGTCGCCAGCGCGTAGGCGAGCTGCTGGACGTCGCCGGCCCCCATCGAGTCGTAGCGGGAGGCGTCCACCACGAGGGGACGCAGCCCGGGGAAGGGCTTCGCGAGCTCCACGGCCCTGGCAACCACCGACTGATCGGGCAGGCCGCCGTTGAGGGCGGCGAAGCCGATCGGATCGATGCCGAGGGTGCCGCGGATGTTGTCCTTGCCGGAGGTCGCCAGTACCTTCACCAGGGCCTCGGCCGCGGCGAGTTCGTCGGTGTTGGACGAGACGTGGACGGGGGCGAGGTCGAACAGGACGTCGCCGAGGACATCGGGCAGCTTCTCGGCGGGAACGGCGTCGGGGTCGACGCGGACCCACACGGCGGAGGTGCCGCGTTCGAGGTCCTCGTCGATGGCCCTGCGTGCCGCGGCCGGGTCGGGGTCCTCGACGAGCTGGGCGATGAACCATCCCTCGTCCATCTCACCCGTGCGGACGGTCGTGCCGCGCGTGTAGGGCGCGACGCCCGGGTAGCCGATCTCCTCGACCCCGTCATCAACCGTGTAGAGGGGCTTGATGACAAGGCCATCGACGGTGGTGCTGGTCAGCCGTTTGTACGCCTGCTCGATGCTCAACTCCTTGCCCTCGGGGCGCTTCCGGTTGAGGACCTTCAGCACCTCCTTCTCCCACGCCTCGAGCGTGGGGGTGGCGAAGTCGGCGGCCAGGCTGAGATCAGCCGCACTCGGTTCTTCTGCGCTCATCGCTCTCCATCCATCTTGGTGTGACGAGCCCCGGAGGGCGCTCCGCGACACCGGGTCCCAATGGCTCAACCCTAGCCCAGCGACGTCGGGACCTCATCGCGGGGTGCGGTTACGGGGACCGCGGCGGATGAATGGTCCAACCATTAGGGGCTTCTTCGTCCGAAGGAGTGGGGCGTTCGTGGATGCGTGGGGTCGACCGGCGGGGCGGGCGCGTGTATTGTGTCGCAGTGACGGAAAATGTTGGGAGGGTGAGATGAACGGGCTCTACGAGGTGCGCGCCGACCACGACCGCGACTCCATCGTCATGTATCAGGCCTACTCCCCGGCGATCGCCGACGCGGCGCTCAGGGCCGGCAGGTTCGTCGCCCCGTTCAGCTTCCACCGGATGACCTGGATCAAGCCGTCGTTCCTCTGGCTCATGCACCGCAGCAACTGGGGGCGGAAATCCGGCCAGGAACGGATCCTGGCGGTTCGGATCACCCGCAGCGGATGGGAGGAGGCCCTTTCGAGGGCGGTGCTGACCGACGCCCACCCGGACCGCCTGGCGGCGGCCGAGGTCCACGTCCAGTGGGATCCCGAACGGTCCCTGCGGGGCGCCGCCCTCAACCACTACAGCATCCAGGTCGGCGTCAGTCGTCACCTCATCCGCACCCTCGTCGACGACTGGATCGTCGGGATCACCGACCTCACGGAGCGGGCACGTCGGATCGCCGACCTCGTCCAGTCGGGTCGCGCGGCGCAGGCCAAACGGCTCCTGCCGCCCGAGAAGCCCTACCCCGTGCCCGACGACATCCTCCGACGCGTCACCCCCGGTCAGGGTCCCAGGAGCGCCAAGGGGGCCACGACCACGCCGTCCGGTCGACGATAGGCGTAAGGGCCAGTGGTCACCACCACTCGATTGACCAGCCGGTCGCCGAGCTGTGACCGCAGCCAGTTGAGATGCCGGACATCGTTGTCGCTCACGCTGCTCGCGAGCTTCACCTCGATGGCAACCACGCGCCTGTCCTGTCCCTCGATGATGAGATCGATCTCGCGGGCCGTGTCCTTGGTGCGCAGGTGCCCGATCCGTGCGTCGACGGCCTCGGCATAGATCCGAAGACTCTGTGTGGCCAAGGACTCGAAAAGTGAGCCCAGCCAGGTGCCAGTGGCTTTGCCGACCCCGCCGCCCGTGCCCTGGAGCAGGGCCTCCCGGTCCACACCCACCAAGCGGGCGGCCAGAGCTGGGTCGACCAACTGGTGCTTGGGAGTCCGTGTCAGCCGGGCGAGCGGATTGAACACCGGGATCCAGGCAGGTACCGGGTCGAGTATGAACAACCTCGTGAGATGGTCCCGATAGCTGTCGACGGTGGATCGTGAGGGTTTGTCGCTCTCGCCCGGAGTGGCTGCGTCGAGGATCGCGGTGTACGTGGCATCGGTCGAGGTTGCAGCGGCGTATGCCGCGAGCCAGGCCGTCAGGGTCGCTGGTTTCCGAACCACAACGCCGTTGTCAGGGAGTTCTCGGTCGACGATTCGTGCGATGTAGCTGTCGAGTTGGGCGGCTCGGGCGCGTTCCGGTAGCGGGCGGATCCCGGGGAACCCCGAGGAGAGAATCTCGTCGACGTAGATGGGAAGGTTGACTGGGGTGTGCCCGGTGATGTCCGTGGCTGGATCGGTCAGCAGGGCCTTCAAGGAGACCGTTGGTTCGGTCAGCTGTCTCTCGGCCAGGGACAACGGGCGCAGCAGGAGTCGAACGATCCTTCCGGCGCCCGAGTGAATGCGCGCCTGTGGTGCGACCCCGGCTGAGCCTGCGAGTAGGAAGCGGCCACCTGATGGGTCCTCGTCGACCGCGCTGCGGACGCGATCCCAGGTCTCCGGTACCAACTGCCACTCGTCCACGAAGACGGGGCGGGGGGCGCGGGTCAGGGAGTCGAGGTCGGCGAGGAGGAGGTCGCGTTGTTCCGAGCGATTCAAGGAGAACACCGTCTGTGCGCGCTGTCCCGCGGTCGCTGTCTTGCCAACGCCCTTGGCGCCCTCCAACGCGATGGCGGCCAGGTGGGGGAACAGGTCGTCGAGCGTGTCGTCGATGATGCGACGGCGGTAGGTCATGCCTTGAGGGTACCCGCTATCAGGAAAATGGCCGGGTTCCTATCAGGAAAATGGCCGGGTTCCCATCAGGAAAATGGCCGGGTTCCCGCGGGGGTCAGCGGCCCTGCTGACCCCAGTCCTCGATGGTCCAGCCGTCGCGGGTGGAGCCGTTGAGGACGATCCAGGCGGTGTTGGCCAGTGGCGGGGCGTTCTCCATGCCGAACTCCGGCTGCTGGGCGAGTCCCCACACCCGCAGGGCCGCGCCGTGGCTCACGATCGCGGCGCAGGCGCGGCCCCGGCCCTCCACCGCTGCGACGGCCCGGGTGAACCGGGTCATGAACTCCCGGGCGGTCTCGCCGCCCTCGAGCTTGGAGTCGGCATTCGTCGGGCTCCATGAGTTGAGCTCGGCGATGTAGGTGGTCCAGTCCGGGTTGAGCTCCTCCACCCCGGCGCTGATCTCCTGCACCCCGTCGATCACCTCGACCTCCAGGCCCCGGGCCTCGGCGAGCGGGGCGGCGGTCTGCTGCGCGCGGGTCAGGGTGGAGGCGTAGACGGCCTCGATGGGCTCGTGTGCCAGCCGTTCGGGCAGCGTCTGCGCCTGGGCGAGCCCGGTCTCGTTCAGTGGGGCCCCGGGGAAGGCGGTGTCGAGGAGGTGTTCGACATTGCTCCGGGTCTCGCCGTGCCGGATCAGGATGAGTCTCATGGCCCGAATTCTAGGCGGCACCCCTGTCGGGGAGAGGCTGTCCACCGAACGGCTGGTTTGAGCATGGTCCTGCCGGATTTGTCAAGCCGTCGCCTCGCCGGGTGGCTCGATTCCGGCCGGGCCGAGGTCGTCGTGCAACGAAGGAGAACCTGCGAAAGTTAGGGTCTGCTTGGGGTTTCACTCCGGCATGGCGGCGTCATCCGTTTGGTTGCCAGCGCGATTTTGACCCCTCCGGTGGTCTAGCTTGCTCCCATCACACTTTCGTCAACTCGCGCATTTCTCCTGCGCACTTGGAAAGGTCAGGGGGGCTCCGGCCATGACACACCGCACCAGCAGCCCGAGGGTTTCCGTCGTCATTCCCACCAAGAATGAGGCACGGAACCTTGAGGTTCTCATTCCCGATCTACCCGACGTCCACGAGGTGGTTCTCGTCGACGCCAACTCCACCGACGGCACCGTGGCCGTCGCCCGCGACTTGCTCAACAACGTGACCGTCGTCCAGCAGACCCGCAAGGGCAAGGGCAACGCTCTCGTCTGCGGCATGCATGCGGCGACGGGGGACATCGTCGTCACCCTCGACGCCGACGGCTCCGCCGACCCCTGCGAGATCCACTCCTTCGTCCAGGCCCTCGTCGACGGCGCGGACTTCGCCAAGGGATCCCGCTACCTGGCCGGGGGCGGCTCCGTCGACCTCACCCGCCTGCGCTCCACCGGCAACCGCTGGCTCAACCGGATCAGCAACACGCTCCTCGGCACCCACTTCACCGATCTCTGCTACGGCTACAACGCCTTCTGGCGCGACATCATGCCGGCGTTGAACCTGCCCGACCCCAACCGTCCCGTTCCGCTCAATGGTCAGGGCGTGTGGGGTGACGGTTTCGAGATCGAGACCCTCGTCGCCGTGCGGGTCGCCCAGGCAGGACTCGCCGTCACCGAGGTGCCCAGCTACGAGCTGGATCGCATCCACGGTGAGAGCAACCTCCGCACCTTCGCCGACGGGCAGCGGGTGCTGCGCACCATCGCCGTCGAGACCCACCGTGGCGGCCGCGCCAAGCCGGCCCGGCTCGTCACCGCCCCTGCCCGGCACCACTCGCCCGAGTGCCGACTGCGCACCCGGGACTGGGAGCTCGACACCACCCGACTGGCCGCCTGAGGTCGAGGGCATGAACCACAGCGTGACCATCGTGGTCTGTGCCTACACCCTCGAACGCTGGGCCGACATCACCGACGGGGTCAGCGCCGCTGCCGCGCAGTTGCGGGCCTCCGGGCGCGACGGCAAGGTGCTGCTCGTGGTCGACCACAACGACGAGTTGTTCGCCAGGGCCTCCGAGTTGGAGGACCCCTTGGTGCAGGTCGTGGCGAACGCTCGTCGCCGTGGCCTGTCAGGTGCCAGGAACACCGTCATCGAGACCCTGGACACCGACCTGGTGGTGTTCCTCGATGACGACGCCACCCCGGAGCCCGGTTGGCTCGAGACGCTCCTGGCCCCGTTCGACGACGACTCCGTCATGGTCACGGGAGGAGCCGCCTCCCCGCGCTGGCCGGCGGGAGGGGAGCGTCCCGTCTCCCTGCCCGCCGCCCGCGGGCAGCGCGGTGAACTCGACTGGGTCGTCGGCTGCTCCTACCGGGGCATGCCGACCACCCTCGCCCCCATCCGCAACGTGATGGGCTGCTCCATGGCCTTCCGGTCGGAGGTCTTCGCCGTCGCCGGGCTCTTCGGCGAGGATCTCGGCCGGGTCGGGAAGGTCCCCTATGGCTGCGAGGAGACGGAACTGTGCATCCGCGCCGTCGCCGCCCGCCCCGGGGGACGGATCCTGTTCGAGCCCCGCAGCGTCGTCAGGCACAGCGTCAGCCCCGACCGGCTCCGCTGGAACTACCTGTGGCGTCGCTCCTACGCGGAGGGGATCTCGAAGGCCGCCGTCACGGAACGCACCTCCCGGGAACGCGCGCTCTCCTCCGAGCTCAGCTACACCACCCGCATCCTGCCGAAGGGTGTGTTGCGAGAACTGGCGTCGATTCCCCGCACCGGATTCCGAGGCCTGGGCGGCGCGTTCGCCATCGTCTCCGCGCTCCTTGCCACCTGCCTCGGCTATGCCGTGGGTCTCATCGCGATCCGGCGCAACCGCGACGCCTACGTCGCCGTCGTGCCAGAAGGGACGTCGTGAACCCCACCTGCCGACTGTGTGGCGGGTCAGACCTGATCTCCGTGCTCGACCTCGGAGCCAGCCCGCCCTGCGAGTCCTTCCTCACCGAGGAACAACTCGATCTGCCCGAGCCGACCTACCCGCTCCACCTGAGGCTCTGCCCCGCCTGCCTGCTGCTGCAGATCCCGGCGCTCATCACCCCGGAGGAGACCTTCGGCGGCGACTACGCCTACTACTCGTCCTTCTCGACGTCGTGGGTGGAGCACGCGCGACGCTTCGTCGTCGACGCCGTCGATCGGCTCGCCCTCGGCGGTGAGGACCTGGTGGTGGAGGTCGCCGCGAACGACGGCTACCTGCTGCAGCACGTCGTCGCGCAGGGGCTGCCGTGCCTCGGCATCGAGCCGAGCGCCAACTGCAGCGAGGCCGCCCGCACCAAGGGGGTGCCGATGCTGCGTGCCTTTCTCGACGAGGAGGTCGCGGCCCGGGTGCGGGCGGAGCACGGTCCCGCCCGGCTGGTCGTCGCGAACAACGTGTGGGCCCACATCCCGGACATCCTCGGGTTCACACGGGCGCTGGCAGGGCTGGTGGCCCGTGACGGATTCGTCTCCATCGAGGTCCACCACGCCTGGTCGCTCATCACCCAGGCCCAGTTCGACACCATCTACCACGAGCACTTCCAGTACTGGACGGTGCTCGCCGCCCGGGGCGCGCTGGCCCGGGGCGGGCTGCGGCTCATCGACGTGGAACGGATCCCCACCCACGGCGGCTCCATCCGGCTGTGGGCGGTCCCCGAGGACTCCGACGTCGAGGAGCGGCCCGGGGTGGCGGAGGTCGAGGCGCTGGAGCGGGTCGCCGGTCTGGACTCCCCTGAGGGGTACCTCGGGCTGGGGGAGCGGGTCTCCCGCATCCGCGACGATCTTGTGGCCCACCTCATCGAGGCCAGACGGGCGGGACGGCGGGTCGTCGCCTACGGGATGCCGGGCAAGGGCAACACGCTGCTCAACTACTGCGGCATCCGCCCCGACCTCGTCGCGTACGGCGCGGACCGCAACACCTTCAAGCACGGCCGGTACGCGCCGGGCTCCCGGATCCCCGTGGTCTCCCCGGAGCACCTCGTCGCCGACGCACCCGACGAGGTGCTGGTGCTGCCATGGAACCTGCGCCGCGAGATCACCGACCAGCTGTCCGCGACGCTGCGTCCGGGAACCCGGCTGGTGTTCCCGGTGCCCCGCCTGGAGGTCGAGGAGGTGGTGGCGCGATGAAGGTCGTGCTGTTCTGCGGTGGCCACGGCATGCGGATGCGCGGCTGGGACGGCGACGGCCTGCCCAAGCCGCTGCAGCTCGTCGGGGAGCTGCCGCTGGTGGTGCACGTCATGAACCACTACGCCCGATACGGGCACACCGAGTTCGTGCTGTGCCTCGGCTACGCGGCCCGGCAGGTGATGCACGCGGTCGAGGAGGTCCGCGCCAGCCACGAGGAGATGGCCGAGTGGCGGATCCGCTACATCGACACCGGGGTGGAGACCACCATCGGCCAGCGGCTGTGGCTGGTGCGCCATTTCATCGGGGACGAGCAGCTGTTCTTCGTCAACTACTCCGACGTGCTGTGCGACGTCGACCTCGACCAGATGGTGGCGCGGATGACCGCCCGCCCCCAGGCTTTGGCGATGATGCTGGCGGTCAGGCCGAGGGCGTCGTTCCACGTCATCGAGCACGCCCCCGACGGCAGGATCCAGCGCCTGCGGGAGGCCGACGACGTCCAGATCCGGATCAACGGCGGCTATCTCATCCTGCGGCCCCCGTTCCTCGCCCATCTCAGCCGTGGCGAGGACCTGCTCGACGCGTTCGCCCGCGTCTCGGCGGCCGGTCGGGCCGTCGCACACCTCCACGACGGTTTCTGGGCGCCCGTCGACACGTTCAAGGACCGGGCGGCCCTCGACGAGGAGTGGGCCCGCGGCAACGCCCCGTGGCTCGGGAACCGGGAGGTCGGCCGATGATTCTCCCCGCCATCCGTCACCTCGCCCTCGTCGGGGCGCACTGCGACGACATCACGATCGGGGCGGGCGCCACCGTCCGGTTGCTGTGCGAGACCCATCCGGGACTCAGGGTCTCCGCTCTCGTGCTGACGGGGGCCGGAACGTGCCGGGAGCTGGAGGAACGGGCCGCGTTGCGGGAGCTGTGCGTCGGCGCGGACCTCGACGTCGTCGTCGCGGGGTTGCCGGACAATCGGCTCCCCGCCCACTGGGGGGAGGCCAAGGCGCAGGTGGTGGGGCTGCGCGCGACGGGGGAACCGGACCTGGTGATCGGTCCCCAGCCGGGGGACGCACACCAGGATCACGCACTGGTGGCCGAGTTGCTCGGCCAGGTGTTCCGGCGGCAGCCGGTGTGGGGGTACGAGATCGCCAAGTATGAGTCCGACCTGCCGGTGATGGCCACCTTCGTGCCGGTGCCGGAACGGGTGGCGCGGGTGAAGGTGGACGTCATCACCCGGAGCTACCCCAGCCAGGCGGACCATCCCTGGTTCGACGCGGAGGCGTTCACCTCGCTGATGCGGGTGCGTGGGGTGCAGTGCAATGAGCGCTACGCCGAGGCCTTCGTCGTCCCCAAGACCCTCGTCCAGATTGGAGCCCCAGCATGAAAGTCCTCCTCACCGGTCACCAGGGTTACCTCGGCACCGTCATGGCCCCCGTCCTCGAACGGGCCGGTCATGAGGTCGTCGGGTTGGACATCGGGTGGTTCGCTGACTGCGTGCTGGGGCCGACGCCGAAGGACCCGCCGACGCTGCGGAAGGACATCCGCGACGTCACCGCCGACGACCTCGCCGGGTTCGACGCGGTGATCCACCTGGCGGCGTTGTCGAACGATCCCCTCGGTGATCTCGCGCCCGAGATCACCCACGACATCAACCACGCGGCGAGCGTGAGGCTCGCGACCGAGGCGAAGCGGGCCGGGGTGGGGCGGTTCCTGTACTCGTCGACGTGCAGCGTCTACGGCGCGGCCGGCGACCGGCTGGTGGGGGAGGACGCGGAGCTGGCCCCCGTCACCCCCTACGCGGTGAGCAAGGTGAGGGTGGAGCGGGAGCTCGACGGCCTCGCCGACGACGACTTCTGCCCGGTGTCGCTGCGCAACGCCACCGCGTTCGGCTTCTCGCCGAGGCTGCGCACGGACATCGTGCTCAACAACCTCGTCGGTCACGCCCTGCTGACGGGCGAGGTGCTGGTGCTCTCCGACGGGACCCCCTGGCGTCCGCTCGTCCACGCGGCGGACATCGCCGACGTGTTCACCGCCGCCCTCGTCGCCCCCGCCGCCGAGGTGCGCGGGGCGCGGATCAACGTGGGCTGCGAGGCCAACAACGTCACGGTCGCGGAGATCGCGCAGGTGGTGGCGGAGGAGACCGGGGCGAGCGTGCGGATCACGGGCAGCACCGGCAACGACCCCCGCTCCTACCGGGTGGACTTCTCGCTGCTGCGGCGGCTCCTGCCCCAGGTGACGGTCCACCGGAGCGTGACCGACGGGGCCAGGGAGCTGGCCCGCGCCTACCGCGAGCACGGGATGACCAGGGAACGCTTCGAACGCGAGTTCGTGCGCCTGGCCAGGATCCGTGCCCTCCGGGAGGGCGCCCGCCTCGATGACGACCTGCGCGGCGCCGCGTGATCGGGGAGCGGGGCTCCACGTGGTGCAGGATGTGCCGCGGAGCCGACACGGAGATCGTGCTGGACCTGGGGCGACAGCCCTCGGTCCGGCACTGGCCCGAGCCCTCGGACCCGACCCCCGACCCGTCGCACCCGCTGGCGCTCAGCCTGTGCCACGGCTGCGGCCTGGTGCAGCTGGACCAGGACGACACGTCCGGCCCGGAGCTGCCGGTGCCGGAACCGGAGGCCGTGACGGCGCAGGCACGGCAGGCCGTCGCCGATCTCGCGCGGCTGGGCCACCTGGCCGGGCGCCGCACCGTCCACGAGTTCGCGTCCCCGCACGGCGGCAGCTGGCTGCCGCACCTGGGGTTGGAGGAGACGAACGCCCCGGCGGACCTGGTGGTGGACAACTTCGGACTCATGCACGACGACGACCTCCGCGCCGCCCTCGACCGCCGGGCCGCGGCGCTCGCCGACGGCGGCCTGGCCGTGTTCCTCATCCAGCCGCTCGGCGACATCGTGCGGACCGGGCAGTGGACGACGGTCCGTCACGGGCATCCCGGCTACTTCTCCCTGTCGTGGTTGTCGGCGGCCCTGGGGTCGATCGGGCTGGGCGCGTTCTCCGTGCTGCGCTACCCCCTCTACGGCGGGGTGGCCGTCCTGCTGGCCCGCGCCGGCGGCACACCCGACGCGGGACTGCTCGCCGCCCTCGACGCCGAGACGGGCCTCAACACCCCGGCCGGGCTGCGGCCGCTCGTCGAGGCCGTCGAGCGGACCACCACGGGGCTGCGGCGGTTCCTGGAGTCGCGACGCGCCGCCGGGACCCGGCTGTACGCCTACCCGGCCGCGTCGAAGGCGGTTGCGGAGTTGGCGATGATGGGGGACAGCGCCGACGTCATCCGGGCGGTGGGGGATGCCGCCCGTGCGAAACAGGGAAGGTGTCTTCCCGGCTCACGTATCCTCGTCGTCAGCCCCGCCGATCTGGTGGCGGCCGATCCCGACGAGGTGCTCCTCATGCTGCCTGACCTGGCGGAGGAGCTGCGGGCGGACCTGCCGCAGGTGGCGGGCCGTCTCATCGGACTGGACGACGCGGTGGCGGAGGGAATGCGGTCATGAGTCGAGGCAAACGGGGTCACGTGACCCGACGCACCAGGTTGGCGGGGCCCATCGGCACGCGACCGGGGCCGAGGGCCGACCGGCTGGACAAGGCCCCCGGTACGCCGCTGCGAGCGCTGGAGGAGCCGGAACCGGAGATGCACCCGGAGGCCATCTCGAACCCCACGGGGGGCGACGAGATGCGGGTCAACCGGTTCTGGCTGGCGATGGTGGTCGCCGGCCTCGGGGTCCTGGCGGCCCTCATCACCCTCATCGGGCCGAACGGTGGTTTCCTGGGGCTCATCGTGACGCTGGCGCTGCACAGCGTGCCGGGGCTCGCCGCCGGGCTGGCCGTCCGGTTCCGTGGCGTCGACCTGGCCCTGGCGTGGCTGGTCGGCAGCGGCGCCGTCCTCATCGGGGTGAGCCTGCCGTTCGCCCTGCTCCACCTGTGGCATCCCCGCCTCATCGCGGCCCTGATCCTGCTGGCCTCGTCCGGCCTGGCGGTGTGGACGGCCCGCAAGGAGGACCGTACGGTCGACCCGAAATGGGTCGGGCGCGCCGCGAAGGCGCTGCTCGGTCCCGTCGGTCTCGCCACGGGCGGGTTCCTCCTCGCCGTCCTCGCCGCCGTCGCGCACCGGCAGGACCCGGCGCCCCTCGGGGCCGCCATCGCGGCGGGACCACTCTGGTTCGTCGGCCTGGCGGCCGTGGTGGTCGCGGTGTGCCTGGCCTTCGCCCACACGCGGGGCCTCGGCTGGTCCGTCGTGCTCCTGTCGATGCTGGCCCCCATCAGCCAGGCGTTCATGTACGGCACGCCGACGGTGCAGGTCGCGGCCCGTCACATCGGCATCACCGAACTCATCATCGGTGACGGCGGCGTCGACCGCACCCAGGGCATCTACCAGGCCTACGCGGGGCTCTTCGCCTCCGGCGCCCTGGTCCAGCAGGCGTCGGGCTGGCCGGACCTCCTCGGCTACGCCGCCTTCTTCGGCGCGGCCTGGGCGGGCGTCAACTGCCTCGTCGTGGCGGCGCTGGCCCGGTACTTCGTCGACGAGGAACGCTCCTGGT
The DNA here is from genome assembly GCF_003932785.1 of Arachnia propionica. Taxonomy (GTDB): domain Bacteria; phylum Actinomycetota; class Actinomycetes; order Propionibacteriales; family Propionibacteriaceae; genus Arachnia; species Arachnia propionica_B. Next base: position 25,282 of record NZ_RQYT01000025.1, on the reverse strand, counting down.
GGGCCGCCCTCGTCTTCGCCCTCGGCTCCAGCCTCACCACGAGTTTCTACGCCCCGCAGGTGATCGGCTTCTCCTTCGTCATCCTCGCCCTCATCGCCCTGCTGCGGAACACCACCGGGATCAAGTGGTCCCGCTACGGGGCGGCGCTGCTGCTGGCCGCCGTCGTCGCGCCGACGCATCAGCTGAGCCCGTTCCTCGGGGCGCTGGTGTGCGCGGCGCTGGTGTTCGCCCGGTTCATCAAGGGCTGGTGGACGCCGGTCCTGCTGGCGGCCCCCGCCGTGGTGTGGGCGCTGCTGAACCGGGGGGTGCTCACCTCCTACGTCGACGCGGGCGAACTGTTCAACATCCTGTCGAACTTCCGGTCGCCGTCGCGCCCGACGTCGTCGGCGCTCAGCCCCGACCTGGTCAACCGCATCACCTTCCTGGTGCCGTCGGCGGCCCTCGTCGGGATCGGGATCGCGGCGATCGTGGCGCTGCTGCGCTACCGCAACCGCATGACCCTGGGCCTCGCGATCGCGGCGGCCAGCCCCATCGGCCTGTTCTTCGCCTCCTCCTACGGCTCGGAGGGCATCTTCCGGGTGACGCTGTTCAGCCTGCCGTGGCTGGCCATCCTCGGGTCGATCAACATGCCGAAGACGGGGCGCCGGTTCTGGCTGTCGCCGTGGCATCCCGTCCGCAACTCGCTCATCACGGTGCTGACGATCGTGTTCGTCATCGGCACCACGGGCATGGACCGGACCCGGGTCATCGACCGGGACCACGTCGCCGCCGTCCAGTGGCTGGAGAGCAACATCACGGCCGAGGACCGGGCCTTCACGCTCGGCTCGCAGCTGGCCGAGCCGCTCCAGATCACGGGAAGGCAGCAGTACTACACCTCCCGCGACCTCCTGCTCGCCGAGTACGACGGCCCCATCTATCCCGCGCGGATCGGCTCCGAGTACGACCCGAAGGCCGACCTGGCCCTGCTCATGCAGTACTGGATGGCGGAACGGGCCGAGCGGCGCTTCGTGCTGTCCAGCGACACCATGAGGCTGTTCGACGAACGCTACGGTCAGCAGCTCGTCGCGGACCAGGCCCGTCTCGAGGACGAACTGCGGGCCACCCCGGGTGTCACCGTCGTCCACGAGGGTGAGGGTGTGACAGTGTTCGAGCTACCGAGGGAGGGAACATGAGCGTCGCCGTCGTCCTGCTGGCCCACGACAAGCCCCGGCTGCTGGGCCGCATCGTCGATGCCATGGCGGGGCTGCCCGTGTTCCTCCACGTCGACTCGCGGGTCGGGCCCCGGGTCTTCGACTCCCTCACCGAGGGGCTGCCGGAACGCGTCCGCCACGTGCAGCGGCACCCCTCCGACTGGGCCACCTTCGAGCTGGTGGAGGCGGAGCTGTCCGGGTACCGGGCCGCCCTGGAGCACACCGATGCCGAGCACATCGTCATGATGACGGGGGCCTGCTACCCCCTGGCCCCGGTGGAGCGGATCGTCGAGCGGCTGTCGCGGCTGCGCGGGGTGTCGTGGGCGCAGGTGAAGCCCCTGCCGCTGAAGTTCTGGGGACCGATGGGCGGCTACGACCGGTTCATCTTCCGCAACCGCGTCAAGGACCGGCAGCGGGTGTGGAACCTCGTGCCGCGACGCTGGCCGCGCGGGGTGCGACCCGCAGGCGGGTCGCAGCTGAAGATCCTCTCCCGGCACCACGCCGAGCGGCTCCTCGAGCTGGTGGAGCGGCGGCGGGACCTCGTCGAGTACTTCCACACCACGTGGATCCCCGACGAGGTGATGATCCCCACGCTGCTCAACTCCCCGGCCTTCATCGACGACTGGGGATCCAGCCACGTTCGCGGCCGCCACGCCTGGTACATCGACTGGGGCCAGGCGCCGAGCCCGCACCCGGTGGAGCTGGGGCTCGCGGATCTGCCCGCGTTGCAGGAGGCGAGGACCCGCACCGTCGCCCCGGCACTGTTCGCCCGGAAGTTCAGCGAGGCCTCCTGGCACGTGCTGGACCGCATCGAAGCAGAGATCTGGCCGCTGCCTTGAGCCGCTCCGAATCCAAGGTGGGGCAGACCTCCGACCTGTTCGGCCGGGGCATGCTCTACGTCGTCATCTGGTCGATGCAGATGATCGTGGCGACGGTGGTCTCCCCGATCCTCACCCGCACCTTCTCCGTCGCCGGTTTCGGGGCCCTCGCCTCCGCGATCGCGCTGTACCAGCTGCTCATCGTCGTCACGGTGCTGGGCCTCGACCAGGCGCTGCTCGTCCAACGCGTCGAGGACCCCGACAACACGAGATCCCGCAACCTCATCGCGGCGGGCATCGTCATCGACCTGGTCGTCGTCGGGGCCGCCGCCGCGACGGCCCCCTGGTGGGCACCCGCGCTGGGGTTCAGTTCCCTGACCCTGGTCATGCTGACCCTCGGCTGGACCGCGCCCGGCGCCGCCGTCATGCTGCTCCTGTCGCTCCTCCAGGCGGAGGACCGGCTGGCGCGGTTCTCGATCGTCTCGCTGCTGTCCACCGTCGGCGGGCAGGTGCTGGGGATTGGGCTGCTGTTCGTGTGGGAGCGCACCCCCGAGGTGTACGCCCTGGGCGGGGTCATCGGGCAGGTGTCGGCGCTGATCCTGGCCCTGTGCTGGGCGCGACCACGTTTCCGGGGGCTCGGCGACGTGGAGACGCTGCGGCGGGGGCTGCGGCTCGGTGTCCCACTCGCCCTGGCGGCGCTGTCGTCGTTCCTGCTCACCGCGGGCGACCGGTTCATCATCCAGCGGCTGCTCGGCGAGACCGAGGTGGCGCGCTACCAGGTGGCGTTCACCGTCGGCAACGTCGTCACCCTCATCCTCACCTTCACCAACAGGGCGTGGCTGCCCCGGCTGCGGAGCCTCATCGACGAGGCGGAGCGGTGGCGGGTCATCGTCGCCTCCCGCGACGGGGTGTTCCAGCTGGTGTCGTGGGCGGTGGTCGGCATCACCGTCGCCGCCCCGCCCCTGCTCGCGTTGTTCGCCCCCGCCACCTTCGAGCAGGAGAGTCTCGTCGCGGTCGTGGCCATCATCGGGTTGGCGGCGTTCCCCGTCGCGGCGGCGGCGGCGAGCAGCCAGATGCTCGTCACCATGAGGTGGTCGACGCCGCTGGCGTGGGCGTCGGCCCTGGCCGTGGTGGTGAAGGTGGTGCTCACCTTCGCGCTGATCGGGGTGCTGGGGATCGACGGGGCGGCCCTCGCGACGTTCCTCGCCCTGGTGACCCAGGCGGCGGTGTTGAAGGTGGCGGTGGAGCGACGCCATCCGAGGATCCCCCCGTCGAACGGGGTGCGGGCCCTCATGGTGGGGGCGCTGCTGCTGTGCGTCGCGTCCGTGCTGGCCCCTCAGTCAGGGGTCTGGAACATCGGCCGGTTCGCCTTCGCCTGCGTGTGTCTCGTGCCGTTCGCCCGGGCCCTCATCGGGCTGCAGCGGGCCGGTCAGGACGCTTCGCCCAGTACCACTGACGTACCGCCCAGGCGCGCCAGGTGAGGCGCGCCGTCATCGGGGACAGCCAGCGCTCGATCGACGGGACCCGATGTTCCGGGGTGGCGGCGACGGCCCGCAGGAACTGCAGGTGGGCCCGGCACTGCTCCCGCGTGTGATGGGCCGACAACGATTCCGGCCACATCCGGAACGCGGCGAGGCTCTCGCGCTGCCCGACGAGGTCGCCGCGGGTGAGCAGCCGCAGCCACAGGTCGATGTCGAGGTCGTCGACTCTGGAGCCGTCGAAGCCGCCGATCGCCTCGAAGTCGGAGCGGCGGAACATCGTGCAGGCGGGTTCGCCGACGGGGTTGATGCCGTAACGCACCGTCACCCGCGCCACCTCCGCCAGGGTGCGGCGCCCCAGGAGGTGCATGAGGCCGGCCGCGTGGGCCAGCGCGGCGCCGGAGGCGTCGATGAAGTCGCGTCGGGAGGCGACGAGGCTGACGGTGGGGTCCTCGAGGACCTGGGCCTGGCTGGTGAGGCAGTCCGGGTGGATGAGGTCGTCGGCGCAGACGAGCTTGATGAGCTCGCCGCGGGCCGCGGCCACCGTCTCCGCCCAGTTCTCGGCCAACGGCACGGCCTCCTCGACGCGGAGGAGACGGATGCGTGGGTCGTCGAAGGAGGAGACGATCTCGGAGGTTCCGTCGGTGGAGCCGTTGTCGCGGACCACGACCTCGAAGTCGTCGCAGCGGCTGGCCAGGACGGAACGCAGGGTGTCGGCCAGGGTTGGGGCTCCCTGATGGACAGGGATGCAGACCGAAATGTGAGGCTGTCGTGCCATGGGATCTGGTTCCTCGGGCGCGGTTGGGGGATAAACCTTCGTCAGGAAGGCTACCAGTGGCTGAGTCCACCAAGGGAACGACACAACTCAGGGAAACCTACGCAGTTCGGCTGCGCGTCGGAAAACGGCCGGATTTCGTGGTTTTTCCCATCCGACTACGACATTCGGATGACAGCGGTCGTGGCTCCTCCGCGGGGCTCCTGGCCGATGGTGATAGCGGTCCCAGAATCGTCAGCTAGGGTGGCGACCGAAACTCCGTGAACCTAGGAGGGGTATGGACACGAGAAAGCTGACGGCGGCCGCCGCACTGGGAGTGGGCGCCATAGTTCTGACCGCTGGGCTCGGGGGGAGCCCGACCGAGACGACGGCCGAACCGGCCCCTGCCGTGAGCAGGGAGTTCGTCCCGTCGTCGAGGCCGTCATCGTCGGTTGCGGCGGCGGCCTCGGGAACCGTGGCCCCCGATCCGCTGCCGCAGTCGCCGGGTGAGGCGCCGAGCGCCACGCCGACGCTGGCCAGCGCGACACCCGAGGAACAGGAGAGCGCCGCGAGTGCGACGCCGTCGTCGGAGAGCAGTTCGACGGCCAGTCGTTCCGACCGGACCCGCTCGTCCGAGCAGGCCAATCCGCAGCCACACAAGCAGCCGAACACGCAGGCGGCGGAGCAGCATCTGTCGACCGGGCAGGGCCAGGCGAACCGCGGTGGCGACAACGGCTCCCAGGCCGAACAGGCCGAAGCGGAACTGCCGGGCTGGCGGATCGACTACTTCGAGGGCTTCGACCGGTCCGTCGAGGAGATCGGCTGGGAGCGTTACGGTTGGGGCAACCCGCCCGTCGGGCACGGGGCCATGGGCTTCCGCTCGATGGACAACGTCTTCACCTCGGGTGGGGAACTGCTCGTGCGCACCAAGTACGAGAACGGCCAGTGGAGCGCCGGTGGTGTCTCAACGAAGCACGTCTTCGCGGCCTCGCGTGGTCGCTGGGAGGTGCGGGCCAGGTTCCCGCAGGGTGTTGGCATCGGGTACGTCTTCCTGCTGTGGCCGAAGGACGAGGGCTGGCCGCCGGAGATCGATTTCGCGGAGGGCCGGGTCAACGGTCCGGAGATCATGGGTGTCTACCACTGGGATCCGGACAACAAGCAGGAGCACCGCTTCTTCGACAACCCGACCATGTCGGACTGGCACACCTACGGTGTGATCGTCGAGGACAACCGGATCATCTTCACCTTCGACGGTGAGGAGTGGGGACGTATCGAGAAGGAGGGCATCACCGACAAGGAGATGTTCTTCGGCGTCCAGACCGGCGCGATGGATCCCAACGGCTCCGAGGCCCGGTACGAGACGGTCCCGAACGGTGTCCCCGGGCCGCAGACCCCGGCGCTCACCGACATCCAGATCGACTGGGTGGCCCACTACCACTGGGCCTGACCCGTCGGGAAAGCGCCCGGAGGTTCGCCTCCGGGCGCTTTCCCGTCTCCGGCCCGTCCCCGTGCCGCGCCCGCCCTGGTCACGAACCGCTGTCCTGCTTCGTTTGGAACGTCTCAAACAGGGTCTCGTGGAAGCAAGGCTGCGGTTCGTGCCCGGTGGGGCGGCGCGGTGCCGACGGGGCAGGGCGACGGCGTTTAGACTTCGAGGCGTGGATGCTGCCGATGTGAAGTCCGACCTGTCCGAAGTCCTCTACACCAGCGATCAGATCGCCGCCCGTCTTGCGGAGGTCGCCGCCGAGATCGACCGCGACTACGAGGGCAGGGACATCCTCCTCGTCGGCGTCCTCAACGGCGCCATCATGGTCGTCGCCGACCTGCAGCGGGCGATGAGGTCCCACGTCGAGATGGACTGGATGGCCATCTCCTCCTACGGCTCCGGCACCCAGTCCAGCGGCGTCGTCCGCATCCTCAAGGACCTCGGCGTCGACATCGAGGGCCGTCACGTCATCGTCGTCGAGGACATCATCGACACCGGTCTGACGCTGAGCTATCTCATGTCGAACCTGGCCAGCCGGAAGCCCGCCAGCCTCGAGATCATGGCGATGTTCCGCAAGCCCGGGGCCGCGCGCATGGACGTGCCGGTGAAGTACGTCGGTTTCGACATCCCCAACGACTTCGTCGTCGGATACGGCCTCGACCACGCGGGGCGCTACCGGAACCTGCGCGACCTCGCGATCCTGTCCCCGCACGTCTACCAGTAGGGCCCATCCTCAGGCGCTGGTAGGCTTTCAGGGCCAGCCTTAGCCTTTCCAAGGGGATTGAACGTCTTGCAGAAAATGATGAAGAGCCCCATGGGGTGGCTCACCTGGATCATCCTGCTCATCCTGATCAGCTCCATGGCGATGCAGTTCGCGGCCGGGGTCTTCGGGTTCAAGGACGTCCCCATGAACCAGATCCTCTCGACCCTGAGCGGCGACGAGGCGCTCAAGGAGGTCGTCCTCGTCGACGGGGAACAGGTGATCCAGATCACCACCGCCTCCGGCGAGCGGATGCAGTCCAGCTGGGTCGGGCGGCAGGTCGACGAGTTCGTCCAGATCCTCAAGGACCGCACCTCCAAGGGCACGGTGGAGAAGTGGGTGTCGCGCAACCCGACGCCGAGCTTCCTGTCGTCGCTGCTCTACACCTTCCTGCCCATCCTGCTGCTGGTCATCGGCTTCTTCTTCGTGATGCGGATGGTCGGCGGCGGTGGCGCCGGTGGCCCCCTCAGCTTCGGCAAGTCGAAGGCGAAACTCGCCAGCAAGGACATGCCCAAGACCACCTTCGCCGACGTCGCGGGCGTCGACGAGGCCGTCGAGGAACTGGAGGAGATCAAGGAGTTCCTCGCCGAGCCGAAGAAGTTCCAGCGGCTGGGCGCGAAGATCCCCAAGGGCGTGCTGCTCTACGGGCCGCCCGGAACCGGCAAGACCCTCCTCGCGCGCGCCGTCGCCGGTGAGGCCGGGGTGCCGTTCTTCTCCATCTCCGGATCCGACTTCGTCGAGATGTTCGTCGGCGTGGGTGCCTCCCGCGTCCGCGACCTCTTCGAGCAGGCCAAGGAGGCCGCCCCCGCCATCATCTTCATCGACGAGATCGACGCCGTCGGTCGCCACCGCGGCGCAGGCATGGGCGGCGGCCACGACGAGCGCGAGCAGACCCTCAACCAGCTCCTGGTCGAGATGGACGGCTTCGACGTGCGGGGTGGCGTCATCCTCATCGCCGCGACCAACCGTCCCGACGTCCTCGACCCGGCCCTGCTGCGTCCCGGCCGTTTCGACCGGCAGATCTCCGTCGAGGCGCCCGACCTGACGGGCCGCGCCCACATCCTGCAGGTCCACGCGGCCGGCAAGCCGCTCGGGCCGGACGTCGACCTCGACTCCGTCGCCCGCCGCACCCCCGGGTTCTCCGGCGCCGACCTCGCGAACGTCCTCAACGAGGCGGCCCTGCTCGCGGCCCGCCTCAACCTCGACGTCATCAGCCAGCCCCAGCTGGACGAGGCCATCGACCGGGTGATCGCCGGGCCGCAGAAGCGCACCCGCCTCATGAACGACAGGGAACGCCTCATCACCGCCTACCACGAGGGTGGCCACGCCCTCGTCGCCGCCGCGATGCCCGGCAACGACCCGGTGCAGAAGGTCACCATCCTGCCCCGCGGCCGCGCCCTCGGCTACACCATGGTGATGCCCGACGACGACAAGTACTCCCGCACCCGCGGCGAACTCCTCGACCAGATGGCCTACATGATGGGTGGCCGGGCCGCCGAGGAACTCGTCTTCCACGACCCCACCACCGGCGCCCAGAACGACATCGAGAAGGCGACGAAGGTCGCCCGGGCGATGGTCACCCAGTACGGGATGAGCGAGCGGGTCGGTGCGGTCCAGCTCGGCGGCGGCGACTCCGAGCCCTTCATGGGGATGCGGGGCGCCCAGCCCAGCAAGGACGTCTCGGAGGCCTCGGCGGCCGTCATCGACGAGGAGGTCGCGAAGCTCATCCACGCCGCCCACCAGGAGGCCTTCGACGTCCTGGTCGAGAACCGCGAGGTCCTCGACGAGTTGGTGCGGCAGCTGTTCGCCAAGGAGACCCTCAACAAGGCCGAGGTGGCCGAGGTCTTCAGGTCGTTGAAGCGTCGCCCGCAGCGTCCCGCCTGGACGGGCTCCGACGAGCGGGTCCCGTCCACCGTCCCCCCGGTCGAGGTGCCGCCGGCCATGTTGCCGCCGAGGACCCCGCCCCTGCCGCCCCGACCCGACGCGGGGCCGGGACCGGATCCGCAACAGTGGGCCCCACCCTCGCCCGGGGACCGTAGGTGAGCGTCGACCGGGGCCGCATCGAGTCCGCCGTGAGGGAGATCCTCCTCGCGGTGGGGGAGGACCCCGACCGCGACGGGCTGCGCGACACCCCCGCCCGCGTCGCCCGCGCCTACGAGGAGCTCTTCGTCGGGCTGCGTCAGGACCCCGCCGAGATCCTCGCCACCACCTTCGACATCGATCACGAGGAGCTCGTGCTCGTCCGTGACATCGAGCTGACGAGCTGCTGCGAGCACCACCTGCTGCCGTTCGTCGGCGTTGCCCACGTCGGATACATCCCCGGGGGCGGTCAGGTGACGGGGCTGTCGAAGCTGGCGCGCCTCGTCGACGCCTACGCCCGACGACCCCAGGTGCAGGAGCGGCTGACCTCCCAGGTCGCCGACGCCCTGGTCGAGCACCTCGGCGCTCGCGGGGTCATCGTCGTCATCGAGGCCGAGCACATGTGCATGACCATGCGCGGGGTGAGGAAACGCGGCAGCCGGACCATCACCAGCGCCGTTCGCGGCCAGCTGCGCGACCCCGCCACCCGGGCCGAGGCGATGAGCCTCATCCACGGAGGGGGGACGTCGTGACGCTGGTCATGGGCGTGCTCAACGTGACGCCGGACTCGTTCTCCGACGGTGGGGAGCACGCCACCGTCGACGGGGCCGTCACCCACGGTCTCCTCATGGCGAGGCAGGGTGCCGCCATCGTCGACGTCGGCGGCGAGTCGACCCGCCCGGGGGCGTTGCGGGTGCCGCCGGAGGAGGAGACAGCCCGCGTCGTCCCCGTCATCCAGGCCCTCACCTCGCAGGGGGTGGTCTGCTCGGTCGACACGATGCGGGCCGCCACCGCCCGGGCCGCGGCCGCCGCCGGGGCCAGCATCGTCAACGACGTCTCCGGGGGTCTCGCCGATCCGGGGATGTTCGAGGAGGTCGCGGGGCTCGACGTCGACTACGTCCTCATGCACTGGCGCGCCCACTCCGTGGAGATGCAGCAGCACACCCACTACGACGACGTCGTCGCGGACGTGTTGGGCGAGCTGCTCGAACGTCGCGACGCCGCCGTCGCCGCCGGGATCCCCTCCGAGCGGATCATCCTCGACCCGGGGATCGGGTTCTCGAAGACGGGGGAGCAGAACTGGGAGCTGCTGCGGGCCCTCAGCCGGTTCCGGGGCACGGGGCACCGGCTGCTGGTCGGGGTGAGCCGCAAGAGTTTCCTCGGCGACCTTCTCGACGGCAGGGAGCCGCTCCAGCGCGACGCCGCCACCGCCGCGGTGACGACGTGGTGCGCCCTGCACGGGGTGTGGGGGGTGCGGACCCACGAGGTCTCGTCGCAGCTCGACTCGATCAAGGTCGCGGCGCGGCTGTCCGTCTGACCTCTGGACGGCGCAGCCATGGTGAAGGGCGATGTCGCCACGACGAGGGAGCCCGGGTAAGCTCGGGGGACATTGCCAGCGAGCGAGGCAGGAGGTGAGGGAGATCGACCTCATCAGCATCACCGGGTTGACCGCCATCGGGTTCCACGGAGTGTTCCCCGACGAGCGGAGGGATGGTCAACGTTTCGTGGTTGACGTCGAGCTGGGGTTGGAGCTCGAGACCCGAACCGACGACCTCGCCGACACCGTGAACTACGCGGAGGTCGCCGAGGAGGTGTGTGCGGAGATCGAGGGGGAACCCTGCCGACTCATCGAGACCCTGGCGGGGCGCATCGCCGACCGGTGCCTGGCCCAACCACTCGTGCAGCAGGTGCGCGTGACGGTTCACAAACCGCAGGCGCCCGTGCCCCACGAGTTCACTGACATCTCCGTCTCGATCACCAGGAGCAGATCATGAACAATGGCCCCTTCGACATTGATGTCGACACCCTCGGCAACCTGCGGCCCATCTCCAAGGTGGTGTTCTCCCTCGGATCGAATCTGGGTGATTCCGCCGCGATCCTCAATGACGCCGTCGAGTTCCTGGGTGAGACCCCGGGACTCATCCTCGTCGACATCTCGCCCGTCTACCAGACGAAGCTGGAGGGCGACGGGCCGGCGCAGCCGGACTTCCTCAACCTCGTCGTCGTCGCGGAGACGACCCTGGAGCCGTTGACGATCCTGGATCGCGCCCAGGCCATCGAGGAGAACTTCGGGCGGGAGCGGATCGTCCGCAACGGTCCCCGCACGCTCGACATCGACGTCATCATGGTCGGCAAGCGCATCTCGGAGGATGCGATCGAGCTGCCGCACCCCCGGGCCCATGAGCGCGCCTTCGTGCTGGTGCCGTGGCTGGACATCGACCCGATGGGGGAGATCGCGGGGCACGGCAGGATCGCGGAGCTCGTCGAGGATGTCGACACCTCGGGTCTGACCCGTCGCGACGACATCGTGATCGTGAACCCGGCGCAGCGTTGACGAAGCAGCCCCGCCTCGCCCTGACCAGTGGACGCGACGTCGTGTTGGCGGCGCTGGCAGGGGCACTTCTCGGGTTCATCGGGATGAACCTGTTCACCCTGTTCAACAGCTATCCGCCGGTTGTGCCGTGGAGCCTGCCCGGCATCCTCGTGGCGCTCGGCGTCGGGGTCCTCACCTACGCCCGCCGGTTGCCGTCGCGCCTGGAGGAGCGTCGCGTCAGCGCCCGGGAGGCGGTGATCGCGCTGGTGGTGGCGAAGTCGATGATCTCGACGGGGGCGATCCTGGCGGGCGCGCACGCCGTCTACGTGGGGCGTTCCCTGCTGCACGTCGCGGCGCAGGCGCCCCTGGCCCGCACTGTACGGGGGCTGGTGACGATCGTGGTGTGCGGTGCCTTCGCCTGGGTGGGCTGGTACCTGGAACGGCTCTGCGTGGCCGGGGACGACGACGAGGAGGGCGGGGCGGGCGCTCCTGCCGCGGATCCGGCGTGAGTCCCCTCTTTCGTCAATCGCCATCCGTTCGGCGTTTCGATTGACGAGTGACGGGGGCGAGGTTCTAGCCTGTCCCCATGGCTGGACGACATGCTGCAAGCAGCTCCAAGGAACGCAACCTTGCCCTGACCATCCTGGGGGTGGGTACCTTCATCGTGCTCGCCTCGATGCTCGGCGGGGTGTGGGTGGTGCGTGCGGGTGCCCTCCTCGCGATCGGAATGGCCTTCGCCGCGGTCATGGTGGCGTGGAGTGAGCTCCATCGGGAGCGGGCCGAGCACCAGGCCGAGGTCCGTCGTCAGGTGGCGTTGCGCAAGGAGCAGTCGGAGCGGCACCGCGCCGACTCCGTCGCCATGATCGAGCGTTTCACCGGGCGCGCCGAGAAGCTCCAGCAGATCATCGAGCACCTGCGTCGCCAGCTGGGCGCCGCCAACTCGGAGCTCAGTTCCATGCGCGGCAACGCGGCGTGGCTGCGCAGCGAGGTCTCGGAGCGGCAGGCCCGGATCGACGGCCTCACCGCGCGCATCGCGGAGCTCGAGGCGGAGCTGGCCGCCGCCATCGAGGAGGAGACCACGGAGAACGTGGTGGAGCTTCCCACGCCGCCCGTCGCCACCTCCGAGGAGGAGTTGTGGGCCGAGGGCGAGGACCCGACGATGGTCGACCTCAGCCGCGTCGCGAAGATCATCAAGCAGGAGGAGCAGCAGCAGAAGCCCCGTCGCCGCCGCAGGCGGGCTTGACCTGGGGCGGCGCCCCGCTGCTACTTGTCCAGATCCCCGATGGCGTATCCGAGTGATGCGATCCCATCGGGGATCTGTTGCGTCCTGGTGCCGACGAGGACCTTCTCCATGACGGCGACGTTGTGGAAGGTGGGGGTGCGCAGGGCGAGCCGCCACGGGGTCTGGCCGCCGCGTGAGACCAGCAAGGCGCTGGCGAGTCCCCACGGGGCCTCGATCTCGGCGATGTGCTCGCCCTCCGGCACCTTGAGCCGCCGCGACAGGGGCGTGGCGACGGGGCCGTCGGGGACGGCGTCGAGGAGCCTGCCGATCATCGTCGTGGCGGTCCGGACCTCGTCGACGAGCACGGCCAGCCGGGCGTGGGCGTCCCCCTCCTGCCGCAGCGGGGTGGGTTCGAGGACGCCCGCGTAGGCGAGCATCCCGTCGGCGCGAAGGTCCAGGTCGAGGCCGCAGGCGCGGGCCGCAGGGCCGGAGACGCCGTACTGGCGGCAGGTTTCGGCGTCGAGGACCGCGAGCCCGCGGAAGCGGTCCCCGCTGTCCTCGAGGCGCTGCGAGGCCCGTTCTGCGCCCGCCTGGAGCCGGGGAAGGGCGGCGGCGAGGTCGGCGAGCCAGGCGGCGGGGGCGTCCTGGGAGAGCCCCCCGACGCGGTTGAGCATTGGGTGGATGCGGTTGCCGGAGAGGGCGACGAGGAGTTCCCGCACCGCCCCCACCTCGTCCCACACGGCGTCGTCGACGATGCTCAGGAAGGCGAGGTGGGAGTGGATCCGTGCCAGCTCCGCGAGGAGGGTGCGCAGCCAGGTGGCGCGGGCCGGGGGGAGCAGTCCCATGGCGCGTTCGACCGCGAGGGTGATGACCAGTTCACCCGACGTGCTGGAGAACCAGTCGTGCCGGTCGCCGAGCATGATGAGGGAGCGATAGTCCCTCACCTCGAAGAGTTTCTCGGCTGCTCGATGCAACCAACCGGGCTCTATCCTGACCTTTTGGATGACATTGTTGGATATGTCGAGGTTGAATGCCACCACGCCTGTCGTCGCGGGATGGCGTGGTGGAAGAGGGAGTTGGGTCCGTCCGGGGAGAGGAATATCGCCGACTTGGACTTCCAAAGGATGACTCATCCGATTCTTCCTTTATCTCGAATTCGATGTAAGCTGGCCCCGTTACGTGCCACAGGCAATGACAAGTTGTTTTCAGAACGAATAAGGAGTGCCACATGGCTCGCGAGGTCCAGATCCTGCTCAAGGATGATATCGACGGCACCGAGGCAGACCGAAACGTGGTCTTCTCGTTGGATGGTGTCGAGTACGAGATTGACCTGAGCAAGGAGAACATTGCCAAGCTCACCTCCTCCCTTGAGCCTTGGATCGCCAAGGCCCGTCGGGTGCGGGGCGGGAACACCAAGTCCCGGGTGCGTCGCCGTGCCGCCAGCGGCCCTGCGACGAATGACGTCCGCGCATGGGCGCGCGACCAAGGACACGTGGTCAGCGACCGCGGCCGCATCCCCGCCGCCATCCTGGCGGCCTATGAGGCGGCCCACTGACGAGCGGGGAGCAACCCCGTCCGGAATGACGACGAGGGGCCGGGAGCTTTCGCTCCCGGCCCCTCGTCGTCTCGGGTGACCCGGTCTCAGTGGCCGGTCCTCGGCAGACCCGGGCGGCGGGGCTGCTCGACGGGCTTGCTGGGGACCTGCGAGGGTGCCGGGGTGCTCGCGGTGGCGGTCGCGGTCGGGGCCGTCGTCGGGGCGGCGGTCGGGGCCGTCGTGGCCGACGGGGCCGTGCTGGGCGACGGAGCGGCCGAGGGTGACTGCGTCGGGGTCGGCTGCGGGTTGGGAGCCTTCCGCGGCGTCAGCAGAAAGCCCACGCTGCCCTTGTCGGTCCGCGCGGTGCCGACGATCTGCCCGGATGCGTTGATGTCCCGGGCATCCTGAAGGGTCACGTTCTCGGGCAGATCGACGAGGGTGTTGAGGTCCACCGGGACGCCCTCGCGCCAGGCAACCGCCGCGCCTCCGAAGCTGGAGTTGCCCGCGTACTTCGTGGCCGTGCCGATGATGAGGCCTGCGCCGTTGCTCGCATTCGCGGTGACGTGCGGGTACTCGCCGAGGTTGGGATCGGTCAGCAGGGTGAGCCTGCCGTCGACCCAGGTGGCGGCCTGGACGTGCTTCTGCGGCTTCACCGAGCCGACGACGAGGCCGGAGTTGTCGATGTTGCTCGGCGTGAAGGCTGGGCCGTGGTCCTCGGGCTCCCACATGGTGGGTTTCCCGTTGTGCCAGACCGTGAGCAGGCTCTCGGCGTGGTGGTGGTCGCCGTGAGGGACGTCGACGTTGCTGATCCCCGTCACCCGGGCGCCGTCGGGTGAGATCGCCACGGCCCGGTAGCGGGTCAGGGTCCCCTCGTCGGTGGCTGGGGCCGTGAGGGTGGTCACGGTCTCCCCGGTGATGAGGTAGGCCACGCCCATCGTCCCGTTGTTGGCGTTGCCGAGGATCTGTCCGTCCTCGGCGATGTCGACGGCCAGCCCACGCCCGTTGGGCGAGACGGAGGGGAGTTGGGTGACGCTGTCCCTCGTCCAGGCCGCGGGAATGCTGCTGCCCTGGGCGTCGAAGGCCTCGCCGGCCACCAGTGAGCTGGCCGACAGGTCGAAGCCGCGACCGAAGCGGGAGTCCGGCAGCTGAGGGAGGGCGATGGCCTGCTGGGTCCCGGTGGGCCACAGAGCGGCCTGCTGGGGTTGGGCAGCGGTCTGGGGGCGGGTGATACCGGTGATGTCGCCGTTGTCGTTGATGCCCTGGGCCGCGGCGACGAGGTGACCGTCGGCGGGCTGGAGCAGGGTGAGGATGTACTCCGAGGTGGCTGCCTCGTCGGCATGGGATGCGGCGGGCAGGGCGGTGGACAGGGCGACGGCCACGGCGCTGCAGAGCGCCAGGCGCGAGATCGTCGGGACGAAGGACACGAAACCTCCTTGGATAATGAGAATCGGTGTCAGTATATGTGTTGCCGACCGAATGGACGACTCGGTGGGCTGCGGCCTGGGATCCGTCGGCTCCCACACGCCGCGTGATCGTGATGGAATCATCTGTTGATGCACCCTCTAAGCTGGGAGGGGTGGAGTCCGTACAGGTGTGTCGGGTTCCAGGAGGGAAGAGAATGTTCGAACGGTTCACCGACCGCGCACGGCGGGTCATCGTGCTGGCGCAGGACGAGGCCAAGCTGCTCAACCACAACTACATCGGCACCGAGCACCTGCTGCTGGGCCTGATCCACGAGGGTGAGGGTGTGGCCGCGAAGGCGCTCGAGTCGCTGGGCATCTCGCTCGAGGCCGTGCGCCAGCAGGTCATCGAGATCATGGGGCAGGGCCAGCAGGTCCCCTCGGGGCACATCCCGTTCTCGCCGCGCGCGAAGCGGGTCCTCGAGCTGTCCCTGCGCGAGGCCCTGCAGATGAACCACAACTACATCGGCACCGAGCACATCCTGCTCGGCCTCATCCGCGAGGGTGAGGGCGTGGCCGCGCAGGCGCTGCTCAAACTCGGCGCGGACCTCAACCGCGTCCGTTCCACCGTGATCCAGCTCCTCGCCGGCTACCAGGGCAAGGAGGCCTCCATGGCCGGGGCCCCCGAGGCCGGGCCGGAGAAGTCCAGCTCCCAGGTGCTCGACCAGTTCGGGCGCAACCTCACCCAGGCGGCCCGCGAGAACCGCCTCGACCCGGTCATCGGCCGGGTCAAGGAGATCGAGCGGGTCATGACGGTGCTCAGTCGGCGTACCAAGAACAACCCGGTCCTCATCGGCGAACCCGGCGTGGGCAAGACCGCCGTCGTCGAGGGCCTCTCCCAGGCCATCGTCCGCGGCGACGTGCCGGAGACCCTCCGCGACAAGCAGATCTACACCCTGGACCTCGGCGCCCTCGTCGCCGGGTCCCGCTACCGCGGTGACTTCGAGGAACGCCTGAAGAAGGTGCTCAAGGAGATCAAGACCCGCGGCGACATCATGCTCTTCATCGACGAGATCCACACCCTCGTCGGGGCCGGTGCCGCCGAGGGGGCCATCGACGCCGCGAGCATCCTCAAGCCGATGCTCGCCCGCGGCGAGCTGCAGACCATCGGCGCCACCACCCTCGACGAGTACCGCAAGCACATCGAGAAGGACGCGGCCCTGGAGCGACGCTTCCAGCCCATCCAGGTCGAGGAGCCGTCCGTCGCCCTCACCGTCGACATCCTCAAGGGGCTGCGGGACCGCTACGAGGCGCACCACCGCATCACCATCACCGACGAGGCCCTGGTCGCGGCGGCCACCATGGCGGACCGTTACATCCAGGACCGGTTCCTGCCCGACAAGGCCATCGACCTGATCGACGAGGCCGGTGCCCGGCTCAGGATCCAGCGCATGACCGCGCCGCCGGACCTGCGCGAGTTCGACGAGCAGATCGCCAAGCTCAAGATGGAGAAGGACGCCGCCATCGACGCGCAGGACTTCGAGACCGCGGCCCGGCTGCGCGACGACGTCACCCAGCTGCAGGCGCAGCGCGCGGAGAAGGAGGAGGCCTGGAAGCAGGGCGACTCCGACATCCCCGCGGTGGTCGGCGAGGAGGAGATCGCCGTCGTGCTCTCCGGCTCCACGGGCATCCCCGTGTTCAAGCTCACGGAGGAGGAGTCCGCACGGCTGCTCCGCATGGAGGAGGAGCTCGGGAAGCGCTACATCGGGCAGGAGGACGCCGTCAAGGCACTCGCCCGCTCCATCCGTCGCACCCGCGCCGGATTGAAGGACCCGAAACGGCCTTCCGGATCGTTCATCTTCGCCGGTCCCTCCGGCGTCGGAAAGACCGAACTCACCAAGGCACTCACCGAATTCCTGTTCGGCGACGAGGATGCCCTCATCACCCTCGACATGTCGGAGTACTCGGAGAAGCACACCGCATCCCGGATGTTCGGTTCCCCGCCCGGATACGTCGGCTACGAGGAGGGCGGTCAGCTCACCGAGAAGGTGCGGCGCAAGCCGTTCTCCGTCGTCCTCTTCGACGAGATCGAGAAGGCCCATCCGGACATCTTCAACTCGCTGCTGCAGATCCTCGACGAGGGGCGTCTCACCGACGCGCAGGGTCGGGTCGTCGATTTCAAGAACACCGTCATCGTGATGACCACGAACCTCGGTTCCCGGGACATCAGCAAGGGCGTCAACCTCGGCTTCTCGCGGGCCGGGGATGAGGCCTCCAGCTACGAGAAGATGAAGGCGAAGGTCTCGGACGAGCTGAAGCAGCATTTCCGTCCGGAGTTCCTCAACCGTGTCGACGAGGTCGTGGTCTTCCACCAGCTGACGCAGGCCGACATCGAGCGGATCGTCGACCTCATGGTGGCGCAGATCGAGACCCGTCTCGCGGACAAGGACATGGGTATCGAGCTGACCCCGGCGGCGAAGTCCCTCATCGCCCGCCGTGGCTTCGACCCGGTGCTCGGGGCGCGGCCGCTGCGTCGTGCACTCCAGCGGGACATCGAGGACGTGCTGGCCGAGAAGATCCTGTTCGGCGAGCTGTCCTCCGGGCAGATCGTCCAGGTGGATGTCGCGGAGGAGGGTTCCGACCTGCCGTTCCGCTTCACCGGGGTGACGAAGGCCGAGTCGCCGGTGCCCGCCGCCGAGCCGGCCACCGAGGCCGTGGAGTGATCCCGACGGCGTGCAGCTGACACCGGAAGGGCCCTGATCGCGATGAAAGCGATCAGGGCCCTTCCGGTCCTTGGGCTCAGGAGCTGGCCGGGGTGCTGTCGGTGAACTCGGTGCGGGACCCCAGCATCGCGGCGGGCACGGCCGCCAGCAACCCGATCGGCACGGCCAGGAGCAGCAGGAGCAGGAAACTGCCCCACGGGATCGTCAGCACCGAGTAACCCTGCTCCAGCAGGGAATGACGGATGCCCCAGCCGCTCAGCACACCCGCGATGATGCCGAAGCCCACCCCGAGCACGGACAGGACCACACCCTCGGCGAGGATCATGAACGCGATCTGCTGTCGACCCGCGCCGATCACGCGCAGCGACCCGTACTCCCGTTCACGGTCCATGACGCTCAACGTCAGCAACAGGGCGATGGCCAGCGCCCCACCCAGCAGGGCGAACCCGCCGAGCTCCTGGAAGGGGGCGCCGATCTCCTTGAGTTCCTGGGCCCGCTGCGCGCCGATCTCCTCAGGGTTGGTCACCTGCATGAGCGGGTTGTCGCCGAGGGCCGGGGCGACGAGGTTCCGGGCCTCCTTCAGCGACGACACCGGCGCGGAGAAGGCGATCCACGAGTCCCAGTCCGGCATGGCCCGTGCCGCCGTCGCCTCCCGGGTGGCGACCGCCTGGACCGGGTCGACGTCACCCGCGACGTCGAACAGGCCGACGATCCGCAGGGCCGCGGGCTTCCACTGCACCTTGAAGCTGAACAGGTCCGACAGGCGCAGGCCGGAGGCGTCGGCGTAGTCCTCGGAGATCATCACCTCGTTCGGTTTCTCCGGGATGCGGCCCTGGGTGAGGGTCGCGGCGAAGACGGACTCGAACTGCCCGGGGGCCGCCCCTGCGAGGGCGACCGGGCCGTCGTCGGTGTTGATCTCGTGGATCCCGACGGAGCCGACCTCGCTCACGCCGGGCACCGCTGCGACCGCCGCGGCGATCTCGGTGCTGAAGTGGTGGTCGCGCTCATTGTGGATGAGGTAGGTGCCGGAGAAGCTGAGCGGCACCCGCTTCTCCGCGGTGTGCTGGCCGGACAGGGAGATGATGGCCGGCGCGGTCATGAGGGCGGTGCCGAGCAGCATCGCCGACACCCCCAGGGTGAGACGGGCCGGGTGCCCCACGCCCTGGCTGGCCGCGACCTTCGCCAGGCCGCCGAAGGGGCGGCTCAGGAGGTCGCCGACGCGCGCGATGAGCGGCAGGCAGATGAGCGCCGACCCCATGATCGCGCCGATGACCAGCGCCAGGGAGGCGAACAGCGCCCACAGGACGGGCAGCGGCAGTCCGGGGACCAGGCGGAGCACCACCAGCAGCAGGAAACCGACCGCCATCATGCCGAGCCCGGTCCAGGCGCCATCGCCCAGCCAGCGTGGCGGCTGCCCCGCCAGCCGCGGGGTGACGGGGTGCCCCTTCGTGACCTTGGTGGCGTTGTGGGTGGCGCCGACGAGGGTGCAGACGATGCCGAGGACGATGGTGAGGAGGAAGCCGCCGATCCCCAACCCGGCCGGCGGGCCGATCCTCAGCCCCGTCGCGCCGGCGGTGCCGTGGGCCCAGCCCTGGAACAGCAACGCCAGGAGGGCGCCGACGAAGGCCCCCGCCGCAGCGACGAGGAGGGCCTCCGTCATGACGATGAGGAACGTCTGGCGGCGGCTGGCGCCCATGGCCCGCATCGCGGCGAGGGCCTCCCGCTGCTGGCCGGCGAGACGGCCGAACGTCGTCGCCGTCAGGGCGATGGTGGCCAACGCGATGAAGGCGCCCCCCACGAGCAGCGTCACCCTGGCAGTCGCGATGCGGGGGTGCAGCAGGTAGCGGACGGAACGTTCGAGCCCGGACGGCTTCACCGCCGAATAGCCGAAGGGGACGATCTTCTCGATCTCCTTGATGATCTGGTCGCGGTCCGCGTCGTCGGCGAGATGGAGCGCCACGGCGTTCCAGTTCTCCTTGCCGTTGCCGAACAGCTGCCGCGCCTGGTCGAGGCCGAAGAGGATGAACGACGCGGAGCCCGCGTCGTGCCCCTTGACCTTCACCGTGCCGACGACCCTGACGGTGAGGATGGTCGACGTGGAGTCCTGCACGACCTTGACCTCCTCGTTGAGGCCGTGGCCGGTTGCCTCGAGGGTGCGGGCGTCCATCACCACCTCGGAGGGCCCCGTCGGGGCGCGCCCGGCCGTGAGCTCGACGGTGCTGTGCTCGGAGTCGTCGAAACTGCCCGAGACCGTGGGGGCGAGACCGGGGCTGTGGACCTCGCCATCGTCGCTCATGGCCTGGATGCCACGCCCCAGCATCATGCCGGTGGCGGCCTCGACGCCGGGGAGCTGCCCCATCTGCACGGCCATCGCCTCGGTCAACACGACGTTGGGCAGGGCCGTCTCGTCCTCGACCTCGAGCCAGGCGGTCGGCTGGACCTTGACGTCGGCTCGGGCCTGCGCGGCGAGGGCCTCGGCGGTGACGGACACGCTGTGGAACAGGGACAGCAGCAGGCCGAGGATCGCCGTCATCACGGCGACGACGGTGGCGAGCAGCCCGGCGCGGCCGAGCCGTTGCGGGAACGAGTGCCAGCTGAGTTGTCTCATCAGCGCGTCCCACGCAGTTCGGACAGGCGCTGGGCGAGGCCCATGCTGGAGGGGCGTTTGATGTCGTTGACGAGCTGGCCGTCGAAGAGGACCAGCACCCGGTCGGCGCGGGCCGCGATGGCCGGGTCGTGGGTGGCGAGCAGGATCGTCACCTGGAAGTCGTTGACGCAGCGTCGGATGAAGTCGAGCAGCGCCTGGCTGGGTTCGTTGGCGAGGTTGCCCGTCGGTTCGTCGCAGACCACGAGGTCGGGGCGGGGGAGGAGGGCCCGGGCCACGGAGACGCGCTGCTGGTAGGAGGCGGGCAGTTCGCCGGCGGGGGAGTCGAGGTGGTTGCCGAGCTGGGCCGCGTCGACGAGCGCCTTGAACCAGCCCTCGTCGGGGGTGCTGCCCGCGATGGACATCGGCAGGTTGAGGTTCTCCCGCACGGACAGGGTGGGCACGAGCGTCGGGAACCGGAACGCCACACCGACGCTGTGGCGCCGGAGTTTCGTCAGCTCCTGCTCCTTCATGTCGGTGACCTTGTGCTGCCCGACCCACGCGGAGCCGGACGTGGCGGCCTCGAGACCGACCATGCAGTTCACCAGGGGGGTCTTGCCTGAACCGGAGGGGCCGAAGAGGGCCGTCAGCTGGCCCTTGCGGATCTGCATCGTGACGTCCTTGACCGCGATGACGCGACCGGGTCCCACGGGGTAGGACTTCGTCAGTTCCAGTGTGCGCGCTGCGATGGCCTGTCCGTCCATTGCTTCACCCTCTTCCCACTGCGGTTCCTGTGCGAATCCACCGTATCGGGAGCCGGGGCTGCCGCGCCAAGCCGTTTCAGCTCAACTTCGCAGCGGCGGCCGGCTGAAGGCGGTCTCGGTGATCCTGGCGAGCGCGTCGCGGATCTGGCGCGCCCGGGCGCTGCCGATGCCCTCGATCTGCAGCAGTTCGGCGACGGAGGCCCCGAACAGCTCCTGGAGGGAGAACTGGTTGACCAGTTTGCTGACGGTGCCGGCCGGGAGTCGGCCGACGGAGCCGAGCAGGCGCGAGCCGCGGGTGGTGAGGGGGGTCTCCAGGTAGGCGTTGGCGCCGAATCCCATGCGCTCGGCGACGAGCTGGGTGCTGAGGAGTTCCTCGGTGGAGAAGTTCGCCAGCGGCTCGAAGGTGAACCGTTCGGGCTCGGCGAGGTTGTGGGCGTAGTCCTCGGCGAGCTGGGCGGGCAGGCCGTTGAACTCGGTGACGAGTTCCGCGTGCTGGAGGGAGACGAGGCGGCCCTCGACGCCGAGGATGTCGATGAGGAACTGGGTCTCCGACGACAGCCGCTTGGTCATCTCGAGGCGCTGCGCCACCTGCACGAGGTCGCGGATCGTGACCTGGGCCCCGACCTCGAGGGCGTTGAACTGGTGGAGCACGTCGTCGAGGCGGGTCACGAACCGGGACAGGGTGGCGAGGGTCTGGTTGGCGCGGCTGATCATCTGGCTGGAGGATTCCAGCACGTGGCGGTGGCCGTCGAGGAACAGGGAGATCGTCGACATCGACGCGGACACCGTGACGACGGGGACCCCGGCGGCCTGTGCGGTGCGGTCGGCGGAGCGGTGACGGGTGCCGGTCTCGGCGGTGGGGAGTTCACCGGCGGGCACCAGGTGCACCCCCGCGGCGACGATCCGGTTGAGGTCGTTGGAGAGGATGATGGCGCCATCCATCTTGGCGAGCTCGCGGAGGGCCTGCGGGGTGAACTCGACACCGAGCTGGAACCCGCCGGTGGAGACCTGCTGCACCTTGGCGTTGTTGCCGAGGACTACGAGGGCGCCGGTGCGGCCGTGGAGGATCCGGTCGAGTCCAGCGCGGAGCGGGGTACCGGGCGCAAGATGACGCTGGTACTGGCGCAGGCGCTCCCATTTCACGGCGGTCTCCTTCACGAGTTCGACGCAATCCTAGAGGATCCCTGTCAAGGCCCAGCCAGCCCGAGCAGGACGGCGATTCGTGACCGGGGTGGGCTGACGGGGCGGGGGTGGGCTTGGGGGCGTGGTGCGACGGGCGGGGCGTCGAGGGCGGGTCGGGGAGGGTGCACGAACCGCCGCTCTGCTTCCGTGAGACGTCGTTTGAAACGTTTCAGGCAAAGCGGGACGGCGGTTCGTGACGGCGACCTTGGTGGTTTCGCCTGTCTGGGGTGGGGCTCGCCTGCCTTGACGCGGGTTCGCCTGTGTTGGGTGCGGCGAATCAGCGTGCTGAGGAGGGGGCCGGGGCCGCGAGGTGCGGGTTGAAGGGCCGGGCGACGGGGCGAGCGCGGCCCGGCCGGTGCCGCCTCCCGGTCAGCTGCTGAGCTGCTGGATGGTGGCCACCACTTCGCTGGCGACGCCGGCAGGCAGACGCCTCCAGGGCACCTTGGTCAGCTTCTCGGTCTGCCAGGAGTCGCCCCAACCCAGGGCCTCACCGTCCTGGATGCCCTCGACGATGTAGACCTCGTGGAGCTGTTGGTCCTCCTGCTCCGCCAGGGATCCCATCCACATCCCGTCGTACCGGGCCACAACCGTCACTCCCACCGCCGCCACCGGCAGGTAGTGGATGCAGTAGACCCCGCTGTCGTAGGCGTCGCCGCGCTGCCAGCCGTGCTTGGTGAAGGCGCCGATGAGTTTCGCCGCCGGGATCTTGCCTTCGGGGATGCCCTGCAATTCCAGCTTCTCGCCCTGGCTGGTGGGCAGGGTGAAAGTGGGGCGGTCGAGTTGTTTGAACGGGGTGGTCAGCTCGTAGTCGGCCAACACCTCGCCCCATCGGCTGGCCTGCTCATCGGTGAGATCGAGCCGATGAACGATCCCGATGCTGCCTCCCTCGGGCACGGTGATGGGATCGTCACTGGCGTCGATGAGGGTGGCGTCCTCATCAATCCGGGCGGTGGCCACCAAGGTACCGTCGCCGTCCCGGATGGCCCAGATGACCCCGGCCAGCAGCCGACGCAGCACCGGATGCGGGGCAATGAAGCGGGCATGATCGGCCGGATCCCAACGACGATCCTGGATCATCGCCTGCTCAAACCGACTGGTCTGGACCTTCACCAACGCCGTGAGATCCTTCTTCATCGCCGCAAAAGCGGCCTTCGCGGTCTTCGCCACCTCCTGGTCGTCGCTCTTGTTCGGAGCCGGCAGACTGGTCAACACCTTCCCCGTCGGGCGGTCCTGCACATCCAGCAACCGGGCTGCGATCTTCCCATCCGGGGCCACGAAGGCCAGGAACCGACGAGACCCATAGGAGAAGATCCTCGTGCCGCGTTCATCCAACCCGCCATCGGCCAGGATCCGGTCCTCCAACTCATCCCGGGAGAAGCCACGCTGCGCGGCGATCTCATCCATCGCCTCCCCAGCCCGCTTCTTCAACGCAGCGAACTTCACCTTCGCCGCGATCCCCGAGATCGCCTGCAACGCCGCATCCGTGGCCACATTCCGCAGCGCCGTCAACCCCTTCACCGCACGCTGATGCTGACTCTGCCCCGGCCACTGCCGAATCAACGGAGTCAACTCAGCCACAAACTGGGAGTCCCCCAACCAACCCGCACCCGTGAGACACCACGACTGCTTCGCCGCCGCCCCCGAAGCGATCCACGCCCGGAACACCGCCACCGCGAACCGATCCCGACTGGTCACCTCGGCCCGCTGACGCACCGCCGCGACCAGCGGATGGGCCTGTTCGGTACTCAACGCCCGCAACACCTCGCCCACCTGCGCCACCGAGAGCCGATGACCCTCCACCACCAACGGCGGCAGCCCCGCCGCCTCGATGGGCACCTCCACCCCGGTGGGGACCGTCGCAGCCGCATCCACCCACCAGGTGGTCTCAGCGGGGAGCTCCGGGGCATCGGCCTCCGCGAGGATCCCCTCGATCACCTTGCGGGTGCTGGGGGTGGCCTGCGGGGCCAGCGCGCGGAGCTCGGCGACGGGGAGTCGACGGAGGGTGGGCGCCAGGGCCTCGGCCCGGGCGGGGGAGAGGTTCGCGGCCAGCGCGGCTCCGACATGCGAGGAGAGCCATTCCTCGGCCACCGGGGCCGCCTTCGTGGCCAACATGTCGAGGAAGAACCACGTCATGCCGGGACCGTGCGCCACGGCAGCGACCTGCCGTGCCATCGCATCGGCCTCTCCCTTGCCCCGCGTGGAGATCCAGCTCAGCAGCAGGTCGAGGCCGTGGGATCCCGTGCCGATGAGCCAGGGCACCGCTTCGTCCCAGTCCAGGAGCTTGGCGCTCGTGCGCCGGGCGAAGGCCACCCGCTCCTCGGGGGTCGGCAGGATCAGGCCGACGAGCGCGCTGACGGAGTCATAGGTCTCGGCCAATGCCCCGGCAGGCACCTGGGCCGTGATCTGTCGCGCCTCCTCCGGATCCAGCAGACCGAAGGTGGCCCTGAGGTAGGTGTCCGGGCTGCTCAACTCCCAGTTGCCGTAGCGGTTCTGGATGAGCAACGGGGACGTCAGCCGCTGGTCAAGCGTCTGACGCTCCTCGGCCGTGAGGGTGGTGACGAGCGGTCTCCCGGCCAGGGCGTGGGCCTTGAGGTTGCCGAGCCCAGCCGCCTGCTCCAGCAGCCGTCCCTGCCAGGGAACATCCAGCAGCAGCTGCAACCATCCGGGCAGCTGGATGTAGCGTTCCTCCGGGTATCCGCTCTTGTCCTTGACCCGACGCTTGTCATCCATGGCGGCGAAGTGCTCCCGCCACCACTGCAGACGCTCCGGGCGGGGGACGGTGGTGAACAGCGGCTCGGAGAAAACGGTCCACTCCGTGGTCCAGTAGCCGTTGGAGAAACTCCGGATGGTGAGGATCCGGGCGGCGCGTTCCGCCTCAGCCTCCGGGTCGAAGGGCTCCTCATCCACCTCGACGACGACCTCCCGGCTCAGGTCATAGGCCAACTCGAACGGCGTCACCCTCAGCCCCAGATCATCCGCCGCCGCATCCGAGACCAC
>NZ_RQYT01000024.1 GCF_003932785.1 Arachnia propionica | reverse complement strand
ACGCCCGGGGTCACGGTCGGGGAGACCGGGACGACGAGCTGGGCGCAGACGGGCTTGGGCTCGCGCTTCTCGAACTGGGCGATCTTCTTCTCGTCGTTCCAGGTCCAGCCAGCGGTGAGCTTGTCCTTGTCGATGACGTAGCCGTCCTTGGCGGTGGCGGTGGCGGTGAAGACCACCTCGTCGCCGTCAACTGCCCAGCTGGCCGAGTAGGTGATGCCCTCGGTGGTGGCGGCGGTGATGGTCGGGTCGGTCGGCTCGACCTCGCCGGGGGTGCACTGGCCGACCTGGAAGGTCGGATCCACGGGGATCACCTTGGTGGCCTCACACACCGGCTGCTCGATCTGGCCGGTGAAGGTGGCGGTGCCGTCCGGGTTCATCGCCCATCCGGCGGGCAGCTGAGCGGCGTCGATCGCCTTGCCGGCCTCTGCGGTCGCGGTCAGGGTCACGTCGACGATGTTGGTCCCGGGGCGGGGGGTCAGCTGCGGCTGCGAGTAGGTGATGCCCTCGGTGGGGGCGACCTCGACGGTCGGGTTGCTCGGGGTGAGCGATCCCGGGGTGCAGGTACCCGGGTTGAGGGCCGGCGCCGCCAGGACGACCTTCGGCGGCTCGGGGGCGGGCTGGACCGGGTTGGTGAGGGTCACCTCCACGGTCTTGGTGCCCTGGGCGGTCACGGTGGCCGAGGTGGAGGCGCCCCCACCGTCGTTGACACCCTCGCCGGAGAAGACCGGATCGCCGAAGGTGTTGCCGGGAACCGTGGGGACCCCTTCCTTGAAGGTGACCACGACGCCGTTGCTGATGTTGCGCAGCAGCACGGGGGTGCCGTCGGCCTTCAGCGACAGGGTGCCGGTGACCGGCTGGCCCGCGCGCTCGAAGGAGAACTCGACGGGGAAGATCGTGTCCGCGGGGACGGTGTTGGCGCCGTCGAGCCGCTTCACCAGCCGGATGTGGCCGGCTGCGTCACCGCTGCCGGTGCCGCCTCCGGCGGCCTCCTTCGTGGCGGTCTGCGTGACGACCTGGCCGTTGACGGTGGCGGTGTTCTCGAACTCGCTGCCGTTGACCACGGTGCCATCGACCTTGAGGTCGATGTGCAGGGTGTAGATCTTGTCCTCCTGGATCTGGAAGGGAGCCCCGACCGTGACGTTGATCGTGTCCTTGGCGTCATCGAAGGCGACGTTCACACCCTCGGTGGCCGCTCCCTCCTTGCTCCACAGCTCGGTGCGGCACTCATCGCTGTAGAGGTTGTTCCAACACTTCGGGGTGTTCGGAATCTTGTAGAACCATGCGCCCTCGAGGGTGAAGTTGGTGCCCGGGGTGGCGTAGGGGTCCGAGATGCTGAGCTGGCTCTTGTCGGCCAGGGCCTTGCCCGGGACGATGACCCGCCAGGTGAGCGTGTCGTCGTCGATGAAGTACCCCATCTTCATGAGTTCCTGCGGGGTGAAGGGGTCGTAGCCGATGCCCTGGGCGCCGTTGGGCAGCGGCACCTCCTTCGGGGTGTTGCCGTTGACCGTGAAGGTCAGGTTGGCCTCGTTGTACTCCTGGTGGGCCCGGGAGGTGAACCACAGCCGGCCGCCCACGTTGTCCTTGTTCTCGGCCTCGGCGCTCAGGGTGCACTCGATGTCGGTCTTGGTCACCTGACAGGTGCCGTAGACCGGGGCGTCCTGCCCCTCCGGGGTCAGGTTGAAGGAGCCGACCTTGCCCTCGAGGGCGTTGACGGGCAGCCCCAGGGTGAAGGTGTCACCGGCCCTGCCGGTCTGGTTGGGGATCGACCAGGCGGCCTCGACACGCACGGTGTCGTTGACGTTGATGTTCTGGCCGGGTCGGGTCTCATTGCTGATGGTGATGCTGTCAGCGTTGATGGCCTCCACCTGAGCCGCATGGGCCGGTGAGGCTTGTAGATTGGCGCTCACGCCAATCACCGCGGCGAGGAGTGCATAGAGCGCACGCCTCCCGACGGTGTGAACTGTGGGTTTCTTCATTTTACCCCCGTGTTCGAAGGGACATGGATCTCAGTGAAAGATATCTCTCCGACCCCGCCAACGTCTAGCCGAATGGATGACGAACGTGCAGCTGTGGTCCCTTCGGCTCTCCGTGGCCAGGGCGGGAGCGGGAAGTGTGCGGAACCAATCGGCTTTGACAAGGATCTTTGATCCGTTTCGGTCGCTCGGGTACCCGTGTTTCCTCCCGCGGCAACCGGTCGCTGCGAGTTGCACACTTCATGACGTCGCGTCCGGGGCTGCCCTCAACGTTGGGAGCGTGGCGACGCGTTCGGCATCATTCTTCGGCGATTTTCTGTCGATAGGCCTCGGCCTCCCAGTTCTCGATGAAAGTTCGTTCTCTTTCGTCCAGGGTTCTCACTCCGCCCAGAATGGATGCGGAACGTGCGACCGTGAGTGAATCCAGGAAAACCTCAAGGGTCGTTCCTGCCTGTTTGCTGCTGTTCCCGACGGCCGCGACCCCCGCCCCCGGGATGACCGCGACCTTCGGTGAGTGGCCATGGGTCTGCTCGTGGTGACGGATCGCCGCGGCCATGTCGTCCTCGGGACGCACCACCATTGCGAAGGAGCCGGAGTAGACGATCTGGTCCGGGATGAGGGGGCCCTGGCTGATGAAGGCCTGTCCGGCCGGGGTGAGGGGGAAGTCCGCCGCGATGGAGGAGGCGTCGATCGCCACGGCCCGGGCCTTCAGGGCGGCGGCGAAACGGCGCGCCACCTCCGTGATCCCGGAGCGGCTGGTGACCGCTGCCTGGATCACCTCCACCACCCGCAGACTGGCCGCTCGGATCTCAGCCGGGTCCTCCCCGGAGACGATGAGACCGTGGTTCATGAGGAAGGTCACCCTGGGTGGCTGCTGACCGGTGGCCTCCGTGTACTCGCGACGCCGTCGAGCGATCTCACGCGCCAGCGGCAGCCCCGGATCCACGTAGTCGACCCACAGGACCTCGTCACCGAAGAGTGAACGCGTCAATTCCTCACCACGGATGTTGCAGGTCACGGCGTTGACGAGCAGGGGATGGGTGTGCAGGACGTAGGTGTCCTCGATGAGGGCATGGAAGAGGATCTCCACCGACGGGCGACGCGGGCCGTCGTCGAGGCGGGCCAGCTGGGCCAGGTGGTTGACGGGGTCGCCCAGCGACGGGTCGGGGTCGGGCGCGTCGAGGGCGTCGACGAGGACCTTGACGTCGAGCGGGACCAGGTCGTCGGCCGTCATCGTGGCCATCGACACCCCGCTCGGCTTGATCCACAGCACCCCGTCGCGCTTGGCCGACGAGTTGCCGCCGCCCGCCCGGGTGAACGCCGGGTCGGCGCCGAACTCGTTGGACAGCGCGGTGATGGCGGCGAGCTCCGCCGCGGGGCCGGGGCGATGGGTGCGGATGTCGGTCGAGTTCGTCACGATCCTCCTCAGATCCTCCAGGGTTCCCTCGATGAGTCCCACGGCGCGCGCCTGGATGAGGGCATTGCCGATGGCCGTGGCCTCCATGGGCCCGGCGGTGACCTCGAGGCCGGTCCGGTCGGCGGCGAGCTGGCTGAGCAGCGTGTTCGCGGACCCGCCGCCCACGACGACGAGGCGTTGCGGACGCCTGCCGGTGAGGGTCGCCAGCTCGTCGACGGTGCGGGCGTAGGCCAGGGCCAACGACTCCAACACCGAGCGGGTGAATACGGCGGGATCGGTCATGCGGGGGTCATTCCGGGTCAGTTCCCTCACCCGGGCCGGCATGTCCCCGGGCGCGATGAGGCCGGGGTCGGTGGCGTCGAAGACGGGGGCCTGCGTGACTGCCCTGGCCTGCTCCACGAGCTCCGGTACCGTCCCGGTTCCCCAGGCGCGGATCGACTCGGAGAGGATCCACATGCCGTTGATGTTCTTGAGGAACCGGGTGGTGCCGTCGACCCCGCCCTCGTTGGTGAAGTTCGCGGCCCGCGCCTCCGGGGTGAGGACGGGGGCGGGTAGCTCCTGCCCCAGCAGCGACCACGTGCCCGACGACAGGTAGACGTCGTCGGCATGCTGCAGCGGCGCGCCGACGACGGCCGACGCGGTGTCGTGGGTGCCGACCGCGACGAGGGGGATCCCGGCCGCGGGGCCGTGGGTGATGGTGCCGATGACCGTGCCCGGCTCCACCAGCTCGGGGAAGATGTGGCGGGGCAGCCGGAGATGGTCGATGAGCGGCCAGTCCCACTGCCGGGTGCGCGGGTCGAGCAGCGCCGTCGTCGACGCGTTCGTCACCTCCGCCACCGCCCGGCCCGTCAGCAGGAAGGCCAGCAGGTCTGGGAGCAGCAGCAGCTGCTCCGCCCCCTCCAGCCGACCGCGGTCCAGGTCGTCGACCAGCTGGTTGATGGTGTTGAACGGCAGGTCCTGGATGCCGGTGCGGGAGTACAGGTCCGCCGGGTCGATGAGGTGGCGCACCCGCTCCCGCGCGCGGACGCAACGCTCGTCGCGGTAGTTGAAGGGGTCGTCGAGGAGCCTGCCCTGCCGCAGCAGACCGTAGTCGACGGCCCATGAGTCGATCCCGACCGCCGCCACGCCGTCAGGGGCCGCCGCCATCGCCCGGACGAACCCGTCCTGCACCTCGGCGAGGAGACGCTCGACGTCGAGGCGCAGCCCGTCGGGGCGCTGCTCGGCGGCGGTGTCGAACCGGTGCACCTCCTCCAGCTCGATGCGCTCACCGACGCGGGCCAGGATCACCCGGCCGCTCGTCGCGCCGAGGTCGACGGCGATGACGCAGGCCATGGGGTCACGCACCCCAGCCGGCCTGGGTGCCGCCGAGGCGTTCCTCGGCGATGCGGGCCAGGTAGCCGCTGTCGGCGAAGGCGCGCATCGGGTCGGCCGGGAGGCCGCGTTCCTCGCGCCAGGCGGCCAGCGCCGGACGCACGTCGGTGTAGAAGGCGTCCATGAGGATGCCGTGGGCGCCGAGGACATCCCCCGCCTGCTGCGCGTCCGCCAGGGCGGCGGCGTCGACGAGCAGGGCGCGGGCGGTCATCTCCTGCACGTTGAGCACGGAGCGGATCTGGCCGGGGATCTTGTCCTCGATGTTGTGACACTGGTCCAGCATGAACACCACGCCCGAGGCGGGGTCGAAGCCACCGCCCCGACGCACCTCCCAGAGGATCCGGAAGAGCTGGAACGGGTCCGCGGCACCGACGATGAGGTCGTCGTCGGCGTAGAAGCGGGAGTTGAAGTCGAAGGAGCCGAGTCGGCCGAGCCGCAGCAGCTGCGCGACGATGAACTCGATGTTGGTGCCGGGGGCGTGGTGACCGGTGTCGAGGCAGACGACGCCGCGGTCGCCGAGGGCCAGCACCTGGGTGAGTGCGGTGCCCCAGTCGGGGACGTCGGTGTGGTAGAAGGACGGCTCGAAGAACTTGTACTCCAGCACGAGACGCTGCTCGGGGCCGAGGTGGGAGTAGATCTCCGCCAGCGACTCGGCCAGCCAGTCCTGACGACGACGGATGTCGCCCTGGCCCGGGTAGTTGGTGCCGTCGGCGAGCCACACCTTGAGGTCACGGCTGCCGGTGGCGTTCATGACCTCGATGCACTCGAGGTGGTGCTCGATGGCCTTGCGGCGGGTGCCGGGGTCGTGGTGGGCGAGGCTGCCGAAGCGGTAGGCGTCGTCCTGGAAGGTGTTGGAGTTGATGGTGCCGATGCCGACCCCCTGGGAGGCGGCGTACTCGCTCAGCCCTGCCCAGTCGTCGACCTTGTCCCACGGGTAGTGGAGGGCCACCTTGGGGGCCAGGCCGGTGTATCGGTGGACCTGGGCGGCGTCGGCGATCTTCTCCTCGACGCTGCGAGGGGTGCCGGGGGTGGTGAAGACGCGGAACCGGGTGCCGGAGTTGCCGTAGGCCCACGATGGGACCTCGATCTCCTGGGCGGCGAGGATCGCGCGGGTGGGGTCGTCGAACATGGCGCCTCCTTGCGTCGGGGTGGGGCTGGGGAAGAGGTGCCCCAGATCCGGAATGAATCGTTTCAATCCTGGTGGGTAGAGCCTACTCCCGGGGCCGACGGGGGTCAATCGGTGGCGGGGATTCCGGAGGAGGCCCGCACGACCAGGTGCGGGTCGAGGACGACCTGACGGTGAGTGTGCTCCCGGCCCTCGTTGCGATCCTCGATCTCCTGCAGCAGCAGGTCGGCGGCCCGGATACCGAGGTCGCGGCGCGGCTGCGCCACCGACGACAGTGGCACCGCCGCTGCAGCGGCGAACTCGATGTCGTCGTAGCCGACGAGCGCGATGTCGTCGGGAACCCGCAGCCCGTGGGCGACGCAGCCCTGCAACATCCCGATGGCCACGAGGTCGTTGGCGCAGAGGACGCCGGTGGGTCGGGAGGCCGGGTCCATGGCCGCGATCCGATCCGCGGCCTCACGACCGGAGGGGAAGTCGAGGGTGGGGGTGGGCACCTCGATGACCTCGACGCCGCCGTTGCGGCAGGCCCGCTGCAGCCCCGTGAGTCGCTGGGTCACCTGGGGCAACTCGGCGGGACCCCCGACGAAGGCGATCCGACGGTGACCGGTCTCGACGAGGTGCTCGCCCGCGAGGTGGCCGCCCGCGATGTCGTCGACCCCGATGGTGCAGCAGTCCTCCCCGCCGATCCGGTCCACGAGCACCGTCGGCACCCCGGCGTCGGTGAGGGCGGCGACCTCGGGGGGCAGGGCGCCGATGGGGCCGAGGATGACCCCGGAGAGGCGCTGGCCGAGGAAGGAGCGCAGCAGATGGGCCTCCCGGGCCAGCCGGTTGTCGGCGTCGCCGATGGTGGCGGTGTACCCGGCCTCCTCGAATCGGGCCTGGGCCCCGCGCAGCAGATCGGCGAAGAACGGGTTGGCGACGTCCATGACGGCGATGCCGACGGTGCGGGAGCGTCCCGACCTCAGGGCGCGGGCCTGCGGATTCGGCACCCACCCGAGTTCGGCGATGGCCTCCTCGACGCGTTGCCGGGTCTTGGGCTGCACCCGGTCGGGGTGGTTGACGACGTGGGAGACGGTCCCCACCGAGACCTGCGCGTGGAGCGCGACGTCACGCATGCTGAGACGAGCCTGCCGCTTCACCGAGATCCTCCCTCCTCTCTCCAGCCTCAACCTTATCCGTCAGCGGGCACGGTCAGCCACGAACCGGTGTCCTCGCTGTGGCGGGCGACCCGTACCATCGCCCCGCCCGGCTGGGTCAGGAGGCCGATGCTCTGCGTGGCGTCCTCGAAGGAGGGTTGGTGGTCGGGGTTGGTGAAGCGGAAGAGGGGTGGCCATTCCGTCCCGGGATGGCGGGGTCCCCGTTGGGGGAGTGTGAAAGCCCTTCTCGATCAGGAGATGAACACGCTGAATGAGCGTTTTGTCCGGCAGGTGTCCACCGAAAGGTTAGTTTTCTTTTCAAATATCTTGGGGACGTGAAGGATCGAGGAGTCAGTATCTCTGGGGGGGATCCGGAGGTCTGTTCCATGCAGGCCCAACGACCAACGAAGGAGTGGATCATGTCCCGACTCTCACGACGGGCGCTGCTCGGCAGCGGCGCTGGAGCACTTGCCGCAGCCGCCATCGCCTGGCCCAGCCGCGCCAACGCCTACGTCGAGCCCTATGAACAGCTGGTGAACTCGCTCAGCCTGGACCAGAAGATCCGTCAGCTCTTCCTCCAGCCCGTCCACGGGCGCAGCGCCCGGTCCGCCGATTCCCGGAACACGAAGCTCTACGGGGAGGCCACCCCTGCCGGGGTGCTGCGTCGACACCGTTTCGGTGGTGTCATCCTCAGGCCAGATGCGGGACAGTTCACCAGCACCCGCGCCGTCCTCAACTTCACCAATGATCTGCAGCGCGCGGCGCAGGCGCGAGGCGGCGTCCCCCTCCAGGTGGTCTGGGAGGGACATCTGAGCGGTCTGGTCGATGCGGGGATCCCCGTCACCGAGTTCCCCGAACCGATGGCCCTCGGTGCCCACGAGGGGTTGCGCTTCCAGGGATGGGGGCTCAACGACACCCAGCCCAAGGAGGCCCTCAACCTGGGAATCAACACCTGGTTCGGGGTCAGGGCTGACGTCTCCTCCAACCCGAACAATCCGGTGCTCGGCACCCAGGTCTACGGCGGTACCCCGGAGCTCGTCACCGCCCGGGCCCGCGTCGATGAGGGTGGGGCAAGCCGTGGCGCGGTCCAACTTGCCGCGGTGCGCATGTTCCCCGGAGCGGGGGACGTCACCGTCGGGGACAACGGTCTGCCGACCTCGGAGCGCACCCGTGAGGAATGGGACGCCCGGGAGGGGGCGGTGTTCAAGGCGCTGGCCTCAGGCGTGGAGATCATCCAGGTCGGGCACATCGTCGCTGTGGGGCTGGATCCCTCCGGCACCCCCGCGTCGCTCAGCCGGACCATCATCGGTGACATCCTGCGGGGCCAGCTGCAGTTCTCCGGAGTCGTCGTCACCGATTCCCTCGCGGATCCCGCACTGCGCGCCCTCCACGGCGACGGCGAGCTGGCGGTGCGGGCGCTGGAGGCCGGGGCGGATCAGCTCCATGACTCGGCGGACCCGGTCGCGGCGATCGAGGCGATCCATGCGGCGATCCGCGACGGTCGGCTCAGCGCCGATGACATCCATGTCAAGGTCAAGCGGATCCTGCGGGCCAAGCGGTACCTGCCGACGGCGGACTTCCTGCCCGATGCCTGGGGCCTGCGAGGGATCAACGACGACACCTCGCGGCGCGTCGCCGAGGCGGCGGCCCGCGGCGGTGTCACCGTCGTGCACAACGACGGGGTCCTGCCCCTCAGCCAGGCGGGGGCCGTCGTCGTCGGTCATCATGAGAGGCTCGGCAAGGAGTTGACCGCTCAGCTGGGCGGTGGTTCGGACTTCGTCCCGGTCGGTGTGGACCCGAGCCAGCAGCAGATCGACGCTGCGGTCCAGGCCGCTGGTCGGGCAGCGGTCGTCGTCGTGCTCACCGACGGTGTGACCGCTCATCCGGCGCAGAAGCAGCTGGTCGAGGCCCTGGTGGGCGCGGGGCGGAAGGTTGTCGCGGTGGCGGTCGGCCTGCCGCAGGATGTCGGGCTGCTCGATGCGGCCGCGAAGGTCGCGACCTACACCTCGCGCCCGGTGGTCGCCAAGGGGCTGGCCGAGGTCCTCACGGGGGCCTTCGCGCCGAAGGGCAAGCTGCCGGTCGTCGTGCCGACGGCTGACGGTGGGGAACTCCCCATCAGCACCGGCCTCACCTGGTGAGATCGTTGCCCCCGTTGGTCGCTGGATGGGTTCGCCTGTCTTGATGTCGGTTCGCCTGCCATTTCTGCGGTTCGCCTGTCTCTTTTGGCAGGCGAACCGGCATTGGGCAGGCGTTTCCGACCCAAGGCAGGCGAACCCGACAAGTGGGCGGTAGGTCAGGCCGGGACCAGGGTCAGCAGGGTGACCTCCGGCGGGCACGCGAAACGGTACGGCGCGAACGGGGAGGTCCCCAGGCCCGCCGAGACGTGCAGCCATGACCTTCCGGTGGCCGTGTGGTGCTCCGACAGGCCCTTCGCGCGGCGACGGTCGATGTCGCAGTTCGTGGTCAGGGCGCCGTAACCCGGGACGCAGACCTGGCCGCCGTGGGTGTGGCCCGCGAGGATCAGGTCCACCCCGTCGTCGGTCATCGCGTCGAGGATCCTCCTGTACGGGGCGTGCGTGACACCCAGGCTGAGATCGACGCCGTCGGCTGCGGGACCCGCCACCTCGGAGTAGTCGTCCAGGTCGTGGTGGGCGTCGCTCGTGCCCCGAAGCTCGATCCGGTGGCCCTTCACCTCGACGACGGCCCGCCGCTCGTTGAGGTCGCGCCAGCTGCCGCTGCGGGTGAACGCCGCCCGCAGCTGGTCGATGGCCAACCGTGCGGGAGGCTCCGCGCTCGGGGTCGAACGCCCGTTGAGGACGTAGCGCAGCGGCGACTTGAACTCCGGGACGTGGAAGTCGTTGCTGCCGAAGACGAAACCACCCGGCACGTCCTGCAACCTGCCCAGTGCGGACATCAGCGGCAGGATCGCGGCATCACTGGAGATGTTGTCCCCCGTCGTGATGATCAGATCCGGTTCCAGATCCGCCAGGGCGCGCAGGAAGTTCAGCTTCAACTCCTGGGAGGGCAGCAGGTGCAGGTCCGAGATGTGCAGCACCCGCAGCGGCTCACCATCGGTCGGCAGCACCGGCGCGGTGACGCGCCGCACCCGGAACATCGTCGCCTCCGCCAGCCCCCACGCGAAGCAGGCGGCGCCGACCGCGGCCACAGCGGCGGTCAGCCGGGCAACCCGCCTCACTCATCCTCCTGCGGCGGCGGGTCGGTGCCGGGCTGCTCGGGCTGCGGTGGCGGAGTGGTCCCCTCGCCCACGACCGTCGGCTGCTCCGGCGGTTTCGCGCCCCTCGAGAACACCAGGAACACCGTCGAGCCCCGCGCGGCCTCCTTGCTGGGGGAGGTCCTGCCCAGGTAGTGGCCGTTGGGCGCGGCATCGAAGGTGTAGCTCTTGGCCGTGATGAAGCCGGCATCCTCCAGGGCGATCTTCGCCTGCTCGTAGCTCATGCCACTCACATTCGGGATCGGCACCTTCTCGCCCTCGAGCACTTTGTCCGTGGGCCGGGTGAAGGACCCGGACTCGATGTTTGCCAAGGCGGTGGTCATCGCCTTTTTCCAGATCGTGCCTGCGTCCTTACCGCCGGAACCCTGGAGTTGGACGCCAGCGCCGGTGACCAGTTTGTCGATGCTCTGGTTGCGTCCCTCCCAGTACTCGGCGCTGGTGTCCACCGCGACGTAGGCCACCCCGGCCATGTTCGGGGTGTACCCGGCGAAGAACACGGCCTTGGCGCTGTCGGTGGTACCGGTCTTTCCCGCCTGGTCGGCGACGCCGTGCAGCCGCGCGATGGAGCCCGTGCCCCCACCCTGCATGACGGACTGCAACACGTGGTTGACGCCGTCCGCGACCTCGGGCCTGAGGACCTCCTGGCAGTTCGCGGAGGGCACGTCGATGGGGGAGCCGTCCCGCGCCGTGACGCTTTGCAGGATGATCGGGTCACAGTGGACCCCCCGGTTGGCGAAGGTCGCGTAGGCCTCCGCCATCGAGAGTGGGGTGATGTCCGAGGTGCCGAGCACCCACGACGGGAAACTTGCCTCGGAGCGCATGTCCTGACCCGAGGCCAGCTTCACCCCCAGCCGCTGAGCCATGTCGATGGAGTTGCAGATCCCCACCGCGGCCTCCAGCTGGATGAAATAGGTGTTGACGGACTTCGCGGTGGCCTTGACCATGTCGATCGGGCCCCAGCCCTTGTCGTAGTTCTTCGGCTTCCAGTTGGCATCCGTCCACGTGAACGAGCCGTTGCAGTCCTTGAAGCGCATCCTCATCCCCGCCACGTCGAGCCGTTCGGGGGAGTCGTAGATCGTTTTTCCGGGGGACATGCCCTGGTCCAGTGCCGCCGCCACGACGAAGGGCTTGAAGGTGGACCCCGCCTGGAATCCCTCGATGCCGCCCATGTCCGTCTCCACGTTGACGTTGTAGAAGGTCTGGCCAGCCTCGTTGCCCAGCTTCGTGCGGCTCTGCGCCATCGCCACGATGAGCCCCGTCGACGGCTGGATGAGCACCGTGCCACCCCACACCGGGTCGGTGGGGGCGACAACCGCCGCCACCGCCGCCTCCGCGTCGGCCTGCGCCTTCGGGTCGATGAGGGTCTGGATGGTCAGGCCCCCACGGAACAACAGGTTCTTGCGATCCTCAGGGGTCGACCCCAACGTGGGCATCTTGTCCGAGATGAGGGTGCGGTAGACGTAGTCGCACAGCACCGGGAACGGGGAGGCCACACAGCCGTTGGGGGTGCGCTGGATCTTGCTCGGGTCGAAGACCACCTCCGAGGCGGCCTGGGCCTCCTCCTTGGTGATGATGTTGAGCTGCGCCATCCGGTTCAGCACGTGGTTGCGGCGCTCCATCGCCTTCTCCGGGTACTTCGCCGGGTTGTAGGCGTTCGGGTTCTGCACGATCCCCGCCAGCATCGCCGCCTGGTCCAGGGTCAGCTCCGCTGCCGTCGTTCCCCAGTAGTGATGGGCTGCCGCCTCAACCCCGTAGGCCTGATCGCCGTAGTAGGCGATGTTGAGGTAGCCCTCGAGGATCTCGTCCTTGGTCTTCTTCTTCTCGATGGCCATGGCGTAACGCATCTCGCGGATCTTCCGCTCGATGGTGGGGGCCTGGGCGGCCTGCACCCCTTCCTGGTCGCCGCGGGCCTTCGCCGCGTCGACCTGTACCAGCTTCACGTACTGCTGGGTGAGGGTCGAGGCGCCCTGGCTGTCACCGAACAGGTTCTTGAACACCGCGCGCCCCAGACCCTGGACGTCGATGGCACCGTGCTCGTAGAAGCGGTGGTCCTCGATGGCGATCTGTGCCTTCTTCATGATGTCGGCGATCTCCGCCAGTGGCTTGTAGACGCGGTTGTCGTCGTAGAACTTCGCGAGCTCCGACCCATCAGCCATGAGGACGCGGGAACGCTCCGCCTGCGGCGGGGTCTCCAGCTCGGCCGGGAGGTACTGGATGGAGTCCGAGGCGAGCTTCGTGCTGGCTGCCAACAGCGCTGCCCCCGGCACGGCCAGACCCGACAGCAGCAGTCCACAGAGGACACTCACTGCCAGGAACATCCCGAACGAGTACAGCTGGCGGCTGAGGGCGGGTCGTTTCATGACCCCGATTCTACGTGACTCCCGGACTGGGTCCCCGGGTCGTCGATCGCGGACAGATCGGGGCGGCGGAGCAGGTTGACAAGGGCAGCCACCAAGCCGCCCCACAGCGTCGCCATCGCGACGATCATCATCACCACGGCAGGCATGCTCATGCCGTCACCTCGTGTTCGTTGTCGGTCTCGTCGAAATCAGTGGCCACGCCCCGTCGCCACGGCAGCGCAGCGAGGATCACGGCGACGACCACCAGCCCGATCGACATGCCCCAGCCGTAGGCGCCGAGCAGCTCCAAGGGATAGCCCTCGTAGGGCGACTGGATCTTCGCGATGATGTCGCTGACCAGCATGTAGCCGAGAACCAGCGGCGCGACACCGCCCACCATCACGAGCCAGAACCGGCCCGTCGGGAAGCTGGAGAACCGGTCCAGGTGACGACGCAGGGTCGGCAGCTTCCGCACGATCCACGCCACCGCGACGATGCAGGAGAACGCCCCGGCGAGGATGCCGAACTTGTTGACGAACTCGTCGGTGATGTCCAGGAAGTACAGCCCCGTCGTCGTGGCCAGCAGCCCGATCGAGACCGTCGCCATCGGAATCCCGACGACGAGGGTGGCCTTCGCCTTGGGGATGTTCATCTTGTCCCGGACGGCGGCGACGATCACCTCGACGATGCTCAGCATGGACGTGATGCCCGCGATGGTGAGGGAGCCGAAGAACAGCGTCCCCATGAGGGAGCCGAGCGGGGCCTGGGAGATGATCGTCGGGAAGGCGACGAAGGCGAGGGTGAGCCCCTGCCCCGCGACCTCGTCGACGGTGCTTCCCGCCTGGAAGGCCATGAAGCCGAGGGCGGCGAAGACGCCGATCCCGGCAAGCAGCTCGAACCCGCAGTTGGAGAACCCGACGACGAGGCCGGAGCCGGTCAGGTCCGTGCGGCGCTTCAGGTAGGAGGCGTAGGTCACCATGATCCCGAAGCCCAACGACAGGGAGAAGAAGATCTGCCCGAAAGCGGCGGCCCAGACCCCGGGATTGCCGAGCTGTCCCCAGTCGGGGGTGAACAGGGCGTTGAGGCCTTCGGCGGCGCCCGGCAGGAACAGGGCCTGGCCGACGAGGATGAGGAACATCACCACGAGCAGCGGCATGAACACGAGGTTCGCCAGTGCCAGCCCCTTGTTGACGCCGAGCGCGATCGTCGCCAGCACGACGAGCCACACGAGCAGCATTGGGATGAGCAGGGAGGGCACGAAGTCCAGGCCGACGCCGGGGGCCTCGGCCACCTGCAGGAACTCGCCGAAGAGGAATCCTTTCGGGTCGTCGCCCCACGCCCGGTTGATGCTGAACAGGGTGTACATCCCGGCCCATGCGACGACGGCGGCGTAGTAGATGGCGATCATCACGCACACCATCACCTGCCACCAGCCGAGGGTTTCCGTCCACCGACCGAGGCGCCGCAGCGCGAGTGGTGCCGAGCCGCGGTAGCGGTGCCCGATGGCGTAGTCGAAGAACAGCAGCGGGATGCCCGCCGCGAGCAGCGCGACGAGGTAGGGGATGATGAACGCCCCGCCGCCGTTCTTGAACGCGACGTAGGGGAAACGCCAGATGTTGCCGAGCCCGACCGCCGATCCGATGGCGGCGAGGATGAAGAAGCTGCGGGTCGAGAAGATCTCCTGGTGCGGTTTGGCCATGTTTGTTCCCCTCAGAGCGTCTGAAGGCAGGCTAGCGCTGAGGTTGGTGGCGTGGATCGTCGTCCCGCTACGCAGACAGGTGTTGTGTGAACGCGGGTTGACGGGTCAGCGTTACGGCATGGTCACCGCCCCGGGTGTTCGGGAGAGGTTCCTGCTCAGGGCTACAATCCTGAGGGGAGTTGAACCGCTCCACGAACCACGATGCATTCACCTAAGGAGCGTGGCTGGTGTCCAGGAAGCGAGCAGGTCTGCTGCGAGTCGGACTCGCCCTGTGGGATGGGGCCAGTTGGGCCTTCGCGGCGCTGGCGCTGGTGCTGGCGCGTTACAACCTCAATCTGGCGCTGCCTGAGGCGCGCTTTGTCGTGACCTACGCGGTCACGGCGATTGGGCTTCAATTGCTGGTGGGAGTCGTCACGAAGCTCTACCGCGGTCGACACAGCATCGCTTCGTTCGAGGAGTCCGCGCTGCTGGCCTTCGTGAGTCTCGGGATCGGCCTGGTGCTCGGGGTCTCCTCCGCCTTCTGGGCGCCGATTGGGTATCCACGGGTGGTGACCTTCACGGTCCCGTTGGCTGCTCTCATCCTCATGGCGGCGGGTCGGTTCTTGTTCCGTGCGGTCACCCGTTCCACGCACCGGGAGGGGGCTGAACCCATCCTGGTTTACGGGGCGGGTAACGCCGGGCAGCAGCTGGCGCGGCTGCTGTCCTACGATCCGGACGCTCCGTACGAGATCGTCGGTTTCTTCGACGACGACCCCTCCAAGAGAAACCTGCACCTTTCCGGAGCGAGGGTGCTCGGGGATCGGACCCGGGTGAGGGCCGTGGCTGCCGAGAAGGGTGTGCGCAAGCTCATCGTGGCGATTCCAACCGCTGATCGACAACTCATGCGTGACATCTCCGCGATCGCCGACGAAGTGGGGCTCGAGACCCTCGTGATGCCCCCCACGAAGGAGCTCGTGGCTGGGCGGGTCGGGCTGGGGGATCTGCACCAACTCAACGTGACGGACCTCCTTGGGCGCGCGCAGATCGAGACCAATCTCACTGAGATCGCCAGCTACCTGTCCGGCCGCGTCGTTCTGGTCACCGGCGCTGGAGGGTCCATTGGTTCCGAACTGGCCCGGCAGGTGCACCGGTTCGGCCCCAAGGAACTCGTCATGTTGGATCGCGACGAGTCAGGACTGCACAGTACCCAGCTTACGATCTACAACCAAGGCCTCTTGGACACCCCGAACATGGTGTTGTGCGACATCCGGGACGTCGAGGCCTTGGACAAGGTGTTCGCAAACCACCGGCCGGATGTCGTCTTCCACGCTGCCGCGCTGAAGCACCTGCCGATGTTGGAGCAGTACCCCCTGGAGGGATGGAAGACCAATACACTCGGTACCCTCAACGTGTTGCATGCCGCGGAAAAGTATGGAGTTGAGAGATTCGTCAACGTCTCAACGGACAAGGCCGCCGATGCCACCAGCGTTCTCGGCAAGACGAAACGCCTCGCTGAGGAACTGACTGCACACTTCGCCCGCCGGACCGGCCGGACCTGGTTGTCGGTGCGGTTCGGCAACGTCCTGGGGTCGAGGGGGTCGATGCTGCACACCTTTACCCGGCAGATCGAGCAGGGGGGTCCCATCACCGTCACGCACCCGGACATCACTCGGTACTTCATGACTATTCCGGAGGCCTGTGAGCTGACGATCCAGGCCGGCGCGATCGGGGAGCCTGCTGACGTCCTGGTACTGGATATGGGGGAGCCGGTGAGGATCTTGGATGTCGCCAACGATCTGATCAAACGTTCCGGTAAGGACATCAAGATCATCTTCACGGGGTTGCGGCCCAACGAGAAGATGCACGAGGTGCTCTTCAGCGGGGATGAGAAGTACACCCCGACGAGCCACGCACTCATCAGCCGGGTCAGCGTGCCTGCCCTCGACCCGGACCTGCTTGCCACCGTGGACGGTTCTGATCCGGAGACCCTTACCCGCCTCACAAACCAACGGGATGCTGCGGAGGCAGCGCGTCGTGCTGTGGAACAGTCGCAGGAGGGTCTGGAGGGGATCACCTTGGAACGCCCGGAGGAGTGAGATGCGAGTCCTCTACATCGACCATTACGCGGGTTCGCCCAGTGCAGGCATGGAATATCGTCCCCACGCCATGGCCACGGAGTGGCGGAGACTCGGCGTCGAGACCGTTCTGCTCGCGGGAACCTTCAGTCACCTGAGGAAGGTCAACTTTCCTGATGTCCGTCCGGGCGCACCCGTGGACGTGGACGGCGTCGAGTTTCGCTTCATCCGAACCCGGGCCTACGACGGCAACGGCCTTGGGCGTGTGCTGAGCATGATCGATTTCGTCTCCAAGGGCTGGGTCGCTGCGCGTACCATTGCGCGTGAACTGCGTCCGGACGCTGTGATTGCGTCCTCCACGTATCCGTTTGACACATGGATGGCCCAACGGATTGCGCGATGTGCGGGGGCCCGGTTGGTGCACGAGATCCATGACCTGTGGCCGCTGACCCCCATCGAGTTGGGGGGGCATTCGCCGAGGCATCCGCTCATGTGGGCCATGGCGCGTGCTGAGCGGTCGGCGTACCGGCGCAGCAATGCCATCGTCTCCATCCTGCCCAATGCCGAGCCTCACGTGCGTTCACTGGGCATCTCAACTCCGGTCATCCCCATCCCGAACGGGATCGAGAGCGACGGTCCCCACGAGCCCGCGCCGCCATCCTTCGCTGCCCTTGTGCAGGAGGCTAGGGCGGGAGGACAGAGCGTGATCGGCTACGCGGGCGGTTTCACCAACGCCAACGCGATGGATGACTTCGTTGAAGCGATGGGCCTTCTCAGGGAGGAACCCATCACCGCCGTGCTGCTGGGGGACGGGATCTACCGCCAGCAACTCGAGGCCCGGGCGCAGCAACTCGGTGCGAGGATCGTGTTCGCCGGCACTGTCCGTAAGCCGGAGGTGCATGAGTGTCTTCGGCTCTGCGACGCGCTCTACATCGGGTCGAAGCGTAGCAGGCTCTACGAGTTCGGGGTCTCCGCCAACAAGATCTTTGACTACATGGCCACGGGCGTTCCGATCATCAATGCGTTCGCTTCGGACCACTCGCCGCTCGTCTACGCAGGCTGCGCCATCCGAGCCGAGGGTGAGGACCCCGCGGATATCGCGCGCGCCATCAGGGAGGCGGCAGCGTTGCCCTTGGAGGAGCGACGTCAGCGCGGGGAGCTGGCCCAGGAGTGGGTACGCTCGCACCACTCGATGTCGGTGCTTGCGAGACAGTTCCTTGATGTGCTTCAAGCAGGCTGATCCTATTCGTGGTGGTAACGTGAGGGGAT
Source organism: Arachnia propionica (assembly GCF_003932785.1). Classification (GTDB taxonomy): domain Bacteria; phylum Actinomycetota; class Actinomycetes; order Propionibacteriales; family Propionibacteriaceae; genus Arachnia; species Arachnia propionica_B. Next base: position 26,718 of record NZ_RQYT01000024.1, on the reverse strand, counting down.
GCGTTCCGGTGCCCGTCGGCCAAGAAGGGTTGTGATATGACGTCCACCACTGAGATCGGTGTCGTTGACTACGGAGTGGGGAATCTCGGATCCGTGGTCAACATGCTACGTTACCTCGGACTCGCGCCGGTCATGGTGACCAGCGCGGAGCAGGCCGATCGCGTGGACCACCTGATCCTTCCCGGGGTGGGGGCCTATGACGCCGGTGTCACCGGACTGCGCGACGCAGGTCTGGCGGATGCGGTGCTGGCGCACTGCGCCAAGGGAAAACCACTTCTCGGGATATGCCTGGGCATGCAGTTGCTCCTGGAAGGGAGTGCCGAGGGAGAGCTGCCAGGTCTTGGACTCATCCCGGGTCGCTGTGAAGCCTTCGCCGATCACGTGGTGGATCGCCGGATCCCCCACATGGGGTGGCAGGAGGTTTTCCCGACGGGGCGCGCATCGGCTGTCCGTCTGGAGCTTCCGAGCCCCGCCCGCTTTTATTTCGCTCACTCCTACTTCCTGCCGATCGGTGGAGGGGAGTGCACCTATGCCGAGGCAGAGTTCGGAATCCGCTTCAGCGCGGTCGTGGGGCAGGGATCCGTGATCGGAATGCAGTTCCATCCGGAGAAGTCCCACCGCTTTGGCATGGCGGCGCTCACCGCATTTGTGGGGTGGAGGCCGTGAGGAGTCGTGTCATCGCCACGATGCAGTTGCTTGATGGTTTCGTGGTCAAATCCCGCGGCTACGGCAGGACGACCTACATCGGGGACCCGATCAACACAGTCAAGATCTTCAACGACAAAGGCGTCGATGAACTCGTCATTGTCGACATCTCCGCGCGGCACGGTGCTCCGGTGGTCACTCCTTCGCAGATCGAGGACATCGCCACCGAGGCATTCATGCCTGTTGCATACGGTGGGGGGGTCAAATCCTATGACCAAGTGCGGTCGGTCCTGTCGGCTGGCGTTGAGAAGGTCATTTTCGGTTCGGGCCTCCTGGATGCTCAGGACACAGTGAGGAGAGCGGCCCAGCAGTTCGGGGTTCAGGCGGTGGTCGGGGCCATCGACGTCCGTTGTGAGGGCGGGATCCACCGGCCCTACCCGGGGGGCGGTGGACGTCCGCTCGACATGACTGCCGTCGAGTGGGCCAAGGAGGCCTGCGAGCTGGGAGTGGGGGAGCTGATCGTCACCGACATGGCGCGTGAGGGAGAGTGCAACGGTTATGACCTCGACCTCATCCGTCAGGTGTCCGCCGAGGTCTCCGTCCCCGTTGTCGCCAACGCAGGTGCAGGCTCCGTGCGACATTTCAGAGCAGCCCTGGAGGCCGGGGCTTCTGCCGTTGCGGCCGGATCAATGTTCACCTTCCACGGTCCCTACAGGGCTGTCCTCATCACGTATCCCACGGAGCAGGAGCTTGAAGAAGCCCTGTCCTCCATCTGATGCGGCGCAGAACGGCATGGGACCGTTGATTGTGAACTACGTGACGGTGGGGTTTCCAGCCTCGGTGTCCCGCTCCACGAGCGGAGCGAGAGGGTGTGGGTACCCATACCGGAAGCATGGTGTCGGGACAGCGGCGTGCCGTAGTATCGGCTTCAGCCGTGACGGATGGATCCGCATCCGACGATGTGACGTCGACAGTGGCGCGGAGGATCGTGAAACAGGAAACAGCCGTTCTGGTGGCGGCGGGAGTCGTTGCGCATCATTGATCGGGCCGAGCGAGGCCAGAATCAACCGCCGACCCACGTCGCGAACCAGCCATCAGGGAGAGGAATGAGAGCACCATGACCGTTCTGGAGTGTAGCCGCTGCATCATGCGAAGCACGGATGACCCCCAACTCGAGCTGGTCGGAGGGGTCTGCAATCACTGCCGCCGATACCAGGAACTCCTGCCCAGCCGCGTGTTCACCGGGCGTGATGGCGAGGAGAAGCTGGCCGCCATGGTTCGAGAGATCAAGGAAGCGGGGGCGAAGCACCGTTACGACTGCCTCATCGGTCTGTCGGGCGGCGTGGACTCAACCTCCGTGGCCGTGAAGGTGCGCGAACTCGGTCTACGACCCCTTGCTTTCCATGTCGACAACGGATGGAACACCGAGCTTGCGGTCAGCAACGTGGAGAAGACCGTCAAGGCCCTCGACCTTGACCTGGTCACCGAGGTTCTCGACCTTCGCCAGTTCTACGACCTGCAGCGATCCTTTCTGCTGGCGTCGACCCCTGACGCTGATGTGCCGACGGATCACGCGATCCAGGCGTGCATGTGGAAGTTCGCTCGAAAGTATGGCATCAAGTACATCATCTCGGGGATGAATTTCCGCACCGAGGCCATCAGCGTCCCCTCATGGTCCTATGGGCATTCGGACTGGCGGTACATCAAGAATGTTCATGCCATCTTTGGGCGCGAGAAGTTGACCAGCTACCCCCATTTTGGTTTCGCGGAGCTCGGATACACGAACACCATCGCTCGCGTGAGGATCGTCTCGATTCTCAATTACTTCGACTACAACAAGGCCGAAGCGGTGAAGCAGATGCAGGAGGAGCTTGGGTGGCGCCCCTACCCGGGGAAGCACTTCGAGTCCATCTTCACCCGGTTCTTCCAAGGCTACATCCTCCCGGTCAAGTTCAACATCGACAAGCGGCGAGGGCATCTCTCAGATCTCATCAATTCGGGACAGATGACTCGCGAGCAGGCCTGCGAGGAGATTGAACGCAACGACTACACACCGGATCTGATCCGGCGTGACCAAGAGTTCTTCTGCAAGAAGCTCAACTTCACGGACGACGAGTTCCGTCAGATGATGGAAGCCCCTGTCAAGTCGTTCCGGGACTACAAGAACTCGTACGGTTTCGTCCAGTTCCTCAGGAACTCCGTGAACGGGCTCAGGAAGAAGGGGTGGTACCCGAAGTGAAACTTGCGCTGCACCTGTACCAATCCCCCATGGACAACGAGTCCCGCCTGATCCGTATGGCGCGGAGCATCTCAGCCATCACCCCCAAGGTCCAGGTGCGTCTGGTCGGGATGCAGGTGGATGAACGCTCGGGGCTACAGCCTCTGGAACCGGGGATCGTGGTGGATCGGGTGGGTGATGCAAAACCCAAACAGGACACCTTGGCCAGCCGCTTCCAGAAGGTGGGAGGCTGGTTTCGGGAGGTCTACCGGGCTTACCGCGATGAGGATCTCGCTGTGGTGGCTGCCCATGCCGTCTGGGCGCTTCCCGTTGCCTGGGCGTTGGCTCGACGTGCCGGGGTTCCGCTGGTGTACAACCCGCACGAGCTTGAGACCCGAACGCCGACCATGGTGGGTGTCAAACGGTTCCTGGCGGAACGGATCGAGGCACGTTTCATCCGTCGCTGCCGCCTGGTGTCTGCGGTCAATGATGAGATCGCGGACTGGTATGCGAAGCGCTACCGCATTGATCGCCCCGTCGTGGTTTGCAATTTCCCCTCGGAGCGCACCCAGGGACCCGCGCGTCCGCTGCGCAACGAACTCGGACTTGACGAGGACGAACTTCTCTTCGTTCACACGGGGCATCTCATTGCGGGACGCAACATTCCGCTGATCCTTGAGGAGTTCGAGCGAGCTGCCAAACATCATCTGCTGTTCGTCGGCGGCGGTGACCTTGAACCCGCGGTGCAGGAGGCGGCGAGTCGGTTGCGTTTCATCCACCACATGCCTCCGGTACCCCCCGACGACGTGGTTTCAGTCGTCAAAGGAGCGGATCTCGCCTTGTCGCTCATCGAGACGACTGCGCAGTCCTATGCCTGGTCCTCACCCAACAAGTTGTTCGAGGCGCTGTCCGCCGGGACTCCGCCCGTGTGCTCCGACCTTCCGGAGGCGCGACGACGAGTCGGGCAGGAAGCACCGCAGCTGATCCTTCGTGATCCGCGGTCGCAACTGGGCCCGTTGCTGGAGAGCTTGGATCGGCCGACTGCGCTGGAGATCCGTCGTTCCCTGAAGCCGTTGCCGACATGGGAGCAGGGAGTTCAACCGCTGGTCACGGAGTACCAAGCGCTTCTCGTACGGTAGGTGTGGACAGGTGGGTGGCACCCGCTGTGGAGGGACGAAACCCGACAGCCACCCGCCCCGGGATCATGTCTCAACGAACGATGGCTACGAAGGTGCCGAGGATCAGTTTCAGGTCGCCTGGGAAGCTCTGGTTTCGGACGTAATCGCGGTACATGGCGACCTTCTTGGGAAGGATGACATTCACGTAGTGGGCTTCAGGGTCGTCAAAAGCAGCCAGTTCCTCTTGCTCGTTGCGGAACGCGATGGCGGCTGGATCCGAGATCCCCGGCCGGAACTGCAGGATCTCGTCCCGAGCAACCGGATCCCACAGGGCCACGTACTTCGGCACCTCGGGGCGGGGGCCGACGATGCTCATGTCCCCCTTGAGCACGTCGATCAGCTGTGGCAGTTCGTCCAGCTTCCACTTCCGGAGGACGGCTCCGACGGGGGTGATGCGGTTGTCGTTGGATTGGGTCACGAGCGATCCGGTGTTTGCCACCCTCATCGTGCGGAACTTGTGGATCCGGAAGGTTCTCCCGTGCCGTCCCACCCGCTCCTGCCTGAAGAAGACCGGGCCCCGGTCGCCGATCCAGATCAGGATGGCGAGGACGAGGAAGAGTGGAGCGAGGAGAACGAGGCCACAGGCGGAGGCGAGAATGTCGAAAAGACGCTTGGCCAGGGCGTTCATGACAGGATCATCCGGGTCGCCGAGATGACCTGATCCACGTCGGCATCGCTCATGGCCGAGAAGATCGGAAGGCTGACCACACGGGTGAACTCCTCCGAGGCGACCGGGAAGTCCTGCGGTGTGAGTGAATAGCGGTCCCGCCAGTAGGGCTGCAGATGGAGCGGGATGAAGTGCACGCTTGTGCCCACCCCATGTTCGGCCATCAGCTCGATGAAGCGGTCTCGTCCCACCGGGGTGCTGTCGGTGAGGCGAATGACGTAGAGGTGCCAGGCATGGCTCGACCCTTCAGGGGCCTGTGCGGGCAGAGCGAGGGGGAGGTCCTGGAAGGCCTCATCGAAGCGGCTGGCGATCTCGGTCCGTCTTTCGACAAGTTCGGGGGTGCGACGCAACTGCACCCGCCCCAGAGCCGCGGCCGTGTCGGGCAGGTTGTACTTGTATCCGGGAGCCACGACCTCGTAGCTCCAACTCGGCTTCTCCGACGAATAACGGTCGAAGACATCCCGATTGATGCCGTGCAGGCGCATCGTCTGCATCCGGGAAGCCAGTTTCTCGTCAGGCGTCACCACCATTCCGCCTTCACCGGTGGTCATGGTCTTCGTGGCATAGAAGCTGTAGACGGTTGCCTCGTGCCCATGCGCCCCAACCAGGGTTCCCTCGTTGAGGGTGGGGAAGGAATGGGCTGCGTCCTCGACCACCTTCAGGCCATGACTTCGGGCAAAGTCGGAGAGGGCGCCGTTGGGGACCGCCAGGCCGCCGAAGTGCACGGGGGCGATCGCGACGGTCCGCTGCGTCACCTTGCGTGCGGCGTCATCCAGGTTGATGCACAGGGTCGCCGGGTCGACGTCGACGAAGACCGGGTCTCCCCCCAGGTATCTCACCGCCTCAGCCGTCGCGGTGAAGGTCCAGGTTGGGACGAGAACCTCGGTCCCAGGACCCACTCCGATCGCCTCGAAGGCGAGATGGAGCCCAGCGGTGGCGGAGTTGGTGGCGATGGCGTGTCCCTCCGCTCCCAGGAACTCCAGAAACTCCTTCTCGAACTGAGCCGCGTTCGGGCCAGTCGTCAACCAGCCGGAGCGCATCGTCTCGGTCACGGCCTCGATTTCGGCCTCGGTGATGTCTGGACGGGCGAAGGGAAGGAAAGCCATGGCGCCCAGCCTACATGCGTTGCCAGCGTTGCCGCTGGTCCTGCACGAAGGGGTAGTCTCGCCTTGGAAGCAGGTACCTCAAGGAGGCTGAATGGGATTCAAGCCAGTTCCTCTCAATGCGCCGGCCGGCACATCAGGGGCCAAGCGAGGTCTGTTGTCGGTGGTTACCCTTGGGCTGCAGGGGGGGACGAGGTTCGCTTCTAACTGGCTCATCGCCTCGTTCGCGGGCAAGGTTGTGTTTGGGACGGTCGCTGTTGCAACGTCTTTGGCGTTTCTGCTCCACACCTTCTGGCCCTCGAGCACGCAGAGCGCGGCATCCAAGTTCGTGGCTCGCGCTCGTGGCAAGGAGGACGACGTCGAGGTCCATGCCGTGGCGCGACAGCTGTCGCTGCGAGTTGTCCAGGTGACGGCGTTCCTCGCCGTCGTCTCCGTCATCGCATGGGTGGTGCTGTTCCAGGGGCAGTGGTGGGAGGGGCTGTGTGTCGCAGCGATCCTCGTCACGGTGTGCACCTCCCAGTACGCGCGAGGGATTCATTTCGGGGCCGATCAGGTGGCGCGTGGTACCCGGGTTGACATCATCGCAAGTGTCGTCGGGATCGCGGCCACAGGGGTCCTGCTGGCGTTGGGGGTGCGGAACATGCTGCTCACCCTCCCCCTGAGTCTTTCGTTGGGCGTTTACTCGCTGCTGTGCTGGCCCTGGACCGCGCATGGACGTCCTGAACGGGCCCTGCGCAGCGAGATCGACAAGTTCGTCACCTTCTCCGCGATCGGTTCCGTGGCCAGCGCTGGCATGCTGCAGATGTCGCAGCTCGTCACGAAGCAGTTCGGGGAGGCGACCTCTGGTATCTACGGGGTGGCGCTCCAACTGGTCACCCCCATGTCGCTCATCACGACGGCTCTCATCATGGTTTTCTATCCGGGACTTGCCAAGGCGCACGGGGCTGGAGACCACGAGACCCTGCGCAGGCACACCGACATGGCCACTCGAGGTTTCGTGGCGGTTCTCGTGGCCTTCTTCGGCGGAGTGGCGATCGCGGCCCGTCCTGTGATCCACGTGGTCTACTCGGCGGTCAGCGGCAGGCACGACTACGCTCCCGCTGCCATCCTGATCCCTGTTTTCTGTCTTGCCCTCCTGGTCAACAATGTGGCCACGCCCTCGGTGAGCGCCATCACCGCCGGCGAGCACAAATACATGTGGTACCCGATGCTCGCATCGCAGGGTGGGCTGCTGTGCGCGGTGATCGTGTGGTTCACGGTGGTGCCGCACATCGGGGTCTTTGCGGTGGCTGCGGGCTACGCCTTCGGGGCCATCGTCTGCGCCTGTTTCCTGTACGCGGTCGCGTGGCGACTGACCGGCCAGAAATGGGTCGACGTGTCCGTGCAGATGGTCGTTGCCTGTGTCCTCATCGCCGTTGCCTCGTGGGCTGTGCAACGGTTCTCCCCGAACCTGTGGATCGACATCGCCGTTGCCGTGGTTTTCGGGCTCGGGTGGCTGGCGTGGTCAACCCCCGTCATGCTCCGGCTGATCCGCCAGAACCGATCGTGAGGATTCACGGTGAGCGCGACCACCCTTGAGCAGGCTGGCAGGAGGCTGCAACCGGTGGAACGGGTGACATCGCTCTGCATGCAGGTGCTCCTCCTGGTGCTGCCCTCGCTGGTTTCCCTGGCGATCTATCTACCCGGGGGACTCCTGATGCCCTCCCGCATCGCGACCCTGGCGCTGGCCGTTGTGATGTGGACAGGGCTCGGGAGGCGGCTCCCCGCCGCACCGCAGATCCGCAATGTCCTTGTCGGGGTCGGGACGGTGACGTCGTGTTTCGTGTTGTTCGGGGCCATGGGCTGGATCCGTTTCCCGGAGGGCGTTGTCCCGGCCCAGGCAGCCGTCGTCGGTTTTGCACTACTTCTGGTCATCACGAGTGTGAGGGTCGGCGCGCGAGCAGGTATGGTCCGGTTCGCCGTGATCGGTTGGGTCCTGTCCCTGCTGATCACCGGTGCGGTGGGCACCTGGGAGGTCGTCACCGGGGGGTACCTCCCAGGGAACACTCCGGCGGTCTACTTCAAACCCAGTTACCCGGACTACGACCTCATCGCCGCGACCTTCGACAACCCCAACCTCTACGCCTATCACATCGTGGTCGGGGTGTTGGCCCTACCGGTGCTGTGGCCGCGGAGCGGGACCCTTATTCGTTGGCTGTTGGTGCTCTTCGGCGTGTGGCAGCTCGGGCTTCTTTGGCATACGGGGAGTCGGCTGTCCCTCCTGACCGTGATCCTCGGCGCGTCGTGCTGGCTGCTGTTCCATCGGGTGCTTCGCTGGGTGCCGCTGCTGGGGGTCGTGCTCGCCGTCGTCGGAGCCAGCTGCAAGGTCTCCTGGCTGGAGCCCGTGTGGGGATTCGTTGACTGGTCCCGCGTCGATCTCGTGGGCAGTTCGGAATGGGTGCGGATGCTGCTGCTCCGCTCGGCGGTCTGGTCGTGGCAACGCACCGGCCTGCTGGGAGCTGGGCCCGGAGGGTTCGAGTACTGGGCACTCCATCCGGACAACCCGCACCAGTTCGAGGGATTGAACAACGCGCATGCGGGCATGGCTGAAATACTCGTCGAGTATGGAGTGGTGACCTTCGTGATCACCCTCGCTGCGCTTCTCATCTCCGGGGTTGCGGCTCTGGGGTGGAGCCGCCGCTGCGATGCGCAGGGGAGGATGGTGGGGCACACCGTCGTCGTCATGGTGGTGTGTTTCATCCCATGCAGCAGTGCGCACTCGACATGGCTGAATCAACCGATGATGGGGCTCCACTCAGCTTTCATGGTCCTGCTGTTGGCGGGGGTTGCTGCAGCCTTCCACACGTTCGACGGGGGTTCGGGTGAGGACGATGAACACGGCCAACCACCACCAGAAGGAGATACCGAACTCCTTGATGAGGTAGGTGTCGAAGAGGAAGGCCACCGAGGTCGCCAGCGTTGATGCAGACAGAACGAGGGTGAACAGATCACGTCGGGCGGTGAACCCCCGGGCCGCGATGAGTCCCATGACCACGAGGAGGAGGACAAGTCCCACCAGTCCGGATTCAGCTGCGGCGGCGAGGACCGTGGAGTGGGGGCTGAGGAGTACTGGGCCATGGGGGGTGGGGATCATCCCATCTCCCGGGACCGGTACGAGACCAGCGTCGAACCCGACCCATGGCCAGACCTGGCCGACGCCATTACCCGCAATGATGGTGCCGATTTCCTGGGTCCACCAGCTCCAGGCGGTCGCCGCGTTTGCTTGACGGAGTGGATCCTCCGTGAGTAGGGAGTGACGAAGGTCCGGGATCAGGAGCAGGAGCACACCCCAAAGGCAGGCGAGAGCGATGACGCCGATCGTCACGGCGCGGCGTGCCCGCGAAAGACCAAGGATCATCACCCAGACGATGAGGCACAGCAGACCCGCGCGCGAGCCTGTCGCGATGACCCCGACGAATCCGAGGAAGGACAACCCCCAACTGAGCAGGCGTGTGAACCGCGCGCGGTGACTCCACGTCGCGGGAGGGGGCGTCAGGGTGAAGCCCAGAAGAACAGCCGTCGCGACGAGAAAAACCACATGAATGGTTGCTGATCCCCCGAGCGCGGTTGCCAGGCGCCAGGAACGATTGACCCCTACGAGACGAGGCCAGGCGATGAAACCGACGAGCACCAGTGCCCCCGCTGCCACCACGACACCGGTTCGCTGGTACCTGCCCAGGGCGAGGGCGAGAAACAGCGCGGCGAACATGCAGAGTGCTCCGTGGAGCTGGGGGGTGACGAGGAAGCTGAGAGGGATCTCGTAGGGGGTGGAGGTGACGATGGTAGGGGGAGGGTGGCGAAGGGCGGACAGAGCGCCCCAGACGAAGAAGAGGGTTCCCGCGCCGACGACGAGCCAGCCCATGCGGTGCAGATCGTGACGTCGGCGAACAGCGGGAACGACACACGCGACGATCAGCCCGATGAACAGTAGCCCGTCCAAGGTGAATGGGACGCCTGCCGCGATCCGCCACTGCCGGGTGCGAAAAATCTGCATGAGCGCGGCCATCCCGGCAAGCCCCACGCCGATGAGCGCGGACGCCCAAGTCGTGGTCGACCCCGGTCGGGGCCCCGTCATGAGGAGGGCTCCGCAGCTAGTTCTCTGCCCAGCGCGCGCCGTGCGACGCGGAACCTAGGGGGCAGCTCGGATGCTGGACGATGTGCCCACGAGGGCAGAGGTTTCATCGTGTTCGTGAACGTGAGCCACATCGCCAACATGGTGCAGATGTTTGCCCAGGCGATCGGGGAGTCGAGGAAGCGGCTGTCGCCGAAGGACAGGGCGGGAAGAGTGACGGCCGCCACGAGGACGCCTTGCAGCAGGGGCTTGGCGCGGTTGTCAGCGTAACTGCTGGACAGGAGACGCAAGCAGCGGATTGTCAAGGCGACGAGGGCTGCCCCCACCAGGGCGGAGATCAGGAAGCCGTACTGGCTCAGGATCTCGAAGACGCCACTGTGTGGATTGATGGCTCCATCCGTCGGGTAGGGGAACTCCCCGGATCTCATCACCTCCTCGAACATACCCGGCCCGATGCCTCGACCCCACGATTGGAGATACATCCACAACGCGTTCAGATACAGGGCGAGGCGGGAGGAGCCAGAGCGCTCGAACCCTGCCAACAGTTTTGTCGTGAAGGTCGAGTTGGTCATCAGGAAGATCATTGCGAACGCAATGACGAGGGCCAGGGCGACGACGGCGTTTCGGGCGTGGCGCCTCAGCTGGGTGGTCGTCAGGGCCAGCCACACGAGAGCAACCAAGGAGATGGCCAGGATGGCGCGACTGTTGGTGAAGTAGATCAGTGCGGGGGTGATCCCTGCGCATGCCAACATGATCCTTCGCAGTCGTGGTCCTTCCAGAGGGGCGGTCGCGATCAGCACAATCATGGCTGAACACAGGAAGAATGCGAAGGGATTCGGGTTGACGAAGTAGGAGGCGATGTCGTCGGAACGCTCCCGGATCCAGGCGGGTGATCCGGAAAGATAGTTCGGAAGGTGGCGTCCTGTCGCCAACTCAACCAGGGCGGGTAGCACAGCAGTGAACCAAGCGGCCAACCATCCTCGGGACAGCCACCTCAGGCGGTCCAGATTCCAGGGGAACAGGGTGGTGGCCAGCACTCCGAGGAGGCTGAGAGGGAGTCCGAGGAAGGAACGGACGGCCTTCGGGGTGTGCATGTTCATGAGTCCCGAGAAGGTCCAGAGAACCGCCAGGAAGAGTACCCACCTGGTGGTCCGATTCATCTTCGGGGCTGCCAAGAGGACGGCGGCGAGGGTTGCCAGGGTCCAGGGGCGTGCGGCAGCCAGACCGGCAAAGGTCACAACTGAGCCCAAGGAGGCCAGGAAGGGCGTCCCGAAGAAGAAGGCGGCTGCGACCATCTGCCCGCGGGTCATGCCGGTCGATGATGCGTCGACGTTCATGCTTGTGGTTTTCCTGGGAAATCAATGAACTCCACGAAAGCTCCGTAGTTCGATGCGGCGGAGTAGCGGGAGGAGGCGTAGTCGCGGATGTATGCTCTGAAGGAATCCTCCTTGGCCTTGGTGTGGTAGGAGAGAATCCGCTCGGTGAGGTCCTTGACAATGTCATCGCGTGGTATCAGGAGTTCCGGCGCCACCACTTCCCGTATGGCGCCGGCGTCGGGAGCGATGGTCGGAATTGATCGTGTCATGGCCTCCATGATGGAGACGGGAACGCCTTCTTGCTTGCTGGAGTTCAGGAAGAGGTCCACGGGACGGCTCTCGTAGAACTTCATCAACTCCTCGTTGGGGACATGGCCGAGGAAATGGTACCGAAGATTGGGGATGGAGCCGAGTTCTCGTTCTGCCTGAGTGGTCAGCTCATCCCGGAGGGGGCCGTCGCCCGCATGGTGCCAGGTGATCTGGACGGACGGTAGGGCGGCGGCGACTGCCCGGATGGCCGAGATCATGAGATGGAGCTGCTTGAAAGCGCTCATGGTGCTGACTGAGATCAAGGAGAGTTGCCCGGGCGGCGTCGGAGAGGCCGGGGGGCCGGGTTCAACGCCGAGGCGGAAAATCTGCAGTTGCTGCTCACTGAATCCGTAGTGACGGGCCTGGGCCAGGGCATCCTCCGAGATGAGGGCGAGCGTGTCGAGTTCGGGGGCGAACTGTCTGACGTAGGCGTTGTACTGCTCCGGCCGGGCGACCTCGTAGAACTCCCCGCTGTGGGCGCGGGAGACCACACGGCGCACCAACCCTCGGCGTTTCGCGAGACAGGCTGCCCACGCGCTCACAGACATCCAATAGGAGTAGACCACGTCAATGGGGTGGCCGAAATCACGGGACATCTCCCGGAGGGTGCGAAGTTCCATTGTCATCCGCGTCCCCGTGAGGAGCGCGTGTTTCAGGCGGTACGTCGTGACCTTGCGGTTGCGGAAAATGGAGACGATCTCGCGCCAGAACCACCTTGAACCGAGCGTCCTCAGCAGTGCGAGTGCTTGGGGACCGCGTCGATGCCACGAGTTGAGCAGGCGGGTGTCCACCTCCACCGGGTCCGGGACGGGGCGTGCCGGGGCACCCTGGCTGTTCTCGGGGAGGAGGGTGAGGCGTCCGCTGAAAGCGGTCCAGTACGGCAGTTCGGTCTCGATGAACTGCTCTCCGCGGCCGTAGGGGAATCCTGAGGTGACCCAGACGACCGTTGGTTGCTTCTCCATGGGGTCCTCCCTGCCTGTCTGTACCACTGGGCTCCGTGAAGGTTGTTCAGGACATGAGGTTGAATCAAGTGATTCCAGCCGTCATGAGCCACGAGAGGTGGACGACGGGGCGGTCCCGCCCCGTTCGTCGGCCTCGCTTGGACGAACACTTCCACATCACACGTTCAGTAGTCTATGAGTTGAAGGCCCCCGTGTCCGGAGGGGCGCGGTGATGGTGTCGTGGGCTGGGTCGTGTCGCAGGATCCTCACGCTAAGCTGTGCTTCGACGCTCAGTGAAAGGTGCTGTACGTGAGATCGTTGCGTTTGCTGCTGAGAGCGGCCATACGACATGTGCCCATTGGTTTGCTTCTGGGAGCTGTGGCGGGAGCTCTCGGCGGCTTTGGGTTGGTCTCGTCGAGCACCGAGCAGCACACTGTTTCCGCCACCATCCCGCTACAGGTGATCGGTTCAGAGGCTCAGGTCGCTCACGATCCAGCCGCATTGGACAACCTGGTGGCCTCCGCCGGCACTCTCCTCACCTCTCCTCGCGTCATCATTCCTGCCGGGCGGAGCGTTGAGCCGAAGATCAATTCCCAAGCACTGCTCCGCAAGCTCAAGGTCGCCAACCCCAGCCAGTCCTTGGTGTTCTGGATCGCCCTGACCGGAGAGCAGGACCAGGCCACGGACCTCGTGGAAGCCGTCGTCGCGGAGTTTGAGGCGGCTGTGGCGGAGGGGGCGCTACCTGAGTACGAGGGGCTCAAGCTGACCGTCGGCGAGGTGAGCTACTCCGTTGAAGTGGACCCGGAGTCCGAGGTCAGCAAGATGTCCCTCCTGCTCGTCGTGGCGGGTATAGGCGTCCTGGTGACGTTGACCTACGTCCTGGTGCGAGTGTTCCTGGACGACACCATCCGCACGCCTGAGGACCTTGCCGAACTGACCGACGACGCAGTTCTCGCGCCGCTCGGGGACAGCCCCGTCTCCCAGCAGATCGCTTCGGGGCTTCCGTACCTCGTGCCGGAGGGGACGGGCCGTGTGGTTGCGTTCAGCGGCATCGCCCATTCTGCGGTGTCCGTCGCTGACGATGTGGCTCGTGCCCTGGGGGCGTCGGGGAGGCGTGTGGCCGTGGTCGATCTCGACCTCAGGAATCGTCCGATGGGCTCAGGAGGCACGGGCGTTGCGGAGGTTGTCGCCGGGGATGTGCCCCTTGAGGATGCGGTGGGGCACGAAGGTCCCATTACGCAGCTGTTGGCAGGCGGTCGGGTTCCCAACCCGGGTGATTTCCTCACTCGAACCGCCTTCGCGGCCGTGCTCGAGAAGCTGAGGCACACCCACGATTGGGTTCTGCTCAACACGACGCCGCTGTGTGAGGCGAGCGACGGTGTGCTGGCGAGCAGGTTGGCGGCCACGACTCTCTTGGTTCTCGCCACCGGCGAGAAACGTAGTCAGGTTCGTGAAGCCCTGAATCTGGTCGAGGCGTCCAACCTTGACATTGCCGCCCTCGTCGTGCAGTGACGGTTGCGGGACCCTGCGCTCGGTCCTTGGATCGATCAGTTGCGGTTCCACCATGGGCTGGCGCCGCAGGCCAAGTGGTCGATCATGCTGAGCCCGCCGATGAAGTCGCCGTGGGGTTGCGGATATGGCACCGGGGTGAAGGAGTGGTACTTCACCCCGACGCCTCGGTCCCGGAACAGCTGCTCGTCCAAGTAGGTTCGGCCTGAGGGACCTGACAGGTAGGTGGTTCCTCCCAGCTGCGCAACGATGTCGACCAGCAGCTGGGACGACGAGCCGTTCGCTCGGAGTTCGGAGGAGCGCACCAGTTTGGTGTCGATGCCGTAGTGGTCCCGCAGCCGTGTGATGAGGTCGATGCACAGGTCGGCGAGGTTCGTCGACGGGTTGGCGTAGACCGCGCTGAGCAGCGTCGAGGCGGCCTCGTGGCCGGGGCAGCGCCCGTACAGGGTCTGGAGGGTCTTGACGTGGTTCTCTCGCCAGGGCAGGAGTTCGTTGGTCTCGACCTCGTTGGTGAGTTGGCCGAACTTGCCCTTCTTCTGGATCGGGATGGTGAGCCACTGCGGGCCGTCGGATCCCTTGATTCTGACGCGGTTCTGGTAGCCGCCCTTGGTGAAGGGGACGGTGTCAAGGAGGACGAAGACGTCAGCCTTCGTCATCTTGTCGAAGTAGCCGGTCCAGGGGGCGAAGTTGGGTTGGTGAATGGTGACGATCACAGCACGATCCGAATCAACTCGAAGGCCTCGGCCCATTCGCTCTTGACCTGGAGTCCACGCACGCGGGCCAGTGAGTCGTGAAACTCCGGGGTGAAGTAGGGACGCCCCAACTCCAACTGCGACGCGTACTTCGTCAGGGCGGCCCACTTGGCGTCGAGGTGGCGACGTTCCAAGGTCACGAAGGCCGATGCGGAGAAGGTGATGTGGTTCCACGGTAGCTCGTAGCCGAGAAGGGTCTTGTGCTTGAACGCGCGCATCGCCTCGTCGTGGATGGTGGCATGGTCCTGGTGGAGATCGGCGCCGGAGGGGACCAGCACCCAATCCGGGTCGATGTCACGGGCCAGTTGAACCATGTGCTCGAGGACCTCTTGGCGGTGATAGCCGAGCTTTCGGACGGGGTAGCCGAGGATCGTCCGGTTCTCCCGCGGTACCCCCAGCGCGTCGAGGGACTCGTGACACTCGTCGGCCAGTTGGGTCGGTCGTGACCCCGCGGGGAGCGACTCCTCTGCGGTGGAGAACACCGCGACGTGCACGTGGACCCCGGCCTCCAGCCATTTGGCGATGGAGCCGCCGGCGCCCAGCTCTGCGTCGTCGGTGTGCGGGGCGAGCACCAGGATCCGGTTCGGAAGCAGCATGAGGAACCTCTCGTATCAGGGTCGTTCGAACTCTACCCCGCGGAGTGCCTCGTCGGCGCGACGGAGTTGACATACCGAATGGTCGGTTTTGGCGTGGGTGCGATACCTGATCCTGCTCGCCCGCGACGTCGAACGGCTGACCGCCGTGGCTGATGAAGTTCAGGAACGACATCGCGTCCACGTCGAGATTGTCGCCAGGCTGGTCACGTGGCTGCTCCCGCGTCACACCCTCATCGCCGTGGCGGGACGCTCCGTGGTCCCCTGACGGGAGGCGCTACGACACGCATCATGGGTGCATCGTCATGCAGAATCGCTGGTGGGTGGGAAGGAGTTGGTCTTGGTCGTCACGGGAAGGCTGCGGGAGTTCAATGCCCGACATCCCTGGAACCACAACGAGCACTTCCACCCATGGATCCTGCGGAACCTGCCTTCAGGGAGGAGGCGTGCCGTCGACGTCGGCTGTGGGGAGGGGAAGCTGCTCGCGGCGTTGGCTCCATATTTCGAGCACGTGACAGGCACCGATGTCGACAAGGCGATGCTGGCAGAGGCATCGCAGCGCACCCAGGTGTTGCCGAACGTCACGGTCACGTCGGCGCAGTTGGCTGATCTGCCTCCGGGGCTGGACCTCGTCTGCATGGTGGCGGTGTTGCACCATCTCGATGTCGAGCAGGCGCTCTGGCGGGTCAGGGAACTCCTCGTCCCCGGCGGTCGGTTCCTGGCCGTTGGGTTGGCCGCCACTCAGACCCCCGTCGACCGCGTCTGGGACCTCGCCTCCGCCGTGACCAACCCCATGATCGGTCTGCTCAGGCATCCCCGTCCCCGGCGTGAGGCGGTGCCGGACTCCGTACCGATGCGTGAGCCCGTCCTCGGGATCGCGGAACTGCGTCCTGCCCTTGCCCGTGTGATGCCGGGAGCGAGACTTCGAAGACGTCTTGCCTTCCGCCACACGATTGAGTGGACCCGCCCGGGCTGATTCCCGCCCGGGTCGGAGCCGAAAGGAGATGAGGATGACTGGTCACAACGTCGAGTTGACCGAGGGCGAGCTGGAGGAGATCGCAGCTCAGCACGAGGCCGGAACGTGGCCGGGACACACGTCAACCCCCATCCCGGGTCGGCCACGGCTCTGTGACGAGGAACTCGAGACCATCTCATTCCGGCTCGGTGCCTCCCGCATCCGTGCCGTCGACGATGCTGCCGACAGGCTGGGGGAGTCGCGGTCGCAGTTCCTCCGTCGCGCGGTGGACCAGGCCCTCGAAGGGGTGACCTCGAACGGTTGATCGCTCAGAGCCGCTCGTACAGCCCCAGCAGCTTCTCGAACTCGACGTCCCAGTTGTAGCGCCTCAGGATGGCCTGGCGGCCGTTCTCGCCCATCCGCGCCGCCTCCTGCGGGTCGGACAGCAGCCGGGTGAGGGCCTGCGTCACTGCGTCGGTGTCGAACGGGTCGACGGTGATGCCGCAGTCGGCCTCCCCGACGATCCGCTGCCACAGCTCGAAGTCCGAGCACACCACCGGCAGCCCGCAGGCCATGTACTCGAACATCTTGGTGGAGTAGCCCTCCACGTAGTTGCTGATCGGATGGTCCAGCACGATGCCGACCTGCGCGTCCCGCAGCCCCGCGACGATCTCCTCGCGCCGCACCAGGCCCGCGTAGTCGACGCGGCTCCAGCCGGGATGCGCCTCCGCGCGGTCCCGATGATGCTTGAACCGTCCGGCGATCCAGCCCCGCGTGGCCTCGTCGAGCCGCGCGAACGCGTCGAGCATCTCGAACAGGCCCTGCTGCTCCGACAGCCCGCCGATGTAGATGAACGCGTGGCGTCGCTGGTGGAAGGGGCGGTCGTTGTGCTCGACGGCAAGCCCCTTCTCCGGGAAGTTCTGGACCACGACGGTGCGGGAGTCCGGGAACTTCTCCGCGATCGACGGGGTGGCCGCGACGACCCCGCTCAGCAGCCGACCCGAGACCCCCTCCAGCACCTTCACGATCCCGGCCAGCGGGCGCTTGGCCCACCCGGGGATCCACGTCTTGTTCATGATCTGCAACGGCACGTCCTCGTGGACGTCGTAGACGACCTTCTTCCCGAGCAGCCTGAGCGCCAGGCCGACCCCCATCAGCTCGGGGTCGTGGAAGTGGTAGATGTCCGCCTTTTCCCTGAGAGCTCTGATGAAGATGACCCATGTCTTGATGAGGATCCGGTGGATGCGGTTTCGGGGCGCACCCACACCTATCACGGGGATCCCGGCGACGGTGCTGTCGCCATCGTGGGTGTTGATGAGCGCCACCTCGTACCCGGCATCGCCAAGGCACCCGCACTCCTTGTAGGAGACGCGGGTGTCGGTGATGTCGTGGACGCTGGAGAGGTGACGGATCCGTCGACTCATCAACGCTGGCCGTTGCCGATGGCGTGGTAGGTCACGCCTTCCCACTTGGCGGCGTCGAGGCAGCCACGGCCGTCGACGATGACCTGCACGCCCGGCAGGTCGGCGGGGGTGAGCTCCAGGTACTCGGGGTGGTCGGCCTGCAGGATGGCGACGTCGACGGGCTCACCCAGGTGGTGGGGGGTGAAGCCGTACCCGGCGAGTTCCTCGTCGGTGAACATCGGGTCGTGGACGAGCACCTCGGCGCCGCGCGCCTTGAGGCCCTCGACGGTGGGGAAGACCCCGGAGAACGCGGTCTCCTTGACACGGCCGCGGTAGGAGGCGCCCAGCACCACGACCCGCTTGCCGGTGAGGTCGCCGATGGCGCCCTCGGCGAGGCCGATGGAGTACTGGGGCATCGTCATGTTGGCCTCGCGGGCGGTGCGGACGATGGTGGCCTCGGGGTCGGTGTACAGGTAGAGCCGCGGGTAGACGGGGATGCAGTGGCCGCCGACGGCGATGCCGGGCCGGTGGATGTGGCTGTAGGGCTGCGAGTTGGAGGCGTCGATGACCTTGTGCACGTCGATGCCGTGGGCGGCGGCGAACTTGCCGAACTGGTTGGCGAGCCCGATGTTGACGTCCCGGTAGGTGGTCTCGGCGAGCTTGGCCATCTCGGCGGCCTCCGCGGTGCCCATGTCCCAGACCCCGTTGCCCTGCGGGAGGTCGGGGCGGTCGATGAAGGTCAGCACCTGCTCGTAGAACTCGATGCCCTTGCGGGTACCCTCGGGGCTGAGGCCGCCGACGAGCTTCGGGTACTTCTTGAGGTCCTCGAAGACGCGCCCGGTGAGGACCCGCTCGGGGGAGAACACGAGGTGGAAGTCCTTGCCCTCCGTCAGTCCCGAGATCTCCTCGATCATCGGCTTCCAGCGGTTGCGGGTGGTGCCGACGGGCAGCGTCGTCTCGTAGGAGACGAGGGTGCCGGGGGTGAGGTGCTCGGAGAAGGAACGGGTGGCGGCTTCCATCCAGCCGAAGTCGGGCTGCCAGGTCTCGTCGTTGACGAACAGCGGCACGACGATGACGATCGCATCGACGCCGGGAATGGCCTCCGAGTAGTCGGTGGTGGCGCGAAGCCTGCCGGCGGGCACCAGCTCGGAGAGCTTCTCCTGCAGATGGGCCTCGCCGGGGAAGGGCTCCTGACCAGCGTTGACCTTGTCAACGACGCTCTGCTGCACGTCGACGCCGACGACCTCGTGGCCCATGTCGGCGAACTGGACGGCCAGCGGCAGGCCGATCTTCCCCATCGCGATGACAGCGATCTTCACGACTGTTTCCTTCCCTACGTGATGCTGGCCTGAGTCTACCCATGCGCGCCCGTCGTCGTTCCTTGACGTGGCCGGGTCCCTCTGTCGTGGACGCCCCCGTCCGGCCCCGAGGCCCCGCCTCACCGCGGATTCGCCTGCCTTGGGTCGAGAACGCCTGCCCTGTTTCACTTCGCCTGTCTCGTTTGACAGGCGAGCCGCCGAAAAGGCAGGCGAACCGCACCCAGGGCAGGCGAACCCTGCCGTGGACCGGGCGGTAGACTCCCCGCATGCCTGAGGAGGTCATCGGGTACCGCCTACCCGTCTCGCCCCACACCGTCGTCGGCTCCCACGACGGCTCGGGGCGGGCCATCACGCACTTCACCACCCCCGACGGCCGACTGCTGCTGGCGACCTGCGGCGACGACGAGGTGATCCGTCTCTGGAACCCTCTGGGTGGTGCCGTCGGCCAGCCGATCACCGGGTACGGCGAGACGATGCGGGGCATCACCGCGTGGCTGACTGCGGACGGTGAGCCGCGGATCGCCACCGTCGGCGACGATGGCGGCAATGGGGTGTGGCTCTGGGACCCCATGACCGGCCAACCGGTCAGCGCACCGCTCGCGGGGCACGGGTACTACGTCTCGGACGTCGTTGCCTTCCCCAGCCCCGACGGGCCGCGGCTGGCCTCCGTCAGCGACGACCACACGATGAGGATCTGGGACCCAGGGACCGGGGAACAGCTCCGGGTCATCGAGACGCCGGGACACTGGTTGGGGGAGCCGTCGGTGTTCCTCGACGGGGACCGACCTCGGATCCTCACCCGCGACTTCTCGACCCTTCGGCTGTGGGACCCGCTCACCGGTGAGGAACTCCCGCTCCCCGACTTCGACCACGAGGACCTCATCACCGCCACCGCCGTCCACACCGACGCCGAGGGTCGGGTCCAGGTGGCGTCGGTGAGCCGCAACGGCACCGTCGCCGTCCACGACCTCGCATCGGGGGTCTCCCGGGAGCTGGAGGACGCGGGGCTCGGTCTCCTCGACGTCCCCGACGGGCTGTGCTCGGCGGCCTTCTTCCACGCCGACGACGGGGCGTTGCGGCTGGCCACCGGCAGCGATGCCGCCGACATCCGCATCTGGGATCCAGCGCTCACCGAGCAGTCGCCGCAGGTGCTGCGGGGTCGTCGTCGTTCCTGGAACGACCGGGAGGTCCGTGGGCTCACGGTCTTCACCGGTGCCGACTCGCGCGCCCGGCTCGCCTCCATCGACAGCGGTGGGGTGGTGCGGGTGTGGGATCCGAGCAGGCCGCTCGCCCGGGTGGTCGGCGCCACGCTTGGGCATGCCGGACTCGTCGTCGCGGCGGGACGTCACGTCGTCCCGGTGGCGGATCAGCTCGTCGTGTTGGGCGCCGACGGGGCGCCGTCGGATGAGTTCTCCGAGCCGACCGGGAGCCTGATCGAGGACTGTTCGCCCCTGTCCGGCAACGGGATCATCACCGTCGGTGACGGCGAGGCCGTGGTGTGGAACGCCCGGCTGGAGGAGATCGCACGGTTCGAGGTCGGGCAGTGGGACGACGGCGTCGTGGCGCTTCCCGGCGACCTCGTCGCGACGGCCTCACGATGGGGTGGTATCCGGCTGTGGTCCCTCGATCAGGGTCGGGCGGCCGGGGAGCCCTTCGACGCCCACGAGGGTGGGGTTCTCGACCTGGCCCGGCTGGGCGACCAACTCGCGAGCGTCGGGGACGACGGCTGGCTGCGCCTGTGGGACGTCCAGCCGTGGCGTCTCGCGGCCGAGTTCCGCCCGGAGCCCGACGGCGACGTCGCCCTGTTGGCCAGCGTCGGCGATCTCATCGCGACGGCGGGGAGCGAGCCGGTGGTCAGGCTGTGGACCCGGGAGGGTGAACCTGCGGGCAGCATCGCTGTCGACGGGATGCCGGAGGCCCTGTCCACCCTCCCGGAGGGTCACCTGGGGGTGGGATTCCTCGACGGGCTGGTCGTGGTCAGACCAACACCGCGATGGCGGCGTTGACGAGGGTGAGGCCGCCGATGGCCCAGAACAGGGCGGCGGGGACGTCCTGGTTGCGCTTCTGCTTGGCGGCTGCGATCCCGAGGGCAGCCCCGATGGTGATGAGCACGACGAGCTTGATGCCGATCTTGGTGTAGTTGAGGGGCCCGGAGAGCGCCCACGGGGCGGCCAGGATCAGGCCGGTGAGGAGGGCGAGGGCCATGCCCCACTGCATCATCGTCGAGATGCGGAGGCGACGATTGAACGCCTCCACCGCCCAGGCGCCGAAGAGCAGGGCGAAGCCGACGAAGTGGGCGATGATGACGATGCCGCGGAGGATCTCCATGGTCGGGTTCCTTGTTCTGGTCAGGGGTGCGACACCTGAACCGTGCACCCGGTGTCACCCATCGTATCTTAGGGACAGCCAGTCTCCAAAAGCTCGCGTGCAGCCCGACCTGCCGGAGGTCGGGCCGGGGGCGTCGCCTCCGGGCCCCGTAGTTATGGATTATTGGGGTCCCAAGCCCAGAAAACGCCTAAAATGACATAACGCGCGGGATATTTCTGGGGATGCTGGCCCGGGTTTGTGGGGTGGGGGTGCTTCCGGGGCTCAGCGAGTCCGGCCCATCGCCACCCGTTGTGCCTCGCCGGCCAAGGTGTCGATGTCCAGCGGTGCCAGCTCGGAATCCATGCCTCGACGCTTCAGAGCCGCCTCGATCAGGAAGTCGGCCAGCCGGGGATTCTTCGGCAGGACGGGGCCGTGCAGATACGTCGCGATGACATTGTTCTGCAGCACGCCCTCGTGGCCGTCGATCGAGTTGTTCCCCACACCTCGCACCACTTTTCCGAGTGGGGTCACTCCCTCGTCCAGGAAGGTCTGGCCGCTGTGATTCTCGTAGCCGACGATGCGGCCGAACTGCTCGTTCTCCAGCGTGATGTTCCCGATCAGACGTTCCTCACCCGCGCGGGTTTCAACCCCCAGGGCGTTGATGCCGCGGAGCTCGGTGCCCTCCGTCGTCACGAAGCGCCGACCGAAGAGCTGGTACATCCCGCACACCAGCAGCATCGGCGTGCCGCCGTTCACCAACTCACGGAGCTGCTCGCCGTGTGCCTGCAAATCGTCCTGGATGATCTCTTGGCCTGAATCCTGTCCGCCGCCGCCGACGAAGATCTCGCCCGTGGCGAAATCCGTTTCATCCCCCGGGTCGTGATCGATGACCTCGACGTCGAATCCGCGCCACTCAAGCCGCTTCCTGAGTACCAGCACATTGCCCTGATCGCCGTACAGATTCATGTGACGGGGATAGAGCTGAATGATCCGGATGTGTGTCATGAGATGTGCTCCACCTCTGTCCGTGCTGCCAGCAGTTTTCGCAGATTCAGCATGGCGGTGTAGCTGCAGAGAATCTGCTTCGGCTCCGCGGGGTGCTCCTTGAGGAACCTGTCCAGAGCCGTTTCGAGGTCCTCCTCGACGCCCCCCAGCGGCACCTCGTCGTACTTCAGACGCAGCGCCATGTCGTGTGCACGGGCACCGGTGACCAGCGACACCCGCGACAGGGCGCTGAAGTCGACGTCCCACAGCCAACTCATGTCCCGTCCGTCGGCGTAGTTGTCATTGATGGCGATCATCGTCGCGTGCTGTCGTTGGGCCGCTGACAGAAGGTTGAGTCGGAAACTGCTGGGGTTCTTCGCCAACAGCAGATCGATCGGCGTGCCGCGGTACATGATGCTCTCGCCGCGCCCGAAGGCCGGTTGGACGCGGCTGAGCGCTGTGAGCAAGGTCTCGATCGGGGTCTCGGGAGTGATGACGCGGACCAGGCTCAGCGCCGCCGCCGCGTTGAGCAGGTTGTGCACGCCCTTCAAGGAGACCGACACGTGGTGGGTCTCGCCATCGATGAGGAAACCGGCCTCCTGATTGCCGATGTGCGTCAGCAGGACCTCAGTCGGCACGTCGTCGTTGGCCACCGCGCCACCGGCCTTCAGGGCATCGTCGGTGGGCATGACCTGCAGCAGTTCCGTCGTCAGGCCGAAATAGTGGACCTCGGCCCTTGTCTGCTCCCGAAGCCGGTACACCCGGGCATCATCACGGTTGAGCACCACTTTCCCGGTCGTCGCCTCGGCGATCTTCCCCAGGAATCCGGCCGTCGTGTCGATCTGCCCGAAACGATCCAGCTGATCGCGCATCACATTCAACAGCAGTGAATAACGCGGCGGCACCATCTGGACGAATTTGACCGCCCACGCCTCATCCATTTCCAGTACCGCGATGTCGGCGTCCAGCTTTCCGCGCAGACTGATCTCGCCCAGGAGGGCCGCTGCAACGCCGCGGGAGAAGTTGCTTCCCGTGCGATTCGTGAACACCTTGAGGCCCCGTGCCTCAAGGATTTCCGAAACGATTTTCGTCGTCGTGGTTTTGCCATTGGTCCCGGAGATCACCACCACGCCGTACGGCAGATCCTTCAGGGTCCGGGCGACGAATGTGCGGTCGATTTTCTCCACCACCAGTCCGGGCAGCGCTGAACCGCCCCCACGCAGGCGCATCCCGGCGCGCACTGCCTTGCCGATGAGTGTCGTCAGGATCTGTCGTGGCACGGCCCCAACCATACACCCTGGCCAACAGGGCGCAGTGATGCGTGTGACGGGGCCGGGCTGCAGGTGACATCCCTGCCGGGACCCGGTTCCGACCCCCGTGTCACGCGTCGCCACCGGAAGGCGAACATTGTCTTTTCGGCTGACATTCTTTTCATCCTCCGGGGCCTACCCGACATGATGGACAGGCCGCTTCACAACCGACCATCGGGGATGGGACATGGGAGGATGTGGGCATGGACGTCACTCCTTGGACCCCGGTCGCCCCCGAGACATGGGCCACGGCCACCTGGCCGCTCGGCGCCCATGTCACGGGCTCCGGCGCGACCTTCGCCGTCTACGCACCCGACGCCACGAGGCTCCAACTGGAGTTCTTCGACCAGGCGGTGGGCGCCGACGCCATCGCGACCTTCCTGCCCGCCAAGGGGAGCGACGGGGTGTGGCGGGCGAACATTGACGGCGCCGGGGCGCTCACCCTGTACGGCTACCGGGTCTGGGGCTCCAACTGGCCCCACACCGAGGACTGGGTGCCGGGAAGCGACGCCGGGTTCGTCGCCGACATCGACGAGCGCGGCAACCGCTTCAACCCGAACAAGGTGCTCTTCGACCCCTACGCCCTCGAGGTCACCCACTCCATGTACTCGGACTCCATCCTGACCACGGGGCTGGACGGTGGCGCCTTCGGTACCGGGGGCGACGACTACCGTGGCCTGCCCCGTCGCCAGGCGGACACGGCCCGGATCGCCCCGAAGGGCATTGTCATCGCCCTGACGAGCCCGACCTTCGCCAAACCCCGCCTCGCGCCGGAGGGAGCGGCGATCTATGAGGCGTCGGTCTCGCAGCTCGTCGGGCACCCGTCGATCGTCCACCTCGGCAGCCTGCTGCGTCGGGAACCGGGATTCGAGGACGTCGTCGACATCCCGGAGGAGTACATCGGCACCTACAAGGGAGTCGGCCTCATGGTGCCGTACCTCAAGGCGCTGGGGGTGACCACACTCGAACTCCTGCCGATCCACGAGACCAACAACTCGGAGTCCTCACGTGAGGGGCACACGAATTCCTGGGGTTACATGACCCTGTCGTTCTTCGCCCCCAACAGGAACTACTCCCATGACAAGTCCCCGGGCGGCCCCACCGCCGAGTTCCAGGAAATGGTGAGCGCCTTCCACGCCGCTGGCATGGAGGTCTATCTCGACGTCGTCTACAACCACACCGCCGAGGGTGGCAACTGGAACGGCGACCCGAACACCGTCGGATTCACCTCGCTGGGTGGGTTCGCGGCGGCCGACTACTACGTGATGACCTCCTCACACGCCATGGTCGACGGGGCGACGGGCACCTCGAACCAGCTCAACTACTCCTCCCCGGCGGCGCAGCAGATGGTGCTCGACTCGCTGCGGCACTGGACCCAGGAGATGGGGGTGGACGGGTTCCGGTTCGACCTCGCGACGGTGCTCGGACGCAAGCCCAACGAGGCCGATCGCGACGACTGGGCCAACCAGAAACGTTTCTTCAACGACCATCCGCTGCTCGTCGCCATCGCCGAGTTCGCGGAGCGGGAGCACATCGAGGTCATCGCGGAGGCCTGGGACCTGTGGGGCTACGAGGTCGGCAACTTTCCCCGCGGCTGGGGTGAGTGGAACGGCCGTTACCGCGACGCGGTGCGTCGGTTCTGCAAGGGCGACGGCAACACGTCGGTCTTCCTCGACATGGTCAACGGCGATCACCACCACTTCGCCGACAACGGCGGGCCGCAGAAGACCATCAACTTCATCGACGCCCACGACGGTTTCAACCTCGCCGACCTGGTGAGCTATCAGGAGAAGGTCAACGATCAGCCCTACCCGTTCGGCCCCTCCGACGGCGGCTCGGACGACAACCTGTCCTGGAACTCCGGTGGGGATCAGGCGTTGCGTCGCCAGCGGCTGCGGAACTTCATGACGACGTTGTACCTGTCGCGGGGTTTGCCGATGTTCGTGGCCGGGGACGAGTTCGCCCGCACGCAGAACGGCAACAACAACCCGTGGGAGCTCCACTCACTCGCGATGTGGAACAACTACGAGATGATCCCGACGAATGCACCGCAGCGGGTGCCCGTCGCCCCGGGCATGGATGACGCCCACTACCACGACAATCTGGGCACCTATGAGACGGAGCCGCATGTCAATGGTCAGTTCCGCTTCACGACCTTCCTGGCCAACCTGAGGCAGCGTCATGAGGCCCTCCGCTCGAAGCAGTACGGCGATTTCATCCCCGACGACACGGATGTCAGCTATCTCTTCCACACCCCGATGCTGGGCGGCCACCCGCAGGAGGGGGATCGGGCCCTCAGCGTCCACATCAACTCCCCGTGTGACAACTTCTTCGCCATGTTCAACATGGCCGACGTGCCGGTGGAGTTCCAGCCCGTCGGTGCGGGGGAGGGTCGGGTCTGGCGTCGACTCATCGACACGGCCTCGTGGGCGGAGCCGTCGTGCAACCACTGGGAGGAGGGAACCGGGATGATCCTCGACGGGACCATCACCGTGCAGCCGTGGTCGATCGTGGTGCTCCACGACACCCCGGCCCCCGATGGCAGCCGCGAGATCCCCGTCTGGACGGACCTGATCCACGCCCCCGAGGAGTGATCCAAGCAGGATCGGACCCGAGCCTGGACCGACTGACCTGATCCACGCCCCCGAGGAGTGATCCCCGACCCCTCTCAGTCCGCCGAGAGGGCGCGGATCGGGGGATCGTGATGAGGATCGTCACGGTACGAGGAGTGCACTGGAGCGTGGCAACCGGGAAGGTCCACAGCCCGGGGCGTCACCGTTCGTAATGGTATCTGGCCTGCAGGATCACCAGGTCGTCGCCCATCACCAGGTACACCAGTCGGTGTTCCTCGGTGATGCGACGGGACCATGCTCCTTGGGCTCCGAACTTGAGCTGCTCCGGTTTGCCGATACCGGTGTACGGATCCCTCAGGCAGGCCTCGATCAAGGTGTTGATCCGCTTCAGGACCCTCCGGTCTGCGATCTGCCAGTGCGTGTAGTCCTCCCAGGCCGTGTGATGTCTCAGGAGATCGGTGACAGTTCTGCCTCAGGACATCGGTGACGTTTCTTGTGTCAGGACATCGGTGACGGAGTGGGTGT
>NZ_RQYT01000023.1 GCF_003932785.1 Arachnia propionica | reverse complement strand
GATCTTGCCTTCCACACGGGCAAGCTTCGCGCTCAAACTAGCTGAGGCACCGACCCCACCCACGCGCTCAAACTAGCTGAGGCACGTCGACGATTTGCGCTGCGAACCGACAAGGCTGTAGAGTTCCTTCTCGTGCTCGGGAGAGCGCAAAGGGGTATGGGGTAATTGGCAGCCCGACTGATTCTGGTTCAGTTAGTCTTGGTTCGAGTCCAGGTACCCCTGCGGAGAGGCCTTCATCCGAGGCCGAACCACCACGCTTGGCCCCGTTGTGTAGCGGCCTAGCACGCCGCCCTCTCAAGGCGGTAGCGCGGGTTCGAATCCCGTCGGGGCTACCAAGCAGATCGCCCGGTTCATCAGAACCGGGCGATTTCTCTGTCGTCGGGCGCCTTGTGGTCGGCGGCGGTTCAGCCGTTGCGGCGCAGCACCTCACTCAGGCGCTCGCCGGCCGCCATCACGGCCGGGGCGTGGAGTCGACCCGGTTGGCGGGTGAGGCGCTCGATGGGGCCGGAGACGCTGACCGCGGCGATGATGCGACCGGTGGGGGACAGGACGGGGGCCGACACGGAGGCCACCCCGGGCTCACGTTCCCCGACCGACTGGGCCCAGCCTCGTCGCCTCACCTGCTGGAGCCCGGCGATGGTGAAGGCGGCGCCCTCCAGGAGACGGGGCAGTCGATCCGGTTCCTCCCAGGCCAGCAGGACCTGGGCCGCGGAGCCGGCCGTCATGGACAGCTGCGCACCCAGTGGCACGGTGTCCCGCAGGCCGGACGGCCGTTCGACGGCCGCCGCGCAGATCCTGATGTCGCCCTGGCGGCGGAACAACTGTGCGGACTCGCCCGTGATGTCCCGCAGGCGGGTCAGAATGGGTCCCGCCGTGGTGAGCA
Source organism: Arachnia propionica (assembly GCF_003932785.1). GTDB lineage: Bacteria > Actinomycetota > Actinomycetes > Propionibacteriales > Propionibacteriaceae > Arachnia > Arachnia propionica_B. Next base: position 43,915 of record NZ_RQYT01000023.1, on the reverse strand, counting down.
GGGGATCCTCCGCGGCGGAGCCCGCAAGCTCCACCAGACGGCTGCCGAGGACGAACCTGCCCTGCAGGTCGCGCCCCACGAAACGATGGTGCTCCAAGGCCACCGCCAGACGATGGGCGGTGGGGCGAGCCAGCCCCGTCGCGGTCACGAGACCGGCCAGGGTCAGAGGGCTCGTCTCCAGGGCCGACAGCACTGCGGCTGCCTTGTCGAGTACGCCGACGCCACTTCCTTCGTCCATATCGCGAGACTATCGTTTCAAATGTTGGACACGCAAGATGGGGTGTCGCCAAACGTGAGAGCTTGGGCGAACCGACGAAGAAGGATGGACAACCATGGGGAAAACCCTCGCGGAGAAGGTGTGGGACGCGCACGTGGTGCGCGCGGTGGAAGGTGAGCCCGACCTGCTCTACATCGATCTGCATCTCGTGCACGAGGTCACCAGCCCGCAGGCCTTCGAGGGGCTGCGCATGAACGGCAGGCAGGTGCGCCGCCCTGACCTCACCCTCGCCACCGAGGACCACAACACCCCCACGCTCAACATCCTCGCGCCCATCGCCGACCCCGTCTCCCGTACCCAGGTCGAGACCCTGCGTCGCAACGCCGCCGAGTTCGGCATCCGCATCCACTCCCTCGGCGACCGTGACCAGGGGGTCGTGCACATCATCGGGCCGCAGCTCGGTGTCACCCAGCCCGGCATGACCATCGTGTGCGGGGATTCCCACACCTCCACCCACGGCGCCTTCGGTGCCCTTGCCTTCGGGATCGGTACCTCGGAGGTCGAGCACGTGCTGGCCACTCAGACGCTGCCCCAGAAGAAGCCCAGGATGATGGCCGTCAACATCAACGGTGACCTTCCCGAGGGGGTGACCGCCAAGGACGTGGTGCTGGCCCTCATCGCCAAGGTTGGCACCGGTGGCGGTCAGGGCTTCATCGTCGAGTACCGGGGCAGCACCATTGAGCAGCTCTCCATGGAGGGCCGGATGACGATCTGCAACATGTCGATCGAATGGGGGGCCAAGGCGGGCATGATCGCCCCCGACGAGACGACGTTCGCCTACCTCAAGGGGCGGCCTCACGCCCCCGAGGGGGAGGAATGGGAACAGGCCTGCGCCTACTGGCGCACCCTGCACTCCGACGAGGACGCCCACTTCGACGTGGAGGTCGACATCGACGCCACCGAGCTCACCCCGTTCGTCACCTGGGGTACCAACCCCGGTCACGGGGTGCCGCTGGGGGGCGTGGTCCCGGCCCCCGAGGACTTCGAGTCCGAGGTGGAGCAGGCCACGGCGCGTCGGGCACTGGACTACATGGGGTTGGAGCCCGGCACCCCCATGCGGGACATCTCCGTCGACACGGTCTTCCTCGGATCCTGCACCAACGGCCGCATCGAGGATCTCCGGCTCGCCGCCTCCGTCGTCGAGGGACGCCGGATCGCCGACGGGGTCCGCATGCTCGTGGTGCCCGGGTCCGCGCGGGTGCGACTCCAGGCCGAGATCGAGGGGCTCGATCGGATCTTCCTTGACTTCGGGGCCGAATGGCGCGCCGCCGGGTGTTCCATGTGTCTCGGCATGAACCCCGACCAGCTGTCGCCCGGGGAGCGCTCCGCCTCCACGTCGAACCGCAACTTCGAGGGCCGTCAGGGCAAGGGCGGGCGCACTCACCTCGTCAGCCCCGCCGTCGCCGCCGCCACCGCCGTGACCGGGCGCCTGTCCGCCCCCGCCGACCTGATTGGAGCCTGAGCCATGGAGGCCTTCACCACCCACACCGGTATTGCTGTTCCGCTGCCCCGCAGCAACGTGGACACCGATCAGATCATCCCCGCCGTCTACCTCAAACGGATCACCCGGACGGGCTTCGAGGACGGTCTGTTCGCCGCATGGCGCAAGGACCCTGCGTTCGTCCTCAACCAGGAGCCTTTCGACAAGGGGACCATCCTCGTTCCCGGGCCGGACTTCGGCACCGGTTCGTCGCGGGAGCATGCCGTGTGGGCACTCCAGAACTACGGGTTCCGAGTCGTCATCGGGACCCGCTTCGGAGACATCTTCCGTTCCAACTCCGGCAAGGCCGGACTGCTCGTCGCCGTCATCGGGGAGGAGGATCGGGATCGGCTGTGGCAGGCGATCGAGGCCGATCCGACGGTCCCGACCACCGTCGACCTGCCGTCGCAGACCATCACCCGAGGTGATCTCAGCATCGGTTTCGAGATCGACGAGTACACCAGACACCGCCTGCTCAACGGTCTCGACGACATCTCCATGACGCTGCAGCACGCAGACGCCATCGCCGCCTACGAGGCCCGTCGTCCCGGTTTCAAACCCCGCACGCTGCCGGCACGCACCGCGGATTGATGGGTGCACCCGTCGATTCGCTCCACGGGGCGCGGTGCGGGAGGATGTCCGGGTGACTCCTGACGCCCAACAGCCGTGGCAGCTTCCCCTCAAGGTGGCGAACCGGGAACCAGCGCCCGGGGCCTACCGGTTCCTGGCGCGTCTCGTCCACGCCGTCATGGGGGCGTTGGTGCGACGCACGTGGCGCGGCCGGGAGAACATCCCGGCGGGGGGATGCCTCATCGTGCCCAACCACATCTCGAACTTCGACGTCCTCGTGGTGGGGGAGTACCTCATCTGGAACGGGCGCTGGCCGCGGTTCCTGGGCAAGGCGGAGATCTGGCGGGTTCCCCTCGTCGGCTGGTTCGCCCGCCAGTGTCGACAGATCCCGGTGCTCCGCAACACCGCCAAGGCGAAGGACTCGTTGGTCCATGCCCGTGCCGCGCTGCGTCAGGGGGACTGCGTGGCGATCTACCCCGAGGGCACGATCACCGCTGACCCCGACGGCTGGCCCATGGTGGGGCGCCTCGGAGCGGCGAGACTCGCCCTGGCGACGGGGGTGCCGGTGATCCCCGTCGGGCAGACCGGTGCCGACGCCATCCTCGGTGGCAAGACCCTGCAACCCTGGAAGCTGTTCTCAGTGCGTCGCCGCCCCGTCAGCGTCCTGGCCGGTGCACCCGTTGACCTCAGCGACCTTCCTGTCTCCGACGAACCCACCCGCGAGGACCTCGAGGAGGCGACCGCACGGATCATGGACGCCGTCGTCGCCCTCGTCGCGGAGCTCCGTGGGGAGCCCGCCCCCGTCGACCGTTGGGACATGAGGGTGGGGGCCCGGGTCCCCGCCCGTCGCCCGTGACTACCATGATCTGCAGCCCACCCCAGGAGGTCCCGTGACCAGCAAGACCAGCATCGCACTCGTGTTCGGAGGACAGTCCCCCGAGCACGGCATCTCCTGCCTCACGGCGGCGAGCGTGCTGAGGGCCGTCGACCGGAACCGGTTCGACGTCGTCGGGATCGGGATCGCGCCATCGGGACGCTGGACCCAGGTCCCCCTCGAGACCATCGCCGGCTACGACATCGTCGACGGCCTCGCCCCGCAGGTCGCGGAACCCGAGCACGACGCCGCCTGGCTGGTCGGCGCGAACGGCTGCGAGGTCGCCACCCGGGTCGGTGACGACCTCACCGACCTGAGCGCCGTGGATGTGGCCTTTGCCCTCCTGCACGGCCCGTTCGGCGAGGACGGGACCATCCAGGGGCTGTTCGAGATGATGGGGATCCGCTACGTCGGCTCCGGCGTGATGGCCTCCGCCGTCGGCATGGACAAGGAGTTCATGAAACTCGCCTTCCGGGCCGCCGGGCTGCCCGTCGGTCCCTTCGTCGCGGCATCGGCGCGGAGGCTTCGGTACGAGCGCGACGAGGTGCTGGCGGAGGTGGCGCGCCTCGAGTACCCCATCTTCGTCAAGCCGGCCCGCGGCGGCTCCTCCATCGGCATCTCCCGCGTGACGGCGCCGGAGCAGCTCGAGGCCGCCATCGCCGAGGCCCAGCGCTACGACCCGAAGGTCGTCTTCGAGCAGGGCTTCGTGGGCGCGAGGGAACTGGAGGTCGCCGTGCTCGGGGATCCCGGGACCTCCGAGGGATGCCGGGCCTCCGTGATCGGCGAGATCCGTGTCAACGCCGATGACGGCTTCTACGACTACGAGGCGAAGTACTTCGACGAGAACGGGGCCGCGCTCGACGCCCCGGCCGACACCACCCCGGAGCTGGCCGCCGAGTTGCAGTCCCTGGCGCGTCGCGCCTTCAACGCCATCGACGCGGAGGGCCTCGTGAGGGCCGACTTCTTCGTCACCGAGGACGGGGCCTGGATCAACGAGGTGAACACCATGCCGGGATTCACGGAGATCTCCATGTACCCGACCCTGTGGCAGGAGAGCGGCATGACCTACGAGGAACTCGTCAGCCGTCTCATCGAGCTGGCGCTGGCGCGTCCCGTGGGTCTGCGCTGATGGCCGGCGAGTTCGAGCTGATCGCCAGGATCACCGCGGACCTCGACGCCGGCCCCGACGTCCTCCTGGGCCCGGGCGACGACGCGGCGGTGCTGCGTCCGGACGGGGACATCGTCGTGACCACCGACGTGCTCATCGAGAACGTCCATTTCAAACGCAGCTGGTCCAACGCGCGCCAGATCGGTCGGAAGGCCGTCGCCGTCAACGTCTCCGACGTCGAATCGATGGGGGCGTCCCCCGGCAGCATCGTCGTGGGTCTCGCCGTTCCCCGTGAGCTCGACCAGACATGGGTCGAGGAGTTCCAGCAGGGGGTGGTCGAGGAGTGCGGCCGGGCCGGGGTGAGCCTCGTCGGCGGGGATCTGTCCTCCTCCGCCCACATCGCCATCGCCGTCACCGCCCTCGGGAACCTCCAGGGGCGTTCCCCCGTGACCCGTGGCGGCGCGCGGGTGGGCGACCAAGTGGCGGTCCGCGGTCGACTCGGCTGGGCCTCCGGCGGGCTGCTGGTCCTCCAGCGCGGATTCGGCTCCCCCAAGGAACTCGTCGCGGAGCAGCAGTGCCCGAGCGTGCCCTACGGGGCGGGTCGGGTGGCGGCCGCTGTGGGCGCCACCGCCATGATCGACGTCTCGGACGGGCTCCTGCAGGATCTCGGCCACATCGCCGAGCGCAGCGGGGTCGGGATCGACGTCGATCCGTCCCTCCTCGAGGTGCCGGACGGCCTCGCGAGACTCGCCGCGGCCACCGGCAAGAACCCCATGATCTTCATGCTCGCCGGCGGCGAGGACCATGCCCTGGCCGCGACATTCCCGCCCGATGCCGACCTTCCCGACGGCTGGGTCCGGGTCGGAGCGGTCGTGGCCGGGGATGCCGTCACCGTCGCAGGGGAACCGTGGGAGACCAGCGCCGGGTGGGATCACTTCGGCGCGCTCCCTGGGGGATGACGCCCTCCTCGGCTAGGTTGGCAACATGGCGACACGCGGCTCTTCCCCATCGCGCAGGTCCACCCGACGCCCCTCCACCCAGGGAACCGGCAAGTCGGGTGGTTCGACCACGCCCAAGCAGAGCAGGGCGGCAGCCCCGCCCCGGCCCAAGGGGCCCAACCCGTTCCTGCGTGGTCTCGTCGCCGTGTGGCGGGGGATCGCGCACGGACTCGGTGCCGTTGCCCGCAGCTTCGGAGGGGTTGACCCGGACGTCGACCCTGCTCTGCGGCGCGACGGTGTGGGCCTGTTCATGCTGGTGCTCGCGATCATCCTGGCCGCCCGGGCCTGGTTCATGCTCCCCGGCCCCGTCGGCTCGGCGATCGAGGTGGCGACGACGACGGTGTTCGGCCTCGCCGCCACCTTCGTCCCCGCCGTGCTGCTCTACGGGACGTGGCGGGTGCTGCGTCACCCCCGCGAGGTGGACGCCGCCCCCCGCACGGGGCTCGGCTGGTTCCTCATCACGATGGGCGGGCTCGGGATCATCAACGTCGTGCGTGGACTGCCCCGCCCGGATCAGATGCTGGAACTCCGACGGGCCGGGGGCATCCTCGGCTTCCTCTCCAGCAGTCTCTTCGCCGATCTGCTGACCGTCTGGGCGGCCGTGCCGATCCTCGTCCTCGTGACCCTGACCGGCGTCCTGCTCACGATCGGGCGCCCCCTGCGGGAGGTCGTCGCCTCGGTCCGGGAGGGCTTGTCCGCCCTCGTCGAACAGGGGGAGGACGAGCCGCCCCGCAAGCTCAAGCTGGGGGTCGACAAGCCCTACGACACCCCCCTCATCCTTGACGACGAACCGCAGCCGTTGGACTCGATCGACGACTGGGAACTCGACGAGGAACCGACCCCGCCCCCCGTGAGGAAACCGGAGCCCCGGAAGGCCCCGGCCACGGAGAAGGCGGACCTCCCGCCCCCGGAGCACACCCCCATGCTGGGCCGGGCGGAACAGCTTCAGCTCAGTGGCGAGGTCATGTACCAGCTCCCCGATGAGTCGTTGCTCGTCCCCGGCACCAAGCCCAAGGCCCGCACCGAGTCCTCCGACCGGGTCGTCCGACAGCTCGCCGCGACCCTGGAGGAGTTCGAGATCGACGCGCGCGTCACGGGCTACACGCGCGGACCGACGGTCACCCGGTACGAGGTGGAGCTCGGCAATGCCATCAAGGTCTCGAAGGTGACGGGGCTCGCCGACAACATCGCCTACGCCGTGGGGAGCAACGAGATCCGCATCCTCACCCCCATCCCCGGCAAGTCGGCCATCGGCATCGAGATCCCCAATCTCGACAAGGAGGTCGTCAGCCTCGGCGACGTGTTGCGCTCCCCGAAGGCGCTGAGCGACCACCATCCGCTCACGGTCGGGCTCGGGAAGGACGTCGAGGGCGGGTTCGTGCTGGCCAACATGGCGAAGATGCCCCACCTCCTGGTGGCCGGTGCGACCGGCTCCGGCAAGTCGAGCTTCATCAACTCCCTCATCACCTCCATCATGATGCGGGCCACCCCCGATGAGGTGCGCCTGCTGCTCGTTGACCCGAAGCGGGTGGAGTTGAACCAGTACGAGGGCATCCCGCACCTCGTGACCCCCATCATCACGAACCCCAAGAAGGCGGCGGAGGCCCTCGCCTGGGTGGTGCGGGAGATGGACATGCGCTACGACGACCTGGCGAACTTCGGCTTCAGGCACGTCGACGACTTCAACAAGGCCGTGCGGGCCGGGCAGGTGAAGGTACCCGAGGGCTCCGAACGGGTCCTCGCGCCCTACCCCTACCTGCTCGTGGTGGTCGACGAGCTGGCCGACCTCATGATGGTGGCGCCACGTGACGTGGAGGAGTCGGTGGTGCGCATCACCCAGCTCGCCCGGGCCGCGGGGATCCATCTCGTGCTGGCGACCCAGCGACCGTCGACGGATGTCGTGACGGGGCTCATCAAGGCCAACGTGCCGTCCCGGCTGGCCTTCGCCACCTCGTCCATGACGGATTCCCGGGTCATCCTCGACCAACCCGGCGCGGAGAAACTCGTCGGCAAGGGCGACGGTCTGTTCCTGCCCATGGGGGCCGGCAAACCGATCCGGGTCCAGGGCGCCTGGGTCAACGAGTCGGAGATCCGCGAGGTGGTGGCCCACATCTCCGGTCAGCTCCAGCCCACCTACCGGGAGGACGTCACCGCGGGAGCGGCGGAGAAGAAGGTCGTCGACGACATCGGCGACGACCTGGAGCTGGTCATCGACGCGGCCCGCCTCGTCGTGGAGCTGCAACTCGGTTCCACGTCGATGCTGCAACGCAAGCTGCGGGTCGGCTTCGCCAAGGCCGGACGACTCATGGACATCCTCGAATCCCGTGGGGTGGTGGGTCCCTCCGAGGGTTCCAAGGCCCGCGAGGTGCTCATCAAGCCCGACGACCTCGATGAGCTGTTGGCCTCCCTCGCCGCCGGGTGAGCGATACTGGGGACGATGATGAACAAGGTCCACATCCTGACGTTGGGGTGCGCCCGCAACGACGTCGACTCGGAGGAACTCGCGGGACGCCTGGAGGCCGGAGGATTCCAGCTGGTCGACGACCCCGCCGACGCCCAGACCGTCGTGGTCAACACCTGTGGTTTCGTGGAGCAGGCGAAGAAGGACTCGATCGACACCCTCCTCGCCGCAGCCGACCTCAAGGATTCCGCCAACGTGGAGGCCGTCGTCGCCGTCGGCTGCATGGCCGAGCGTTACGGTGTCGAACTGGCACGCGAGCTTCCCGAGGCGGACGCCGTGCTCGGGTTCGACGACTACACCTCCATCGCGGACCGACTGCGGCACATCCTGGCCGGTGGGACCCACGAGTCGCACGTGCCGAGGGATCGTCGGACGCTGCTGCCGCTGGCCCCCGCCGCGCGTCCCGCCGCGGCGCCGACGGTGAGCACCCCCGGCCACGCCCCGCTCCCGGAGGGCATGGCCCCAGCGACTGGTCCGAGGGTGCAGCGGCGTCGGATCAGCGGCGGCCCCGCCGCCTCCCTCAAGATCGCCTCGGGCTGCGACCGGCGCTGCGCCTTCTGCGCCATCCCCGCGTTCCGGGGGTCCTATCTGTCCCGTCCCGTCGACGAGATCGTGACGGAGGCGCGCTGGCTGGCGTCGGAGGGGGTCAAGGAGATCCTTCTCGTCTCCGAGAACACGTCCAGCTACGGCAAGGACCTGCCCGATGCGAGCCTGGAACGATTGCTTCCCGAACTCGCCGACGTGGAGGGGCTGGAGTGGATCCGGGTGTCCTATCTCCAACCGGCCGAGATCCGACCGTCGTTGTTGGAGGCCATGTTCGCCACCCCCAAGGTGCTGCCGTACTTCGACCTCTCGTTCCAGCACGCCAGCCCGGCCGTGCTGAGACGGATGCGCAGGTTCGGCGACCCGGACAGCTTCCTCTCGCTCATCGGCAGGATCCGTGCGGAGGCGCCGGAGGCGGGGATCCGCAGCAACGTCATCGCCGGGTTCCCGGGGGAGACCGAGGCCGATGTCGAGGTGCTGCGGCAGTTCATCATCGACGCGGGTCTGGATGTCCTCGGCGTCTTCGGCTATTCCGACGAGGAGGGGACCGAGGGGGCCCACCTCGACGGTCACCTCGACCCGGATGAGATCGAGGCGCGTCGTGAGGCGCTCGCGGACATCGCGACCCAGGTGTGTGAGGCCCGTGCAGCCGACCGGGTGGGTGAACAGGCGACGGTGCTGATCGAGGAGATCGGGGAGAGGGCCGTCGGGCGTGCCGAGCATCAGGGGCCGGAGACCGACGGCACCGTCGAGGTGACCGACGCGGCGGAGCTCAGGCTCGGGGATCTCGTGGCGGTGGAGTTCGTGGACTCCGAGGGAATCGATCTCACAGGGAGGATCCGATGACGGGGAAACCCAGCAACTGGAACGTGCCGAATGCCCTGACGGTGCTGCGCATCATCATGGTGCCCGTCTTCCTCGTGGTGCTGTTCCGCCACCCTCACGACGAGGGATGGCGGCTGGCGGCGACGATCGTGTTCGCGGCGGCGATCCTGACGGATCTGCTGGACGGTTGGATCGCCCGTCGGTGGAATCTCATCACTGATTTCGGAAAGCTCTGGGATCCGTTCGCGGACAAGGCGCTCACGGGAGCGGCATTCATCTCACTCAGCATTCTGGGGGAACTGCCGTGGTTCTTCACCGTGCTGATCCTCGTGCGGGAATGGGGCATCACCTGGCTGCGGGCCGCCATGGCGAAGCACGCCGTCATGCCCGCCAAGGGGGGCGGGAAGCTGAAGACGGTGCTCCAGTCCGTCGCCCTGATCCTGTTCCTGCTCTCGCTTTCCGTCCTGCCCCCGTGGCTTCAGCTGGTGGCCTGGGCCCTCATGTGGGCGGCGCTCATCCTCACCCTCGTCACCGGGGTGGACTACGTCCGGGAGGCGATCCGGCTGCGTCGCGCCTCCGCCACCCCACGTCGGGCTCGGTAGGTCCACGACGAAAACGGCCGGTGGGGTCGGTCAGTGTGTCCGGGACTCGGTCGGGGCGGGGACGATGACCACCTCGACGCCGGCCTCCCGGATGCGGGCCAGCTCATCGGCCGGCGCGTTCGAGTCGGTGACGAGGACATCGATCTCGTTGAGATCCGCCATCTTGGCCAACGTGACGTGGCCGATCTTCGTGGCGTCAGCGACCGCGATCACCCGTTGGGCGCGTTCGATCATGGTGTGATTGGTGCGGGCCTCGATGTCGTCGTGCGTTGTCAGGCCGCCGGTGGAACTCACTCCGTCGGCCCCGACGAGGGCGGTGCCCACGTTGACGAGCCGAAGAGTGGCCTCGGCCAACGACCCGACGAGCTCGAGGGAGTTGGAACGCAGCACACCACCGGCGATGAGAACCCTGCTCTGTCCCTGCTCCGCCGCCTCCAGGCCGATGCTGAGGGAGTTGGTGATGATGGTCAGGTCGGTGCGATGCTGAAGCGCACGGAGCACCTCCGCAGCCGTGGTTCCGCCGCTCAGCCCGATGGCGTGCTTGCCCTCAGGGACCAGCTGGGCCGCGGCGGACGCGATCCGCGACTTGGCCGCCTGGTTGCGGCCGTCGCGCAACCTCACGGGCAGTTCCTTGCTGCCCTGGACCGGACGCGCCCCGCCGTGGGTCCGATCCAGCAGCCCCTGGGCCGCCAGCACGGCGACATCGCGGCGGATGGTGGCCTCGGAGGTTCCCAATTGGGTGGCAAGTTGTGAAAGCGCCATCTGGCCGTTCTCCTGCAACAGGGCCAGCATTGCCAGCATTCGGTCCGAGCGCTTGTGGGAATGTGTTCCTGTTGAGTTCATCTCGTCCCCTTGTGCGGATGTTGAGCGATTGTTGCACGGTATTGCTCGACATTGTAGGTGGCTGATCACTTCCTACGCGAGCTTTTTTCGGGATACTTGATTCCTGTGCGAGAAGCAGAGCTGAGATCACGACTCGATGCGGTTCTCGGGGAGGACTATGCCCCGAGCTGGGCGGCCACGGTCGCTCTCCAGGGCCTCGACAGCCGCACCCTCGATGAGGCGTTGCGGGACCGGGTCCCCTGCAAGACGATCTGGCGGGCCGTGTGGGAGGAGCTCGGTCTACCGGATCGGATGCGCTGACGGGCACGCCGACCGCGGGCGACACGCCGAGGATGACGGCAATCGAACAGGTGTTCGTCTAAGCTGTGTCCCGCTGCTGGTTGTCCACACCCGCAGTGCTCGGGCGCAGAAATGTCAGTCCTGCTCCCTACAGTGAAGGTGTAAGGACGTGGACTCGCGCCGCGGGTTCGTCGAGTGAAAGGAACCAACATGTCGGTCGCGGATCGCGCCAAGGCTCTGGAGGCGGCACTCGCCCAGATCGAGAAGGCGCACGGCAAGGGCTCTGTCATGCGCCTCGGGGAGGACAGCCGGCTCCCCATCGACGTGATCCCCACGGGCAGCGTCGCCCTCGACGTGGCGCTGGGGATCGGGGGTCTGCCGCGGGGCCGGATCATCGAGATCTACGGCCCGGAGTCCTCCGGCAAGACCACCGTCGCCCTCCACGCCATCGCGAACGCACAGGCGGAGGGCGGGATCTGCGCCTTCATCGACGCCGAGCACGCCCTCGACCCGGACTACGCGGCCAAGCTGGGCGTCAAGACGGACGAGCTGCTGGTCTCCCAGCCGGACAACGGTGAGCAGGCGCTGGAGATCGCCGACACCCTCGTGCGCTCCGGCGCACTGGCGCTCATCGTCATCGACTCGGTTGCCGCGCTGACCCCGAGGGCGGAGATCGAGGGGGAGATGGGTGACTCCCACGTGGGCCTCCAGGCCAGGCTCATGAGCCAGGCCCTGCGGAAGATGACGGGAGCCCTCAAGTCCGCAGGGACCACGGCGATCTTCATCAACCAGCTGCGCGAGAAGATCGGGGTCATGTTCGGCTCCCCCGAGACCACCACCGGCGGTCGGGCACTGAAGTTCTACTCCTCGGTGCGCCTGGACGTGCGGCGCATCGAGACGCTCAAGGACGGTTCCGAGATGGTGGGCAACCGCACCCGGGTCAAGGTCGTCAAGAACAAGGTGGCCCCGCCGTTCAAGCAGGCGGAGTTCGACATCATCTACGGGGAGGGTATCTCCCGCGAGGGCAGCCTCATTGACATGGGTGTGGCCAACGGCGTCATCCGCAAGGCCGGCGCCTGGTTCACCTACGGTTCCGACCAGCTCGGCCAGGGCAAGGAGAACGCCAGGAACTTCCTGAGGAACAATCCCGAGGTCGCCAACGAGATCGACCAGAAGATCCGGGTGGCGCTGGGGCTCGGCGACTCCCCGGAGGGGGAGGAGCGGATCAACCCCGAGACCGGCGAGGTGGAGGTTGACTTCTGACCTGGAGTTTGCCCGGCGGATCGCGCTGCGCCTGCTCGAGACGCGTAGCCGATCCGAGGCCGAACTGCGGGCCAGACTCGCGGCCAAGGCGGTGCCCGAGGAGCTGATCGACCAGCTCGTGGAGCGCTTCACCGAGGTGGGGCTCATCGACGATGCGGCCTTCGCGCGGGCCCTGGTGCGCACACGCAGCGAGATCGACCGGCAGGGAAGGGTCCGTATCCGGATGGAGCTCCGGCGTCGGGGGGTGGCCGACGAGATCGCCGAGGCGGCTCTGGTGGACCTGGAACGCGACGATGAGCTGTCCACCGCCCTCGCCTTCGCGGAGCGACGTCTTCGTGGCATGGGAGGGTTGGCTCCCGTCGTGGTGCGCCGGCGCCTGCACGCCGCCCTGGCCCGTCGAGGCTTCAGCCAGGGGATCTGTCTCACGGTGCTGGCCTCCGTGCTGGGGGAGTCCGAGGAAGGGGAGGGTGCCTCCGACGGGGTGTCGTGCGGGTATAGGCTTCCAGATCAGGATTCCTGAGGAAGGAGCGGCCGTGGAGTGGATCGGTTGGCTGGTGCCAGGCGTTCTCGCGGTCTTCCTGGCGGTGGTCGTCGTGAGGAACAACCGCACCACGAAACGCTTCCTCGAGGAGCACCTCCGTGCGGAGGGACGGTCCCGCAACGTCGCCGACGATGTGCGTCAGCAGGCCAGCGAGGCCGCGGAACGGGTGCGGGCGGATGCCAAGCGGGTGCTGGAACAGGCCGAGGAACACGTCAACCAGACCGTGGCGGAGCTGGATCGGCGACGCGACGAACTCGAGGCCTCCATCGCGGCGCAGCGGGCCGAGCTGCGCGAGCAGCGCGCCACGCAGGAGCGGCAGGAGGAGCGCCTCCACGAGCGCGAGGACCGGCTGGCCGCCGAGGTGGAGGGGCTGGCCACCCGCGCCGAGCTGCTGGAACAGCAACGACGTGAGCTCAAGCAGCGTCGCGAGGAACTGGCGGCCGAGCAGGACCGCCTCACCTCCGAGCTCGAACGCATCGCGGGACTGACCGTCGCCCAGGCCCATGCCGAGGTCGTGGCCCAGGCCGAGCATCAGGCCCGCATCGAGGCCGCCACCCTGGCCCGGGACATCGAGGAGGAGGCCCGACGGCAGGCGGAGGAGCGGGCCCGATCCATCGTGGTGAGTGCCATCCAGCGATGCGCTGCGGAGCAGACCTCCGAATCCGTCGTCACCAGCGTCGATCTCCCCGGCGACGAGATGAAGGGGCGGATCATCGGGCGGGAGGGCCGCAACATCCGCGCCTTCGAGCAGATCACCGGGGTCAACGTCATGGTGGACGACACCCCGGAGATGGTGCTGCTCAGCTGCTTCGACCCGGTGCGCCGGGAAGCGGCCCGGATGACCCTGGCCGACCTCGTCGCCGACGGCCGCATCCATCCCGCTCGGATCGAGGAGGTGCACGAACGGAGCCAGCGCCTGCTCGGGGAGCGCATCCTCAGCACGGGCGAGCAGGCGTTGCTGGAGGTCGGCATCACGGATCTGCACCCCGATCTCGTCCCGGTGGTGGGTTCCCTCGCGTTCCGCACCAGCTACGGGCAGAACGTCCTCGCCCACCTCAAGGAGTGCGCCCACCTGGCGGGAGTCATGGCGGCGGAACTCGGCCTGGACGTGGCGCAGTGCAAGCGGGCGGCCTTCCTGCACGACATCGGCAAGGCCCTCACCCATGAGACGGAGGGGCCGCACGCCCTCATCGGAGCCGATCTGCTGCGTCGGCACGGTGAGGACGAGGACATCGTCCATGCGGTGGAGGCGCACCACAACGAGGTGCAGCCCCGCACCGTGGAGGCGGTCCTCACCCAGGCGGCGGACGCCATCTCCGGGTCCCGCCCCGGTGCCCGAAGGGAGTCACTCGAGGCCTACGTCGAACGGATGCAGCACCTCGAGGCGATCGCCATGGGGCAGCCGGGGGTCACCCGGGCCTATGCCATGCAGGCCGGACGTGAGGTGAGGGTCATGGTGGCGCCCGAGGAGGTCGATGACCAGGGAAGTCAGGTCCTGGCCAAGGAGATCGCCGCGGAGGTGCAGCGCAATCTCACCTACCCGGGGCAGATCCGGATCACCGTGGTGAGGGAGTCGCGGGCCACCGAACTGGCCCACTGAACGGGGCGACGGCGTCACCCGACCGGCAACCGCACTCCCCAACGGGCCCGGGCGGACTCGCCCGCCCGCAGCAGGATCCGGTCCCGGTGGGTCGGGCCCTCGTTGAAGGCGTTGGGCCCGCAGGTCATCGGCTCGACCGCGATGCTGGCCCGCGTCGGTGGGGTGAACACCTGGACCCACTGCGTCGTCGCGTCACCCCAGACCTCGATGGAACGCCCGTCGCCGGACAACGTCACGGCCCATTCCCTGGTCAGGGGGTCCGTGAAGGCGGTGTCGAGTTCCGTCGAACCGATGCGTCGCGGAGCGGTGAAGTCGTGCTCGGCGCTGATCGGCCCGAGATGGATCGGCAGCAGCCGCTCCGGATCCACGGTGAGCTCCGCGTCGAAGGGGATGGTGAGTTCAACCCGGCTCAGGTCGTCGAACCGGAAGTAGGGGTGGACGCCGTAGCCCCAGGGGAACGGCTCCACACCGATGTTGGTGGCGAGGACCTCCACCGACAGCCCGTCCTCCGTCAGTTCATGCAGGATCTCGACGGCGAGGATCCCCGGCCAACCCCGCCGCGGCCAGAAGACCGTGCGTTGCCGCACCGCGGAGGTCATGTGGGAGAGCACCTCCCACTGCTGGCCGACGTTGAACCCGTGGTTCGCGTTCGCCCGCGCCACCTCGTTGATGGGGAGCTGGTGGCTGGTCTCCCCGATGGAGTAACGGCCATCGCGCAGCCGGTTCGGCCACGGCATCAGGTGGGCCCCCTGCCAGCGCCGCGGCTGTTCGTCCGCCTCGTAGGTGTCCAGGAGCTCGACGCCGTCCAGCCTCAGGCTGCGCAACCCCGCGCCGACCTGGGTGGTGACGGCACTCCAGCGATGGCTGCGGATCTCGTACTGTTCACCGGTGGGATGGATCATGACCCCACATTAGAGGGTGAAGCAGCGGCGGAACGTCACCATGAGTCAACTGGTGACGTTCCGGCAGGGGTGCCACGAGGAGAACGGTCGTCACCTGTTGGGACCCCATCGCGTCGGGGCGGCGCGTCACGGGCACACGTCGACGCACCGTCATCCTCGTCCGATCTCCTATAGTTGGGCCACCATGAGCGCGCGCACCTACCACGTCATCACCTACGGCTGCCAGATGAACGTCCACGACTCCGAACGGATCTCCGGACTCCTGGAGGAGGCCGGACTGCAACGCGCCGAGGGCGACGACCAGGTCCTCGGTGCCGGCGCCGACGTCGTCGTCTTCAACACCTGCGCGGTGCGGGAGAACGCCGACAACCGTCTCTACGGGAACCTCGGGCACATGGCCGCGGTGAAGGCCCAGCACCCCGGCATGCAGATCGCCGTCGGTGGCTGCATGGCGCAGAAGGACCGGGAGATCATTCAGCGTCGGGCGCCGTGGGTGGATGTCGTTTTCGGGACCCACAACGTCGGCAGCCTGCCGACGCTGCTGGAGCGGGCCCGGGTGGAGGAGGCCGCCCAGATCGAGATCGTCGAGGCGCTGCAGACCTTTCCGAGCAATCTCCCGAGCCGGCGGGAGTCGCCCTACTCGGCGTGGGTTTCGGTGAGTGTGGGGTGCAACAACACGTGCACCTTCTGCATCGTGCCGCAGCTGCGCGGCAAGGAGACCGATCGCCGCCCGGGCGACATCCTCGCCGAGATCCGCATGCTCGTCGAGCAGGGAGTTCAGGAGATCACGCTGCTCGGCCAGAACGTCAACGCCTATGGTGTCGAGTTCGGGGATCGCCAGGCCTTCGCGAAGCTGCTGCGGGCCTGCGGGGAGATCGACGGGCTGGAGCGGGTCAGGTTCACCTCCCCGCACCCGAGGGACTTCACCGACGACGTCATCGCCGCCATGGCCGAGACCCGCAACGTCATGCCGCAGCTCCACATGCCGCTCCAGTCCGGCTCGGACGCGGTGCTCAAGGCGATGCGGCGCTCCTACCGCAGCGAGCGGTTCCTCGGGATCCTCGAGCGGGTGCGGCAGGCGATGCCCCACGCCGCGATCACCACGGACATCATCGTCGGCTTCCCCGGGGAGACCGAGGAGGACTTCGAGGCGACGATGGAGGTGGTGCGGCAGGCGCGGTTCTCCGCGGCCTTCACGTTCCAGTACTCGAAGCGTCCGGGCACCCCCGCGGCCGAGATGCCGAACCAGGTGGCCAAGGAAGCGGTCCAGGCGCGCTATGAGTGTCTCGTCGAGCTGGTCGGTGAGATCGCGTGGGAGGAGAACCGGCGCTTCGAGGGGCAGGAGGTCGAGGTCATGTTCGCCCTCGGGGAGGGCCGCAAGGATGCCGAGACCAACCGGATGAGTGGGCGGGCGCGGGACAACCGACTCGTCCACGTCAGGGTGAGCGACGACATGGCCGAACGTCCCCGGCCCGGGGACATCGCGATGGCGACCATCACCCACGCCGCCCCGCACCACCTCAACTCGGACCTGCCGATCCGGGGGCTTCGCAGGACCCGCGGTGGCGACGCGTGGGAGGCCACCACGAGGGAGCCCGCGCCGAGCGGGGTCCCCCTGGGGATGCCAGGCCTCGGCCGACCCGCCTGACGGGAGGGACAGCGAGGCCCCGTCGCGTCTCCGCGACGGGGCCCACGGACAGGGACCTCACTCAGCGGCGGGCTTGTTCTTTCCCGCCAGGTCCTCGACCTTCTCCTTGAGGAACTCGGCGCCCGAGTCGATCTTGTCGCCGAACTTGTTCCCGGTGGCCTTGTCGAGCATCTCGGCCCCCTTGTCGATGGCGCCGTCGATCTTCTCCTCGTGCGCGGCGACCTGATCCCCGATGCCGTCGAAGATACCCATGTTGCTCCTCACTGTTCATGGCGTGCCAGATGCATCACCTGCCACCATGATGCCCCCTGACACGCAGGACTGTCACTGGCAGGATGGGGGCATGCAGCCTCCCATGATCGTTCTCGTCGGCCCCACGGCCACGGGCAAGTCCGCCCTCGCGATCGAGTGCTGCCATCGGATGGCCCGCGATGGCGGCGTCGGGGAGATCGTCAACGGTGACTCCATGCTCGTCTACCGCGGCATGGACATCGGCACGGCCAAGCCCGCTCCGGAGGAACGCGGCGGCATCGTCCACCATCTGGTGGACGTCATGGACGTCACCGAGACGGCCAGCGTCGCCTGGTTCCAGCGGCGGGCCCGCGAGGTGATCGAGGGGATCAGGGCTCGCGGGGCGGTGCCCGTCCTCGTCGGCGGCTCGGCGCTCTACACCCGTGCCATCACCGACCATTTCGACTTCCCCGGCTCGGACCCCGAGCTGCGGGCCCGGCTCGAGGGGGAACTGGAACGGCTGGGGGCGGCGGCGCTGCACCGTCGGCTGAGCGAGGTGGCCCCGGCATCGGCGGCCTGGATCGAGCCGGGGAACGGTCGCCGGATCGTGCGGGCCCTCGAGGTGCATGAGCTGACGGGAGGGCATCAGGCCGTGCTGCCCGAGTGGACCTACGAGCTGGACGGCGTCCACCAGTTCGGGTTGACCCTGGAGCGGACGGAACTGGATCGACGCATCGACGCCCGGGTCGACGCGATGTTCGAGGCGGGGCTCGTGGCGGAGGTGCACTCACTTCTCGACCGGGGGCTCGCGGAGGGGCGGACCGCCAGCATGGCGATTGGATACCGGCAGGTCATCGAACACCTCCACGGGCTGCGCACGGAGGCCGAGGCCCGGGACGAGGTGAAGCGGGCCACGCGACGGTTCTTCCGCAAGCAACTCGGGTGGTACCGCCGTGATCCGCGCATCACGTGGCTCACGGCGGGGGATCCCGACAACGTCGAGCGCATACTGAGAGCTGTGGGGTTGTGACGAGGACGACAGAGAGGGACAAATGATGCTGTTCACGAAGGGCCATGCCACGGGCAACGATTTCGTCATCATCGACGACCATCACGGGGCCTTGGATCTCAGGGCCGAGCAGGTGGTGTGGCTCTGTGATCGGCGGCGCGGCATCGGGGGTGACGGGGTGCTCCGGGTGGTGCGTGCCGGGAACGTCCCCGACAGTGATGCCGACGACCCGGCGGTGTGGTTCATGGACTACCGGAACGCCGATGGCTCCGTCGCGGAGATGTGCGGCAACGGTCTGCGGTTGTTCTCCCGGCACCTGCTCGAGCAGGGCCTGGTCGGTGAGGCCGAGTTCGTCGTCGCGACGAGGGCGGGCCTGCGGAGGGTGAGGGAACTCCCGGACTCCACTCTGGCCACCGATCTCGGCGAGGTGAAGGTGGGCCGGGCTCCGGTGACGATCCGGCACCAGGGCCGGGAGCTGGAGGGCCATCCCGCCGATGTCGGCAACCCTCACGCGGTGTGCTTCGTCGACGGGGAGGAACTCGACGCCCTGGACCTGACCATCGCCCCGACCTGGGAGCCCGCCGAGGCCTTCCCGAACGGGGTGAACGTCGAGTTCATCCACGTGGTCGAGCCGGGACGGTTGCGGATGCGGGTCCATGAACGGGGCTGCGGGGAGACACTGAGTTGCGGGACGGGGGTCGTCGCGGCCGCGACGGTGCATCGGCTGCGCAGCGGGGTCGAGGGTCCGGTCCGGGTGTCGGTGCCCGGAGGTGACCTCACGGTGACCTTCGAGGACGGGGGCACGTGGCTGACGGGGCCCGCGCTGGTCGTGGCGGAGGGGGAGTTCCGACACTGAACCGACGGTGTGAGGGGATTTTGTCGGGGCCGCCTGCCAGAATGGTGCAACGATGAGCTCCCCCTTTGACACCCAGAACCATGACGTCCTCGATCCCGAGGCGAACCACGACGGTGACCAGCAGGACCTCGCCGAGCGCCACTCGCTGCGGCGGGTGGCCGGCATGCGCACCGAACTCGAGGACATCTCGGAGGTCGAGTACCGCCAGCTCCGGCTGGAGCGGGTGGTACTGGTCTCGGTGTGGACCTCCGGCACCCAGCAGGACGCCGACAATGCGATGGCCGAGCTGAAGCTCCTCGCGGAGACGGCCGGCTCCGAGGTGCTGGAGGCGCTCGTGCAGCGTCGCTCCCATCCGGATCCCGCCACCTACATCGGGCGGGGCAAGGTGGAGGAGGTCGCCGAGGTGGTGCGCGCGACGGGCGCGGACACCGTCATCTGCGACGGCGAACTGCAACCGGCCCAGCTGCGGAACCTCGAGGACCGGGTCAAGGTGAAGGTGGTGGACCGCACCGCGCTCATCCTCGACATCTTCGCCTCCCACGCCAAGTCCGCCGAGGGCAAGGCCCAGGTCGAGCTGGCCCAGCTCCAGTACCTCAAGCAGCGGCTTCGTGGCTGGGGTGGGAACCTGTCCCGGCAGGCGGGCGGACGTGCCGCGGCGGGGGCCGGTATCGGCGGTCGCGGTCCCGGCGAGACGAAGCTGGAGACGGATCGTCGCCGCATCCACCATCGCATCGCCCAGCTCAGGCGCAAGCTCCGCGACATGGAGGCCACCCGGGAGGGGAAGCGGGCGGAGCGTCGCAGGAACCAGGTCCCGAGCGTCGCCATCGTCGGCTACACCAATGCGGGCAAGTCCTCCCTGCTCAACCGGCTGACCGGGGCGGGGGTGCTCGTGGAGGATGCGCTCTTCGCCACCCTGGACCCGACGACCCGCAGGACCGAGACCCGGGACGGTCGTGTCTTCACCCTGACCGACACCGTCGGCTTCGTCCGGCATCTCCCGCACGACCTCGTCGAGGCCTTCCGCTCCACGCTGGAGGAGTCGGCCACCGCGGACCTGCTCCTCCACGTCGTGGACGCCTCCGATCCGGACCCGGAGGGGCAGATCACGGCCGTCCGCGAGGTGCTGGCGGAGATCGGGGCCATCGGGGTGCCGGAGCTGTTGGTCTGCAACAAGGCGGATCGGGCCGACGCGATGACCCTCATGGCGTTGCGCGCCAACCATCCCGACAGCGTGGTGGTCTCGGCACGCACCGGGCAGGGGTTGGCCGAACTGGCCGAGGCCGTCGAGGCGAGGTTACCGAACCCGGAGGTCCCGGTCGACGTCCTCGTGCCGTACACCCGCGGTGACCTCATGGATCGGATCCATCGGACCGGGACCATCGAGGAGCTCGAGCACACCGCCGAGGGGACGCGGGTGCGGGCCCGGGTGCGGCCAGCGCTCGCGGACGAGTTGAAGGACTTCGGTGTCTGACCTTGCCGGACGCATCCTCCACCAGGCGGTCTCCAGGATCGGGGGAGGGGAGCGGCCGGGTCAGGTGGCCATGGTGGCCGCCATCGCGGATGCCATGGCGGAGGGCACCCACCTGCTGGTGCAGGCCGGGACGGGCACCGGGAAGTCGCTCGGCTATCTCGCCCCGGCGCTGGCGAGGATCGTGGAGCGTGACGAGACGGTGGTCATCGCCACGGCCACCCTGGCCCTCCAGGCGCAACTCGCCAGCACCGACATCCCGGCCGTGCTGGAGGCGGTCGAGACGGTGACCGGGAGGCGCCCCCAAGCCGCGGTGCTCAAGGGGCGCACCAACTACGCCTGCCTGTACAAGGTGCGCGACGGCGTCGCCGAGGCCGGGCAGGGCAGCCTCATCGGGGCGGCTGACCTCGGGGAGGTGCGCAAGGGGGAATCCCCCTCGAAGCTCGGGGTGGAGGTGCTCGCCCTCAGGGAATGGGTCGAGGAGGAACTCCTCGCCGGGGGCAACGGGGATCGGGACGACGCACCCACCCACACCGCCCAGGCGTGGCAGCAGGTCTCGATCCCGACCCGGGAATGCCTCGGCGCCACGAAGTGCCCGTTCGGGGCCGAGTGTTTCGTGGAGCGGTCCCGGGGCCAGGCGCAGGACGCCGACCTGATCGTGACGAACCACGCCCTGGTCGCCATCGACGCGATGCACGGGCACACGGTCCTCCCGGAGCACTCCGTGCTGATGATCGACGAGGCCCACGAGCTGACCAGTCGTCTCACCACCGCAGCGACGGGGGAGCTCGGCGAGGCGCAGGCGGAGCGGATCGCCAAGCGTTGTCTCCCCTGGCTGGAGGACGACACCGGGACGGATCTGCTCGAGGCCGTCGAGCGTCTCGGGGATGCGCTCGTCGACGCGCCGACCGCCCGGGTGGAGGGGGAGGGGAGCTTCACGCTGGCCTGTGCGGGGGTGCGCGACGCGGCCCGCAAGGCCGTCTCGGAGCTGGGCCGGAAGAAGGACGACCCGGAGTGCTCCCAGGCCCTCGGGGCGTTGGGGGAGATCTTCGACGTCGCCGAACGCATGGCCAAGCTGTCGGAGCACGATGTGGTGTGGATCTCGCGCGGGGTGAGCGAGACGCCGACGGCCTACGTCGCCCCCCTGTCGGTGGCCGGGCTGCTCCGGGAGGAGATCTTCGGATCCGCCACGACGATCCTGACCTCGGCCACGCTCACGTTGGGCGGCGACTTCCGTGCCTTCGCGGCGAGCATCGGGCTCAGGGCCGCGGATGAACTCGCCGAGGGGCGTGAGGCGGGCGAGGAAGGGGGCTGGCGGGCCCTCGACGTCGGTTCCCCCTTCGACTACGGCAGACAGGGAATCCTCTACGCCGCGTCCTCACTGCCCAGCCCGGGCCGGGACGGCCTGACCGAAGAGGTCCTGGCCGAGATCGCCCAGCTGGTCTGGGCGGCGGGGGGCCGTACCCTGGGCCTCTTCGCCTCCCGCCGCAATGCGGAGCAGGCCGCAGCCCACTGCCGGGAGGCCCTGCCGGAGCTGAGGATCCTGTGCCAGGGTGACGCGCAGCTCTCGGAGTTGCAGCGTGTCTTCAAGGAGGAACCGGAGACCAGCCTGTTCGGCACGATGTCCCTGTGGCAGGGCGTCGATGTCCCCGGTGAGACCTGCCAGCTGGTCATCATCGACAAGATCCCGTTCCCGAGACCCGACGACCCGTTGATGCAGGCCAGGAAGAAGGCCGTCGACGACGCGGGGGGCAACGGGTTCATGGCGGTGGCGGCGACCCATGCCGCGCTCCTGCTCGCCCAGGGAGCCGGGCGGCTGATCCGGAGGGAGAGCGACCGTGGCGTGGTCGCGATCCTGGATCCACGCCTGGTCACCGCTCGGTACGGCAGTTTCCTCGCCCGCTCCCTGCCCGCGTTCTGGCGGACCACCGACCAGGACATCGCCGGCCGTGCCCTGTTGAGGTTGCGCGGCGCCGAGTGACCCGTCCCGGGCGGGATGCTGCTTTTGTCGGCGGCGGCGCGTATAGTTTCCCTTCTCGAACGTGCGTTCGATTCGTGAGTCTGAGGAGGGGACATGAAACGTCGCCACGACCCGATCGCCGTCAGGATGGGGCAGGGGCCCATGCAGTTCGTCTGGCATGGCCGTCTGTACCGGGTCACCGAGATCCAGGGACGGTGGAGCCGCTCGGCCCAGTGGTGGATGACGCCGGAGCTCGTCGGGGACCTGCTCGATGAGCAGGAGGTCTGGCGGGTGGAGGCCGGGACCTCCGCGGCACGTCGGGGAATCTATGAGCTGACCCATGCGGTCGGGGACGAGGAATGGTTCCTCACGGGGGTCCACGACTGATGACGGCCTTCACCCATCTGCGCGTCGCCTCCGGCTACTCCTTCCGATACGGCGCATCCCATCCCGAACAACTGGTGGAACGGGCGCTGGAACTGGGGATGGACACGCTCGCCATCACCGACCGGGACGGCCTCCAGGGGGCGGTCCGTTTCGCCAAGCACTGTCTGCGCACCGGTCTGTGGCCGGTGGTGGGGGTGGATCTCGCCCTGGGGGACGGAGCCCCACCCGAGCGGACTCCCACGCCGGTCAAGGGCGGAAGGGTGCGGGATGACAGGAGGCCCCGGGTGGTCGTCCTGGCCACCTCCCGGGCGGGGTGGGCCACACTGTGTCGGCTGGTCAGCGCCGCCCACGCCCACGGGGCACGGGGGGAGGCCGTCGTGACGATGGACCTGTTGGCGGCCCACTGCGCGGGGGGCGACGTCGTGGTGATGCCGGGGGCCGACTCGGACATCGGAGCCCTGCTGGCCGCATCCCACCACGACCTCGCGCTGTGTCGTGCCCGCCGGTGGCGGGAACTGCTGGGGTCGCAACTGGTGATCGCGGCCACCAATCAGCGGGTGGAGGGCAGGGGGGTCGGGTCGGCCCATCAGGCGGCGGGTCTGATGCGGGTGGCCGACGAACTGGGCGTGGACTGCGTGATGACGAACATGGTCCGGATGGCGCAGCGGACCCAGGGCCCCGTCGTCGACATCCTCGACGCGGCACGCAGACTGGTGCCCCTGTCCGGACGCAACCTCGACCGAAGGAACGCGGAGGGGCATCTCAAGGATGCCGAGGCCATGTCCGTCGTGACCCACGAGGCGGCCCGGCTGGCCGGTCTGGACGGGGACCAGATCCTGCGGAACACCGTCGAGCTGGGGGAACGCTCCCGACTGCACCCGGTGACCGACATCGGGCTCGGGGAGGTCAGGCTGCCCGAGTTCGAGACCCTCGGAACCACGGCCGACCAGGCGGGTGCCGTGCTGCGACAGCGATGCATCGTCGGGGCCAACGAGCGATACGGGGCTCCCGGCGAACAGGTGCTGGAACGGCTCGACGAGGAACTCGAGGTCATCCAAGGACTCGGTTTCGAATCGTATTTCCTCACCGTGGCCGACATCGTCGACATGGTGAGGGCCAAGGGCATCCGGTGCGCGGCACGCGGGTCCGGGGCGGGCAGTCTGGTGAACCACGTGCTCGGCATCTCCGGGGTGGATCCGCTGGCCCACGACCTGCTCATGGCCAGGTTCCTGTCCCCGTTGCGTCGCTCGCTGCCGGACATCGATCTCGACGTCGAGTCGGAGCGTCGCGCCGAGGTGTACGACCTGATCCTCGAGGCCTTCGGTGAGTCCCGGGTGAGCTGTGTGGCCATGCTGGAGACCTACCGGGTCCGGCACGCGATCCGCGACGTCGGAGCCGCTCTCAGCCTGCCGCCGGCCGAGATCGACGCCATGGCCAAGGCCTTCCCTCACATCAGGGCCCGCGACGCCCGGGCGGCTCTGCGGGAACTGCCCGAGCTGCGCGCGGCAGGGCTGGGGGAGGAACGACTCGACGGGCTGTTCCGGCTGGTCGAGGCGCTGGACGGTCTGCCGCGACACATCGCACTGCACCCCTGCGGTGTCCTCCTGAGCGACTCCGCGCTTCGGGACCGCACCCCCGTCGAGCCCAGCACCCAGGGCTATCCGGTCAGCCAGTTCGACAAGGACGACGTCGAGGACCTCGGATTCCTCAAGCTGGACGTCCTGGGGGTCCGGATGCAGTCCGCGATGGCCCATGCGCTGAAGGAGGTGGAACGCACGGAGGGCGCCGCCCCCGACATCGACGCCCTGGCCCCCTTCGACGACGCCGACGTCTACGAGATGATCGCGCACCGTCAAACCCTGGGCTGTTTCCAGATCGAGTCCCCCGGGCAGCGTGAACTCGTCGGCAGGTTCGGGCCCAGCACCTTCCTCGATCTCATCATCGACATCTCCCTGTTCCGTCCCGGCCCCGTCAGGACCGACATGATCACCCCGTTCCTCGAGGCCCGTCAGGGCTGGACGGAGCCGCAGTACCTCCATGACAGGTTCCAGGGCGTCCTCGAGGGAACCTGCGGGGTGGTGGTCTTCCACGAGCAGATCATCCAGCTCATCTCGCTCGCCACCGGATGCTCGCTCGCCGAGGGGGATGAGGCCCGACGCGCGCTCGGGGACACCGAGGGGCAGGGCCGGATCCGGGAGTGGTTCCTCCCGAGGGCCCGCGCCAGTGGCCTGCCCGAGCATGTGGTGACGGAACTCTGGGGGATCCTCGTCGGTTTCGCCTCCTTCGGCTTCTGCAAGGCCCATGCGGCGGCTTTCGCACTTCCCACCTATCAGTCCGCCTGGCTCAAGCGTCACCATCCGGCGGCCTTCCTGGCCGGGGTGCTGACCCATGACCCCGGCATGTATCCCAAGCGGCTGCTGTTGGAGGAGGCGCGACGGATGGGGCTCGCCGTTCTCGGGCTCGACGTCAACGTCAGCGATCACGCCTACCGGGCGGAGCGCACCGATCAGGGGTGGGGGATCCGGTTGTCGTTGGCCGACGTGAAGGGCATCTCCGCCAACGAGGTCGCCGCCATCGAGGCCGGACGCCCCTTCCAGGGGATCACGGACTTCGTCGATCGTGCCGGGGTGAGGCGTGACGTCGTGGAGAACCTGGTGCTCACCGGGGCCTTCGACTCCCTCTACCGGATCGGTGACGGCGAGGGGGTGTCGCGTCGCGCCCAGGTGACCCGCCGGGACCTGCTGCTCAGGCTCGCTGATCTCACCCGGCTCGCGCGGGGGCGTCCCGGGGTGGCGCAGCAGGCCCTCGTGCTCGGGGAGGGGGAGGACGTGACAGCGAGTGGGCTCCCCGAGTTGGGGGAGCAGGAGCGGCTCCGGGCCGAGTTGGAGATCCTGGGGCTGGATGCCTCGTCGCACATCGTCTCCCGTTACCTGCCGTTGTTCCGGGCGATCGGGGTGGTGCCCTCGACGGCGTTGCTGCAACAGCGCAACGGTGGAGAGGTGCTGGTGGCCGGGGTCAAGGTCGCCACCCAGACCCCGCCGGTGAGATCGGGGAGGCGCGTGGTCTTCCTCACCCTGGACGACTCGACCGGGCCGGTGGACGCGACCTTCTTCGAGGATGTCCAGGGCCCCTGCGCCGCAACGGTCTTCAACAGCTGGCTGCTGCTGGTCCGGGGGCGAGTGCGACGGACGGGGCCGCGCGGGATCTCCATCCGTGCCACCGGTGCGTGGGATCTGTCCCGGGTCCTCGAGCTGTGGGAGCGGGTGCGGTTCGCCGAGGGGGACGACGAGGCGAGGCGGGCGGTGTGGGCGTGGCTCGCGGAGTTGCCCGAGGCGTTCACCCCTCCGGAGGTGCCGGAGACGGATCCCCTGCCCCCCGACGGGGACGAGCCGCCACCTGATCCGCGGCGTCGTGGCCGGGGCGGCGGCATGGGAAGGCGACGTGTGCTGGTGACCTCGGCCTCCCCGTGGGTTGATGTGAGGCCTGCCGGCACCGGTGCGGCGGAGGCGCCACGCAAGTTGTGGCACACCAGTCCGGGGAGTTCGGGATGATGAGCAGGATCGTCGCCCATGTCGATGTGGCTGCTCTCGAGGTTGCCGCGGAGTTGGTTCGCCGCCCTGAACTGGCTGGGGTGCCGATGGTCGTCGGCGGTGGTGACCGCGGGGCGGTGCTGTCGGCCAATCATCACGCGCGCACGTTCGGGATCGAGGGCGGGATGTCCTCGGCGCGGGCGCGACGCCTGTGCCCCCACCTCGTCGTGGTTCCGCCGGATCCCGACCATTACCGGAAGGTCGCGGAGGCGATCGTCGCGGTGTGCGAGCGGTACAGCGATCGGGTCGAGCCCGCGGGGGAGGGCGAGGTCTTCGTCGAGTTGTCCGGGGGAGTGAGGAGGGCGGGGGACGCCGGGCTGGTGGGGGAGCGGCTGCGGGCCGTGGTGTTCGCCGAGCAGGGGGTGTGGTGTTCGGTGGGGATCGCACCGAACAAGTTCGTCGCGAAACTGGCCTCTGCCGCAGCGGGGCCGACCGGGGTGCGGGTCGTGCGGTCCAGCGAGGTGATCGACTTCCTGCACCCGATGCCCGTGGAGGTCGTCCGGGGGGTGGGGCGGGCGACCGCGGACACGTTGCACAGGCTCGGTCTGGCCACGGTGCGGGAGGTCGCCGAACTCTCCCCGGAGGTGTTGTGCCGTGTGCTGGGGGAACGTCAGGGCAGGGTGCTGGCCGAGCTGGTCTGGGGACGTGATGAGCGTCTCGTGATCCCTCGCTCCCCTCGGGGGCACAGCGTGGGGAGCCAGCATGAGTTCGGGCGGGACACCGACGATGTCGGCCTCGTCGAGCGGGTGATCCTCGGCCTGTGTGAGCGTGTCGCTGCCTCGGTCAGGGCGCAGGGGATGGTCGGCCGTGTGGCGGTGCTCACTCTCCGGTTCGCCGATCTCACCTCGATCAGCCGCTCCGCCACGCTGACGGCCCCGTCGGACCTGACCGGAGTGATCCATGCGGAGGTGCTGCGGGTGTTTCGCCGGCTGCACCTGCAGCGGGCCCGGGTGCGGCGGGTCGGGATCCGGTTGGAGGGGTTGACGGTCAGGGCGGCGACCTGGCAGCAGGTGACCCTGGATGCGCCGGAGCGGGGGTGGGCGGAGGTCGAGGCCGCAGTGGATCGGGCGGTGCTCCGTTTCGGTCCCAGCGCGCTCTGCAGGGCATCACTGACCGCGGTGAGGGAATAGCTTCAAAAAGTATTGTATTCTTCTTGGGTTGTTGGTGCGGTTCGGTGGGAGATGGGATGAGCGGTTTCGTTGGGCGGGTGCAGGAACTGGCCGAACTCGGTTCCCTGTTCGAGACCGTCGCGCGGGGAGGTCGGGCGGACGCCGGGCTGGCGGTCATGCTGCGTGGCAGGCGACGGGTCGGCAAGTCGCGGCTCGTCACGGAACTCATCGCCAGGCTCGGCGCCCCGGCGGTGTACTTCCAGGCTGCCCGATCGGCTCCCCAACGTGAGGAACTGGGTCTGTTCGCCCAGGCCATCGCCCACTCGGATCTGCCGGGAGCCTTCCTCGCCGAGGGGAACACACCCGCTTCCCTCACCGCGGTGCTCCGGCTCCTGACGGCCGCCCTGCCCGCGGACGCCCCCTCCATCGTCGTCATCGACGAATTGCCCTGGCTGCTCGAGGGATTCCCCGGCGGGGCGGGCGAACTACAACGGGTCTGGGACCGGGAACTCTCCCGCCGCCCCGTCCTCCTCCTGCTGCTGGGCAGTGACCTCGGCATGATGGAGGCCCTCATGCGTCACGACCAGCCCTTCCATGGAAGGGCGACGGAGATGCTGCTCCGGGCGCTCTCGCCGCGGGATGTCGCGACCATGACCGGCTTGACCGGGGCCGCCGCCCTCGACGCATTCCTCATCACGGGCGGGGCCCCGCTCATCGCCCAGGAATGGACTGATGGGGAGACGCCGGAGAACTTCGTCCGCTCCTCCTTCGAACGGTCGACGAGTGCCCTGATCGTCTCCGGTGGCAGGGCGCTGGAGTCGGAGTTCCCTCCCGATTCCCACGCCCGAGCGGTCCTCACCGCCATCGGGGGCAAGGGGGAGCGGGTCCGCTCCGGCATCCTCAACTCGCTGCACGGGACGCTCTCGCCGACCTCCTTCGACCGTGCCCTGGACCTGCTCGTCGACAAACGCATGGTTGCTGCCGACGACCCCCTGTCCACCCGTTCCGCGCTCAAGGATCGCCGCTGGCGGGTGGCGGATCCGTCCCTGCGATTCTGGCTCGCCTTCGTCGCCCCTGCGATCGCGGACGTGGACCGGGGACGCCCCGATCTGG
Source organism: Arachnia propionica (assembly GCF_003932785.1). Taxonomy (GTDB): domain Bacteria; phylum Actinomycetota; class Actinomycetes; order Propionibacteriales; family Propionibacteriaceae; genus Arachnia; species Arachnia propionica_B. The sequence goes on along the minus strand of NZ_RQYT01000023.1, from coordinate 15,378 downwards.
CCTTCTCCCGGTTCGAGGCGGGCTACTCCTCGTGGCGGGGACGAGCGGTCGAACCGCTCGTGCGGGAGGCGCTGTCACGACTGCTGCCCGACGAACGATGGCCCGAGGCCCATCGGATCGGTGGCTGGTGGCCCAGGAGCAACAACCCGGAGATCGACCTCGTCGCCACGGACGCCCGCCCGGGGCGGCGGGTGAGTTTCGTCGGCACCATCAAATGGCGGGAGCACGAACCACTCGGGCAGGCTGATGTACGGGCACTCCAGCAGGGAGCGGCACGGGTCCCGGGCGTGGATGACACCACCCCGCTCGTCGGTGTGTGCCCGGCTGGGGGAAGGGCGCCGGAACTGGCCCAGGTCTGGGACGCCGATCAGATCCTCGCCGCCTGGGGGTGAGTGGTCAGCGGAAGCTGATGAGGATGTCGCCCTCCATCGCCCGCAGGGGCTCACCGTCCTCGGTGAGTTCCTGCCACACCGACGGGTCGTCGGAGTCCATGTCGTCGAACAGCCGGATCTCCGAGTACAGCCCCGGGCTCACCGGCCCCGGGAGGGTCACGACGGTGGGGTGTCCGAGCCGGGGCCGGCCCCCTTCCGACTCGGCCGCCAGGTGGGTGCACAACTGCACCAACATCTTGAGCTGTTGGACGTACTCCCGATCCGGTGCCTGGAGGACGTACTCCTCGCGGAGTTGTTCCTTGACCAGCTCTGTGATGACCTCGATGCCCACGAGGTGGGAGTGTAGCCCCATGCCTCGGGGCGTTGAGCGTCGGCCCGGCACAATGGACCGACGAGCATGCCCGTCAACCAGATCCCCGGTGTGGAGGTGCCACCGATGTTCGACTCGATCTCGTCGGACCCCGTCCTCGTGCACGAGGGGACCCAGCTCCAGGTGAAGCTGTCGGGCCCCACCGCTGAACTCAACGTCTGCCTCGACGCCGACGACGTGGCCCGTCTCGAGGGTCAGGACGCACCTCTGGTGATCCCGGTCACCGCGGGGACGAGCGCCGGGACCAAGGCGCACTGGACCGCTACGGAGGGCGACCTCTACATCCTCGTGGGAGAGGACGCCGAGACTTGGGACATCGCCTTCGTGTGCGAGCCCGAACTGTTCAGGACCCTGGTGGAGCAGTTGCGTCAACCGCGGTGACCGCGGCGACCGTCACCTCCATCCGGGCGGGCGGCAGTCCCTTGTCCCGGCAGAGGTCTGCCAGGGTGCGGGCGACCTCGCGCACCACATCCCCGGCCCTGTGATCGGCGCTCACCGCACAGGAGACCTGGATCGTGCACGACTCGTCGCCGATGTTCACCGCGACCGCATTGGCCCCGGAGCCCACCCCGAGGGCGCGGGCGCCCTCGGCCAGGACGGCCTTCACCGACGATCCTGCCAGGTACAGCTGCTGCACCCCGGCCACCTGCAGGGCGGCCGCCTCCAGCTCAGTCGCGAGCTCGGCGTTGTCCGTCACTCAGGCACCTCCGTCGTGTCGTTCCGTGCTCACATCAGTGACCACGATATCGACTGCTGAAACGTTCAGATCCGTGTGCGTGGCCACGTCCTCCAGGATGCGGGCCCGCAACTGATCCGCGAGTTCGGGGATGGGCGGGCCGAACGGCATGCACACCTCGACGACGATCCGCGTGGGGGCATCAGGCGTCTCGACATCCCCCTCCAGACGGCAGCGTCCGATCACGACTCCCGGAAGGCTTTCCTCCGCGTGACGGACCAGGCCGCGCACCGCACCCTCTGTGACACCGAGGTCGTGGGGGTCGGCATCCCGGTAGGGGATGCGTCGTCCGGCGTGGGCGTCGAGAGCGATGCCGCTCAGGATCCAGTTCACCCAGGAGTCGTCCGTCGCCGCATCCTCCTCGTCCTCGCGCACCATGTCGGCGGTCAGACGACGCAGACGTTCGAGGGATTCGAGGGCGAGTTGGCATCCGGGGGACCGCTCGATGGATTCGTTCCGAGGGCTGCGCCCTGCCTCGAGGTAGGCCTCGAGTTCATCCAGTGTGTGGCCGTCCAGGTCCGTGGCGGGGACGTCCGGAAGGGCATCAGGGTCAATCATTGCCACTCCTCCATCCTCGTCATGATGGTCCTGCGGGCTCGGGCGAGGAGCCCACGGACGGTGGACTCCGGTAGGTCGAGGGCCTCGGCGATCTCGCGGTAGCTCATGTGGTCCACCTCGCGCAGGATCCAACAGCTGCGTTGGGCGTCGGGTAGTTGTGCCAGAACCTCGCGGAGGGCCGATGCGGTCGCCTTCGTCTGGGTCATCCGTGACGGGGAGTGCGCCTCCGCGGCCGGGAGTTCGAGATCCTCGGGGTCATCCATGGGGCGACGGGACCGCACCCGGTCGATCGCCCGGTGGCTCGTGATGCGCATCAACCAGGCCTTGACGCGACGTGGGTCGTCGAGTTGCTCGAGTTTGTTCCACGCAGTGATGAAGGCCTCCTGGACCACATCGTCGACCTCGGAGTTGGATCCGAGGATGCGACGGGCCGCAGCCCGCATCATCGGACCGTAGCGACGCACCAGCACGCCGAAGGCCGTGACGTCGCCGTCCGCGGCACGTCCGGCGATGATGCGATCGTCCGCGGATGCCAGCAGGACATCGTGAGGGCTGCGGCCTCCCTCGTCGAGGAGACCGCAGCCCGGTTCAAGTACGCCGTGGGACAAGTCACGCCTTGTTACGTCCGACGACGAAGCCGTAGATCGCCAGCACGATCAGGGAGCCGCCGATGGCGAGCGCCCAGCTGGAGAGCGAGAAGAACTCATCGATCTTCTGGTTGAACAGCAGGCTGCCGAGCCAACCGCCGACGATGGCGCCGACGACGCCGAGGATCAGGGTCGCAACCCATCCGCCGCCCTGCTGGCCGGGCATCAGGAACTTTGCGATCGCTCCGGCGATGAGGCCAAGCAGCAAGAAGGCCAAGAATCCCATGAAGGTCACCTTTCGTGTCGTGCCACCGATTGCGGGGGCGTTACATCCATGAGACGGGTCCAGGTCAGGATTCGTCACACGGTTTCTGAAATTTATTTCGGAGGCCCGCTGTCAGGGAGCGAGCACCTCCGCGAACACCGGCAGGGAGATGCCGAGTGCCTTGTCAAGTGAGGTCACGGTGTCAGTGACGGCGCGGCGGGTGGCCTGCGGAGTCGAGGTTGGGTGCGGGGTGACCGACACCCGGAGCACGGTGCGGCCCCGGATGGTGAACGTTCTCACCCGAGCTGAGCCGAGCCTCGGATCCGCCTCCAACCCCTCCGTGAGAAGTTCCTGGACGACAGGGGCAGCCACGGTGATCCGGCCGACCGATGATTGATCCACCAGGGCATCGCGGCTGCGGCCACCAGCCTGGCTCACGACCAGTGCGACCAGCAGGGTCACGATCAACGCCGCCGTTGCCAGCAGGACGATGTCACCCCAGGAGACTCCCGGCAGGGCTTGTCCTGCCCACCATGTCGGGATGTGGTCCTCCAGGCCGGTCCAGAACTCCGTGGCCCACTGCCATGAGGTGTGGGGGATGGCGCCCCAGGCGATGCCGAGCACGCCGGCCAACGTGAGAGTGGTACCGAGGGCGAGGAGCCAGGCGCGATTGACCAGTCGAGGGGTTGAATGCATCAGCGGGGCCTCCTCGCGGGGTTCAGCCGCACCACGACCTCAAGGGGTGGGGTGATGTCGGCCTCGGTGATGAAGCGCTGAAGGTGTTCGTTGACATGGGGCACATCCACCCGGTGCCCGGGTGGTGGGGTGAGGGTCACGACCCCCCGACGTCGATGCAACACAACGTGGACATCGCTGGTGGGAAGCGCCGCTGTGGACGAGGCCTCCTTGGTGAGGAGACCGGCGATCGCCGCGTCGTCGATCACGGCCGAGACCCGTTCCCCCTCGAGGACGCGCCTTGGGCGTCGTCCCGGAGCCAGGGCCAGGGCCACGAGGGCGAGACCCGCGAGGAGCGTCACGACCCCGATGAGCAGCTGCCATGCCGGGGCCAGGCCTGCCAGGCCACGGACCAGGGAGGCAGGGGCGATCAGGAGCGGTGAACCTCCTACCAGCCGTGCCACCGCCTCGGCGATGACCCAGAGGACCAGGAGGATGACCGCCCCCGCGGTGATCACCGTCGGCACGGCGCGTGACCGGTGCAGTTCCCTGCGCACCATACGGGAGGTGGGTACGGCACTCATTTGACCCTCGCCTTCGGCGTGATGACCGCACCCGTGAGGCGCATGTCGACGGCTCCGACGACGCGGCCGGTCAGTGTCGCCACGCGATGGCGGATGACCTCACTCGCAGTCCGAACCCGCTCAAGCAGGGGGGCCTCGGTCTCGCCACCGGAGGAGCGGTGAGCGGGGAGAGGATCCACGCGGACGGGCGAGGCGACCTCCAGGCCCAGGTCTCCTGAGGCATTGGCAAGGTTCACCTGGACCCGGCGCGCATCCACCCCGAGTGCGTCCCCGGCAACTGCGCTGGCCAACCGTGTCAGTGCCCGTGGGGCGATCAGGGTGTGTCCCCTCATCAGACGGACCGCCGCCCACGCAGTGCGCTCACCAGCCCGGCCACGTCGAGTCGACCCTCGAGGTAGCGTCCGATGAGGATCCCCACGGCCACGCCGAGTCCCACGAGGACGAACTGCCAGAAGCCCAGGACAAGCCACGTGAGGGTGAGGACGGCTCCGAGAAGGGCACCGATGTGGCTGCTGTTCACTGGACCCGGGCCTCGGACTCGTCGTTCTGGTCATCGGAGGGAAGGTGGACGTCGTTGACGGTGACGTTGACCTCGGTGACCTCCATGCCCACGATGTTCTCGATGGCGTCGATGATGTTGCTGCGGACCCCGTCGGCGACCTCCTGCAGCGGGGAGGGGTACTCAGCCACGATGACGACGTCCACGGCGACCTGGCGTTCGCCGACCTCGACGGAGATGCCCTGGGTCTGGTCGGCGCTGGCCACGGCTTCACGGATGGCGCCCAGCGCCCGGGCGACGCCGCCGCCCAGCGCGTGCACGCCCCGGGTCTCGCGAGCCGCGATACCCGCCACCTTGGCCACGACGCTGTTCTCGATGGTGGTCTTGCCCTGGTCCTTGATGGGGGCGGGGGTCTTGGCGGAAGTCATGTGTTCTCCTAGAGTTCTGTTGGGCCCGGATGTCTCCGGGTTCATCAATGGGACGGGTTCGGGTTGCGGTTCGTCACACACGAATCTCCACGCATCCATGGAACCAGTTCGTCGAGGATGCTCCGCGCGGTCCACGGGCAATCTGCCCTTTCCCTGGTGGGACAAGGAGCGATGATGTGAAGGGTGCGGCATGGTGCCGTTCCCGGAAGGAGCCAGCATGACCTATGTCAACATCACTGCACTGACCTACCCCAAGGGAGCCGAGGCCGAGATCGAGCAGCGGTTCTCCGCGCGACGGAGGTCGGTTGACCAGTCCCCGGGCTTCCAGTCCTTCGAACTGCTGCGCCCGGTGATGGGGGAGACCCGCTACTTCGTGGTCACCCGCTGGGATTCCCAGGAGGATTACCAGCGCTGGTCGGAGAATCGAGTGGCCGGATCCCATGCCGAGGATGAGCGTCGGGGCATGAGCATCGAGGTCCTCGGATTCGATGTGGTGCAGCACGAGGAGGGGAATCGGTCCTAGGGCAGGACGGCTCCGGCCCAGATGAGAGCTCCCGTCAGGGCGACCAGCGCTGCCACGTCGAACCAGCCGGGGCGTCGTGCAGTGTGTGTGGTCCTCCCTCGGCGGGAGGCGAAACCACGTGACTCCATCGCCATGGCGGTGAGGTCGGCCAGCCTGAATGAGGCCACGAGCATGGGCACCACGACCTTCGGCAATGACCGCAGCCACCTGAGGAAGTGACCTCGTGCATCGATACGCAGTCGTGTGGCCATCTCTCGCATCTCTCGTTTCATGAGTGCCGTGAACCTCCGCCCCATGCCCATGACATCGACGAGGGGGTATGGCACCCGGGCATGCGTGATGAGGGTGTCCGCGAAGCTCTGCCAGTCCAGGGTTGAGTAGGTGGCCACGATGAGTGCGGTCAGGGTGGCCATACGCAGCCCGAGCAGGATGGCGTGGTGACCTCCGAGCCATGGGAGGAAACTGAGTGCGACGAAACCGAGGACCACGGAGGTGACGATGATGGTTCGACGCATCACCGGCCATCCGGCGGCAACGGAGAGGAGCAGACACCCGATGAGGAGCGCCAGTAGCAGGCCCCAGCTGCCGATGACGAGCACGAAGGGTGAGGCGATCAGAGGGGTCAGGAAACCCACGAATGGATGGAGGGTGCAGCGGTGACGGCTCATCACAACGATGACACCCCCACCACTGCATGGTTCGACACGTGGATGACGTGAGTGGCCAACGCGTCGATGAGGGCATGGTCATGGGTGGCCATGAGGGTCACCCTGTCCTCAGCCCCGGTGAGGATCATCCGTGCGACACGTTGCGTTCCTGAGAGGTCCTGGGAGTAGGAGGGCTCATCGAGGAGGGCCAGTCTCGCAGGCCCTGCACCCAGGGCCTTCGCGATGGCCAAGCGTTGCCGCTGACCGCCGGAGAGGCTGAGTGGATGGCGTTCGGCCAGGTCGCTGAGCCCCGCGGCCTCCAGGTCGTGTCCGGGGGAACAGGAGGAGAGTTCGTCGCGGACGGTTGGGGAGAAGAGGTGGTTGAGTCCTCGCTGTGGCACCCAGGTCACCCCGCGGAGCAAGAGGTCCTTGCTGCGGGTCAAGGAGTTGAGCAGGGTCGACTTGCCGGCGCCGTTGGCGCCGGTCACGGCCGCCCGGGCGCCCCGGGGCAGTCGTGCGAAGCCGAGATCGAGTTCCTGCCAGTCCCGGCCTGTGCACCCGGTCGCCTCGCCGAGGTCCCCCAGGCGACCTCCGGGTACTCGGATCCCCAGCCGCTCGGCGCTGTCCGGCAGGGACGGGCCATCGGCGATCACCCTGCCCCTCTCGCCGAGGACGATGATCCGATCCGCCCGCTCCAGGTGTGGCGCCGGATCATGATCCACGACGAGGATCGTCAGTTCCCCGGCCAGCTCGTCGAGGACGCGGAGGAAGTCCCGTCGACCCTCGGCATCGAGCTGGGACGTGACCTCATCGAGCACCAGAACCGGTGCGCCCTGGGCGAGGGCGGCAGCCAGGGCCAGGCGTTGCTGTTCCCCACCGGAGAGCAGCATCGGATCTCGATTCTCGGGCAGGTGCGACAGACCGACCGCGCCGATGAGGTCCCTGGCGCGTGCGGTGGCCACGTCAGCGGGAATGCACCGGTAATCCATGGGGAGCCGCACCTCGTCGAGGACGTTGTGTCCAGACATCTGCGCCCCGGGGTCCTGCCAGACCGCCGCGACGGGGCCGCCCGACACCTGGCCCTGCACCTCGCCCCGGTGACAGCCGGCCAGCACCATGGCGAGCGTTGACTTGCCGGATCCGGTGGGGCCGCAGACGAGGGTGTAGCTGCCGGTGGCCAGGCAGAGATCGAGACCGTTGAAGAGGGTCTCCCCCGAGGTCGGGGAGACCTGAAGACCGCTGACCTTCACCCTTCCTGTCGCTCCCCGATCCCGGCGCGGTTGAGTGAACGCACGAGGAGCCACGCCAACCAGCCGTAACCGATGCCCGTGACGACACGAACCCCCAGGGCCAAGGCCTTGAGGCCCGGTGAGATCGCGTTGAACTCGGGAATGATGAACATGAAGCCGAAGGTCATGAAACCGATCAGGACGCCGGCGGTGACCGCCCAGGGCAGCTGGAGACGCCTTCCCTGACGGAACGGTAGGACGGAGGCCTCGACGACGAGAGCCGCCAAGAAGGCCATCCCGCCGCCACCCACTGCCCCGATCAGGCCGGTGATGGCTGCGGCCCCAGAACGTCGCACGAGGAGCGGGGCCATGATGACAGGCAGGAACCACGGGGTCGGGGAGGGGTAGGCCAGCCAGGGGATGCTGGCTCCGATGGCGAGACTGAGGAGTCGGGTCAGGGCGACGATGAGCGCGGTGAAGGCACCGAGCACGACGCACATCATGAGGGGGCGTGCCGTGAGCAGGTGGGGACGGCGCGATGAGGTCACAGCTCTTCCTCCATGCGGCGCTCGAGGTCGCTCTGGTCGCCCCCGTGTGCGATGACGTCACGGAGCAGTCGCAGTCGATCGATGTCGATCTGGGTGTTTGACGTGCCTCGCCGCCAATAGCCGTAGACCTGAGTGGCCTCCTTGCCAAGGTTCAGGACGCGACGGCAGTGCTGTCGGATGGGGCGGACCTCCGAGGACTCCGCTGCGGCCCACACGGAGTCGACCATGCTGAGGTCCAGGGCCAGGAAGGCGTCGATGAGGGTGCCGTCAACACGTTGGACCTCCACGCCGGGCAGGTCGGGGACCTGGTCCTCGGGAACCTGTGTCAGGAGTCGTACCCGCCCCGGCAGATCCAGCCCCCGGATGACGCTGATGGCGGCGGGGAGCCCGGTCGGGTCGGCGATGAGGACGTGGTCTGAGGCGATGTGGGGAAGCCGATGCTGGCTGGGCTCCCAGACCTCGACGCTGTCCCCGATCTGCGCCTGCCGGAGCCAGAGCATGGCGGGTGAATCGCCCTCGTGGACGACGAAGTCGACGCTGATGGTTCGGGATGCCGGGTCGGCGTCGGCGACGGTGTAGACACGGGAGGCTGTGGTGGGGGCACCCGCGATGCCATGGAGCTCCGGGGGCTGGAAGGGGAGTTCTAGTCGGATGGCGGTGTTGGGCAGCAGCCATTCCTCGAAGTGTGGGTCGTCGAGCGTGCCCGTGACCCGGGTGAGCTGGGCTGCGCGCGGTGTGATCCCCGTCACGCTCCAGTGGTGACGCGTGTGGTGGTCGTGGGAGTGGTCCTGCTCGTGATCATGGGGCTCGTCGAGCAGGGCCAGCAGCCCACGAAGTTCCTGAGCGTCGAGTGGAGTAGGTTGGGACACGAAGGGACACCTCCAATTCTGTTGGTCAGGCTAACCTTATCTTGTTTGTGTGGCCTCGGAAAGGAGACGTGATGGAGGCCCGACGAGGTCGTGGTCGCCCTGCACTGGTCACTGCTGAACGCATCACCGATGCGGCGGTGGCGATGGGGCTCGACCGGCTGAGCATCAAGGGGGTCGCCCAGGCTCTGGGGGTGTCGGAGATGTCCATCTATCGCCACGTCGGGAATCTCTCAGGACTGCAGACGGTGGTGGCAGAAGGGCTCTACCAGCGGCTCGAGCTCACCCCGCCTTGTCACGACGCGCCGCGCGAGGCACTTCTCGATCACGCCCTGATGATTCGCGATTTCGTGAGGAGTCATCCGGGAGCGGTGCCGTTGCTGATGGCTCTGGGACCCGAGCACGGCCAGGCCCTGACCCGGGTGGCGGCGCATCATGTCGAGTGGGCACGCCGCTATGGCTGGCCCCCCGGAGTGGCAGCCGTCGTGTTGGCCAGCGTGACCACCCATGCACTCGCCGTCGGAGACCTGATGGTCAGTGAGGGTGTCCCGCGGAGCGACGGGGAGGAGCTTCCTTCCATCGCTGAGGGGCAGGCGCTCGCCCGTAACCTGGGAGATCCCTTCGAGTGGTCCATGGGGTGCCTCATCGATGGTGTGCTGACCCAAGTCGAGCGTTGGTGTCATAGAGGCGAAGCCAAGCCCTGAACGGGGTACGGTGAATCCCATGGGCAGGGTGAGCAACAGGCGGCAGTTGCTGGAGGCGGCCATCAGGGTCGCCGAGAACCACGGCCTCCAGGCGGTGACCCTGGACTCCCTGGCGGCCGAGGCCGGACTCACCAAGGCTGGCCTGCTCTATCACTTCCCCGGACGGAGGGAGCTGCTCGTCGCCGTCTACGCGCACCTCGCTGCCGAGTGGGAGGCGGACATGGTGGCGGAGTTGGGGGGCGGGGACCCGGAGACGGCATCGCCCCGGGACCGGCTCTGCGCCTACATCAAGGTTTCCTCGCGTCCGATGAGCAAGGCGGAGCTGGTCTACCTCGCCGACGCCCGAGACGACCGGGAACTGATCGAGCCTTGGCGGGAGGTGGCGGATCGTTGGATCCCACCGTTCGATGAGATGGCCTCGCGGCCCGAGGTGATGGTGGCCTGTCTGGCGGCGGACGGGTTGTGGATCCATGACGTCCTGTCCGGTCGAATCCTTCCCGAGGGGATGCGTGAGGTGCTCGTGGACTGGCTCCTCGGTCTCGTGGATCAGTGATCGTTGGTCTCCCACCGGCTGGCCCGGCTGCCGATGCCGTAGTGACGCAGGGTCACCGTCGTGACGAGGGTCGCGATGGTCAGGACGACGGTGATGATGCCGAGCACGGTGGCGTAGGCGCCGTCAAAGGCCGTGGCGGCGATGGCGATGATCGTGGGGTCCCCGGTGGCATGCGCCGCCGTGATGCTCTCCCGAACTGCGCTCGGAGCTGTCGGTGGTGGCTGGATGGTTGCGGAGTAGATCGCGGAGAGGAGACTCCCCAGCACGGCGATGGCGAAGAGTCCGCCGAACTCGTAGGACACCTCCTCCACCGAGGAGGCCATGCCCGCACGATTCGGTGGAGCGTTGCCGATGATGGCCGTGGAGGCCACCGACATCGTGGCCCCGAGCCCGGCACCCGCTACAACGAGGCCCGTGACCAGGAGCCACGTGGCACGATGGTGGGCTCCGGCCAGAGCGCATGCCATGCCGATCGTGCCGACAGCGAAACCGCTTCCGACGATGATGCGCAGTCCGAGGATGTGGAGCAGGGCGCCGCTGAGAAGGCTCGTCGGGAGGGATCCGAGGGCGACGGCAGTGACCACCAGTCCGGCCTGGAGGGGGCTGTATCCAGCCACGAGCTGGAAACGCTGCGTCGTGGCCATCTCCAGCCCACCGACGGCGAACATGGACAGCGCCGCGGTCGCCACCCCCGTCGAGAAGGCGGCATTGCCGAAGAGGGAGAAGTCCAGCAGTGGATGTGTGAGGCGACGTTGACGTCGGACGAACAGGAAGCCGAAGAGCAGGGTCATCGCGAGGCTGGCGGTGAGCATGGGCCAGCTTGGCGGTAGGTGCGCCAGCTCCTTGACGGCCAGGACGGCGCCGGTGAGGGTCAGCAGTGCCCAGACCGAGGAGGTCCAGTCCCAGCGTCGGGATCGATCGACTGGGCTGGGGGAGGCGACCATGGGGATGGCGATGAGGGCGGCGATCACGACGGGGACGTTGATGAGGAACACCGATCCCCACCAGAAGTGCTCGAGAAGTATCCCGCCGACGATGGGGCCGCCCGCCATCCCGATGACGGCCACGCTGCCCCACACGCCGATGGCGAGGTTGCGTTCGCGGACGTCGTCGAAGGAGAGGCGGATGAGGGCCAGGGTGGCGGGCATCATGCAGGCGGCGCCGACCGCGAGCACCGCACGGGCCGCGATGAGCGTGGCGGGGTTGGGGGAGAAAGCGGCCAGGAGAGAGGCAGCGCCGAAGATCACCAGGCCCACGAGGAACAGCCGTCGATGGCCGAACCGGTCGCCCAGCGTGCCTGAGCCGAGCAGCAGCCCCGCCATGACCAACGGATAGGCGTTGATGATCCACAGTCCCTGTGTCGTCGATGCTCCGAGATCGCTGGTGAGGGTCGGTAGGGCTGTGTAGAGGATGGAGTTGTCCATCGTGATCATGAGCAGCCCGACGCTGACGGTCGCGAGGAGGAGCCAGCGTTGACGGGGCGTGTGCAGTGGCGACATGGCTAAAACTATACCAGTTGGTAAAGTTTGGTGCTGATGGCCGAAGGCTTGCCCGGATGAGTGTTGAGTGGTTCTCTGAGAGATGAAGCCGACGACGGGAGGAAGACGTGGGTCTGGACAGCGAGGGGGTGGCGGCTCAGCTGCGGTGCCCGGAGGGAGAGATCGGGAGACAGTTCGGGCGGGCAATGAATCTGCGGAATCTGACGATGATCGTCGGAGCCCTGGCTGAGCTGGGGATCCGTGAGGGGGATCGCATCCTGGAACCCGGGTGTGGGGATGGGGGACTCCTGGGCTACGTGCTGTCCATGGCTCGACGGCTGCACTACACGGGGCTGGAGCTGTCCGCAGAGATGGTGGCCGCCGCGCGGGAGTTCAATGCCCCGTTCCTCGCAGCGGGAATGGCGGACTACGTCCTGCTCAAGGGGAAGGGGGAGGGGCTGCCTTTCGATGACTCCTCATTCGAACGGATCCTGAGCGTCAACACGATCTACTTCCAGGAGGATCTGGGGTCGTGGCTGGGGGAACTGCGTCGCGTGATGGCCCCGGAGGGCAGACTGTGCCTGAGCTTCGCAGAACGGGACTTCATGGAGTCGCTGCCGTTCACCCGCCACGGATTCCACCTGGTCGATGGCGACGAGGTGGTAGAGCGGGCCGAGAATCGGGGGCTGCGGCTCCTCCGCAGGGTGGAGCAGCGGGACGTGGCGGTGTCCAAGGACGGGGAGCTGGTGGAGCGTCCGTTCGTCCACTTGGTCCTTGGTGGTTCGTGATTCTGGGACCATGTCGTCTCCTGGTCGCCGAATCGTGAACCGCAGCACCCCATGCCGCAACTCTGCGCGACGAGGTTCACCGTCACTGAACTCATGGGAGTGCACCGTACCCACATGGGAGGAGCGGAGCGTCGAGGGAACCTCACCCTCAGGAGCCTGGAGCGCCTGGCAGCGCGACTGGGCGTGGAGGTGGGGGATGTGATGGGGTGAGGCCCTGTGCGGGTCGAGCCTCCAGCTGCTTGACCCGCACACGACCTTCAGCTCAAGCTCCGGTGTTCGGCAATCCTGGCCGTGGCCTGGTCGGGTCAGGCGGCACAGGCTGTGACGGAACCGGCACCCCTGGCGGCTCCGAGATCGTCGGCTGTGGCGCCGTTGGCTCCGGTGCACTGGTTGGCGATGGCAATACCGGTGGGGCTGACGTCGGTGAGACCGTTGGCACCGGAATGTCCGTCGGCTCCGGACTCATCGTGGGCGGCTCGGTCACTGTCGGTGTGGCAGTGGCGCTTGGTGAATGCCCTGTTGGTGCAGCACTCGGTGTCACCGTTGACAACGGCGACACGCTCTCCGAAGGCGAGACCGTAGGCTCGGCCGTCACGCTGGGGCTCTCCGACGGGGATGGACTTGGCGAGGGCGTCTTGGAGGGCTTCGGCGACGGAGTCTTCGTCGGGGATGTGCTCGGCGACGGAGTGGCCGTGGCAGAAGGTGGTGCTGTGGGTAACGGGTCTGGGGTTGGCGAAGGTGATGGAATCGGTGGTGTTGTCGGTGGTTCGCCCTCCCCAACACCAGGACGATCCTCGTTCGGGTACCCCGGGGTTGGATCGCACTCGTCCCCGATGCCATCCCCATCCTCGTCGGTCTGGCCGTGGTTGTTGACCTCGGGGCAGTTGTCTTTGGCGTAGGGGCCTTGAATCCAAGCCAGCATTGGCTTCGGAGCCCGTGCGTTCGGTTCAGCGTTAGGCGAAGCATTTGGCGGGAGCGCCTCCCTTGCAACTCGAGGAATGCCTATCTCCTTGAGCAGGACTTCCCCAATCTGCTTCTGCCCAGTAAGGTTTGGGTGATACCATTCCATCTTGTCAAGCGACAGGGTTGGGTCAGTATTTCCATCTGGTTGCTCTAGACCCTTGGTTTCAAAGAACTCATTGATCCAGCGCTTGCTGTTTCTGTGCTCTGAACTGGGGTCGGGTTCGTGCCCACGGAAATGCTCAGGGATTGAGGCGATATATCTCGCCTTTGGAGCAACTTGGGGATAGGGCGGCAGGGATCGATTCCATTCGACGACGGCATCTCTCTGGACCTCTTCCAGCACCTTTGCAGCCCTGAGGAGTTCTGACCCTGCGCGATAGGTGTAATATTCCGAGCAAGGAAAATCGACAGGGTCTTTGCAGCTGTGAATGAAGTAACTCGACCCACTGTCAGGCAGAACCAGATTTGGGTAGCCGACCAAGATGATATCGACATCGTATCGATCCATTGATGTAAGCTGTTCCGCGATTTCGCTAAAAACATGCATTATGCGAGCTTTCAGGCCATCCCTGCCAGGGTCTTGCATCATGCGACGAGCAGCATTGACAGCCTTTTGGCACTCTTGTGCATAACGACGCCCCTTGGCAAAACACTGTTCGATGACGCTATCGAAATTCATGTCATTCCCGCCGATGGTGAGTAGTACCGTGTCAGCATCGTCAGGAATACTCTTAACCTGTTGGTTGGCAACCTGCTCAGTGGTATAGCCTGAGTGGGCAATGTTTGTCAGGTGCGTAGACACCCCTCGTTCGACGAGCTTCCTCCGATAGTATTGGGCCCAGTTATTTAGGCTGCGGTACGCCCCGGGTGCTGCGGTGTCATATGACCCCGCCCCGTTTCCGGCTGAATAGGAATCGCCCATCAAAACCATGCTCAGGACTTTCTCAGGACGTTAATTCAGACTTGGTATCGCATCCTCATCTGCTTTCGCAGTCGGCAACACGCTAGCGACTATGAGCGCCAAAGCCAAGGCGAATGCCACTACGGGAAATCTGCTCTTCATTGATTGCCTCTTTACGGATAGAGCATTGTGATACGAAAAACAGTCTCAGGAAACTCTTCGCACCCTCCTGTATGGGTGGTTAATATGACGCCAGCACTATACCCACTGATCATTTTCTTGAGGGTTGCATCCTGAGCAGTCCGTCGTTTCTTTTCTTCCCACCCCTGTTCTAGGGCAGATGCAGTAACAACATCGAACGCCTGGCTGACAGGAACTAACAATTTATAACATCGGGTAAAAATGGGTGGCTCAGGCTTGTGTCCTTCGTTCACCGTCTGGTTGGTGCCCAGCAGCTCCAACCCCTCCCAGCTCACCGAGGCCATCGGGTCAGCCTTCAACGCCTGCATCCCCCGGTCCCACTCCGACACGCACCCAGCCGCCAGCAGGCACACCGCGACCACTACGGTCGTCACTGCCCGCCAGCAGCGCAACATCGTCACCTCCAACGTTGGGGTACGAAGTCACCCTAAGGCGGCCCCACGCGCTGCGTCCAGAGACAGGCAGGAGGTGCACTGTCAGTCAGATGGCTGACCTTCCCATGTTCTAACGGCCAAACCTGGGCCTGCCGCCCTATTGAGCAAGCATCGCTTCACTCATAACTGGAAAATACTTGCCAACGGCTATCAAGGGCGCCTCAACGAACTCCCAGCCACATCCGGATCGTTGCCCAACTCGGACTCGTTTGAACCCAATTGAAAGCCCCGATGGATGACGCCCTAAGTCTCGCCCCCCTTGTCAATCGAGTCATTGTTACGCGGCAACGATTTTCTGATGTCGTGCCCAGCGACAAGGGTGAGGTTACTATTATAGGCATCGTCCATCTTGGCGAACTCGGCAGTGTCAAGTGGTGGAAGCAACGAGGAGTCGTTGGAAGGCTTCGCGTGGGGTGAGGTAGCCCAGTGTTGCTCGGGGGCGTTCATTG
>NZ_RQYT01000022.1 GCF_003932785.1 Arachnia propionica | reverse complement strand
TCTACACCCACTCCGTCACCGATGTCCTGACACAAGAAACGTCACCGATGTCCTGAGGCAGAACTGTCACCGATCTCCTGAGACATCACATCGGAAACGCCTGCCGATTCAAATCGCCTGTCTAGTTGGACAGGCGAGCCGCCGTCAAGGCAGGCGAGCCACACCCAGCACAGGCGAACCCGCGCCAAGACAGTTTCGGGCCCGCAACCTGGAGCTCCGGTGGTGCAGCTCGCTGAGCGGGTGAAGGATGCGGGTGAGCTGGAGACTCCGGGTAGACCTGCAAATACGCGGCGCAAGTGCCCTGTCAGCGCTCCCGCGAGGCATCCGCCGCGCATGTGCAGGGTTTCCGGGGTGAGGGCGATAGGCTGAACGCGTGCTGCGACCGGACGGACGACTCTCCCTGGATCTGGACCCCGTCGACCACGGGCCCAAGGACGCCTGCGGCGTCTTCGGGGTGTTCGCGCCCGCCGAGGACGTCGCCCAGCTGACCTACTACGGGCTCTTCGCGCTCCAGCACCGCGGCCAGGAATCCGCCGGCATCGCCGTCTCCACCGGCAACCGGATCACCGTCTTCAAGGACATGGGGCTCGTCTCCCAGGTCTTCGACGAGGCCACCCTGAGCTCCCTCAAGGGCAGGCTCGGTATCGGCCACACCCGCTACTCAACGACGGGGGCCTCCGTCTGGCACAACGCCCAGCCGACGTTCCGCGCCACCCATCGCGGCGGGATCGCGCTCGCCCACAACGGCAACCTCACCAACACCGAGGAACTGGCCGAGTGGCTCCATGAGTTGGACCCGGAACTCCGCGTTCCGGAGAAGAAGACCATGGATTCGACCAACGACACCTCGCTCGTCACGGCCCTCATGGCCTCCTTCGGCGACGAACCCATCGACCAGGTCGCCCTCAAGGTGCTGCCCCGCCTCAAGGGGGCCTTCTGCCTGACCTTCATGAACGAGACCACCCTGTTCGCGGCACGCGACCCACAAGGGGTCAGGCCGCTCGTCCTCGGACGGCTCGCGGCGGGCTGGGTGGTCGCCTCCGAGACCGCCGCCCTCGACATCGTCGGGGCCAGCTTCGTGCGGGAGGTCGAACCCGGCGAGTTCATCGCCATCGACGAGGCGGGCCTGCGCAGTCGGCGCTTCGCCGATGCCGCTCCCAAGGGCTGCCTGTTCGAGTACGTCTATCTCGCCCGTCCCGACACGACGATCTCCGGCCGTTCCGTCCACGCCACCCGTGTCGAGATCGGCCGGATCCTCGCCCGGCAGCATCCCGTCGAGGCCGACCTCGTCATCCCCACCCCCGACTCCGGGACCCCATCGGCGGTCGGCTACGCCGAGGCATCGGGCATCCCCTTCGGGCTCGGGCTGGTGAAGAACGCCTACGTCGGCCGCACCTTCATCCAGCCCAGCCAGACCATCCGCCAACTCGGGATCCGGCTCAAGCTCAACCCCTTGAAGGAGGTCATCGCAGGGAAGCGGCTCGTGGTGGTCGACGACTCCATCGTGCGCGGCAACACCCAGCGGGCCCTCGTCAGGATGCTGCGTGAGGCCGGGGCGAAGGAGGTCCACGTCCGGATCTCCTCACCACCCGTGGAATGGCCCTGCTTCTACGGCATCGACTTCGCCACCCGGGCCGAACTCATCGCTCCCGGACTCACCGTCGACGCCATCTGCCGGTCCATCGGGGCCGATTCGCTGGGTTTCATCTCCCTCGACGCCCTCACCGAGGCCACCCACCAGGCCCCGTCCGAGCTGTGCCGGGCCTGCTTCGACGGTCGATACCCCATCGAGGTGCCCCGCGGTCAGGAGCAGCTGCTCCGCGAGGCCGCATGTGAAGGGGTCGATGACCTCGACGCCCTCGCCACCCCAACCCAGGAGGTCAGATGAGCCCATCCGCCTACGCCCGCGCCGGGGTCGACATCGAGGCGGGGGACCGCGCCGTCGACCTCATGAAGGCCTCCGTCGCCCGCACCCGACGTCCCGAGGTGCTGGGTGGCCTCGGCGGTTTCGCCGGGTTCTTCGACGCCTCCGCCCTCAAGGACTACCGCCATCCGGTGCTGGCCACCTCCACCGACGGGGTGGGCACGAAGGTGGCGATCGCCCAGGCCCTCGACAAGCACGACACCATCGGCTTCGACCTCATCGGGATGCTCGTCGACGACCTCGTCGTCTGCGGGGCCGAGCCGCTGTTCGTCACCGACTACGTCGCCTGCGGCAGGGTGGTGCCTGAACGCATCGCGGCCATCGTCTCCGGGATCGCCGACGCCTGCGTCGCGGCCGGGTGCTCCCTCGTCGGTGGCGAGACCGCGGAGCATCCCGGTCTTCTCGGCCCGGACGAGTACGACATCGCGGGTGCGACGACGGGGGTCGTGGAGCGGGACGCCATCCTCGGCGCCGACCGCATCCGCGCCGGGGACGTGGTGCTGGCGCTGGCCTCCTCGGGCCTCCACTCCAACGGTTACTCGCTGGTCCGGCACGTGCTGCTGACGGAGGCGGGCTGGTCGTTGGACCGCCACGTCGACGAGCTCGGCCGCACTCTCGGTGAAGAACTGCTCACCCCGACGCGGGTCTACGCGCTCGACGTGCTCGCCCTCATCCGTGAGGTCGAGTGCCACGCCTTCAGCCACATCACGGGCGGCGGACTCGCCAACAACCTGGCCCGCGTCATCCCGGCGGGCAAACGGGCCGTGCTGCGCCGCGACTCCTGGACCCCGCCCGCCATCTTCCAGCTCGTCCAGCAGGTCGGGAAGGTGTCCCAGCCCGACATCGAGGCCACCCTCAACATGGGGGTCGGCATGGTGGCGGTGCTTCCCGACACCGAGGTCGACCGGGCCGTGACCCTCCTCAACGACCGGGGGATTGACGCCTGGGTCCTCGGCCGGATCGAGGACCACGACGGCGACGGCGTGGCTGAACTGGTTTAGAGGTCGTCTCAGAGGGCGCCCCTGTCACACCTCGGCCGCTGCCCTGCGGGCGACGTGCCAGGCGAGCACCGCGTCGATGATCTCCGGGGCGTGGGCGCTCTGGGCCCCGAACCGGGCGTTGACCTCGATGACGAGCGGGGTGCCGTCATCGCGGCGTCGGATGTCGAGGTCAGCCGGGCCACGGATCCCCAAGGCCTCGCAGGCCGCCGTCGCCACCTCGGCCACATCCGGCACCTCGACGCGACGCACCGCGTCGGCATTGCCCACACGTCCCTCCCGCAGCGCGGTCTTCTCCAGCACGACGCACAGGTCCTGGCCGAGCCCCCGCAGCATCTGCACGCAGTACTCGGTGCCGGGCGCGAACTCGCTCAGCAGCACGCCTTGCTCCTTCGGGATCGTGTTGAGCTGGTCGTGGAGTTCCACGCCCCGGCCACCGCGCGAGACACGTGGCTTGCTGAGGACGGGTAGGCCGAGGGGTGCGATGTCGGCAGGCAGTGCGGACTCGGCGCGGACGGTGGCGGGCACCGGAACCCCGGCAGCTGCCAGGTGCTGGCCGGTGAGCCACTTGTCGTCGCAGATCCGTATCGTCTCCTCCGAGGAGATCAGCGCCTGGAACGGCGGGTCCTCGGCGACGATCGGGAGTTCCTCCTGGACGGTGGGGATGAGGAGGGTGGCGTTCTGGGCGAGGACCAGCTGGTCCAGATCCTGGAGGTAGCCGGGGTCGCGGGCGGGCAGGACACCGAGGACCTCGATGCCGTCGGCCCGCGGCTCGGGCATCATGTCGCAGCCGACTGCGGTCACCCCGCGGGCGGACAGCTGGTCGAGCAGGGACCGTCCGGCGGGTCCGCAGGCACCGGTGACGAGGACGCGGATCACAGGATGCCCCCGAACAGCGGCAGCCGGATGACCTCGAAGCCCTCCGCGTCGTCCATGCGTCCCTGCCTGCCGCGGAACGTCGCCATCCCCTGTAGGACGGAGTTCGCCATGTAGGGCTTGGCGGACTGGTCCTTGTGGAGTTCCACCGCCATCTGTTTCGTGTCGAGGTACCCGGAGACGTCGACATAGGCGTGGGGGCAGAAGGCGGGGGTCGCCGACGGGGACTCGTAGCAGATGATCGCCGGATGGTTCCGCGCGGCCCGCCGCGTCGCCCAGTGCACCGCGACGTGGTCCTGGTGCTGGTCGTTCGCGGAGTGGGTGAGAATGAGATGCGGGTTGTGCCGGGCGATGGCGGCCTCGATGAGGGAGACCATGGTGTGGCTGCTCTCCGCGAGGTGGGTGTCGGGCAGGTCGTGGAGGTCGCAGGAGGTCAGGCCGAGGAAACGTGCCCCGTCGCGGGCCTCATCGGGCCTGATGCTCGGGTCGCCGCCGATCGCTCCGTGCGTCATGACCAGCGCGTGGACCCGGTGGCCGTGGTCGACCAGGCGGGCCAGTGTTCCGGAGCAGGCGAGCTCCAGGTCGTCGGGATGGGCGCCGATGGCCAGGACGACGCGCGAGGGGTCCTGTTTGCAGGAAGGGTGCCGGAAGTACCAGGTGAGGGCGGCGAGAGCCAGCAATGAGGCGATGGAGAAGGACTGTGTCAACGGGTGGATGGTCCCGCTGGGGGTGGACAGGCAGGCGAGGTTGGCCGGGATCATGACCCCGGCGCTGATGCAGGCGAAGCGACTCAGCAGCCGGTAGTGGCTGATCCGGCGGGCCAGGTTGACCCTTCCCAGTGTGTACAGGAACACGGCGAGGATGTGCAGGGATATCAGGGTGAGATGCACCAGTGGGTCCGACACGATGTGTTCCTTTCAACGAGCAACGGTGAGGGGCGGAGTTGGGGCGTTGACTCCAGACTGTGGGGGTGGTTCGATGCCCACCTCGAAATCGAGCGGCTCCTCCTTGGCGGTCCGGTTGCGGACGCCGGTGCGTTCCAGCTTGTTCCAGGTCGACGCGGTGCCCCGCAGCTCGGCCCAGATGGCGCGTGCGGTGGCGGCGGAGAGGAACAGGCCCAACGGGAGCCACAGGGGAAGGACGATGAGCAGGGGCAGGTTGTGCCATGCCCGGTCGAGAAGCAGGGCGATCACCGCCGCTCCGAGCGTCACCTCGAGGCCGAGCAGCAGCACCGCCGCCCACCACGACTCGATCCGGAGCTCCCCCGTCGCGAGGACGGCGAGGAACAGGACGAGGGCGATGAGCTGCAGCACCGGGGCGATGAGCATGGAGAGCAGGTTGAGTGGTAGGTACCAGTCGAACCGGCTGCGCGGCAGGCGCAGGGCGCGGTGACGGTGGATGCGCGCGGTCTGGATGAGGCCGCGTTGCCAACGGACCCGCTGCTTCCACAGGCCCCGCAGGGTGGAGGGCACCTCGGCGAGGACGAGGGCCCGCGGGGCGAACTCCACGTCGTACCCGGCGAACTGGACCCGCCATGTCAGTTCGAGATCCTCGCCGAGGGTGTCGGTCCTGAACCCGCCGACCTCCCGCACCACCCGGGCGAGGAAGGCGCCCGAGTTGCCGGAGACGATCGGCAGGATCCCGAGCAACGCGAGGGCGCGACGGGTGAGGCCGGTGCCGACGTGGGTCATGAGCGCCAGCAGTCGGGTCAGGGGACCGGTGACGTTGATCGGCTGGTCGTTGCCGCACACGGCTCCGACGTTGTGGTGCCGGAACCCGGCGAGGAGCCTGGGGATGGTGGTCTTCGTGAACAGTCCGTCGGCGTCGACGAACAGCAGCACCTCACCGTCGGCGACGTCGATGCCCGCGTTGAGGGCCGACCCCTTGCCACCGTTGGGTTTGTTGATGAGCACGACCCGGGGGTCGGCCGCGAAGGCCTGCATGATCTCCCAGGTGTTGTCGGTGGAGCCGTCGTTGACGACGATGACCTGCAGGTTGGAGTAGCCGCTGTCGAGGACGGAGGCCACGGATGCGTGGAGCACGACCCCCTCGTTGTAGGCGGGGATGATGACGCTGACCCGCACCCCCCGGTACAGCACTCCCGGCGAGTGCTGGCGGAACTCGAACAGGACCGAGAACGGGTACCACACCCAGTGGACGAATCCGAGCAGCACGCCGGGCAGGGCCACCACGGCGAGTGCCGTCATGAGGGGGCTCATTGGGTGGATTCCGCGGGAAGCGCCCGCATCGGCAGGCGGGACCTGGTCCAGCCCCTCATCAGGAGCAGGATCTGCACGGCGACGCAGGCGACGCCGAGGAGGACACTCCAGTGGCGGAAGGCCTCCGGGGGGTCGTGGAGCAGGCACGAGGCGTTGGCCATCGCGCCGAGGTAGGAGCTGCTGTAGCAGAACAGCTGAACCCGGCGGAACTGCCGCAGTCGCCGACGGATGTGGAGCTCGGTCATGGTGAACACGAGTGCGAGGGCGACGAAAGCGACCACGAGCATCGCATGGTGCATGGTTGTCCGACCCCCTCTGGTAAGCGTCCCTGTCGAACCAGCCTCCGAGGAGTGCAATGTAACAACTGGGGGAAGGGCTGTTGACGCCTCAACGTCATCCGTTTGGACGGTGGGGGGTGGTGGGGGTCCAGGGCCTAGTGGAGGCCGTCTTCAACCCTGTCATCCAGATGGCGTGTGGGGCCGTCCCAGCCCTGAGGAGAGACGGCCCCACGCGTGGTGCGCAACCGGTCAGATCCGGTCGATCACCTGGTTGAAGGTGGAGCTCGGACGCATCACCGACGAGGTCAGCGCCTCGTCGGGACGGTAGTACCCGCCGATGTCGGCGGGCTTGCCCTGCACGCCGATGAGCTCGTCGAGGATGGCCTTCTCGCCGTCGACCAGGCCCTTCGCGACGGGGGCGAAGGCCTGGGCGAGCTCCGCGTCCTCATCCTGCTGGGCGAGCTCCTCGGCCCAGTAACGCGCCAGCCAGTAGTGCGAGCCGCGGTTGTCGATCCCGCCGAGACGACGCGTCGGCGACTTGTCGGTCACGAGGAATCGGCCATTGGCCCGGTCCAGGGTGGTGGCCAGCACCGCGGCCTTCGTGTTGCCCTCGGTCGCGGCGAGGTGTTCCAGCGACGCCGCCAGCGCCAGGAACTCGCCCAGCGAGTCCCAGCGGAGGTAGTCCTCGGCGACGAGCTGCTGCACGTGCTTCGGGGCGGAGCCGCCGGCGCCGGTCTCGAACAGGCCACCACCGGCCATGAGCGGCACGATCGACAGCATCTTCGCCGACGTGCCGAGCTCCAGGATGGGGAACAGGTCGGTGAGGTAGTCGCGCAGCACGTTGCCGGTGACGGAGATCGTGTTCTCGCCCCTGCGGATCCGTTCCACCGAGAACCGGGTCGCCTCGACGGGGGACAGCACCCGGATGTCGAGCCCGTCGGTGTCGTGCTCGGTCAGGTACTGCTCCACCTTCGCCCTGAGGTTGCGGTCGTGTGCTCGCTCGTCGTCGAGCCAGAACACCGCGGGCCAGCCGGTGGCGCGGGCGCGGGTCACGGCGAGCTTCACCCAGTCGCGGATCGGTGCGTCCTTGGCCTGGCAGGCGCGCCAGATGTCACCGGCCGAGACGTCGTGCCCCATGAGGACCTCGCCGGCCCGGTTGACGACCTCGACACGGCCGTCCTCCGCGATCTCGAACGTCTTGTCGTGGGAGCCGTACTCCTCCGCCTTCTGCGCCATGAGCCCGACGTTGGGGACGGTGCCCATCGTGCGGGGATCGAAGGCGCCGTGGGCCTTGCAGTCGTCGATGACGGCCTGGTACACCCCGGCATAGGAGGAGTCGGGCAGCACCGCGAGGGTGTCGGCCTCCTGGCCGTCCGGCCCCCACATGTGCCCGGAGGTGCGGATCATGGCGGGCATGGAGGCATCGACGATGACGTCGGAGGGGACGTGGAGGTTGGTGATCCCCTTGTCCGAGTTGACCATCGCCAGGGCGGGGCCGTCGGCGAGGGCGGCGTCGAAGGCGGCCCGGATCTCGGCGCCGTTGTCGAGCTGCTCCAGCCCGGCGAGGATCGCGCCCAGACCGTCGTTGGCGGACAGCCCGGCCGCGTCGAGGTCGGCGCCGTACCGCTCGAAGACGGGGGCGAAGAACGCCTTGATGACGTGACCGAAGATGATCGGGTCGGAGACCTTCATCATGGTGGCCTTGAGGTGGACGGAGAACAGGACGCCCTGCTCCTTGGCGGCCCGGACCTGTTCCGCGAGGAAGGCGTCGAGGGCCTTCGCGCGCATGACGGTGGCGTCGACGACCTCCCCGGCCTGCACCTTCAGCCCGGACTTGAGGACGGTCTCGGTGCCGTCGGCGGCGACGTGCCGGATGGTCAGGACGTCGTCGGCGGGCAGGACGACGGACTGCTCGTTGTGGCGGAAGTCGTCGGCCGCCATCGTGGCGACGCTGGTGCGGGACTCCGGCGTCCATGCGCCCATCCGGTGCGGGTTGGCCTTCGCGTAGTTCTTCACGGACTCGGGGGCGCGCCGGTCGGAGTTGCCCTCGCGCAGCACCGGGTTGACCGCGGAGCCCTTGACCCGGTCGTAGCGGGCCTGGATGTCGCGCTCCTCGTCGCTCTGCGGATCCTCCGGGTAGTCGGGCAGGGCGTGGCCCTTGGCCTGCAGCTCGGCGATGGCCGCCTTGAGCTGGGGCACGGAGGCGGAGATGTTCGGCAGCTTGATGATGTTGGCCTCGGGGGTCCTGGCGAGTTCGCCCAGCTCCGTCAGCGCGTCGGGGACCTGCTGGTCCGCGGGCAGCTTGTCGGCGAACTGGGCGAGGATGCGCCCGGCGAGGGAGATGTCCCGCGTCTCCACGTCCACCCCGGCCAGCCTTCCGTATGCCTGGATCACGGGCAGCAGGGAGTAGGTGGCGAGCAGGGGGGCCTCGTCGGTGAGGGTGTAGATGATCTTGCCCATCGGGTCTCCTTAGTCGTCTCAGGCAGTCAACGCGCTCAGCCTAGGGCATGCGAACGCGTGTGCTTTGAGGTCCTCGCGTTACTCCGGTATTCTCGGGCCCACGAGACAACTGACCAGATTCCGCGGTGAACCGCGATGATTGAGCGAGGGGGTCGACCCATATGGGGCGCGGCCGTGCAAAGGCGAAGCAGACGAAGGTGGCCCGCGATCTGAAGTATCGCTCGGTGGAGACCGATTTCGCGTCACTCGAGCGAGAGCTTCGGGGCGAGAGCTACAACGACCGAGGGTCCTCGTCCGACATTCCCGATGCGTATGCCGATCTCGCGGAGCAGTACAACGACGACGCGGACGTGGAGTTCGAGGACGACGGCTCTGCCGACGACGACCGTCCCTGACCCGACGTCGGTGTGGGTCCCCGACTCGGAGCTCGAGGGATTCCAGGAGCTGACGCTCGTCCTTGACGACGCCGCCCACTACCCGGGCGAGCCCGAACAGGACGTGGTGGCGACGCTGGTGCGTCGGCGTGAGCCAACCCGGGCCAGGGCGCTGCTGTACCTCCACGGCTGGAACGACTACTTCTTCCAGGTCGAGTTGGCGGATGCCGTCGACTCGTTCGGGTACGACTTCTTCGCGCTGGACCTCCGCCGCTACGGCAGGTCGCTGCGCACCGGGCAGCTCGCCGGGTACACCCCGGACCTCGCCGAGTACTTCGAGGAGCTTGACCGTGCCGTCGAGATCATCCGCGGCACGGCGGAGGAGATCGTCTTCATGGCGCACTCCACGGGTGGTCTCATCGCGGCGCTGTACCTGGCCGAGCGGCCGGACGTGGCGAAGGGACTCATCCTGAACTCGCCGTGGCTGGAGCTCAGCTCCAACGGGATGTGGCGACCCGCGCTCTCGGCCGCCTTCGGGGCCGTGGGAGCGGTGTCCCCGACGCGCGCCCTCGCGGTGTCCGATCCCGGCTTCTACCGTCGCTCCATCTCCATCCACGAGGACGGCGAGTGGGACTACAACCTCAACCTCAAGGGTGACCCGGCGTTCCTGCCGCGGGTGGGATGGGGGACCGCGATCATGCGGGGGCAGGCGAGGGTGGCCGCCGGGTTGGGAATCGACGTTCCGATCCTCATGGCCATCAGCGCCCGCTCGGACTTCAACCGGACCTGGAGCGAGGAGTTGAAGGAGGCTGACGTCGTCCTCGACGTGGACTCCCTCGCCGCGAGGGCCCCGATGCTCGGTAACCACATCACCCTCGTGCGGATCGACGGCGGCAAGCACGACCTCATGCTGTCGGCCAAGGAGCCCCGCGCCCGTTATCTGGCCGAGGTGGAGCGCTGGCTGGCTGCCTACGCGCGCTGACCCGCTGCTCTCGCCACATGCTCCTGAGGTCGGGGTCGTCCATGACAAGCCGGACCGTCTGACAGTTGTGCGGTCCGTCCGCCCCGGGGACGCACAGGCCGCACGGGGTGTCCGGCCTGAGGGGACACATCGGCGTGGGGGCGGAACGGGGCATCGGTCACACCTGCGGGAGCTCGGTTCCCGGGGCCGGGTAGGAGGTCTGGGCCCCCTCGAACTGGACGGTGTGGGCGGCGAACCGTGCCGCGTACCGGGCCGCCTCGACGAGGGTGGACCCCTCGGCCAGGCGAGCGGCCAGGGCCCCTGTGAAGGCGTCGCCGGCGCCGACGGTGTCGACGGCGTGCACCGTCGGGCTCGGCACGTGCTCGGTGCCCGCCCCGTCAGCGACAATGGCGCCCGCCGCGCCCAGGGTGAGCACCACCGAGGCGAGTCCCGCCCGCCGCAACTCCGCGACGAGGACCTCCGGCTCGTCGACGGCAGGCCCGCCGAGCTGGCTGAGGGCGGCCTGCGCCTCGTGCTCGTTGACGACGAGGGGATCGGCGCGTCGGATGACGTCCGGGTCCAGGTCGATGACCGGGGCCAGGTTGAGCAGCCACCGCCCCGTCGCGGCGTGGGCGACGGCCTCGGTCGCGGCCCTGGACAGTTCACCCTGGGACACGACGATGGGGGCGGCGGCGAGGATCGGGGCCCAGCCCGCGACCGTCTCGGCCGTCACCTCCGCGTTCGCGCCCGGCACCACCACGACGGTGTTCTCGCCCCGGGCGTCCACGGAGACCACGGCCAGTCCCGTCGGCCCCGGGACCCGGGCGACGTGGCTGAGGTCCACCCCGGCGCCGCGGAGCAGGGAAAGGGCGGTCTGGCTGGCGTCGTCGTCGCCGACGGCGCCGAGCAACGTGACCGTCGCCCCGGCCAGGGCTGCGGCGCAGGCCTGGTTGGCGCCCTTGCCGCCGGGGGAGAGGGTGCCTCCGGAGGCGAGGAGGGTTTCCCCGGGGTGGGGGTGGCGGTCGAGGTGCAGGTGGAGATCGACGTTGAGTGATCCGGCCACGACGACGGACATGGGTGCCTCCTGGGGTTCCTGGGGTCGAGGCTACCGTCTCCGAGGTGGCTGCTGCAGCCGGAACTCCAGACCAGCCCTGACCGTCGGCCACTCGTGGTCGAGGATCGAGTAGACGCAGGTGTCGCGCACCGTTCCGTTCGGGAGAATCGTGTGTCGCCGTAGGATCCCGTCGAGCGTGGCCCCCAGCTTCTCGATGGCTGAGCGTGAGTGCCGGTTCATCGAGTGGGTGCGCAACTCGACCCGGTTCTGCCCGAGTGCTTCGAAGGCGTACTCAAGCATGAGGAGTTTCATCTCCGGGTTGACGTGGCTGCCCTGGAACCGGCGTGCGATGAAGGTGTACCCCACCTCCAGGACCTTGTTCGGCGTATCGATGTTGCAGTAGGTGGTCATCCCGGCCACCTCGTTGCCCACCATGATCGTGAACGGGAGCATGGAGCCGTGTTCCTGGAGCCCCAGCCTTCTTTGGATCTCGTCGGCCATCGCCTCGGGGGCGGGGACCCGGGTGAACCAGAGCCGCCACAGCTCCCCGTCCCGGACGGCGTCGCACAGGCCGTCGTGATGGTCGGGGTCTAGTGGGACGAGTTGGACATGGTTTCCGGGCAGGGTCACGGGCTGCAGAGTCATGGCATCAAACTTACGGCCCAGACATCCTCCGGCCGAGTTTGCTGAGAGGCGTTGGTCCCTCTATCCTTGTCGGGTCCGGTCCCCATCGTCTAGCGGCCTAGGACTCCGCCCTTTCACGGCGGCAGCACGGGTTCGAATCCCGTTGGGGATGCGAGGCGGGCGCCGTCAGGTCCCGCCCAACGGGTCGCTGACAGCGACAAACGCCCGATTTCACAAATCGGGAAGAGATCGCTAGAGTTACCCGGGCCGGTGCAAGCCGGCAGGTCAAGAAATTGGCCCCGTGGCGCAGTTGGTTAGCGCGCCGCCCTGTCACGGCGGAGGTCGCGGGTTCGAGTCCCGTCGGGGTCGCTGGGCGTCCAGCCCTACTGGCCAGGTAGCTCAGTTGGTAGCAGCGTTCGCCTGAAAAGTGAAAGGTCGCCGGTTCGACCCCGGCCCTGGCCACAGCCCCCTGTCTCAGACAGGGGTTTTCTGTTTCCGCCGCTGGTCAGGACTCCAACGCGATCTGCACAGCGTCGCTGGGCTCCGATTCGGTGGCCTTGGCTCCCCGCAACAGGTCAAGCTGCATCTTCACCACCGCCAAGTACTCCCGCAGCTCCGCCTTGATGTGGTGGCTCGGCCATCGCTTGGCCGTCACGTCCCCCACGCCGATCGCATCCACCCCGAGGGCCCGGCAGGTCGCCACGGCCCGCTGGAGGTGGTACATCTGCGACACCAGGGTCAGCTCCCGCACCCCGAACACGTCCCGGGCACGCATGCACGAGTCATAGGTGTCGAAGCCCGCACCGTCCTGGATGATCCGGTTCCGGGGGATGCCACGCCCGATGAGGTAGTCCTCCATCACCTGGGTCTCGTGGTTGCTGGCCTCGGTGTTGGCGCCGCTGACGATGATGACCCTGCCCCGACCGGCGTTGAACAGGTCGACGGCGAGGTCGAGTCGGGCCTGGAGGAATCGGCTCGGGCGGCCGGGCTCGGCGTGGGCACCCAGAACCAGGAGCACGTCGCGGGTCGGGATGTCGTCGTCGGTGGCGCCGTGGAGCCGCCCTGCCGACGCGACGGCGGCGTGCGTCGCCCCGGACAGGATAGGGACGAACAGGAACGCCAGAGCCGTCGCGACCGCGACCTCCAGACGACGGCGGCGCGGGCGCGACGGTTTCTCAGGCATGCGTCAACGGTAGCGGTTCTCCCGGTACCAGGTGACGAGCGCCCGGGTGGAGGAGTCCTGACGCTGCAGCGCCTCGTCGTCGCCGAAGAGGGCCGGTGCGATCTCCAGGGCCAGCTTCTTCCCCAGCTCGACGCCCCACTGGTCGAAGCTGTCGATGCCCCACACGATCCCCTGCACGAACGTGATGTGCTCGTACAGGGCGATGAGTTGGCCCACCACCGACGGGGTGAGGGCCGGGGCCATGATGGAGGTGGTGGGTCGGTTCCCGGAGAACACCCGCGCCGGGACGATCTCCTCAGGGGTGCCCTCGGCCCGCACCTCCTCCTCGGTCTTCCCGAAAGCCAGCGCCGCGGTCTGGGCGAAGAAGTTGGCCAGGAACATGCCGTGGACATCCACGTCGCCGTCCTGGACGGGGTGGGCGGGGTTCGCCACGGCGATGAAGTCGGCGGGGATGAGCTGCGTGCCCTGGTGCAGCAGCTGGTAGAACGCGTGCTGCCCGTTCGTGCCGGGCTCCCCCCAGAACACCTCCCCGGTCTCGCAGGTCACCGGGGAGCCGTCCCAGCGCACCGACTTGCCGTTGGACTCCATCGTGAGCTGCTGCAGGTAGGCGGCGAACCGGTGCAGGTACTGCGCGTACGGCAGCACGGCGTGGGATGTCGCGCCGAGGAAGTTGACGTACCAGATGTTGATGAGCCCCATGAGCAGCGGCACATTCTGCTGCGGTTCGGCCGTGAGGAAGTGCTCGTCGACTGCGTGGAACCCGGCCAGGAAGTCGCGGAAGCCGTCCGGTCCGATGGCGATGGCGATGGGGAGACCGACCGCGGAGTCCACCGAGTAGCGGCCGCCCACCCAGTTCCAGAAGCCGAACGCGTTGACCGGGTCGATGCCGAACTCCGCCACCTTGTCCAGCGCCGTCGAGACGGCGACGAAGTGGGAGGCGACGGCGCTGCGGCGTGCCTCGTCGGTGTCCTCGATGGCCCCGGCTGCGACGAGGCCGTCGAGCAGCCATGTGCGGGCCATCCGGGCGTTGGTCAGGGTCTCCAGGGTGGTGAAGGTCTTCGAGGCGACGATGAACAGCGTCGTCTCCGGGTCCAGGTCGGCGGTCTTGACGTGTGCGTCGGTGGGGTCGATGTTCGAGATGAAGCGGCACTCCAGGCCGTCCTGCTTGTAGGGCAGGAGTGCCTCGTAGACCATGACGGGGCCCAGATCGGAGCCGCCGATGCCGATGTTGACCACCGTCTCGATCCGCTTGCCGGTCACGCCCACCCACTCGCCGGAACGGACCTTCTCCGCGAACGCGTACATGCGGTCCAGCACCTCGTGGACGTCGTGCACGACGTCCTGGCCGTCGACCTCGAGCGTCCGGTCACGGGGTAGACGCAGGGCCGTGTGGAGGACGGCGCGGTCCTCGGTGACGTTGATGTGGTCACCGGCGAACATCGCATCCCGTCGCCCCGCCACGTCGGTCTGCTCCGCCAGCCGCAGCAGTGCGGCGAGCACATCGTCATTGATGAGGTTCTTCGACAGGTCGACGTGGAGGTCGGCGACATCGCGGGTGAACCGCTGGGCGCGATCCGGATCCGCGGCGAAAGCCTCACGCAGATCGAGTTCGGCGTTGTCCGCGAGGTCATCGAGTTCGTCCCACGCGGCAGTGGTGGTGGCATCAACCGGCTTCATCATGGTGCCAAGCCTATGACCTCGCACCGACTCGATGATGCGGGGCCCGCCACGGTGGCTCCGACGCGCGGCCCGTCACGCCTCACCCCACTGATTCGCCTGCCTTACGACGGGTTCGCCTGCCTTGGATCGGAAACGCCTGCCTTCTTTCAAAACGCCTGCCGAACAAGACAGGCGAGCCGCCGACAAGGCAGGCGAGCCACACCCAGGACAGGCGAACCCGGGTCAAGGCAGGCGAACCCGCCACGGTCACGAATCGCCGTTCTGTTTCGCTTGGAACGTTTCAATCGGGGTCTCGACGAAGCAAAGCGGCGGTTCGTGCACGATGGAGCGCGGGCTTGTCAGCCCGCGACGCGGTGTTGGATCAGTGTGGGAGGGGGATCAGTGTTGCAGGCTTCTCAGCCTGCAACACTGATATGCACGTGGTCGTAGTGGTTTGCCGTCCTCGAGCCCCGGTCCGACATCGAGCGCCAGCCCTCGGATGCGCGCTGCGTGGTCCAGATCTGCTGCGAGTAGATGACCTCGATCACGCCGAGCTCCTTCGCGTTCGCGCGAGCCCACCTTGCGATCTCCCAGCCCGCCTCGCCGGAGATCATGACGTCGATGGCCCGGCCCTTGCCGTGGTAGCCACTGTCGGGACGGTAGCCGCCGTACGACTTCACGTCCGGGAATGCCGCGCAGACGGCGCGGAGCACGCCCACGCTCCTCGACGTGAGCCCCGACTCGATGCTCTTCGCGGAGGCCGAGTTGCAGGAGGCGCCCGAGGTGCTGGGACTGACGGTCTCCTCCTCAGGCTTCTCCGCCGCCAGGAACGAGGCCTTGATCCAGCCCGCCGAACCCTTGTGGTTGATCTGCTGCCAGCCGTCCTGGGTGACGTCCGTGATGGTCACCTCGGTGGCGGCCTTCAGGGTGACGCGCACGTCATGGTCGACGCCAGGGCCGGTGCGGACGTTGACCGACTTCGTGGTGAACATCGTGCCGGCCTCGTTGCCCAGCGCAGGCAGCTCCGCCTTCGGCTCGGCGCTCTTGCTGGGCTCGGCCTCGGGAGCCTTCTCCTCCTGCGCGGGCTCCGTGGTCTCGGTGGCCTCGGGGGAAGGGGTCTCGGTGGGTTCAGCCGTCGCCTCCGGCGTCGCCGACTCCGTGGCCTCCGGTGCCGCCGCGGTCGGCAGCGGATCAACGGGGCCGGTCTCCTCCGCGGTGGGGGAGGGGGTCACCGACGGCGCCGCCAACTCCTGGCGGGCCAGGTTGCGGCTCAACCCGAGGTCGGCGGTCTCCAGGACCGGATCCGCGACCACCGAGGAGCTGTCCTCCCGGTTGAGGGTGACAGCACCCGCGACGACGATGCCCGTGAGGGCGAGGGGTGCGATGAGGCGCGTGACGAGGCGACCACGAGCACCCGTGATGCCGCTCTCGACTTCCTGAATCGCACCGCGTCGGGGGGCGGTGTCAACTGTCGTGGCCTCGAGGATGTCGTCCTCGAGTGCTGCCCGTCGTGCCTTGACCATGTCCCTCATTCGCATCTTGAGAAATAGCTGAACTTCTCTCAGAATAGTTGCGACGGGGGGTCATCTCAAGTGGGCTGCGTCCCCCAAACGTACAACTTGCCTTTCACTACGAGTTTCGCTGCATCATGTGGGGAGCTCTCGGTGGAGGGCTCGTGGATGCTGGCCTTTCGGGTGACACGTTGCTCAGCAGCCGGTACGCTTCCTAGGTCCCCCTCTTCTTAAGGAAAACGGATGAGCAGAAAGACGTTGCGGGCCAGCCAAATGGCGGTTGGCTTGCTGCTGAGCCTCCTCCTGGCCTTCCTTCACCCCGGGGTCGCCCGTGCCGACGGCATCGAGACAACTCTGATCACGCGCTTCGACGCGGTGGACAACGGTGAGGTTCGGATCGCCGGGCAGCTGGTGGATTCCTCGGGCAACGCGATCCCGGGCGCCACCATTTCCGCGATCGCGGCGGGGGCGCCGCTCGGCACCGTCACCACGCAGGGCGACGGGTCCTTCGCGCTGACCTTCGTCATCCCCGAGGAATCCCGCAGAGGGGTTCAGGAGGTGAGGCTCGCCTTCGAGGGAGATGGCATCCATGCGGCATCCTCCGCCAGTCACGCCATCGACTACCGCGGTGGGGGCGCTGCGGCCAACGGGGTCGTGGCCGACGACGGCGTCCAGGAGACGGTGCTGACCCTCAGCCTGTCCACGAGCTCGGCGGTGCCGGGGGAAACCATCACCCTGAACGGCAGTCTGTCGACGCACGACGGCAAGGCCATCGCCAGCGGATCCGTCGTCGTCAGCGTCGGCGGCCAGGAGCAGGCCGCCGCGAGCACCCTCACCGACGGGGACGGCACCTTCTCCTCCTTCGTCGAGCTCCCGCTGGATCTCGCCCCCGGGGCCGTCACGATCGGCGTGGCCTTCCCGGGCAGTCAGGCCCTGAGGCCGTCCAACGCCGAGGCCACAATCACGATCGAGGCCCCATCCACATCGGCCAGCGGGGCTCCCGCCGAGGAGCAGACCGCCGCCGCCCCCGAATCCGCGGCCGCCCCATCGGCATCGGCATCGCCTGAGGCGAGTCCCACGGCGACCAGCACCGACGCGGCAGCGGCCCCCGCGACCGCCACGTCCGATTCCGGCTCGAACCTCGGTACCTGGGCCATCCTCATCGGCGTCGTGCTGGCCACCGGGACCGGGCTGGCGCTCATCGCGACGGCCATGCGCCCCAAGCGCACCCCGGCCGACAACGGCGAGGTCGGTCTCATCGGCGAGCCGGAGGACGCCGAGCTCGAGCAGGCCGACGCCTGGGCCGAGGGGGCCCTCGACGGGGACCGCCCCATGGATCACGACGCCGGGATGAGCCCGCTGGGTGAGTCCGCGTCCGCGTTCGCCCCGCCCCCCACGGTCAGGACGATGCCGCCGTCGTGGTTCCGCGACGACGAGACCGTCTCCTCCCGACCCGCTCCCGGCCACGCCATCGCGCCCGAGAGTGACGTCGAGTCCACCGACGTCCGCGGTCAGGCCCTCCCGCGCCGCGCCGCGCTCTGATCCCCGGCGTCAGCCGACGTAGTTCCGGTACCGCTCGCGCAGTGCCGCCAGATCACCCCCGGTGAGGGCGTCCGCCAGGAGAGCCGAGTCGGCGCACACCGCGGGCGCCCCCGCCTTGAGCCACTGCTTCGCCGAGTACGCGACGACGCCGCCCCTGGGGATGACGTGCTCGATCAGCCCGATGCTCCGCAGCCGATCCGCCATGAGCGGGCCCGTCACGTCGGCGGGGAACAGCTGCACGCCGTCGACGGGGAGTTCCAGGGCCCGCCGCACCTCCGTCGGGGTCATCGCCATGCCGTAGCAGGCGACGCCACGTTCCCTCGCCGCCCGTGCCGACGGCTCGTCGAGGTCATCGGGCAGGAGGAACTGGGCGCCCATCCCCATCGCCGCCATGACGTCCGGGAGCGGACCGTGGCACCCGATACGGGTGCGTGCCCCGTACATGCCGAGCATCGGCTCCAGGGCGCCGTCCTCCGCCGACAAGGAGATGTTCGCGGCCCCCTCCTGCACCAGGACCTCCACCACCCCGACCAGCGTGCTGAGGGGAGCGGGATCCACGAGGACGACGAGGCCGGTCAGGGGTGCATCAGACATGGGGACATCATGCCAGTGTCCGAGGCGGCGCCGACGGTGCACCGGGGCGACGGGGTGATGCGACAATCCGGCCATGTCACTGACGCACACGCAGCGCCTGGACCGGCTGCCCTGGACCCGGCGACACTCCCGCATGCTGCTGGGTTCCGGGGTCGGGTGGGCCCTCGACGCCATGGACATCGGGCTCATCGCCTTCGTCGTCGCCGCGCTGGCGAAGGAGTGGTCCCTGGGGGACGCGGAGCTGTCCCTCCTCGCCTCGGCGGGTTTCCTCGGGATGGCGCTCGGGGCGTCCCTCGGCGGCCTCCTCGCCGACCGGATCGGTCGCCGACAGGTGTTCGCCCTCACACTGCTGGTCTACGGACTCGCGACGGGGGCCTCCGCGCTCGCCGGGAGCGTCGCGGCGCTCATCGTCCTCCGCTTCGTCGTGGGGCTGGGGCTCGGGGCCGAACTGCCCGTCGCGTCGACCCTGGTCTCGGAGTACGCGCCCCGCCGCATCCGTGGCCGCGTGGTGGTGATCCTGGAGTCGTTCTGGGCGGTCGGGTGGCTGCTGGCCGCCGTCCTCGGCTACTTCCTCGTCCCCGCGGTGGCCGACGGGTGGCGGTGGGCGCTGGCCCTCGGTGCGCTGCCGGCCCTGTACTCCCTCGTCGTGCGTTTTGGTCTCCCCGAATCGGTGAGGTTCCTCGTCGCCACGGGGCGCACCGACGAGGCGGAGCGGATCGTCGCGGACCTGGAGCGGGAGGCCGGCATCGGGACCCCGGCGACGACGGCGACGCCGGAACCCGCGCCGAGGGTGCCGTGGCGGACCCTCTTCGACGTCCGGTTCCGCGCCCGGACGATCGGGCTGTGGCTCACCTGGTTCGGCATCAACTTCGCCTACTACGGCGCCTTCATCTGGCTGCCGACGCTGCTCACCAAGCAGGGGATGTCGATGGTGCAGTCCTTCGGCTTCGTCCTGTGGATGACCCTCGCGCAGTTCCCCGGCTACGTCGCCGCGGCGATCCTCGTCGAGGTGTGGGGGCGGCGCCCCACCCTGGTCTCCTTCCTCGGCGGTTCCGCGGTGGGGGCGCTGCTGTTCGGCTTCGCGCCGCAGATCGCGACGGCGACCGGCTGGAGTGCCGGGGCCGTCGCCCTGGCGGCGGGCTGTGTGCTGTCCTTCTTCAACCTCGGTGCCTGGGGTGCGCTCTACGCGATGACCCCCGAGGTGTACCCGACGGCGATGCGGGCGAGCGGGTCGGGTGCGGCGACCGCTTTCGGTCGTCTTGCCGCGTTGCTCGCTCCGCTCCTGGTGCTGCGTCTCAGGGAGGATCTCGGGATGGTGGGTCTTTTCGTGGTTTTCGGTGCGATGTTCGCCCTCGCGATGGGAGCGTCGTTGTTGCTTCCGGAGTACCAGAATCGGGAGCTGGCGGAGCGCTGAGCAGGGGCTGAGCAGGGACGATGAATGTGGATAACTTTCGGACAGTCCTCCTTTTGGGCAGGACGTTTAACGATGTTTACTCTTGGCCAGTTCCCGTTTTGCATCTTCGCGAAAGTCGGTTACATTTAGACCGTCCAGAACGCAGGAAGCGACCCAAATCCCCCCAAGCTGGAGTTGCTCGCGGAAGGACTGCTCCGGGCAACCGGAGCCCAAGGAAGCCCGTCTTCGCCCGCACCCCCCCATCGGGCGAGGACGGGCTCTCTTATGTCCTCACCCCGTCCATCCCGCGACGGGCGTTAGGGTGAAGCCATGAACAAGTGGCTCTCCGGGAACCTCGGCCGCATCGCCCGCGACCTGCTCAACTCCTTCCTCAAGGGGGCGGCATCCGGGGCCACCCAGGACCGGAGACGCCGCCGTCGCACCCCGTCGTCGTCTGCGACCTACCCCGGCGACTTCCGCGGCACCCCGAGGATCACCTACCGCCCCTCCGACGACGGCGACGCCGACCCGGGGGAGATCGTGTGGACCTGGGTCCCGTACGAGGAGGACCACACCCGCGGCAAGGACCGCCCGGTGCTCCTCATCGGCCGCGACCGCGGCTGGCTGCTGGGACTCCAGCTGACCTCCCAGGACCACGACCTCGACAAGCGTCAGGAGGCCAGGCAGGGCCGGAAATGGGTGGACATCGGGGTGGGACCGTGGGATGACAAGGGACGCCCCAGCGAGGTCCGCGTCAACCGGATCATCCGGGTGCACCCGGACAAGGTCCGACGCATCGGCGCCATCCTCGACGAGAAGCGGTTCCAGAAGGTGGCCACGGCGGTGCGCTCGGCACTCTGAGCCGGAATAATCTCCGGACGGTCCTGGTTGTCCCTTCCGGACCCCCACCGTCGACGACCTCTGGAGCCGCCGTGATCACCGTCCAGGACCTGCGCAAGGTCTACACCCAACCCGACCGGGAGGTGCGCGCCCTCGACGGCGTCACCCTCACGGTCCCAGCCGGGAGCATCCACGGCATCATCGGCCACTCCGGGGCCGGGAAGTCCACCCTCGTGCGCTGCCTGGCGATGCTCGACCGACCCACGAGCGGCACCATCAGCATCGAGGGCAGGACCCTCACCTCCGCCAGCAACATCGAGTTGCGCGCCATGCGCCGCCGCCTCGGGGTCGTCTTCCAGCACGCCAACCTCTTCGACTCCCGCACCATCGTCGACAACGTCGCCTACCCCCTCGAGATCCAGGGCGTGGCCCGTTCGGAGGCGCGCCGCCGCGCCGCCGACCTCCTCGGCCTGGTGGGGCTCGCCGACGCCGGGCGCGCCCACCCGGCCCAGCTCTCCGGGGGGCAGCGGCAGCGGGTCGGGATCGCGCGGGCCCTGGCCACCGAGCCGTCGGTGCTGCTGTGCGACGAACCCACCTCGGCCCTCGACCCCCGCACCACCGACGAGATCCTCGACCTCATCGACGACCTCCGGCGCCGCCTCGACCTCGCGGTCCTCGTCATCACCCACGAGATGCACGTCGTCAAACGCATCTGCGACGCGGTCTCCCTCCTCGAGGCCGGAAGGATCGTCGAATCCGGCCCGTTGACCGACGTGATCCGCACCCTGGACGGCAGGCTGTCGCAGGCCCTGCTCGGCATCCCCGCCCACGACCCCGCCGACGAGGCCGCCGGGGTGCTCGTCGACGTGCTCGCCTCCGGCAGCAACGCCGACCAGCCGGTCGTCGCCCTCACCTCGAAGCACGTCGGCGCCACCCTCGCGATCGTCGCGGGCAGCGTCGAGCACCTCGCCGGGGTGACGTTCAGCCACCTCAGGCTCCTCGTCCCCACCGGAACCGACCCCCACGCGGTCGTCGACTACCTGCGCAGCCTCGGCGCCGACGCCCGTCTCACCCCAGCCGCCGAGTTGAACGGGGAAGCACGATGACCCTCCTCGACATCACCACCGCCGCCCTCCTCAAGGCCCTCGGCCCCGCCATCGTCGAGACCCTCGCCATGGTGGGGATCTCCGCGGTCGCGACGGTGCTGCTCGGCCTGCCGCTCGGCGTGGTCCTGTTCACCACGCAGCGCGGCGCCATGGCCGCCAACCCCGTCGCCTCGTTCCTCCTGAGCGGGCTGGTCAACATCACCCGCTCGGTGCCGTACGCCATCCTCATGCTCAGCCTCATCCCGTTCACGAAGTGGCTGGTCGGCACCGCCGTCGGCCCCTACGCGGCGACGGTCTCCCTCACGATCGCCGCGGTGCCGTTCTTCGCCAGGCTGGTCGAGTCGGCGCTGCGTGAGGTCCACCCTGGCAAGATCGACGCCGCCCACGCCATGGGCTCCACCCGGTTCCAGACCATCACGAAGGTGCTGCTGCCGGAGGCGGCCCCGGCCCTCGTGGCGGGCGTCACGACCACCGTCGTCACCCTCATCGGCTACTCCGCCATGGCGGGGCTCATCGGCGGTGGTGGCCTGGGGCGGCTCGGCTACAACTACGGCTACCAGCGGTTCGAGCCGCTCGTCATGGCGATCACCGTCGTGCTGCTCATGGGAATGGTTCAGGCCATCCAGGCGTTGGGGGATACAGTGATCCGGCGCGTCGACCATCGCTGAGCGGGGCGGCGCGCCCCAACTGAGAGGTCAACTTGTCGTTGACCCGGAAAGGCACCGACATGCGCAAGCACCTGTCCCTCCTGGCGGCCTCGTTGGCAGCCACCCTCGCCCTCACCGCGTGCGGCTCCGATCCGTCCCCCACCAACGGTGGAACGGCCGAGTCCGGCGGGGGAGAGACCTCGACCATCGTCGTGGGGGCCAGCCCGGTTCCCCACGCGAAGATCCTGGAGTTCGTCCGCGACAACCTGGCCGCCGACGCCGGCCTCAGGATCGAGATCCGGGAGTTTGACGATTACGTCCTGCCGAACTCCAGCCTCGCCGACGGCACCCTCGACGCGAACTTCTTCCAGCACCTGCCCTACCTCGAGTCCGAGGAGAAGGACAAGGGCTACGACTTCACCCACGGGGAGGGCGTCCACATCGAGCCCTACGCCGTGTTCTCGTCGAAGTTCGGCAGCGTCGCGGAGGTCCCCGACGGCGCGAAGGTCGCCATCACCAACGACGTCTCCAACCAGTACCGGGCCCTGAAGCTGCTGGAGAAGGGCGGGTTGCTGCAGAACATCACGGAGGGCACCTCCGCCCTCTCGCTGACCGCCGAGCAGAACCCGCGCGGGTTGACCTTCGAGGAGAACCAGCCGGAGATCATCGTCCAGCTCAAGGACGACCCCGCCATCGACCTCGCCGTCATCAACGGCAACTTCATCCTCACGGCGGGTCTCACCACCGAGGGTGCGCTCATCGTCGAGGAGGTGGCCGGCAACCCCTA
Source organism: Arachnia propionica (assembly GCF_003932785.1). Classification (GTDB taxonomy): domain Bacteria; phylum Actinomycetota; class Actinomycetes; order Propionibacteriales; family Propionibacteriaceae; genus Arachnia; species Arachnia propionica_B. The sequence goes on along the minus strand of NZ_RQYT01000022.1, from coordinate 22,187 downwards.
CGCCAACGTCCTCGTGTGGCGCACCGGTGACGCCAAGCCGGGTGTGGAGAAGCTGGACGAGTTGCTCCACAGCCCTGAGGTCAAGGAGTACATCGCCAAGGAGTGGCCGAGCGGCGACGTCACCCCCGCCTGACGGAGGTCAGCGGAACCTCGGCAGCCGACCGTAGTGGATCCGGGGCGGGCGCCTCCAGCCCGTCTCCGGAACCCTGCGGTGGGCGTCGAAGCCGTGGAAGAACCGAATGCTCGCGGGCAGCATCAGCAGCAGCGTCGACACCACCGCCAGGACCACCGCGACGAGCCCGTGGATGCTGAACACCGCCGTCGCCACCCCGGTGAGGGCGATGGCGGTGATCCCCGCCCACCGGGAGAAGGACCAGCCGTTCCAGCCCTGGAATCCGGCCCAACCGCAGGCCCCGGCCGCCAGGAACGCGACGAGGGCGAGCACCCCCTCGAGGGTGAGGGACAGCCACTTGCCCGGGTCGGGGGCCACCCATTCGACCAGCTGCGCCGACGTCGGGTACGACGCCGGGTGCACCGCCAGCCACCAGTGCCTGCCGTAGACGACGGCGACGACGGCGGCCGCCACACACATCACGACCAGCGCCACCGTGACGGTCCAGGGGCGGGTGGGTTCGCCCGTGCGGGGCGACATTGCCACCGCCCCGTTGCTGGCGGGGAGCGGGGGCAGCGTCGCGATCTGCTTGGGTGGGGCCGGGGGCATCGGGGTGGTCATCGTGGTTCAGCCTACCGCCCGGCGGGGGCGATCCTCCTCGCGGCGAGCTCCGCGAGGAGGGCCGCTCCGTCCGCGACGACCCGGTCGTCGAAACGGGCGTGGGCGGAGTGGTTCATGGGGGCGGTCGCCGGGTTCAGGTCCGGGGGGCAGGCGCTCAGCCCGATGAAGCAGCCCGGGGCGGCCTGCAGGATGCGGGAGAAGTCCTCCGCCGCCGACAGCGGATGCTCCCAACGGACGTGCCGGTCGGCCCCGAACAGGTCGGCGACCACCCGGGCGACGTTCTCGGTCTCGGCGTCGTCGTTGACGGTCACGGGGTACTGCTCCACCCGTTCGTAGTCCACCTCGACGCCGTGGGCGGCGGCGATGCCGTGGAACAGCCGGGGCAGCAGGTCGGCCACCCGGGCGCGGGCCTCGTCGGAGAAGGCCCGGAAGGTGCCGTCGAACTCGGCGTGCTCCGGGATGACGTTGTGGGCGGTGCCCGCCGCGACCCGACCGACCGTCACCACCACCGGGTCGAACACGTCGAAACGACGCGTCACGACGTCGTGGGTGGCGGAGATCATCGCCGCCATCGGGGCCACCGGATCGGCGGCCCGCTGCGGGGCGGAGCCGTGGCCGCCGCGGCCGAGCACCTTCACCCGGAACTCATCGGAGGAGGCCATGACGGTGCCGGGTTTGGTGGAGAACACCCCGCACGGATCCATCGCGGACCAGACGTGGATCGCCCAGGCCGCGACCGGTCGGCGTCCGGCCACGTCGAGGAGCCCCTCCTCCAACATGTATCGGCAGCCGTCGACCCCCTCCTCGCCGGGCTGGAACTGGAAGATGACATCGCCCGCGAGCCGGTCCCGGTGCTCACACAGCGCCCGGACCGCGCCGACGAGCAGCGCCATGTGGAGATCGTGGCCGCAGGCGTGCATGTTGCCGTTGGTGGCGGCGAAGGGCTCGCCGGACAGCTCCCGCACCGGGAGGGCGTCCATGTCGCCACGGAGGAGGACAACGGGGCGTTCCCCGTCGCCCGGGGCGGTGCCGCGCAGGACCGCGACGATGCTGCTCACCTTCCTCCCGAGGGTGATCTCCAGGGGGAGACCCTCCAGCGCGGCCAGGATCCTGGCCTGGGTCCGAGGAAGCTGGAGCCCCACCTCCGGGATCTGGTGGAGATCACGGCGCAGAGCGATCAGCTCCTCCTCGATGTCTGCAAGGAAATCACGAATGCTCACAGGTGAAGTCTGGCACCCATCATGAAATCGGCCACATCGACTTCCCCCGTCATCGGTACGTCGCCCCGCCGGGTCGAGGGGGCAAGGCCTTACAATGTCCCCATGGAATCCCCGCCTGAGCCCTACGTTGTGCTCCGGCAGTCAGCACTGATGCTGAATTGTGCCGATCTGGAGCCGGCCCTGCACGACATCCGCATGGCCCTCGACCCATCGGCCGCGGACGGGGTGCCCGCTCACCTGAACCTGCTCTACCCCTTCACCACCAGGTTGTCGGTGGAGCAGGACGATCAGCTCAACCAGGTGCTGCGGGATTTCGGGAGATTCCAGCTGGAGTTCTCGACCACCGCGTGGTTCGGTACGGATTCCGTCTACCTGCCACCCACGGACCCGGTGATCCTCAACAATCTGGTGACCCGCATCCGTGACCTCTTCCCGGATCATCCCGCCTTCGGGGCCGTCCCGGAACGGGCGATCCCACACGTCACGATCGGCAAGCGTGCCCCGCTCGAGGCCCTCAAGGCCGCGGAGGTGCGGGTGCTCAAGCACCTGCCCATCGTCCAACGCTGCACGACGGTGGAGCTGTGGTCCGGGCCACCGCCCGGCACCGGCGCGTGGCGACGGCACCGCACCTACGCGCTCGGTTCCTGACGGCGACACACGAAACGGGTGGTGCCCCGGTCTCCCGGAACACCACCCGTCGTGACGTCGTCAGGCCTTCATGGAGCCGGTCTCGAGGAACCGGATGTGCCAGTTGAGCGCCGAGGCCAGGTCGTGCGGGGTGTGTTGACCGTTGGCCTTCGTGGCGGCGAGCTTGACGTACTCGCGCAGCGGCTCCTTGAAGTCCGGGTGCGCGCAGTTCTCGATGATGACGTTCGCGCGCTGGCGCGGGGCGAGCCCCCGCAGGTCGGCGAGACCCTGCTCGGTGATGATGACGTCGACATCGTGCTCCGTGTGGTCGACGTGGCTCACCATCGGGACGATGGCCGAGATGGCGCCGCCCTTGGCCGTCGACGGGGTGACGAAGGCGGCGAAGTAGCCGTTGCGGGTGAAATCGCCCGAGCCGCCGATGCCGTTCTGCATCCGCGAGCCCATGATGTGGGTGGAGTTCACGTTGCCGTAGATGTCGGCCTCGATCATGCCGTTGCAGGCGATGACACCCATGCGGCGGATGGCCTCGGGGTGGTTGGAGACGTCCTGCGGCCGCAGGATGATCTTCTTGGCGTAGTCGGCGGCGTTGTTGTTCATCTTCTCGGCGGCCTCGGGGGACAGCGAGAACGCGGTGGCGGAGGCGACGAGCAGCTTGCCGGAGTCCAGCAGGTCCACCATGCCGTCCTGGATCACCTCGGTGTAGGAGGTGAGGTTCTCGAACGGGCCCTCCAGCAGGCCGGCCAGCACCGCGTTGGCGATGTTGCCGACGCCGGACTGCAGCGGCAGGAGGTTCTCCGGCAGGCGGCCCTGCTTGACCTCGTTGCCGAGGAAGTCGAGCAGGTGGCCGGCGATGGCGAGGGAGTCGTCGTCGAGCGGCTTGAAGGGGGAGTTGCGGTCGGGCGCGTCGGTGACGATGATGCCGACGACCTTCTCCGGATCGACCTTCATGGTGAGCCCGCCGATGCGGTCACCGGCGTTGAGGATCGGCAGCGCCACCCGGTTCGGCGGCAGGGCGCCGATGGGGTAGTAGATGTCGTGCATGCCGTACAGCCCCTCGGACTGCCACTCGTTGATCTCGATGATGACCTTGTCGGCGTGGTCGACGTAGGTGCGGTTCATGCCGACCGAGGAGGAGGGGACGATCTCGCCGTCCTCCGTGATGGCGGTGGCCTCGATCACGGCGAGGTGCAGCTTGCCGAGGAAGCCCTGGCTGACCTGCGGGCCGACGTGGGAGAGGTGGATGTCGGTGTAGTTCGAGATGCCCTTGTTGATGGCGGTGCGCATGTCGGGATCAGACTGGTACGGCTGCCGGTAGCCGATGCCGCCGGTCTTCGCCAGTGCACCGTCGAGCTCAGGGGCGGTCGACGCGCCGGTCCACACCCCGACCTTGAACTCCTCGCCCTTGTCGTGGGCCTGCGTGATGCGTTCGGCCAGGGCGCCCGGGAATGCCTTCGGGTAGCCCGACCCGGTGAAGCCGGAGAAACCGATGTTCCAGCCGTTCTCCACGATCGCGGCGGCGTCGGCAGCAGACATCACCTTGGAACGGAAACCCTCATTGCGAATCCGACCTGACATGTTCCCTCCTTGGAAAGTTTCGCGTGGCAGCAAGACTAGTGGCTCAACCATGGTGGCGGCATCCCGCCCCCTCGCCGTGCACCCTCCGTGTGATCCTTCAGTTCAGGGCGAGGGGGAGCACCGCGTCGAGGCGGGGGAAGGAGATCACCGCGTCGGCCTGCACGGCCGTGACCGGTTTGGCGCAGTACGCCACGCCCAGCCCGGCGGTGGCGAGCATCGCCAGGTCATTCGCGCCGTCGCCCACCGCCACCGTCAGTTCCAGTGGTAGCCCATGGGCGGCTGCGAAGGCGGTCAAGTCCCTGGCCTTCTGCCCGCGGTCGACGACGGTCCCGGTGACCTGTCCGGTGAGGTGCCCGTCGCGGACCTCCAGGTGATTCGCGTTGAAGAAGTCCAGCCCGAGCTCCTCCGCGAGCGGCCCGACGAGGCAGGTGAACCCACCGGAGGTGACCCCGACCCGCACGCCCGCGCCCTGCAACGTGGACACCAGGTCCCGCGCCCCCGGGGAGAGCGTCATCCTCGGCAGCACCTCGTCCATGACGGAGACGGGGACACCCGCCAGGGTGGCGACCCGTTGCCGCAGCGAGGCCTCGAAGTCGAGCTCGCCCCGCATGGCCTGCTCCGTGATGGCGGCGACCTTCCCCGCGGTCCCGGCATGCTCGGCGATGAGGTCGATGGCCTCGGTGGTGGTGAGGGTCGAGTCGACATCACACATGACCAGCCGTGCGGGGGAGTCCGTCAGCGGACCGGTGATCACCCCGCCGGAGACGCCCTCGGCGAGGAGCGATGATCGCAGCCCCTCGGGATCCTCGGTGTCCATGTCGATCGTCGCCACCGCTCCGAAAGCGGCGTCCTCCCATTCGGCGTCGAAGGGGAGTGGGGTCGGATGGGGATGGAGGGCGACGACTCGGGCTCGCATGGGCATCGATGGTACCCGCGGTGGCGCTGCGGCGCAGGATCCCGGGGGGACCCGCACGGGAGCCGAAGGATGCCCAATCCTGTCATCCTTTTGGTCAAAGTGGTCGATTCCGGGGCCCGGAATGGCAACGTTGCCATTTGTGGGGGCGTCGTGAGTGGTAGACATTCCTCAGCATTCGAGGAATGCGACGGTCGGCGGCACGCCGGGGTGCACGGCCGGGAGGAATCGAGCCCCGGACGAAGGCGGCGATGATGCGCACAACGGGACATCGACGGGGTCTGGGTGGTTGACATGGCCAAGGGAGCCCGGGTCCGTGAACAGGCGAGAGTGGTCAGGGAGCCACTCAGTGACAAAGCCCTCCAAGGTGGCCTCGTGGTCATCCTCCTCATCTTCGCCGTGTCCATCATCTACCCGCTTGTCTACGTTGTCAGCGCATCCCTGTCCGATGCCAGCGCCGTGCGCTCCGGCGAGGTCGTGCTCTTCCCCGTCGGCTTCGGTTTCGAGGCCTACCAGGCGTTGTTCGACTCCCCGGTGCTGCTACGCAGCTTCCTCAACTCGCTCGGATACTCGGGCGCGGTCATCCTGCTCGGCACCTCGATCACCATGGCCGCCGGATACGCCCTGTCCCGGAAGGATCTGCCGTTCCGCAGGGTCCTGACCTTCCTCATCATGCTGACGATGCTGTTCAGCGGCGGCATGATCCCCACCTACCTGCTCGTGCAGAGCTTGGGGTTGCTCAACACCCCGTGGGCGATGGTGCTCCCCGCCGCGGTGAGCGTGTGGCAGCTCATCATCACCAAGGCATTCTTCGAGACGACCATCCCGCACGAACTCCTGGAGAGTTCACGCATGGACGGGGCCAACGACTTCACCTTCTTCTTCCGCATCGCCCTGCCCCTGTCCATCCCGATCCTCGCGGTCAACATGCTGCTCTACGGCGTCTCGACGTGGAACGCCTACTTCAACGGCCTCATCTACCTCACCGATGAGTCGCTCTACCCGATGCAGCTGGCCATGAGGAACATCCTGGTCCAGAACACCTTCGACGCCACCAAGCTTGCCGAGGCCGATCCCCAGAAGATCGCCCAGATGCAGGAGGTCGCCGCGAAGCTGAAGTTCGCACTCATCGTCGTCTCCAGCATCCCGCCCCTCATCGCCTACCCATTCGTCCAGAAACACTTCGTCAAGGGCATGATGCTCGGATCGGTCAAGGGGTGACGACCATGGATCAGGAACTCGCGCAGCTCAACACCCGCAAGGTGCCGTTGTGGCGCAAGGTCACTCGCGCCTGGCAGCTCTACGTGCTGCTCCTGCCCGCCCTGTTGTGGCTCATCATCTTCCAGTACATCCCCATGTACGGGGTGCAGATCGCCTTCCGTGACTTCACCCCCCTCACGGGCATCGCGGGCGGCGAATGGGTCGGTTTCAAGCACTTCGAGAGGTTCTTCGCCAGCAACAACTTCTGGCCCCTGCTGTGGAACACACTGTCGCTGGCACTCTACGAACTCATCGCGGCCTTCCCGGTGCCCATCATCCTGGCGCTGGCCCTCAACGCGCTGCGCCACAAGTACTTCAGCCGTTCCATCCAGCTCATCACCTACGCGCCGAACTTCCTGTCCGTCGTGGTCGTCGTCGGCATCGTCATGATGCTGCTCGACCCGAGCACGGGTGTGGTGCCGAAGGTCCTTTCCTCGATGGGGATGGAGCCCTCATCCTTCCTCACCGACCCGGGCTGGTTCCGGCACATCTACGTGTGGTCCGGGGTGTGGCAGACCGCCGGCTTCTCGGCGATCATGTACCTGGCCGCCCTGTCCAGCGTGCCCCCCGAGTACCACGAGGCGGCGAAGGTCGACGGCGCATCGCTGTTCCGTCGCATCATCCACATCGACCTGCCCTCCATCATGCCGATCGCGGTGATCCTGCTCATCCTCAGCACGGGCAACATCCTGTCCGTCGGATTCGAGAAGGTCCTGCTCCTCCAGAACCCCCTCAACCTGGGCGTCTCCCAGGTCATCGACACCTACGTCTACGAGGTTGGTCTGAAGTCCCCGATCCCCCAGTACAGCTACTCGACCGCCATCGGACTCTTCAAGAGCGTCATCGGTCTCGTGCTGTTGTTGTCCGTCAACTGGTTCGCGAAGCGGACCACCCGAAGTGGCCTGTTCTGAGGGGCCAACACACCGAAAGGGAAGACACATGTCCATGTTCCAGCGATTCTCCAGGCGAGCCCTCCTCACCGGTGCGGGTGGCGTCGCGGCTGCGGCCGTCGCCGGCTGCGGCGGTGGTGGGAAGAATGCCAACGGTGGCGGTGGTGCCGGTTCTTCAGGCGGCGGCTCCAACTACAAGCCCGGCACCGCCAGCCTGAAGGTCGAACTCGGCAAGGAGATCGAGGGGGTCCTCTACCCGGAGGGCTACATCGGCCCGAAGGCGCGGGAGTTCAAGCCCTTCTCCGACGGTTCGACGAACTTCCGCATCGTCGGTCGACAGTTCCCCGATTTCGACCTCGCCACGAACGCCTTCTCCAAGCACCTTGAGGAGGCCACCGGGATGAAGGTCACCTACGAGGCGATCCCCCCGGGTGACGACGGTGCCCCCAAGCTCAACGCCATGATCACCTCCGGGGATCTGCCGGATGCCTTCATGACCGGGCCGCGGTGGATGGGCGGGTTCTCCCGCTCCCAGCTGTGGGCCTACGGCAAGCAGGGTCTGTTCATGGATCTCAACCAGCTCGTCGACGAGTACATGCCCGAGGCGTTGGAGATGTTCAAGACCAACCCGAAGCTGCGGGAGGTCATGACCACCCCCGACGGGACCCTGTACGCGATCCCGGCGGCCAACCAGTGCTACCACTGTGCCTCGGCGGCGCACCGCACCTGGATCCACACCCCCATCGCCGAGGAGTTCGGCGTCGCAGCGACCAATGGCGTCAACACGATCGACGAGTTCGAGAAGCTGCTCCGTGACATCAAGGCCGCCCATCCGGAGATGACCCCGCTCAGCGGGCACCAGGACCTGCCGCCCATCGCGCTGGTGTGCGCCGCGTTCCTCAACCTCGGCATCGACCATCTGCGTCGTGAGGGTGGCAAGCCCGTCTACACGCCGCTGGACGAGAAGTTCCGCGAGGCGATGGCCTTCATGAACAAGCTGGTCAAGGACAAGCTCACCGATGAGGCGGCCTTCACCCAGACCAAGGACCAGCTCACCCGGCTCGCCATGGACCCGGCGGGCAGCAGGGTGGCCGTGGTCGCTGGCCAGTCGCAGGGTGATTTCGCCACGGTCGATCTCACCGATCCCGCATCCCGGCACCGCGAGTTCATCCCCTTCAAGCCGTTCACCGGGCCCGATGGCAAGGCGACGGTGGGCTGGTCCTACGACCCGGGTGCGGTGGTTGGCCTCATCATCCCGTCGAAGGCCCAGAAGCCGGAGGAGATCGCCCAGTGGGCGGACTACCAGCTCGGTCTCGTCTCCACCCTCAACATGAGGCTCGGCCCGAACAACAACTGGGCCTGGGCCACGGAGGGGGAGAAGGGCATCGACGAGCGCCAGGCCATCTACAAGGTCACCGAACCTGCACCGAAGAACGGCAACTGGTGGGAGTGGTGCACCTACAACCTGGTGCTCGACGTGCGCCATGGCGAGGCCGTCGACGACGCGTCCTCCATCGAACCGTCGCTCTACCGTGCGGGCAAGATGTACGAGCCCTTCGCGATGAAGGAGGACGAGTTCTTCATGGAGCCCTTCTTCGACGAGACCCAGGCCGCCGAGGTCGGTGAGCTGCGCACCAACATCGACAACGCCTTCAAGCAGGGCATGACGAACCTGGCGCTCGGCAAGCTGGACCCCGAGAAGGACGCGGACTGGGAGAGCTACAAGACCTCCGTCAAGGCAGCCGGGGTGGATCGCTACCTCGAGATCCTCGAAGCAGCGGACAAGGCCTGATGCCATGAGCGTTCCCTCTCCGACACCCGAGCAACTCGCCTGGCAGCGGATGCGACTCGGCATGTTCCTCCACTTCGGTGTCAACACCTTCTTCGGGGCCGAGTGGAGCGACGGCACCCTGCCCGCCGAGGCATTTGACCCGAAGGAACTCGACGCCGACCAGTGGGCCGATGTCGCGGCCTCGATGGGAGCCCGGTACGCCGTGCTCACGGCGAAGCACCACGACGGGTTCTGCCTGTGGCCGACGGCCACCACCGAGTACTCGGTGGCGTCATCGCCCTGGCGGGACGGCCGCGGTGACGTCGTCGGCGAGTTCGTCTCGGCCTTCCGTCGGAGAGGGATCGCCGTGGGTCTGTACCTCTCGCCGTGGGATCGCAACGCGGCCTGCTACGAGGACGCCGCGGCCTACGACGACTTCTACTGCACCCAGCTGGAGGAACTCTGCACCCGCTACGGCGACCTGGTGGAGCTCTGGTTCGACGGAGCCGGATCCGATGGACGCGAGTACGACTGGGATCGGATCATGGCGGTCGTCCGGGAGCACCAGCCGGGAGCGATGGTGTTCAACATGGGTTCCCCCACCATCCGCTGGGTCGGCAACGAGGACGGGATGGCCTGTGACCCGGTGGAGTACGTCACCGATCTGCTGGACCTCAACAACTATGGTGACGTCACCATGGGGCAGGGAGCGGGCAGGTACCTGCCACCGGAGTGTGACGTCTCGCTGCGCCGGGGCTGGTTCTGGGCCGAGGAAGACCAGCCGAAGTCACTGAACCATCTGCTCGGCATCCACTACCGTTCGATCGGAATGGGTGCGGGGCTGCTGCTCAACGTGCCTCCGGATCGTCGCGGTCTGATCCCCGAGGAGGACGTCGCCCGGCTGCGGGAATGGCGCGACGAGCTGGACTCCCGGTTCGGTCATCCGGTCGAGGCACGGTTGGAGCGCGACGGCAAGGGCTGGCGGGCAGTGTTCCCCGAGGCCACCCGCCTCGATCACGTTGCCCTGGAGGAGGACTACTCGGACGGGCAGCGGATCACGCGACACCGGGTCCTCCTCGACGGTCGACTGCTCGCCGAGGGGCTGACCGTCGGTGAGCACCGACTTCACGCCTTCGCCCCAGCCGAGGTGACGGAGCTGGCCGTCGAGGTCGAGGGCGACGAGCCGCGGCTGGCACGGGTGCTCGGTTTCGACACCGGCGGCAGGGGCGCACCTGATCTGGAGTACATCGCCCCCACCGTCGAACCGGAGTCCATCAGCCGGCCCGATTGAGCACGACACGGATCTCCTCGGGGTCGCCGTTGCGGAGCACCCGCAGCACGACCTCCTGCCCCACCGCGTGCGTGCGGATGAGGGCGACGAGGGATTCCGTGCTGACGACGGGGGCGTCGTCGACGGCGGTGATGAGGTCACCCTGCTGCAGTCCTGACCTCGCCGCGGCGGAGTCGGGGGACACCTCCTCGACGCTCGCGCCGAGCTGGGTGCCCTCGACGCCGTCGCGGGCACTGATGCCCAACTGGGGATGCTGTGCGGCGCCGGTGGCGATGAGTTGGTCGACCACGTCGCGCACCTGCGAGACAGGGATGGCGAAACCGATGCCGATGTTGCCCGCCCGGTCGGCCCCCGAGGTCACCGTCGCGATGGAGCTCGTGATGCCGATGAGCCTCCCGGAGGCGTCGACGAGCGCGCCCCCGGAGTTGCCGGGGTTGATGGCTGCGTTGGTCTGGATGGCGGCGGTGACGACGAGGTCGCCACCGGAGTGGGCCGTTGGCTGCACCCCGACTGCCTTCGTGGTGACGGGCCGGTTGAGGGCCGAGATGATCCCGGTGGTGACGGTGTCGGCGAGGCCGAGGGGGTTGCCGACCGCCATGACCCCTTGGCCCACGACGAGGGAGGAGGAGTCCCCCCACGCGATGACGGACAGGGTCTCGGGTACCTCGTCGAGGCGGAGCACGGCGAGGTCGGTGGACGGGTCGGTGCCGACGACGCTCGCCGCATGGCTCCGGTCGCCGATGATGACGGCGATCCGGGCCCCCTGCCCCGCCCCGGAGACGACATGGTTGTTGGTGACGATGTGGCCTCCCGTGTCGATGATGACCCCTGAGCCCTGACCGGAGCCGGAGTTGCCCGACACCTGGATCGCGACGACGGCGTCCTGCACCGCGCGGGCGGTGGCCGCCCAGTCGGGCGAGTCGGCTGCTGCGTGGACGACGGAGGTGGAGGTGGCCGGGGCCGAGGCCGGGGCGACGGGGGCCAGGTGTTGGTTCACCGCCAGGGCGGCCCCGCCACCGATCCCGGCGGAGACGAGGGCGAGGGTGAGGGCGCCGATGGCGCTGATGCCCGGGCGCCGACGCGGCTGCGGTGGCATCGGCTGGTGGGTGGGGATGTTCCAGGCCTGCGGGGTCCAGGTCGGGGGAGTGGTGGTCATCGAACTCTCCTTCGTGGGGTGTGATCCCGACTCAACCCGCGGTTGCTGTGGGTTTCCTGTGAGTCGGCCCCGCGTCGGCTGTGACCTGTCAGGGGTTGGTCACCGTCACCGTGTAGTGGCGGTCCTGGGCGACCACGCGGGTCGGGCCGAGCCGGGATCCCAGCTCCCGACGCCACGGCAGGTGGGAGTTGAACACGCACCAGAACTGGCCCCCCGGACGCAGCACCCGCGCGGCGTCGTCGAACATGGCCAGGGTCGGCTCGGACTCCTTCGCCACCCCCTGGTGGAACGGCGGGTTGGTCACGATGACGTCGAAACTGTGGTCGTCGTAGCCGCCCAGGCCATCACCCCAGTGGACGTCGATGTCGAGGCCGTTCGCCTCGGCGGTGGCGAAGGTCGCGGCCGTCGCGGCCCAGGACACGTCGACGGCGGTCATGCGGAGGCCCCGCGAGGCGAGGGTCGCGGCGATGACCCCGTTGCCCGATCCCAGGTCGAGGGCCGTGGTGCCCTCGACGTCGAGATGGTCCAGCAGCAGGCGGGTGCCGTCGTCGACGCGGTTGCCGTTGAACGTGGCGCCGTGCCCGGCGAGGGTGAGCCCGAGGTCGTCGTGGCGGCGCAGCTTCGGCCACGGGTTCGCCAGCTGGTTCGGGCCCCAGGCGCGCAGCACGCGACTCTTCGCGCGGCCCAGCGACGCGTTGACGGCGGTGAAGTGGCGGCCGAGGACCTCGTTCATGGAACGGTTCATGTGCTTGACGCGGGCTCCGGTGAGGAACATCACGTCCGTCGCGCCCTGGATCCAGCAGCAGTGTTCGTCGAGGGCGGCCAGCGACTTCGGCAGGTGCCCCCACGCGAGGTCGACCCCGGCCAGCTCGGTGGGGTGCCCGACGAGGAGTCCCTCGCCGAGGGCCTCGACCTGCTGGGCGTCGCGCAGGTCGTCGCAGAAGACGCGCACGTCGTCGGAGCGTTCGAGGGCGGCCGCCACCAGGCCGGGCGCGTCGATGACGGCCAGGGCGGTGGCGCGGGCGGGGGACTCGTCCAGGATGAGGGGATCGACGGGGTGCGACATGCGGGAATCCTCTCACAGCGGTGGGAGGTCGCCGAGCCAGCGTCGTGCCCCCGGGGTGGCGCTGAGAACGGTGCCCGTGACGGCGTCGCGGACCAGCAGGTCGCCCTCGGGGAGGAGGTCGACGCGGGGTCCGACGGGCTTCCCGGCGGGATCCCACTGCTGCGCTCCCCGCGGGGTGAGGGCGACGATCCGTTCCGGCTGCACCCAGTGGAGCTCCCTCGCCTCCCCGGCCCAGTCGTGTCGGCGGTGGCCGTCCTGGTCGAGGACCACGAGGCCGAACTCGTTGGCGGCGACGATGTGCCTCCCGTCGGGGCTCCAGGCGGCGCTGTTCGGGTGGGGGAGCGCGAGATCGGTCACCTCGAAGGAATCGACGTCGAGGATGCGCAGTCCCATGAACTCGCCGACGGCCAGCAGCCGCGTCCCGTCGGGGCTCCAGGCCAGGTCCGTGACGTCGCCGAGCGGCTCGAAGCGGTGCAGGAGCTGTTCGTCCCGCCACAGGCCCACCAGCCCCTCACCCTCCAGGCAGCCGCCGTGGTCGAGACAGGCGAGCCACCGACCATCCGGGCCGGGCAGTGCCTCGTCGACGGGGTGACCGTCAGGCGAGGCGGCGGGTTGCGGGTCGGAGGGAGTGTCCCCGGATGCGCTGAGGGCACCCGTGGCGAGATCCACCCGGAGCGGAGGATCCCCGATGACGAGGTGCTGCCCGGTCATCCTCAGTGGCCGCTCCTCGACGACGGCCCTGGCCAGCGGCACGGTGTGCCCCGTCGCCTCGGTCACGACGTGGAGCGTCCTCCCCTCCGGCACGAGACGACGCGTCCCGTCCGGGCTGGTGAGGTCAGGTGGGGTGATTCCGGGGTCGGTGGCGAGGCCGAGTGGGGTGCCGTCGAGGGCCCACCTGGTGAGGTCCTCGACGGAGTCGGCGATCAGCACATCGTCGGACTCCCAGAACACCCGCCAGTGCTCCGGCCCGGCGTGACGGCGGCGCGGTCCCCGTTCCCGCCGGACCTCGACGACCTGCTCGCCCGTCGCCGCGTCCCACACGAAGGCGCAGGCGATCCCGCCGACAGCGAGGTGGCGGCCATCCGGCGACCAGGCGGGCGCGTACTGATGCTCCGCGCCGGTCCCGAGCCGGTGCCGCAGCGCGCCGGTGCGGCCGTCGACCAGGTCGATGGGCTGACCGGGGGAGGTCAGCGCGATGAGGGTCCCGTCGGGGCTCCACTCGGCGGTGGTCCCGCGAGGGTGGGGGAGGTGGAACAGTTCCCGCATCGTCGCCGTGGCCCACACCCCGTCGCCCGCCAGCACCCGCTCGTCGTCGTGGCTGAGGGGGCGGCCGTGGACGTGGAAGCGGGCCTGTGGGAAGACCCGGAGCAGTGCCCCGGTGTTGGCGTCGTGGAGGAACAGGTCCCGGTTCCTTGCCAGCACACGATCACCGTCGCTCGTCCACCACAGGTACGTCCCATCGGTGGTCCACAGGTTCTCCCAGCCCCCGAGACCGGCGAGAATGCGTGGCTGGGTGGTCATGGGGACAGCATAGGCGGGAGGTCATAGGCTGGGGCCATGGACAAACGCCTGACCGACATCAGCAGGACCCTGTCCCACGCCCTCAGGCACGACCCCGGCAGCTATGGCCTCACCCTCGACGCGGAGGGCTGGGTCGATCTCGACGACATGGTGGCGGCGTTCCACCGGAAGCATCGCCGGGTGAGCCGCGCCGACATCGAGCAGGCCGTCTCGTCGGCCAGCAAGCAGCGGCACGAGATCCGTGACGGCCGGATCCGCGCCGTCTACGGGCACTCCGTCGCCACCCGCATCGAGCACACCCCGGCGAGGCTCCCGGAGGTCCTCTACCACGGCACCGCCCCGGCCAACCTGGGGTCGGTGTTCGCCGACGGGTTGCTCCCCATGGGGCGCCAGCAGGTCCACATGGCCACCGACGTCGAGATGGCGCGCGCCGTCGGCTCCCGCCACGCGCCCCATCCCGTCATCCTCCGCGTCGATGCGGCCGCCGCCCATGAGGCGGGCATCCGGTTCTACCCGGGGAGCGATCGCGTCTGGATGGCCGACACCATCCCTGCACGGTATCTCTCCGAGCTGTGAGGCAGGATCGTCACATGCGCACTCGAGAACTTCCCTCAGGGTGGTTTCGCACCGATGCCGTGCTGGCGGCGGCCATGGGGCTGTTGGGCTGCTTCCTGGCGTGGCTCGCACACCTGGTCCAGCGGGGAATCTTCGACACCCCCGTGTGGCTGCATGCCCTCGGCAGCCTCCTGCTGGCGGTGCCGCTGGTGTGGCGCCGTCGCTACCCGCTGTCCTCCGGAATCGTGGTGGCCATCGTCTACGGGATCGTGATCTCCACGATGGGCCTGGACCTCTACACCTCGCAGGTGGTGCTGTTCATGTCCTTCTACTCCATCGGGGCATGGTCGCTGCAGCGCCAACGAGCCGATCTCACCCGCATCCTCATCAGCGCCGGTATGGGGCTGTGGCTCATCGTCGGCTTCATCCTCAGGACCGTCCGGCAGCTGGAGGGGACCGCCACCGCCCTACCTGTGGGGGTGCTCCTCGCCGGGTTCACCCTCCAGGTGTCCCTCAACATCGCCTTCTTCACCGGTGCCTGGATCTTCGGGAACCGCGCCTGGACCCAGGCCGTGGAGCGGGAGGAGTTGGAACGGGCCAATGCCGCCATCCAGGACCTGAAGCAGGAACTCGTCGACTCCGCGATCGAGCAGGAGCGCCTCAGGATCGCGCGGGAACTCCACGACGTCGTCGCCCACCACATCACGACGATGTCCGTGCAGGCCGCCGCCGCGAGACGGCTCATCATGCGTGACCCCGAGACGGCAGCCACGGCTCTCAAACACATCGAGACCAGCGCCCGGCACGCTGTCGGGGAGCTCCGGACCATGGTGACGACCCTCAGATCCAACGACGGCGACACCTCCGCGCCACCGACCGCCACCGACCTTCCCGAGCTCATCGAGGCGGCCCGCAACAGCGGCCTCGACGTGGCCTTCGAGATCCTCGGCGACGTGCCCGAGGTGACTCCCGCCGTCGGACTGACCCTCTACCGCGTCGCCCAGGAGGGCCTCACCAATGCCGCCAAGCACGCAGGGCCGAGCGCCCACGTCGAGGTGAGGCTGCGTGGGCGTCCCGACCTGGTGGAGCTGGAGGTCTCGGACGACGGTCGCGGCACCCACACCGACGCCCCCGGCACCGGAACCGGGCTCATCGGGATGCGGGAACGTGTCGAGGCTGTCGGTGGCACCCTCACCACGGGCGCCAAGAACCGTGGTGGGTTCCGGGTGCGCGCCGAGATCCCGACGGGGGTGCCCGCATGATCCGGGTACTGCTGGTCGACGACCAGGCGCTCATCCGGATCGGGTTCAAGACCATCCTGGAATCCGAGCCGGGCATCGAGGTGGTGGGGGAGGCCGCGAACGGCGAGGAGGGCGTCGCCTTGGCCCAGGACCTCGATCCGGACGTGATCTGCATGGATGTGCAGATGCCGAAGCTGGACGGGATCGCCGCCACCCGAAGGCTCACGGAGCAGGGGTGCCGTGCCGCGATCCTCATCCTCACCACCTTCGATCGGGACGACTTCCTGTTCGAGACCCTGCAGGCGGGGGCGTCGGGATTTCTGTTGAAGACCGCCGAGGCGGAGAAGCTCATCGAGGCCGTCCAGGTGCTCGGCCGGGGCGAGGCACTGCTCGCGCCCGAGGTGACCCGTCGGGTCATCGGAAGGTTCACGGCGACCTCAGCCCCCGTCGACGCGAAGGTGGACGTCCTGACCGAACGGGAGATCGACACCCTGCGCTGCCTGGCCCGGGGGCTCAGCAATGCCGAGATCGCGGCGGAGCTGTACGTCAGCGCCGAGACGGTGAAGACCCACGTCTCCAACATCCTCGCGAAACTGGGGTTGCGGGACCGGATCAACGCGGTGATCTGGGCCTTCGAGCACGGGCTGGTGCCCAGGTCCTGACCGTCCATCCCCCGGCTCGGGTCGGGGAGTCCCCCGTGCGGGGGAGAGCCGATTTCACCCCCGTGCGGGATGTGCGGTGAGAGGGCGTCGCCGTAGCGTTGAGGGCATGATCAGCGTACGGAACATCCACCGGTTCTTCGGTGAGAAGCACGTCCTCAAGGATGTCAGCTTCGACATCCATCCCGGCCTCATGACTGGCTTCGTCGGCGGCAACGGCGCGGGCAAGACCACGACGATGCGAATCATCCTCGGGGTACTCGCTGCCCAGAACGGGCACGTCCTCGCCGACGGTGTGCCCATCACGCCCGAGCACCGGGCCGCGATCGGATACATGCCGGAGGAGCGGGGGCTGTACCCCAAGATGAAGATCATCGACCAGCTGGTCTACCTCGCCCAGCTGCACGGGGTCGAGGCGCAGCAGGCGAAGCGGTACGGCCTTGAGCTGCTGGAGCGGCTGCAGCTCAAGGGCAAGCCGACCGACACGCTGGAGTCGCTGTCGCTGGGCAACCAGCAGCGGGTGCAGATCGCGGCGGCCCTCATCCACCGGCCCTCCGCCCTGATCCTCGATGAGCCGTTCTCCGGGCTCGATCCGGAGTCCGTCGAGATCACCGTCCAGGTGCTGCGGGAGTTCGCCGCCACGGGCGCGCCGGTGCTGTTCTCGTCGCACCAGCTGGACGTCGTTGAGCGGCTGTGTGACCGACTGGTCATCATCCGTGACGGGGAGATTCGTGCCGACGGCACCCGCACCGAGTTGCAGGCCGCCAACGCCACCAACGAGTGGGAGCTTGAGAGCAGCGTCGACACCGGGTGGGTGCGGGAGACCGGCGTCGAGGTCATCGATGTCGATGGCCGCTACGTCTGCTTCCGGACCCCTGATCCGGGCGTCGCGAATTCCATCCTGGCCCAGGCGCTCCAGCGCGGCACCGTCACCCGGTTCCAGCCCGTGGTCCGCAGCCTGCACGAGATCTACAAGGAGATGTCGAAGTGAACACGCACACCCGTCCAAGTTTCTGGTCCACCGTCGGTATCGTCGCGCAGCGCGAGATCAAGGTGCGTTTCCTGTCCAAGGCGTTCATCGTCTCCACGCTTGTCACGCTGGTGATCATCATGGCCGTCGTCGTGCTTGCCCCCCGCTTGGGGGAGTTCTTCGCCGGTGGGGCGTCCAGTGTTGCCACGACGTCGGAGCACGTCGAGATGGTGCACAGGATTCCGGGTGCCGAGCTGGTCCAGGTCACTGATGAGGCGGCGGCCCGGCAGGCGGTCCTGGATGAGACGGCTGAGGCGGCGCTCGTCTCGGACCCGTCCAGCCCGCTCGGCATCAAGGTTTTGAGCCTGCGCGACGTGCCGACGGGTCTGATGCAGAGTCTGTCGGTGGCCCCTCGGGTGGAATTGCTGGACCCGAACGCACAGAACCCGGCGTTCCAGTACCTCTTGTCGGCCGCGTTCGGAGCGGTGTGGATGATGGCTGGCATCACGTTCGGCATGAGCATCGCCCAGTCCGTGGTGGAGGAGAAGCAGACCCGCATCGTTGAGATCCTGCTGGCCAGTGTGACCTCCAGGGCGCTGCTCACCGGCAAGATCATCGGCAACAGCGTCGCAGCGCTGGTTCAGATCACACTCATCGTGGCCACGGTGCTGCTGGGGTTCGCCATCAACGGTGATTCCTTGCCGGTGGGTGAGCTGCTGGTCCCGATCCTGGTCTTCGTGCCGTTGTTCCTCATCGGCTTCGTCATGATCGCGTCGATGTACGCAGCGGCTGCCGCTCTGGTGTCGCGGGCTGAGGACCTCAACAGTGTGGTGCAGCCGATGATGTGGATCGTCATGCTTCCCTACTTCGCGGTGGTCTTCGGGAACTCCAACCAGTCGTTGATGACCGCGATGAGCTACATCCCGTTCAGTTCTCCGGTCGCGGTGCCCATCCAGCTGTTCCTGGGACGGATGGAGTGGTGGCAGGTGGGAGTCTCTGTGGCGCTGCTCATCGTGACCACCGTCCTGGTGATCCTGTTGGCCTCCCGGGTCTACGACCGGGGCCTGCTGCAGACGGGCAAGCCCATGAAGTGGCGGGAAGCCCTGGCCAAGGCCGAGTGAACCACCCAGTCAGCAACCGGCCGGGTCCCACGGGACCCGGCCGGTTCAGGTTCCCGTCCCGCTGCTTTTCCGCTGGTCGAGCTTTCTCCGCTGGTCGAGCCGAGGCCGGAGGCCTCGTGTCGAGACCTCTGGAGGGGTTCCTGCAAATCCTCACGGGGTCTCGACACGGGCCCCTCCACTTCGTTTCGGGTCCCGGCTCGACCAGCGGGGGAAGGGGACCATCAGCCGGGGGAAGAATGACCAGCACTCGGGCGACATGCGCGCCCGGGTCGGTACTTCTCCGCTGGTCGAGCCGAGGCCGCAGGCCTCGTGTCGAGACCTCCGCAACGGTCTCTGCGAACTCTCACCGGGTCTCGACACGGGGCCCTTCACTGCGTTTCGGGACCCGGCTCGACCAACGGAGAACGGGAGAACCGGCGACGGGCAGCACGGGCGCCCGGGTCGCTGCTTTTCCGCTGGTCGAGCCGCGAAGCGAAGCGAGCGTGTCGAGACCTCCGCGACAGTTCCAGCGAGCCGTCGCCGGGTCTCGACTATCGGGCGCGCTGCGCCCTCAGCTCGACCAGCGGGAGGAGAGGAGCCCTCAGTTCGACCAGCGGGGTGGGAAGAGGGTGTTCAGTACAGGGAGTATTGGACCCATTCCCAGGCCTCGGATTCCACTGGCCTGGTCTCTGGGGGTTCGGGCGGATCAAGCCATGGCGGGGGTGGTTCCTCCACCCTGGGTTCTGGTTCCGGAGTTCGGAGACACATTGTGCCGCCGGTGGCATGCACCAGATACTCAAACCCTGCCGGAGAGCGCCAGTGGAACCAGCCGGGGGCTGGTTGGGTGAGTGTCCAGCCGCCGAAGGTCTTTGCCCGATGTGACCTACGCGCCAGCGGGGCGAGGTTGCCCCACCGGGTCTGACCCGATTCGCCGTCCCGGTACGGGATCGTGTGATCCAGATCACACGCCCTGGAGGTGCGGGCAGCGTAGGGGAACACATCGACTGGCATCAATGCCGTGACTGCCATCCGCAACCCGACCGACGGATCATGAAGATCCTCGGGTGCGTGCCGAAGGGGATCAAAGATCGGCCGGACCGTCACGCGGGAGTCCTTCAAGAACTCCGGCAACCGGCTGGTGAGGAACGCGCCCCACCGCTCCACCTCAGCAACCCCGGAGGATTCATTGTCGGGATTGAGGGCGGGGTCGTCGGCGTTGATGTGGACGAACACTGTGGCCTGGGGCAGCATGTCCTGCCCGCCCGCCTGGCGGGCCAATACCCCGACGGCGGCGGCGCGACGCTGCCGCAGATCCCCCGCCTCGCTGGGGAGGGTTTTCGCAACCTCAGTCAGGGCGTGGTCGAAGTCGATCGCGTCGCGGGGATCCAACAGCCCATACAACGCGCAGTGGCCGTTCTTGACGGTATCGACTGCCACGTACCGGTTTTCCCGCTGCCGGGCCTCTCGTTCCCGGGCTGTGTTGGGGTCGGCGGCGATGATCCACGCCTCCAGGTTGCGGCGGATCCGCTGCCACGACCACAACCTCAACGCGACAGCAAGTTTCCGATCCAACCGTGAGGCTGCCTCAGCATTCAGGTGGGAGATGGCTGGTCGGTTCACCACCTCGGCGACCTGCCACCAGCGAAGATTCCCGGATAGGAAGGCCTCCCAGAGAGCGGGGAATCGGAACCGCACGTCCAGGACGGTTCCGATCCTCTCCAACGCCGCATCGGGGGAGATCTGGAGGATCCCGGCGAGTTCGTGGGCGAGGAACTCACCCACCGACGGAGTCCCATCCCCACCCGGCTCGAGGAACCCTTCCACAGCCTCCATCACCGCGTTGTCGTCGATCTCATAGAGTTCGGCTGCTTTCGCGATCCCGACCATGAGGGCCACCTCCGCCGCCCGAACATGGGCGTCGGCCTCGTGGATGGCCAGGTAGGCCTCGGTGAGGGTGGCGGGGAGTGGGTTCATGACCCCATTGTAATCGAATGAGTGTTCTAGCGCAAGGGGTTGGGAAGAACTTATCTCCGGTTTCCGTTGGTCGAGCCGGTCCCGGAACGAAGTGACAGGGGCCGTGTCGAGACCCGGTGAGGGTTCGCGGGGACTGTTGCGGAGGTCTCGACACGAGGCCTGCGGCCTCGGCTCGACCAGCGGAGGGAAGGGAGCCGGGCCCCACACGTGGCGTGGGTGGTCTCGACACGGACGGCTCGCGAGGCTCGCGGTCCGGCTCCCAACGGACAAGGAGCATCCCGACGGGACCCCCTAGGCTTGCCCCATGTATCGGAGTGTGGCGGTGGCGGGGTACCGCAGTCTGCGGGAGATCGTCGTCCCGCTCAGTCAGGTCACCGTCGTGACCGGGGCCAACGGGGCCGGGAAGTCGAGCCTTTATCGGGCCTTGCGGCTCCTGGCGGCCTGTGGGATGGGCGAGGTGATCGGGGCGCTCGCCCAGGAGGGCGGCCTCGGCTCGGCCCTGTGGGCCGGCGCCAGCCGAACGGGCCCCGTGTCGCTTCGACTCGGGGTCGGAGCTGACGGGTTCTCCTACCTCGTCGACCTCGGTCTGCCCCAGCACTCTCACCACAGTGCCTTCAACCGGGATCCGGAGATCAAACGTGAGGCCGTGTGGGGCGGCCCCGTCATGCGGAGATCCACCCTCGTCGCTGACCGCCGAAACGGCCACATCTCCCTGCACGACGTCGCCGGGGGTGAGCCGTCGTCGGTCCCCAGCCATGCGTCGATGCTGTTCGAGGCGCCGGAGCTGCGACCGCTGCGCGACGACCTCGCGTCGTGGCGGTTCTACGACTCGCTGCGCACCGACGCCGCCGCCCCGGCCAGGCGACCCCGGATCGGCACCCGCACCTGGACGCTCTCCAGTGACGGGGCGGACGTCGCCGCCGTGCTGCAGACCATCGTCGAACACGGCCGCACCGACCTCGACGCCCTCGTCGAAGACGCCTTCCCCGGCAGTCGCGTCGAGATCCAGGCGGACAACGGGGTGTTCGAGCTGACCATGACCCAGCCCGGGATGGTGCGCCCCCTGACCGCCGCCGAACTCTCCGACGGCACCCTGCGCCACCTCATGCTGCTGGCCGCCCTCCACGCGCCGCGCCGCCCACCCCTGATGGCCCTCAACGAGCCCGAGACCAGCCTCCACCCCAGCCTCATCCCGGCCCTGGGGCGGCTCATCGCCAGCGTCACCGACACCCAGGTCGTCGTCGTCACCCACTCCGAGGCCCTCATCGACGCGATCGCGGCGGCGGCCGCGGATCACGCCGTCGTCGAACTGGTCAAGGACCACGGCGAAACGTTGGTCAGCGGGCAGCAGCTGGGGGACCGGCCACCATGGAACTGGGGAGGTCGCTGACCCGACTCGCTGCGACAGGATTTCGCCTGCCTTGGGATGGAAATGCCTGCCTTGTTCGGAATTGCCTGTCTTAAGGCGTTATTCACGACCTTCTTCTCCGCTGGTCGAGCCGGACCGTGCGCGCCAGCGCGCCGTCCGTGTCGAGACCCCTGGCGCACGGTGCAGGAACTCGAGCTGAGCGGGAATCCCGCGGAGGTCTCGACACGGGCCCTCCGCAGGCTCCGGGCCCGGCTCGACCAACGGTGAAGAAGGCG
>NZ_RQYT01000021.1 GCF_003932785.1 Arachnia propionica | reverse complement strand
GCCGCGGGAACGGGCGGTTATCACTCTTCGTTATCTGGCCGACCTGACGGAGGCCGCGACGGCCTACGAACTGGGGATTGCGGTCGGCACCGTCAAGTCAACCACTGCCCGCGCGCTGAACAAGATGCGCGTGGTCGACCTCGAGACGATTGGAGCCTGACATGGACACTCGAGACCTGAGAAACCTGCTCCACAACCAGTCCAGCGACACATCCCTCAACTCGCAGGGCATGTGGGAGTACGCCCGCCAGCGGCGGAGCGCCCGGCAGCGGATCGCCGCCGTCACCGCGGTGGCGGTGTTCGCCGTCGGCGCCGGGGTGGGCGCGCTGTACCTCAACGGGTTGTCGTCCCGGCACAGCCCGGACGTCCTGACGGTGCCGAGCGTGAAGCCGTCGGAGGTGCCGAGCGCCGCTCCCGAAGGGGCCCCGTCATCGACGCCGAGCACGGCCTCCACCGAAGCCACCACCGGTTCGGAGCCGACCACTTCGACCGGCGAGGCCCCGCCGAAGCCGGGGGAGGAGCCGAAGTGTGTGCTGCCGATGCCGCAGTCCTGGCATGCGGCCTTCGAGGCCGAGCCGGCCTTCGACGACGAGGACACGGTCGCTCTCCTCGCTCCGGCCGTGCGGCTGAGGTCGGTGACCACCGGGGAGGAGACCGCGACGCTCAGCGTGGAGTCCACGCAGGATGGCGAGACCGTCATCGACGAGAACGTGGACATCTCACGCGGGCAGCCGAGAACCGATGGCCGATTCGTGGTGTACCAGAGGCCCGGCAACCAGATCATGGTCTGGGACCGTCAGGCGGGGGCCGCCAGCCAACCCGTCGAGATCCCCGGGGTCTCCGAGGCGACCACCACCTACGGCGTCTCGATGGGGCAGTTGTGGGTGACGGTCGGGAAGGTCACCCCGAACAGCGGCGATCCGACCTTCTACGATGCGAGGCTCTACCACGTGGACCTCAAGGCCGGCACCCAGGCGACACTCGTCCTCGAGAACCAGACCTTCGAACCCCTGCCCCCGGTGAACGGCGACGGTCAGGTCGGCTTCGTGGACAAGGGTGCCGTGTTCATCGATCCCGACGGCAGGATGACGCCGGTGCTCGAGGGAGACGTCGACCGGTCCGTGATGGATCGTGACGGTGACCTGACGGTTCTGGTGGAGAGTGGCGAGACCGGCGGGGTCTTCCTGCACCACCCGAGCTGGGGCGAACCGGTCCAGATGAAGAACTGGTGGATCGACACCTACGGCGGCCTGGCCGGCGACTGGATGGTTCCCGAGGCCCGCCGGATCCACAACCTCCGCACCCAGGCGACGCTCGAGGACACGTCGCAGGACAACGTCCAGTACAACATCGTCTGGGGCGAGACCGCGATGCTGGTGCGGACGACCCAGGCGCAGGACGGGTCGAACGGGGTGTCGGCGATCGCGCTGTCCGACCTCCCGCAGGAGGACCTCACCTGCAAGTGAGACACTCACCCACGCCCCGGCCGCTCAGGCCAGGGCGTGGGTGAGCGCCATGGTGAGGCGTTGCAGATTCACCCGACGGTCCACGCTCACCTTGATGAACCCCGGGGAGGTCCACAGATTCACCTCGGAGGCAAGGTTCATCGGCCCCGGATCCCGGATCGACCAGGCGTTGACCGCGGCATGGGGCAGGGAGAACATCTCGGTCCTGTTCCCGGTCATGCCCTGTGCGTCACGGACGATGAACCGCCGATCCGTGAACACCGTCCAGTCCCGATAGCCGCGGTAGGCGAGCCTCGGCTGTTCCCCCGGGGCCAGGAACTGTCCGATCTCGGAGGGGACGGGGATCTCCGCGACGAAAACCCAGATCCGAAGAGGGGCATCACTCATGTCGGACAGGGTAGAAGCGGGTGGGCTCACTGTGTCGGTAGTCTTGGATCTTCGACGATGAAAGGCGGGCCGATGCTCAAGGGACGCAGCTTCACCAAGGAGACCGACCTCACCCCTGAGGAGTGGAGTTGGCTCATCGACATGGCAGCCGAGCTCAAGGCGGAGCGTCGGTCGGGCCGGGAGGGGCAGCGCCTGTTCGGCAAACGGATCGCCCTGTTGTTCGAGAAGACCTCCACCCGGACCCGCTGCGCCTTCGAGGTCGCGATGATGGAACAGGGTGGTCACAGCACCTACCTCGACCCGGCCGGGTCGCAGATCGGGCACAAGGAGTCGGCGGCGGACACGGCCCGTGTGCTGGGACGCTGGTACGACGGGATCGAGTACCGCGGGTTCGCGCAGGACACCGTCGAGACGCTGGCCGCCCACGCAGGCGTTCCGGTGTGGAACGGCCTCACCGACGCCTGGCACCCCACCCAGATGCTCGCCGACCAGCTCACCATGCGGGAGCACTCCGGGAAACCGTTGGCGGAGACGTCGTGGGCCTTCGTCGGTGATGTCCGCAACAACATGGGCAACTCCAACCTCGTCTCCGCTGCGATGGTGGGTGCGGACATCCGGCTCGTCGCCCCGAAAGAGCTCCAGACCGTCGACGAGGTGCGTGCCCGGGCGGAGGAGATCGCCGCGATGACGGGGGCGCGGATCACGATCACCGATGACGTCGCCGAGGGGGTCGCCGGGGTCGACTTCATCCACACCGACGTGTGGCTGTCGCTGGGGGAGCCGAAGGAGCTGTGGGCGGAACGGATCGAGTTGCTGCGCCCCTACCAGGTGGATGCGGCGATGCTCGCGGCATCGGGGAATCCCGAGGTGCGGTTCATGCACTGCCTCCCTGCGTTCCACGACCTCAACACGACGGTGGGACGCGAGGTCCACGAGGTCACGGGTCTGGAGGCGCTGGAGGTGACCGACGAGGTGTTCGAGTCCCCGGCGAGCATCGTCTTCGATCAGGCGGAGAACCGGATGCACACCATCAAGGCGTTGCTGGTCGCGACCCTCGCCGACTGAGGGGACGCCATGGGTGGCCCGAGGCGTGGCGGCGGGGTGTTCCGGAAGCCGCCGCTGAGCTCGTCGGAGTTGATCGACCTCATGATCGAGCGCGGCCTGGAGGTCGCCGACCGTGACGCCGCCGCCCGCACCCTGTTCCTCATCGGCTACTACCGGTTGCAGCCGTACTCGCGGGGCTTCGAGATGCCCGGCACGGGACACCGCTACCGGGAGGGGGTGAGTTTCGAGGACCTCCTCGACCGGTACACCTTCGACCGGAGGCTCCGGCTGCTCGTCCTCGACGGTTTGGCGCGCATCGAGGTGGCGTACCGGTCGGCGCTCAGCGAGGTGATGAGTCAGGTCGACGGGGACCCGCACTGGTACCTGAGGTCGACGCTGTTCGGCAACGCCTCCGACCACAAGATCCTGCTGGGCAACGTGCAGCAGGCCGTCGATCAGCCGCATCCCGCGCTGGAGGAGTACCTGACGCGGTACCGCAGCCCCGAGCTGCCGCCGTCGTGGCTCATGGTGGAGGTGCTGAGTCTCGGGCAGCTGTCCCGGGTGTTCCGGGCGCTGCGGAAGTCGGCGCACAAGGAGGCGGTGGCGCAGTCGTTGGGGCTGACGGCGGCGGTTCTGGAGAACTGGCTGGAGTCCTTCGTGAGGGTGCGCAACATCTGCGCCCACCACGAGCGCTTGTGGGACGCAACCCTGCCGAGCCACCCGATGGTGCCGCCGGAGCCGGTCCCGTGGCCCAGGCCGTGGTCGTCGGATCAGGACCGCACCCTGCACGCGGTGGCTGCTGCGGTGGCGTCGCTGCTGCACACCGTCGCGCCGATGGACCGGTGGGGGGAGCGGCTCGTCGAGCTGGTGGCCCCAAGATCCGAGGCGGAGGCGATGGGTTTCCGCGCGGGATGGGTGACCGAGTGGTGGTCGGGGCCCGGTGCCGTCACCCGATGACACCCTGCCCCTTCCGAGCCCCTCGGGTCAGGCCCGGTCGTGGAGGGAGCCGTCGAGATAGTCGGCCAGCAGCTTCATGATGAGCAGGCCGGGTTCGGCATTCCAGTCGGGGATGATGACGTCGGTCCACCACGCGATGCGTGTGGGGGGATCGACGAGGAGGGGACGGGCGTCCCGGTCGTCGTCGAGGGGGCGGGGGGCGTGGAGGTTGAGCCACAGCTCATCCTTGCCGGAGATCAGCGAGACGGGGAAGCCGTCGGAGAGCACACCCCCGTCCGGGACGAACGCGGCGAACGCCGTCCAGATCTTCTCATAGGTCGGCTCGGCCGGGGTGACCATCACTTTCTCGACGGTCATGGGTCAGGCCTTCCGGGTGGGGGCACCACTTGAGCTTCCCCAGCGGGGAGTCGAAACTCTCCGGGGCCAAGGCCGCCCCCAACTCCTCCGAGGCGCCTCGGGTCTGCGCCACCACGCCCTTGACGCCAGCAGGATCAATCCGCCACTCGGTCATGCCCATTCCCTCCCAACGACTTCTCGCGAAGTTTATGGAGTGCCACCCACGCGAAACGGTGACGACCGTGGCCCCTGCCGCGCGGAACCTCGACCCGGCCCGCGAGCCCACCGTCCGGGGAGGGTGGCCGTTCAGCCTTGTCAGCGCGCGACCGCCGTCAGGGCCCGGGCCCGAGCCGACGACGACACCGGAACCCGACAGGCGTGCCCCCTTCGGCCAGAAGGACGACGCCGAGCCGGTCCGGGTCGTCGGGGCGGTGTGGCGGGGGTCCAACAAATCTGCCGCGGGATGTTGTGGGGTTCAGCAACCCGCCACGCTACCTACGCTCGCGTAGGCTACGGAAGCGTAGGCAGGCGATGGGAGAACGATGTCCGACGAGATGGTGCAACTGCTGACCCCCGAGGGGAGGCGCATCGACCACGACCGGTTCCACTGCGAGGCCAGCGTCGATGACCTCCGCACCTGGCTGCGCGACATGGTCCTGGCCAGGCGGTTCGACACCGAGGCGACCGCCCTGCAGCGTCACGGCGAACTGGGGCTCTGGCCGCCCGTCCTCGGCCAGGAAGCCGCGCAGGTCGCCTCCGCCCGCGCCCTCGGCGACCTCGACGTCGTCTTCCCCACCTATCGCGAGCACGCCGCCCTGATCACCCTCGGCCTGCCATGGACCCAGGTGCTGGCCCTGTTCCGGGGCTCGGACTCCGGGGCCTGGGAAGGACTCGAACGCTTCAAGAACTACCAGATCATCATCGGCGCCCAGACCCTCCATGCCACCGGCTACGCCATGGGGCTCCAACTCGACGGACTCGTCGGCAACACCGAGAGTCCCAATGCCGCAGCCATCGCCTACCACGGCGACGGCGCCAGCTCCCAGGGTGACGTCAACGAGGCCTACGTCTTCGCCGCCAGCTACAACGCCCCGGTCGTCTTCTTCTGCCAGAACAACCAGTGGGCCATCTCCGAACCCATCGCCCTCCAGTCCCGCATCCCCCTCTACCAGCGGGCCCACGGCTTCGGCTTCCCCGGCATCCGGGTCGACGGCAACGACGTGCTCGCCGTCCACGCCGTCACCCGCTGGGCCCTCGACCGGGCGCACCGCGGCGACGGCCCCACCTTCATCGAGGCCTTCACCTACCGCATGGGAGCCCACACCACCTCCGACGACCCCACCAAGTACCGGGCCGACGAGGAGACCCGCAGCTGGGCCGGACGCGACCCCATCGCCCGACTCACCGCCCACCTGCGCCAGGAGGGAGCCATCGACGACGCCTGGCTGGCCGCGCTCGACGAGGAGTCCCGCCAGTTCGGGGTCGAGATCCGCGCCGCCATCCCGACGCTGCAGGACCTCACCTTCGACGAACTCTTCGACAACGTCCATGCCGAGAACACCGTCGCGCTCGAGACCCAGCGCCGCGAGTACGCCGACTGGGTCGCTCAGGAGGAAGCATGAGCCAGGAACTCACGCTCGCGAAGGCCATCAACGCGGGCCTGCGCCGCGCCCTCCAGGCCGACCCCAAGGTCCTCCTCGCGGGGGAGGACATCGGGCGGCTCGGGGGAGTGTTCCGGATCACCGAGGGCCTCCAGGCCGAGTTCGGCCCCAACCGGGTCATCGACTCCCCACTCGCCGAATCCGGGATCGTCGGCACCGCCGTCGGCCTCACCCTGCGCGGCTACCGACCCGTCGTCGAGATCCAGTTCGACGGGTTCGTCTACCCGGCCTTCGATCAGATCGTCACCCAGGTCGCCAAGCTCCACTTCCGCACCGCCGGACGGCAGACCATGCCCATGGTCATCCGCATCCCCTACGGCGGCGGGATCGGCGCCGTCGAGCACCACTCCGAATCCCCCGAGGCCTATTTCTGTCACACCCCGGGGCTGAAGGTGGTCTCCCCGGCCACCCCTCACGACGGGTACTGGATGATCCAGCAGGCCATCGCCAGCCCCGACCCCGTCATCTTCCTCGAACCCAAGCGCCGCTACCACAGCCGCGGCACCGTCGCGGCCGAGCGTCGCCCCAGCCCGCTCCACCAGGCGGAGGTGGTGCGCTCCGGCGACCGTGCCACCCTCATCGCGTGGGGGCCCATGGTGCGGACCTGCCTCGACGCGGCCGCCGTCGCCGAGCAGGAGGGCACCCAGCTGGAGGTCATCGACCTGCGCTCCCTCGCCCCCATCGACTGGGTGAGCCTCACCGCCTCCGTGCGACGGACCCGACGCGCCGTCGTCGTCCACGAGGCATCCCGCACCCTCGGCCTCGGCGCGGAGATCGCCGCCCACCTCCACGAGCACCTCTTCTACGAGATGGAGGCCCCGGTCCTGCGGGTCACCGGGTATGACATGCCCTACCCGCCCGCCCGTCTGGAGCAGGAGTTCCTGCCCGGCGTGGACCGGATCCTCGACGCGGTCGACCGGTCACTGCAGCACTGACCCCGAGCACAGGAGACACCCATGAAACGCACATTCCTGCTCCCCGACGTGGGTGAGGGCCTCACCGAGGCGGAGATCGTCGCCTGGCGGGTCACCGTCGGCCAGGAGGTCGAGGTCAACGACGTGCTCGTCGAGATCGAGACCGCGAAATCCCTCGTCGAACTTCCCTCCCCCTGGGCGGGCACCGTCACGGCGCTGCTCGTCGCGGAGGGAACCACCGTCGACGTCGGCTCCGGGATCATCGAGATCGAGGACGGCACCGAGGCGACCCTCGTCGGCTACGGCCCCGCCGACGACGAGGCCCCGCGCACCCGTCGGCGCCGCCGAGCCGCCGTCGGCGGGGAGGGGCGGGGGATCCGCGACGCGGTGGAGGCCGTCTACGAACCCCACCAGCCCTCCCGCCGCCCCGACGACGTCGCCCCGGCCGAACCGGTCCGGGCGGCCCCCGTCGGCGACCCGCTGCCCGAGGCGGGGGAGGCCCCCGTCGAATCCGCCCTCGTCCTGGCCAGCGGCCCCGACGGGGTGCGGGCCAAGCCGCCCGTGAGGCAGTTCGCGAAGGACCTCGGCGTCGACATCCGGCAGGTGGTGGGCACCGGCATCGGCGGCACCGTCACCCGCGACGACGTCAAGGCGGCGTGGGCGTTCCAGCAGGAGCCTCGCAGCGGGACGGTCCTCAACGACGCGGCGAGCTTCGGCGACCACGGTCCGGAGGGGATGGACCAGGCGCGTCGGTCCGGGCGGGGTGAGCGGCGCGTCCCCATCAAGGGGGTGCGGAAGGTCACCGCCGAGGCGATGGTTCGGTCGGTGTCCACCCACGTCCACGTCACCGAGTGGATCACCGTCGACGTCACCGGCACGATGGACTTCGTCGAGACCCTCAAGGGGAGACGTGAGTTCGCGGGGCTGCGGATCTCGCCGCTGCTCGTCTACGCCAAGGCCATCTGCCTCGCCCTGGGGCGCAACCCCGAACTCAACACGTCGTGGGACGACGAGACGGGGGAGATCGTCTTCCACGGTGACGTCAACCTCGGGATAGCCGCGGCGACCCCGCGGGGGCTCATGGTGCCGAACATCAAGGCCGCCCAGGAACTCAGCCTGCTGGAGCTCTGCGGGGCCATCAACCAGCTCGTCGCGGTGTCCCGGGAGGGCAAGCTCCAGCCCGCCGACTATGCCGGAGGCACCTTCACGATCACCAACGTCGGGGTGTTCGGGGTGGATGGTGGCACGCCGATCATCAACGGCGACGAGTCGGCCATCTTCTGCATGGGGGCCATCCAGCGGCGCCCGTGGGTGGTCAGCCAGGGCGGGGTGGAACAGGTCGTGCCGCGGTGGGTGACCACCCTCTCCATCGCCTTCGACCACCGGATCATCGACGGGGAGCAGGGCTCGCGCTTCCTCCACGACGTCGCCGAGATCCTCGCTGAACCGGCCCTGGCGTTGCTGTTCTGAGCGGGCGCGCGGACAGGTGCGGTCACGAACCGCCGCCCTGCTTCGCTTGAAACGTTTCAAGCGTCGTCTCGTGGAAGCAGAGCGGCGGTTCGTGCTCGGTGGGGGCGCTGTGTGGTGGCGTCGTGGGGGTGGACGACGAGGGCGACGGGCAGCCCACGGACGACCCCGCCCACGTCGCGACCCGGGCGGTTCCGGGATAAGGAAAGGGGCCCCGCCGGATCGGCGGGACCCCTCGCGGTTGGGGCCTGCGGTCACTCCTTGTCGGACTCGGAGCGCTTGACCAGCGTGGCGACGCCCTCGATGAGGACGCGGGCCGCGATCGTCAGCGCCACGAACTCGGCCAGGGCAACGAAGACCCCAGCGATTGTGAGGCCGGAGTTGTACTCGCTGAACGCCGCCACCAGACCGAAGACGAGGCGTGCGGCCAGCGCGATGAACACGATGAGGAACGCGGTGCTGGCACCGGACGGCACGACCCGGTTGTTGAGCTTGAAGTCGAACAGGGCCGCGAAGAAGTTCGGCTGACCGGGGACGGCCATCGGCTGCTGGCCCCACTGCTGCTGCGGGGCGCCGTAGGCGGCCTGCTGGCCCCACTGCTGCTGCGGGGGCTGCTGCTGGCTCCAGTCCTGCTGGGGCTGCTGGGCCGGCTGGGCGTTCCAGTCCTGCTGGGGCTGCTGTGCGGGCTGGGTGTTCCAGTCCTGCTGCTGGCCCCAGGTGTTCTGGGAGGAGTGCTCGGGTGCGGAGGACTGGACGGCCCCGGTCCACGTGGTCTGCTCGGTGGCGGGGACGGGCTGCTCGACGTTCCACTCGCCCGAGGCGCTCTGCGGCGACGCCGCGGGCTGCTCGTTCTGCGGGGTGGCGACCGTCGTCCAGTCGTCAGAGGTGGGCTGGGGGGACTGCTGGGCGTTCCAGTCCTGGGAGGGCTGTCCCCAGTCCTGCTGCTGGGTCGGCTGCGCGCCCCATTCCTGGGCGTTGTTCTGCTGGGGCTGCGCGTTCCAATCCTGGGTCGGCTGCGCGCCCCATTCCTGGGCGTTGTTCTGCTGGGGCTGGGCGTTCCAATCCTGGGCGCCGTTCCACTGGTTGTTGGACATGCGTCACATTGTGCCATCCGTCGGCTCGACCCACGGCCATCTCTCGGAGTGCGCAAGGATGGACCCATGACGCCCACCACCCTCCACGTCGACCTCTCGGCGATCGATGCCAACCTCGCGCTGGTGCGTCGCCTCCACCCCGGGAGGGCCGTCCTCCTGCCCGTCAAGGCCAACGCCTACGGACACGGTCTGGTGGCGGTGGCCAGGCACGTCACGGAGCACGACAGCGCCCAGTGGCTGGGGGTTGCCGACGTCTCGGAGGGGGAGATGCTGCGGGCCGCGGGGGTCACCGCCCCCATCCTCAAACTGTCCCCCGTCCTGCCCGAGGACATGGCCCGCGCCGTCACCCTCGACCTCACCCTCGCCGTCGCCACGACCCGGGAGATCGCACTCCTCGACGAGGCCGCACGGGAGGTGGGGACCACTGCGCGTGTCCACCTTAAAGTGGACACCGGGATGCGTAGGGTGGGTGCCGAACCCGACGCCGCCGTCGGGACCGCCCGCGCCGTCGCCCGGGCGACGAATCTTCGCCTCGACGGGGTGTTCACCCACCTACCCGTCTCCGACACGCCCGACGGTGAGGAGTTCACCCGCTCCCAGCTGCGTCGCTTCCTGGCCATCACCGACGACATCCGGGGTGAGGTGGGGGAGGTGCCATGGGTGCATGCGGGGAACTCCGGGGCCATCCTCGGCCATGACCTCACCGGCACCACCCTCGTCAGGCCCGGAATCATGGCCTACGGGTGTCGCGCCGACCTCTCGACCCCATGGCAGGGACTCACCCCCGCAGCGCGCTGGACCTCGCGGCTGTCCTTCCTCAAACGCGTCCGGGCGGGTGAGACCGTCGGCTACGGCCGCACCTGGACCGCCCCCGTCGACACCTGGGTGGGGACGGTCCCCGTCGGCTACGGCGACGGTTACTCGCGGCTCCTCAGCAACCGGGGCCGGATGCTCGTGGGCGGCCGGTCCCGCGCGATCGTCGGACGGGTCTGCATGGACCAGACCATGATCGACCTCGGCCCCACCGAGCCCGCCGTCGAGGTGGGCGACGAGGTGGTCCTCATCGGGGCACAGGGGGGTGAGCGGATCACGGTGGAGGAGGTCGCCGACCTCATGGGCACCATCACCTACGAGACGATGTGCCTCATCACCGCTCGGGTGCCCAGGACCTACTCGACCACCTCGGCGTAAGGGGTGATCCGCGGGCGCCTGGAGATGAACTCCCGCATGGCGTGACGCACGATCGCAGCCGTGGACCAGCCGTCGACGACCGCGCCGACCCCACCGCCGACGAATGGGATGCGCTTGCCGATGAACACCCCGAGCCGTTTTCCGCCCACCTGGTTCATCGCGTTCTCGAACAGGGCCCGGGAGACGCGTTCGTCGAGCTTCGCGTCGAAGGCGGGTGCCGTCGCGACGGCGGCGGGGGAGGTCGGCAACTCGCCGGACTCGATGAGCCGACCGGAGGCGCTCGGGCCGAGCATCACCATGAGGATCGCGGTGCGGACCCGCGGATCGGACAGCTCGTAGCCCCGCAGGTGGGCGATCGCGGCGACCGCCCGGGCCTGGACGAAGATGCTGGCGGCGAGGTTCGCGGGGATCGTCACCAGGGACAGCAGGAACCCGCCCCAGTTCGTCGCGAAGCCCTGCCCGCTGGCCATGACGACGTGCTGGTTCGCCACCCATTTCACGGCCGCCTCCGGGTCGCGGGTGCGTTCCAGGACACTGCGGGCCGCCTTCCTGGCCCCCGGCAGTTTCCCCCTGCCCTCGATGGCGATCTCCAGCACCTGGTGGAAGACATCGGCGGTCAGGCCGTCCGCCAGTTCCAGCGCGTCGTTGTTCCCGGTCACCCCTCTAGGGTGACACAGCCGGGGCCGCCGACCAACGGGGTTCGGGGACGGTTCAGGGAAGGGTCAGGGAACGGGCCCCGCGAGGCCCCGGGACCTGCAAGACTTGCCCCGTGCTCGAATCCGTGTTCGGAGCCCCACAGCAGTGGCCCAGGGGGGACCTCATCGGCTACAGCGACGAGTTCGACCCTGCCCTGGCCCTCGTCGCCTATCAGTGCGGTGTCTTCCCGATGCCGTTCGAGGCGTGGATGGGGTGGTGGTCCCCGATGTCGAGGGCCATCCTGCCCCTCGACCGGTTGCGGGTGCCGCGATCGCTGCGGAAGTCGGCGTCCCGCTACTCGACGACGGTGAACCGCGCCTTCCCCGAGGTGCTGGCCGCCTGCGCCGACCCGGCCCGCCCCCACGGCTGGATCGACGAGCGGATCTCGTTCGCCTACACCGCGCTCCAGCAGGCCGGGTACGCGCACAGCGTCGAGACGTGGGACGACGAGGGACGGCTCGTCGGGGGGCTCTACGGGGTCCGGATCGCCGGGCTGTTCGCCGGCGAGTCGATGTTCCACCATCCGGAGCTCGGCCGGGACGCCTCCAAGGTGGCGCTCATGAGGCTCGTCGTCGACCTGCGGGCCGCCGGTGTCGAGCTCCTCGACGTGCAGTGGCAGACCCCACACCTGGCGTCCCTGGGGTCGCTGGAGGTGCCACGGCACGCCTACCTGGGGATGCTCGGGACAGCGCTCGAGGAGGAACCAGGGCCGCTGTGGACGGACCGACCGCCCCGCGTGGCGGGCTGGGAGCTCGTCGAGGCGCTGCGGGGCCCCGCCCACGCCTGAGACCAACGCCCGGGACCGGGGCCTGGGGCGCCAACGGCCCACGCAGGGCCGGGCACGAACCGCCGTTCTGCTTCCGTGAGCCGCCCGTCGTTTGAAACGTTTCAGCAGAAGCAGGACGGCGATTCGTGACCGTGCTGGTTTCGCCTGCCTGTCGCGGGTTCGCCTGCCTTGGGTGTGGCTCGCCTGTCTTGTTCGGCAGGCGTTTTGAAAGAAGGCAGGCGTTTCCGACCCAAGGCAGGCGAACCAGCGCGTGGAGGAGGCCGACGGGGGGAGAGGGGTGAGGGGCGGGGTGCCCCGCTCAGCCCAGCAGTCGCGTCAGGATCTCCGACTGGCGCCGGTTGGCCTCCACCCACGACCGGCGGGCCGACTGCCAGGCGCTCCTCGCCTCGGCGTCCCAGCCGGGCATCGTCTCCTCCAACTCGGAGTTGAGTGCGGTGAGCAGCGAGTTCAGCTCGACATTGGCGCCGGCCAGCTCCGACGCGCCGTCGGGAAGGCCCCCCGGGAACTCGGGCCCCACCGGCGGGGCCGCATCGGGCAGGGGCTCACCGACGACCTGCCGCGACTGCTGCCCCGTGAGGGAGGAGTGGACGGCGTCGAGCTCCTGTTTCACCCGCTCGAACTGCGAGTCAAAGGCGCTGTAGTCGCGTTGGAAGGCCTCGAAGGGGCCACCGCCGAGCACCGCCGCGAGGCGGGGCAGATCCGACTGCAGGCGGCGCTGCAACTCGTGGATCCTCTGGTGGCTGGCCTCGACCTGCCCTGCGGCACGAAGCATCGCGTCCCGATCCGCTGGCTGCCTTCCCATTCCGCCACCCTACCCACCCTCACGGTCGCCCGGGGTGCCGGTGTCCGAACCCCGATACCCTGAGGCCGTGCTCGGATACTTCGGACCCGCCGGAACGTTCACCCACCAGGCCCTCCTCAGCATCACCGACGAGGAGGCCGTCCCCTTCGCCAGCGTCGGGGAGGCCCTCGACGCCGTCAGGCAGGGGCAGGTCGACGGCGCGGTCGTGCCCATCGAGAACTCCGTCGAGGGGGGCGTCTCCGCGACCCTCGACAAACTCGTCGACGGCGACCCCCTCGTCATCCGGGCCGAGGTGGTGATCCCCGTCGAGTTCGGCCTCTACGTGCGCCCCGGGACCACCCTCGAGGAGGTCCGGGCGGTTCTCACCCACGGCCACGCGGCCGCCCAGTGCCGCGACTGGCTCGCCACGATGATCCCCACCGCCCACGTCACCGAGGCCGGGTCGACGGCGGGCGCCGCCCAGGAGGTCGCGGACCCGTCGTCGCGCCACGACGCCGCCATCTGCGCCCGCGTCGCCGGGGAGCTGTACGGGCTGGAGGAGCTCGCCCACTCGATCGAGGACAACCCGGGCGCCGTCACCCGGTTCATCGTCGTCGCCCGCCCCGGTCAGCTGCCGGAACGCACCGGTGCCGACAAGACCACGCTGGTCGCCTACATGCACGAGGACCACCCCGGCGCCCTGCTGGAGATCCTCCAGCAGTTCGCGGTGCGGGGTGTCAACCTGTGCCGGATCGAGTCGCGCCCCACCAAGACCTTCCTCGGCAGCTACTGCTTCGCCATCGACGCGGAGGGGCACCTCGCCGACCGGAGGTTGGCGGAGGCGATGCTCGGGCTGCACCGGATCTGCCGCGACGTGGTCTTCCTCGGCTCCTACCCGCGGGCCGACGAGCAGACCGCCGTCGTCCGTCGCGGCTTCGACGACGAGGCGTTCGACGAGGCCGGTCGCTGGTTGGAGGGCCTCGGAGGGTGAGGGCGGCGTAGGCTGTCCCCCATGATCGATCCGAAGTTCATCCGCACCCATCCCGACGCGGTCCGCGCCTCGCAGCAGGCGCGCGGTGAGTCCGTCGAGCTCGTCGACGAGATCCTCGCCGCGGACGAGGCCAGGCGTTCCGGGATCGCGCGGTTCGAGCAGCTTCGGGCCGAGCAGAACGGCTTGGGCAAGCAGGTCGCGCGGGCGCAGGGAGAGGAGAAGGCCCAGCTGCTGGCCCGCACCCGGGAGCTCGCGGCTGAGGTCAAGGCGGCGAAGGAGGCCTCCGACGAGGCGTCGACCCGGTTCGACGAACTCGTCATGGGGCTCGGCAACATCGTCGCCGACGGGGTGCCCCGCGGCGGCGAGGACGACGGCGTGGTCATCGAGACCGTCGGCACCCCGCGCGACTTCGAGGCGGAGGGCTTCACCCCGAGGGACCACCTGGAGATCGGGGAACGGCTCGGCGCCATCGACATGGAGCGGGGCGCGAAGATCTCCGGCTCCCGGTTCTACGTGCTGACCGGGGTGGGGGCGCAGCTCGAGCTGGCCCTGCTCAACCTCGCCATGGCGAAGGCCTCGGAGTGGGGCTTCACGACGATGATCCCCCCGGCCCTGGTCAAGCCGTCCGCGATGGCGGGCACCGGCTTCCTCGGGCAGGCCGCGCAGGACGTCTACCACCTTCCCGCCGACGACCTGTACCTCGTCGGCACCTCCGAGGTGGCGCTGGCCGCCTACCACAGCGACGAGATCCTCGACGCCGAGTCGCTGCCGCGACGTTACGCCGCCTTCTCGCCCTGTTTCCGCCGCGAGGCCGGGTCCTACGGCAAGGACACCCGCGGCATCTTCCGCGTCCACTGGTTCGACAAGGTGGAGATGTTCATCCACTGTCGCCCCGAGGATGCCGCCGCCTGGCACGAGAAGCTGCTCGGCTTCGAGAAGGAGTTCCTGACTGCGCTGGAGCTGCCGTTCCAGGTCCTCGACGTCGCCTCCGGTGACCTCGGCCTGTCGGCGGCCCGGAAGTACGACTGCTACGCGTGGCTGCCCACCCAGCAGCGCTACCGCGAGGTCACCTCCACCTCGAACTGCACCCAGTTCCAGGCCAGGCGGCTCGGCATCCGCTACCGCACCGACGGCGGCACCGAGCACGTCGCCACCCTCAACGGCACCCTGTGCGCCATGACTCGCATCATCATCATGCTGCTGGAGAACCACCAGCAGGCCGACGGGTCCGTCCACGTGCCCGAGGCCCTGCGACCGTTCCTCGGCGGCGTGGACGTGCTGCGATGACGTTCACGCCCCGGCTGGTCGCCCTCGACATCGACGGCACCATCGTCGACGCGGAGGGCAACCTCCCACCGTCGATCAGGGACGCCGTGCACCGGGTCCTCGCCGCCGGGGTGCCCGTCGTCCTCGCGACGGGGCGCTCGTGGGTGTCGACGAAGCTGGCCTGGGATCAGCTGGAACTGCCCCCCGGGCCGGTCATCTGCGCCAACGGCGCCCAGATCCTGCGCTACCCCCCGCTGGAACTCCTCCACGAGGTGTGCTTCGACCCGGCGGCGACCATCGCCAAGGTCGCGAGCATCGCGCCACAGGCGGCGATCGCCGTCCAGGACGGCCTGGGGTGGCGGGTGTCCCGGCCGTTCCCGCCGGGGGAACTCCACGGGGAGATGGTGATCGAACCCATCGAGAGGCTCGGGACGAAGCCGGCGGCGCGGGTCGTCATCCGCGACCCGAACAGCTCCGAGGAGGTTTTCGAGGAGATGGTCCACTCCCTGGGCCTCCACGAGGTGTCCTACTTCGTCGGCTGGTCCGCCTGGCTCGACATCGCCCCACTCGGCGTGGACAAGGCCCACGCCCTGGCCCGGGTCTGCGCGGACCTCGGGGTGGATCAGGCCGATGTGCTGGCCCTGGGTGACGGCCGCAACGACATCGAGATGCTCACCTGGGCGGGGCGTGGGGTCGCGATGGGCAACGCCCCCGACGAGGTCAGGGCCGTCGCCGACCACGTCACCGCCGACTTCCGGGCCGGGGGGACCGTGATCGAACTCGACCGTTGGTTCCCCGGCAGCTGAGGGGTGTTCGGGTCCGCGGGTCAGGCTGCGACTGAGCCCGTCGGCTCCGGGGCCACCACCTCGGCGGCGACCTGCATGACCTGGGCCTTCGTCGGGGGCATGGGACGCACCGGCTTGGGGGCCTTGCTCATGGCGTTGGCCTTGCGCAGGTGACGCTTCACCGTCGAGACGGAGCAGCCGAGCCGAGCCGCGATGCTGGACAGCGGCTGGGTCGGGTTCGCCGTGCGGAGCCGGGCGATCTCCTCCTGGTTGAAGGAGCGGCCGGAGTTCACCCCGGCGTAGGTGTCGTTGTCGACGGGGGCCACCGTCACGCCGAGCCGGGCGCGGATCTCGCGGCGCTGCGGCTCGGTGGTTCCGGCGACGAACCCGGCGACGTCGTGGCCGACCACCGCGTCGGTCAGGCACTGCTCACGGAACGGGCAACCGGCGCAGAGTGCTGCGGCCCGGGCGGTCAGCGCTGCGCGCTGACGGCGCTCGGCGGCACTCTCGCGTCCGGCCTCGTCCTCCAGCAGGGGGTTCTGGTAGAGGGCGGCGAACTTGACGCAAGGGATGGTGGTGTCGAGCGCGATGGTCATCGTGGTTCCTCCCTGCCCCGTCGGGCTGCTGTTTCGTTGCTGCCCTTCCAGAGTGTCGGAATCGAACGCCGTGAAACAGAGAATTCCGTAGGGGGTACTACCCGACTTGACCAAGTACGGAGCACAGTCCGGCGTGAGTATCCGTACTCATGGGCCCCGTCCCGTCAACCTCGACGTGACAAGCACTTTGGTTACGGAGCTGTCCAACTTTCGGCTGGGCGGGTGAGCGGCTCCCCTGAGGCGCCCCCGGCTTCCCCCGGTGCCCCCTCAGGGTCGACCCCGAGCCGCAGCCGGAGCGGATTCGCCCACCGCGAGCCCTCCTACTACCACTTTTGCTTTCGCGGGGAATGCGCTAGCGTCGTCGATGAACGAAGTGTCGATGCGCGAGGGAGGGCATGGATGTCTTTGGCAGAAGTGAGTGACTGGACGCTTCAGGCCAGGTGTCGTGACATGGCTGATGCACTGTTCCCCGAGGGGAAGGACCAGAAGCGGGCACGCAACGTGTGCATGGGCTGCCCGGTACGGATGGAGTGCCTCGCCGAGGCACTGGACAACCGCATCGAGTGGGGGGTGTGGGGAGGCATGACGGAGCGCGAGCGTCGTCACCTGCTGCGCACCCGGCCCGACATCGAGTGCTGGCGGGACCTGCTGCAGACCTACGGGCAGCTGCCCAAGGCCAGCTGAGGGTGGAACCCGTCGTGGCGGCGACGGACGTGGC
Source organism: Arachnia propionica (assembly GCF_003932785.1). GTDB lineage: Bacteria > Actinomycetota > Actinomycetes > Propionibacteriales > Propionibacteriaceae > Arachnia > Arachnia propionica_B. The sequence goes on along the minus strand of NZ_RQYT01000021.1, from coordinate 28,358 downwards.
AAGCTTGGGGCATGACCAAGTGGGAATACCTGACCGCCCCCATCCTCAGCCACGTCTCCCAGCAGATCCTCAACAACTTCGGATCCGAGGGCTGGGAACTCGTCGCCATCGCGCCCGGACCGAACCCTGACACGATGGTCGGATACTTCAAGCGCCCCCTGGCCGGCTGATGTCCACCCCCTCCCAGCGACTGGCCGACCTGGGGCTCGAACTCCCCGCCGTCGTCACCCCGCTCGCGGCCTACACCCCCGCGCTGCGGGTCGGTGACCAGGTCTGGACCTCCGGGCAGCTGCCCATGCGCGACGGTGCCCTCACCGTCACCGGGCGCCTCGGTGACGGGGTCGACGAGGCCGACGGCGTCGCCGCCGCCCGCCAGTGCGCGCTCAACGCCCTGGCCGCGGCCGCCGAGGCCGCGGGCGGGCTCGACCGCATCGCCCGGGTGGTCAAGGTCGTCGTCTTCGTCGCCTCCGATCCGTCGTTCACCGCCCAGCCGGCCGTCGCCAACGGCGCCTCCGAGCTGATCGGCGAGGTGTTCGGCAGCGCCCACGCCCGAAGCGCCGTCGGGGTGGCGGTCCTGCCGCTCAACGCCCCTGTCGAGGTGGAGATCGTCGCGGAGCTGAACGGACAGGCGTGACCGCGGAGGTCGCGGTGAGGCTCGCGGCGGCATGGCCCGACGCCCACTGCGAGCTTCGGTATGACAACCCCTTCCAGCTGCTCGTCGCCACGGTGCTGTCGGCCCAGACCACCGACGCCCGCGTCAACGAGGTCACCCCGGGGCTCTTCGCCCGCTGGGCCGACCCCGAGGACCTCGCCGGCGCTGACGTCGCCGACGTCGAGTCGGTGATCTCCTCGCTCGGGTTGTTCCGCACCAAGGCGCGTTCCCTGGTGGCGCTCTCCGCGTCGCTCGTGGCGGATCACGACGGCGAGGTGCCGGACAGCCTCGACGCGCTCGTGAAGCTGCCCGGGGTGGGGCGGAAGACCGCGAACGTGGTCCTCGGCAACGCCTTCGGCGTCCCCGGGATCACCCCCGACACCCATGTCATCAGGCTGGCGAACCGGCTCGGCTGGGTGGACTCCGCCCGCCCCGACGACGTCGAGAGGGCCGTGGCGGAGCGATTCCCCGCCCCCGAGTGGGTCATGCTGTGTCATCGGTTGATCTGGCACGGTCGTCGCGTCTGCCATGCCCGCCGGCCCGCCTGCGGTGACTGTGTCCTGGAGGATCTGTGTCCGAGCTCGCAGGTCTGAGGGCTGCCCTGGCGGCGGGGGAGCCCCGTCGGCTCGGCCAGTTCGGGGCGGCCCCCGAGGGGGCGCGTCGTGCCGCCGTGCTGATCCTCCTCAGCGACGAGCCCGACCCGACGGTGCTGCTGACCGAACGCAGCGCGGGGCTGCGCGCCCACGCGGGACAGATCTCCTTCCCCGGCGGCGGCCTCGACGACGGCGAGCACCCCGTCCAGGGGGCGCTGCGGGAGGCGACGGAGGAGGTGGGGCTCGACCCGCGACTCGTGACCCCCATCGGCTGCCTGCCCCCGGCCTGGGTGCCGGTCAGCGGCTACCGGGTGACCCCCGTCGTTGCGTCGTGGGAGGAGCCCGTCGCGTTGACCCCGTCGGATCCGGCGGAGGTGGCGGGGGTGTTGCGGCCCGGGCTGCGGCACCTGGCGGACCCGGCGACCCGGGTGACGGCCACCCTGCCCGGCGGCTACCGCGGTCCCGCGTTCACGTCGGGGGAGTGGTTCATCTGGGGGCTGACCGCCCACCTGCTCGACGCGGTGCTCCGGGTGGGCGGCTGGGAGCGACCCTGGCCCAGGGACCGTCACGTGCCCGTCCCGCAGCGCTTCCTGCGGGATCGGGTCAGTGATCGAGCTCCGCGGTGAGGTCGGGCGGGGACACCGCGCTGGGCTGACCCGCCAGGGAGTCGGTGAGGGCGATGAAGGTGGCCTTCGCCTCCTCGATGGTCGCCGTCGGGGCCTTGACCTTCCGGAACCGACGGCGGGCCAGGAGCGCCAGGATGACGGCGAAGAGGACGGCGAGGATCAGGGAGACGAGGAAGCCCAGGGTGAGGGATCCCATGAACGAGACGCCCAACGCGTTGAAGATCCAGCCCACCCCGAAACCGATCGTGATGACCAGCATCCAGATGGCGTGCAGCAGGAAGGCCACCGCGCCGCCGACCAGGCCGGACCCGATTCCGGCGTGCTTGGCCGCGGGCAGGATCTCGGCCTTCGCCAGCTCGCTCTCGCGGGAGACGAACTCCGTCAGGGAGTCCCGGAGGAGCTGGAAGGCATTGGGCTGTGCCATGGTCGTCCTTTCGCCACGAGGTTGTTCCTACCCTACGACCACCGGGGGTTTTGGGGAACCTGGACGTCGATCCGGATGCCGGTCTCGGGCGGAGCGACGGGGGCGGTCAGCTCGTCGTGGTTCACCCAGGCGCGCCACGCCAGCAGCTGGAACGGCAGTTTGAGGTTCTCCCCGGGGCGCACGGCGTGTTCGAACAGCTCCCGCACCTCGTCGCGGAGCCGCTGGGACTGCGTCTCGGAGAGGTTGCGGGACAGCGGTTGCGAGGCGACGAGCTTCTGCAGCTCCGGCAGGGAGATCTCCTGCCAGATCCTGAAGGCGCGGTGCTCGACCTCGGGGAAGTACTTGCACTGGTCGATCGCGTCCAGCGAGTCGTGGCCGTACTCGCCGCGCATCGCCATCGGGTCGTAGTGGCGCAGCAGCGCGGTGAGGCGCCGCACCCACGGGACCGAGTCGTCGCGGACGACGTACGAGGCGGAGAAGCAGCCGCCGGGACGCAGCACCCGGGCGATCTCGGAGAGGGAGCGGGGGGCGTCGAAGTGGTGGAAGCTCTGGTGGCAGAACACCACGTCGAACTGGCACGGGTCGATCGGCATCGCCTCGGGGCGGGCCCAGATCGGGGTGATGCCGACGCCGCCGCGGAGCCGGTCGATGTCGCGTTCCTCGTGCGCCATCGCGAACATCGTGTGCCCGGCCTCCAGCAGTCGGCGGGCCAGCTGGTGGCTGCCGATGGTGAGCCCTCGCACCCCTGGCCAGACGGCCAGCCAGGTGAGGGCCTCGGGGGGCAGGGGGTTGATCTTCGACATCTCTTCTCGTGGGTAGGGGCCGGTGTGGTTCAGGTTATCCACCGATTTCAATCTCGATGAACGATCGGGCTCGCGGTTGCCCACAGTGTAGATGTGAGCACTGTTGAATCCTCGTCACCTCTGCTGGTGTCTCGCGACCCGACCCTCATCGAGACCGTTGAGTCGACAGCCTTGGCGCTCGGCGTCGAGCTGACCCTGGTCCGTGGGCGCGAGCAGCTCAGGGAACTGTGGCAGGCGGCGTCGCTGCGTCTCGTCGGCGCGGATCAGGCGTCGGGCGTGGCGGGCCTCGGTGCCCCGCCGGGCACGTGGGTCGTCGGTTTCGACCAGCCGGAGCTGCTGCGTCGGTCGGCGGAGTTGTCCATTCCCGCACTCCTGCTGCCCGATCAGGCGTCGCGCCTGGCGGAGGCCATGACGGCGGGCGGGGCCGAGTGTGCGGAGGGGCGTGTCGTCGCGGTCGTGGGGGCCAGCGGCGGCCTGGGGGTGAGCTCCCTGTGCGCGGCGCTGGCCACCCGGGCGGCGGAGGCGGGGCTGAGGTCCGTGGCGGTTGAGCTGGCCCGCGGCGGCGGCCTGGACCTGCTGTTCGGGGCGGAGACCCAGGCGGGGATGAGCTGGGACGACCTCCACGAGGCGCAGGGGGAGATCGGGGACCTGACCCCGCATCTCGCGACGGTGGACCGGGTGCAGGTCCTGCCGCGGGGTCGCCGGTTGGGGCGGGACCCGGGTCGTGAGGCCGTGGACTCCGTGCTGCGGGCCCTGCGCCGCAGCCATGACCTCGTCGTGGTCGACGCCGGGTGCGACACCGCCCGGGCGTGGTCGGTCGGTCAGGCCCTCGTCCTGAGGCTGGTGGGCGCGGATGTCTCCTCCGTCGCGGCCGCCCAGGTGTGGGGGGAGCACGGCGTCGGGGTGCTGGTGCGTCGCGGGAGGGGCAGGGCGCTGGCCGCCGACGCCGTCGCCGAGGCGCTGGGGGCGCCGCTGATCGGGCAGGTGCGCGAGGATCCGAGGGTGCCGCGGCTGGCGGCGGAGGGGATCAGCGTGGGGTCCCGGCTGGCCAGGCGGCTGGCCCGGGACTCGCGACGGGTGCTGGAGCAGGTGCGGTGATGCTCGACGAGTTGCAGCAGCGGCTGGGCAGGCTCGGCCGCCCCCACACCCCGGCCGACGTCGCCGTGGCGATGCGGGCGATGGGGGTGGTGGTGACGGATCGGTCGCTGCGGGAGGCGCTGGACGAGCTGCGTCGCCACTCGGTGGGGGCCGGGCCGTTGGAGGAACTGCTGGCGGATCCGGAGGTCACGGATGTGCTGGTCAACGGCCCGGACCAGGTGCTGGTGGACCGGGGCGCGGGCCTGGAGGTCGTCGGGCTCGGCTTCCCCGACGACGAGGCGGTGCGGCGGCTGGCCATCCGGTTGGCGGCGAACGCGGGTCGGCGGCTGGACGACGCGCAGCCCTTCGTCGACGCCCGGTTGCCGGGCGGGGTGCGGCTCCACGCGGTCCTCGCGCCGACGGCGAGCCCCGGCACGTGCATCTCGTTGCGGATCCCCGGTTCCCGACGGTTCAGTCTGGCGCGGCTGCGCGAGTCGGGGTCGCTCACGCCGTTGGGGCTGGAGCTGTGCCGGGCCATCGTCGCGCGCCGGTTGCCCCATCTGGTCTCTGGGGGCACGGGGACGGGCAAGACGACGCTGCTGGCGGCCCTGCTGGCGGAGGTGCCGGCGGGGGAGCGGATCATCCTCGTCGAGGACTCCCGCGAGCTGGTGCCGGAGCATCCGCACTGCGTCCGTCTCGAGGCGCGACCGGCGAACAACGAGGGGCACGGCGCCATCACGCTCACCGCGCTGGTGCGGCAGGCGCTGCGGATGCGCCCGGACCGGCTGGTGCTGGGGGAGGTGCGCGGGGCTGAGGTCGTGGACCTCCTGACGGCCCTCAACACCGGGCACGAGGGCGGCTGCGGCACCATCCACGCCAACTCCGCCGACGACGTCCCGGCCCGGCTGGAGGCGCTCGCGGCCCTCGGTGGGCTGGGGCGGGAGGCCTGCCACGCGCAGGTCGCCTCCGCGCTGCGGGTTGTGCTCCACCTCCGACGCGAGGCCGACGGGGGTCGGCGGCTCGCCGAGGTGGGGGTGTGCCAGCGCGCCGGTGACGGGCTGGTCGAGGTGGTGCCGGCGTGGCGGTTCCACGACGGCGGCCAGGAGCCGGGCCCGGGAAGGCAACGGCTCGAGCGGTGGCTGGGGTGGGTGCCGTGAGCTGGCTCGTCGGCGTGCTCGTCGCGGTGGCGGTGCTGGTGCTGTTCGGGTCGCGGCCCTCGCTGCGTCGGCTCGAGTCCTCGCCGCGGCCAAGGCGCGGCAGGGGTGTGCCGCGGGCGCTGTGGGCGGTGCCGCCGCTGGTGGCGGTCCTGCTGGGCGGCGGCGGGGCGGTGGCGTGGGTGTCGGCCGGGACCGTGGCCGCGGCGACGGCGACGTGGCTGGCCGCCAGGACGATGCGGGAGCGGCGGCTGCGGCGTCGTGAGGAGGAAACCGCCCGGGCCATCCTGGGGTTGGCGCTGCTGCTGCGGGCGGGGCGGATCCCCACCTCGGCGTTGACGGAGGCGGCGAAGGACTGCGCGGCGCTGGCCCCCGTCGTCGCGACGGCCCGGCTGGGTGCGGATGTCCCGGACGCCCTGGCCGCGGTGGCGGAGGCCCCGGGGCGGGAGGGTTTCGGGCAGCTCGCGGTGGCGTGGCGGATCGCGGAGCGGTTGGGGGCGCCGGTGGCGTCGGTGCTCGTGCAGGTCGCGGACGCCCTGCGCGCCGAGCGGGAGCTGCGCGGGGTGGTGACGGCGGAGCTGTCGATGGCCAGGGGGAGCGCCCGGGTGCTGGCGCTGCTGCCGTTGTTCGCCCTCGGCCTGGGATTCCTAGCGGGCGCGAACCCGCTCGCGTTCCTGCTGGGCCATCCGGCGGGCGGATGGCTGGTGCTGGCGGCGGTGGGGTTGGTCGCCATCGGGTTGGTGTGGACCGAGCGGCTGGCGGTGACGCCATGACCGGGCTGCTGGTCGGGTTGGGGCTGGCCGCGGCGGTGCTGCTCGCCTGGCCGCCGGATCGGCTGGCGCGGATCCGGGAGGACCCGCGGCCGCAGGGACGGTCGGGGCGGTGGTGGGAGCGGCTCCGGCCGGGGCGGCGCAAGGGGAGGAGCCGCGTCGCGGCGGAGTTGCCCCAGACCCTGGAACTCATGGCGGTGTGCCTGGAATCCGGGGCGACGCTCACGGCGGCTGCCGGCACGATGCGGGACCTCAGCCCGGCGGCGACGGCGGAGGTGCTGGGTGGGGTGGTCTCTGCCCTGCATCTCGGTCGGGACCCGAGCGAGGCCTGGCTGGGACTCGCGGACCATCCGGTGTGGGGGCTGCCCGCCCGGGATCTGGCCCGGTCGCTGCGCAGCGGGACCGGGATGACCGAGAGCCTGCGCGTCCACGCGGAGGAGGCCAGGCGTCGCCGCAGGGAGGAGGCGATGCGGGCCGCACGCGCGGTGGGGGTGAAATCGGTGCAGCCGCTCATGGCCTGCTTCCTGCCCGCCTTCGTGCTGCTGGGGGTCGTGCCGTTGGTAGCCTCGCTCGTGAGTCGGTTCCTCGGCTGACCAGAGGGCCGTGGGAGCCATGGACGGGGAGATCGCGGATGGAGGTGCTGGACTGCGGGGTCCTCGAGCCCCCGGAGGGCGCGGACCAGTTGATCGCCGCCGCGGTCTCGGTGAGTGGTCCGGTCGCGATGTGGGCGACGAGCACCGAGTTGGCGGACCCACCCCGGGTCAACCATCAGGCGGTGTCGCGGCTGGCGGAGCCGGTGCCGGTGGTGCTGGCCTCCTACGCCGATTCGACGACGCCGCTGTCCTGCGTCCCCGCCGCCGTCCCGGTCACCTTCCCCTTCATCGAGGAGTTCTCGGACGGTTCCTTCCTCGTGGTCGGGGCCCGCTGCCACTTCAGGTCCTCCGGCCCGGAGAACAACGCCTTGGTGATCGACCGGGACGGCCGGGTGACCCGGGAGGGCTGCCTGGGCGACGGCATCCAGCACCTCGTGGTCGCGCCCGACGACACCGTCTGGACCGGCTACTTCGACGAGGGGGTCTTTGGGAATCGGGGCTGGGGGACCGGGTCCGGAACGCGGGAGCCGCTCGGCAGCGACGGCATCGTCGCCTGGTCCAGGGACCTCGGGAGGCGCTGGGGTGCAGGGCTGAGCATCATCGCCGACGTCTACGCCCTCAACGTCGGCGACGACGAGGTGTGGGCGTGCCCGTATCCGGACTTCCCGCTGCTGCACATCCAGTCGGGACACTCCCGGCTCATCCCGACGAGGAACGTCGACGGCCCGCTGGGTCTGGTCGTCTCCGGGAACCGGGTCGGGCTCATCGGGAGCTACGACGACCCGCTGCGGTGGGTGACGGGGCGCATCGAGGGGGACAGGTTCGTCGAGACCGGGCGGGGCAGACTGGCGATCGACGTCGCGCCCGGCCGGTGGAGCGCCGTCAGCTGCCGGGGATCCCGAGCCCACCTCTTCGACGGCCCGCGCTGGTACACCGTCGAGCTGTGAGGCGACGTCTCGCCGTCCCGCCGCCGCACCTGCCCGCCGTCGCTCCGTCTACCTCCCACTGGTTTCGCCTGCCTTGGGTGGGAAACGCCTGCCTTCTTTCACTTCGCCTGCCCAACAGGACAGGCGAGCCGCGGAAATGGCAGGCGAACCGGACTCAAGACAGGCGAACCGGCGGGGCGGTGGTCGGGATGGCAGAGTGGTGCCGGTGAACTGGGACTGGGTGACCTCGGCCGACGAGGCCGTGACGGTGCGGCGCCTCGACGGGCGTCCCGGCGGCCATGGTGAATGGCCGGCGTGGCTGCCCGACTCGGTCCTCGCCGCGCTGCGGGACGCCGGGCTGGAACGCCCCTTCACCCACCAGGTGGCCTTCGCCGATCTCGCCCATTCCGGACGCCACGCCGCGATCTGCACCCCCACGGGCAGCGGCAAGTCCCTTGCCTACCTCATGCCGGTGTTCACCGCCGCCTGCGGGGAGGCCACCATCTCGGCGCGGGGATTCCTCCGTCGCCGCCCCACCACCTTGTACCTGGCCCCCACGAAGGCCCTCGCCCACGACCAGGCCCGCGCAGCCACCGAGCTGGCGCCCGACGGGGTGAGGATCGGCACCCTCGACGGCGACTCCGACGAGGCCGAACGTCGCTTCGCCAGGGAGCACGCCCACCTGGTGCTCACCAACCCGGACATGCTCCACTTCTCCGTCCTGCCCCGCCACGAGCGGTGGGCGGCGCTGCTCGGCGGGCTACGGTACATCGTCGTCGACGAGGCCCACCACTACCAGGGGGTGTTCGGGGCCCACGTCGCGCAGGTGATCCGGCGGCTGCGTCGCCTCGCCTCCCACCACGGCGCCGACCCGACGGTGCTGCTCAGCACCGCGACGGCCCCCAACGCGGCGAGCTTCGCCGGGGCCCTCATCGGGGAGGACGAGGTGGCGGTGGTCGCCGAGTCCACCGCCCCGGAACCGCCGCGCACCGTCGTGCTGTGGCAGCCGTCGACCACGCTGCGGCACGACACGGCCCGGCTGCTGGCCGGACTCGCGGACGCCGGCGCCCAGGCCCTCGCCTTCGTCCCCGCCAGGACCGGGGCCGAGCTCACTGCCCTGGCCGCGGCGGAACTCGCCGTCGAGCCGTCGCGGATCGCCTCCTACCGGGGCGGCTACCTGCCGACGGAACGCAGGGACCTCGAGGCGGCCCTGCAGGAGGGACGCATCCTCGGCCTGGCCACCACCAGCGCGCTGGAGCTGGGCATCGACGTCTCCGGGGTCAGCGCCGTGCTCATCTCCGGCTTCCCGGGGAGACTGTCGTCGTTCTGGCAGCGGGCCGGCCGGGCGGGTCGGGCCGGGCAGGAGTCCCTCGTCGTGCTGCTCGCCAGCGAGAATCCCCTCGACGCCTACCTGCTGTCCCACCCCGAGTTGGTGCTCGACAGCCCCGTCGAGGCCGCGGTCTGCCATCCCGGCAACCCCCACGTGCTCGGCCCGCACCTGGCCGCCGCCGCGCAGGAGCTGCCGCTCAGTGCCGACGACGCCCGCTGGTTCGGTCCGACGACGCTGCCGTTGGCCGCGCATCTGGTGGCGGGGGGCGTGCTGCGGGACCGCGGCGGCCGCTGGTTCTGGACCCGTCCCGACCGGGCGGTGGACCACATCGACCTGCGCGCCACCGGACCGAGACCCGTCGAGATCATCGAGCGTTCGACGGGGGCCGTCATCGGGGTGGTCGACCCAGAGGCCGCCGATCGCACCGTCCACGTCGGCGCGGTCTACCTGCACCAGGGCCAGCCGTTCATCGTGACCTCCCTCAACCTGGCGGAGCGCCAGGCCCTCGTGATCGCCTCCCGCCCCACCTGGTACACCGTGCCGGAGTCGCGGCGGGACATCGAGATCGTCCGGGAACTCAGCCGCAAGCCGCTGGGGGCGACGGAGGTGTGCTTCGGGGAGGTGCGGCTGACGTGGCAGGTGACGGGGTATCTCCGGCGCGACGAGGTGACCCACGACGTCCTCGACGCCACCGAGCTGGAGTGTGACGAGCACGTCCTCGTCACCCAGGCGGTCTGGTACACGGTGCCGGAGCGGATCGCGCGACGGATCACCCCCGGCACGGTGGCGCGGGAGCTGGCGGTCGGTGCCGCCGCCCACGCCGCGGAGCACACCGCGATCGGCCTGCTGCCCGCCTTCGCCCCGTGCGACCGGTGGGACATCGGCGGCGTCTCGACGGCCCTGCACCCGGACACGGGCCTGGCGACGGTGTTCGTCCACGATGCCCTGGCCGGAGGAGCCGGTTTCGCAGCCCGGGGGTATGAGGTGGCCGAGGAATGGCTGGGCGCGACGCTGGAGCGGTTGCGGCAGTGCCGCTGTGACGACGGCTGCCCGGCCTGCGTCGTCTCCCCGAAGTGCGGCAACGCCAACCAGATGTTGGACAGGGCGGCCGCGACGGACCTCCTCGATCAGCTGCTCCGACCTGTGGACAAGCGTTCCTGAGGGCTCCGGCTGTCCATGGTGTGGATGTCACCGGTCGACAGTCGTCCGGGATCATCCGAAAGGGGAAACCATGTCCGCTCTGATTCCTGTGCGCCGCTCCGCCAAGCCCGCCCGTCGTCTCGCTGAGCGGGGGCTGACCACCGTCGAGTACGCCATCGGCCTGCTCGGGGCGGCCGCCGCGGCAATGCTGCTGCTGCGCATCTTCAACGACAACGCCATCTTCGACACGATGATGAAGTGGATCACCGATCTCTTCGTGAAGGTCGCTCCCCACAGCTGACGGTCATGCGTGGGACGGCTCATCCCGTCCCACGCTCCCCGGCCCGGTCCGGGGGGCGTGGCGGCGGTCAGCGGGGCATGGTCACCGTCGAGCTGGCGCTGGGTCTGCTGGCCGTGGTGACGATGCTCGGGGTGTTGGCGGGTGTGGTCCTGCTCGGGGTGGTCAAGGCGGAGTTGCAGACCAGCAGCACCGAGGTGGCCCGGCACCTGGCGCGCGGGGACCGGCGCGCCGCGGATGAGGCGCTGGGGCGGGCCCCCGCCGGGGTGGAGTTGAGCACGGTGAACACCCGCAAGGGCGTGGAGGTGGTGCTCGCGAAGGAGGTGCCGATCCCCGGGTTGGGTGCGGTGCCGCTCAGCGCCAGCGCCTTCGTGCCGTGGGAGCCGGGGCGTGGACCATGACCGCGCGTTTCGACGAGCGCGGCTCCGGGACGATGCTCGCGGCGGGGATGATCCTCGCCCTGGTGGCGCTGGCCGTCGGTGCGGCCGTCCTCGTGGGATGGCTCGTGTCGGACTCGCGGGCCCATGGTGCGGCCGACCTGACGGCCCTGGCCGCGGCGAGGGCCTTCGCCGCCGGCGGGGACGGCTGCGAGGTGGCCGCGCTCACGGCGGAGGCCAACGAGGCGGAACTGACGGGGTGTCACGTGCTCGGGCAGCGGCGCAGCTTCGTCGTGGAGGTCACGGTCCGGGTGCCGCTCGGGGCGGGGCTCGGTCAGGTCGGTCTCGCGGCTGAACGCACCTCGAGTGCCGGGACGGGGTGACGGGCGATGGGGATGGCACAGTGGGGTCATGGACTTCGACGGCCTCAGGGAGACCCTGCTCGCTCACGACTACACCACCGACGCCGTGCTGGAGCGGATCGGGGTGGCCGGTCAGGCCGGGCTGGGGCGCAACTCGACGATCCCATCGGATGTGGCGCTGGCGGGGGAGTACGACCCCCAGGCGGTGCTCATCCGGCTGTTCCTGCTGCAGCAGGCGGTCCGCCCGGCCGCCGTCGAGGCCGCCCTCGGGCCCCACCTGGATGCGCTCGTCCAGGCCCGCGTGCTGACGATCGTCGGCGACGGCTGCCGCGCCGTCGTGGATCTTCGACCCTATGGCTCGCCCGACGACGGGGCCTCCGGGTGGCTCGTGAGCGACCTCACCCCGGGGCTGGATGGTCACGTCACACCGACCCGGCCCGACTACGTGCTCGGGGCCTCCCCGGCCTCGCTCACCCTGGCCCAGATCACCATGCGCACCCCGGTGGGGCGGGCGTTGGACCTCGGCACCGGCTGCGGTGTGCAGAGCTTTCACCTGAGCCGCCACTGTCGGGAGGTCGTCGCCACGGATCTCAATCCCCGCGCCCTCGACCTCGCGCGCTTCGGGGCCGCGCTGAGTGGGATGGACGTCGACTTCCGGGAGGGATCGCTCTTCGAGCCGGTCCGTGGGGAGCGGTTCGACCTCATCGTGTCGAATCCGCCGTTCGTGATGAGTCCCCCCGAGGGGGAACGGCTCACCTACCGGGAATCCACCTTCACCGGGGATGATCTCGTGGCGACGATCGTGCGCCAGGCCCCGGATCTGCTGAGCCCCGGAGGGCACCTCCAGCTGCTCACCAACTGGGCCATCACCGGGGACCAGCCGTGGGAGGAACGTCTCGCGGGTTGGGTGGCGGGCTCCGGCTGCGACCTCCTCGTGTTCGAACGGGAGCGGCTGGACCGGTTCGCCTACATCGAGATGTGGCTGACCGACGCCGGGTTGGCGGGGACCCCTGGGTGGGAGCCCGCCTATCGTCGCTGGCTCGACTACTTCGACGCCCTGGGCGTGACGGAGGTCGGGATGGGGTGGCTGCTGCTCAGCCGCTCGGGGCGCGAGGAGCCCGCGATCCGCTGCGAGTCGTGGCCGCACGCGGTGGCGCAGCCGGTGGGGCAGGTCTTCGCGAACCACGCCGGTGCCCTCGACGCGGCGTCCCTGCCGGATGCCGAGCTCCTGGATCTCGCCCCCGTCCTCACCGACGTCGTGACGGAGACGACGGGGCAGCCGGGCGCCGCGGATCCGGAGCACCTGGTGCTCAGGCAGCGGACGGGACTGCTGCGGGGTCTGCGCTTGAGCACCGTCACGGGGGCGGTGCTGGGCGCCCTCGACGGGGAGCTGACGGTCGGCCGGACCGTGGCGGCCGTGGCCCATCTCCTGGAGGCAGATGTGGCCGAGGTGGCGGCGGAGGTGCTGCCGGTGGTCCGGCAGGCACTGGAGGAGCAGTACCTGGTCGGTGTCGCCACGGGAAGGGGCGGTGCCCCCGGGTGAGGGGGTGGCAACGACCGGAGATGCCCGTGCCGCCAGGAGGGGATTCACACCCCCGCGTTGGGGCGTGGGCTATTGTTCCCATGCACCGGGACAGGAGGAAACATGGCTCAGAAGCTGAAGAGGCTCGTGATCGTCGAGTCGCCCACGAAGGCCACGAAGATCGCCGGGTACCTCGGCGACGGCTACATCGTGGAGTCCAGCCGCGGCCATGTGCGTGACCTCCCGACGAAGGCGACGGAGATCCCGGAGAAGTTCAAGGGCGCCAAGTGGGCCCGCACCGGGGTCAACATCGACGAGGACTTCGCGCCGCTGTACGTCGTCGCGGCCGACAAGAAGAGCACCATCCGCGAGCTGAAGGCGAAGCTCAAGGAGGCCGACGAGCTCCTGCTCGCCACCGATGGTGACCGCGAGGGGGAGGCCATCGCCTGGCATCTCATGGAGGAGCTCAAGCCGAAGGTGCCCGCCCGCCGCATGGTGTTCCACGAGATCACCCCCGGCGCCATCGCGGACGCCGTCGCCAACCCCCGCGACCTCGACGCCGATCTCGTCGACGCCCAGGAGACCCGCCGCATCCTCGACCGCCTCTACGGCTACGAGGTGTCGCCGGTGCTGTGGAAGAAGGTCATGCCGAAGCTGTCGGCGGGCCGCGTCCAGTCGGTGGCGACCAGGCTCGTCGTCGATCGGGAACGCGAACGCATGGCCTTCGTGCCCGCCGCCTACTGGGACCTCGATGCCACCCTCGACGCCGGGGCCGACGCCGATCCGCGGCTGTTCCCGGCCCGCCTCACCGGACTCGACGGGGTCCGGGTCGCCCAGGGGCGGGACTTCGACGCCTCCGGGCAGGCGACGAACCGGCAGACCGTCATCCTCGACCAGGCCGCGGCGGAGCAGCTTGCCGCCGCGCTCAAGGAGGCGACGTTCACCGTCGACGGGGTCGAGGCGAAGCCGTACGTGCGGCGCCCCTACGAGCCGTTCCGCACCACGACGCTGCAGCAGGAGGCGGGCCGCAAGCTCGGGTTCACCTCGCAGCGCACCATGTCGGTGGCGCAGGAGCTCTACGAGAAGGGCTTCATCACCTACATGCGAACCGATTCCGTCACCCTGTCGACGGCGGCCATCAACGCCGCCCGCGCCCAGGCGAAGGAACTGTTCGGGGAGGACCACGTGCCCGCCAAGCCACGGGTCTACGCCTCGAAGGTGAAGAACGCGCAGGAGGCCCACGAGGCCATCCGCCCCGCCGGGGACGCGTTCCGTCACCCCGACGACACGGGGCTGGTGGGGGATGCCGCGAAGCTGTACCGGCTCATCTGGATGCGGACCCTCGCCTCCCAGATGGCCGACGCCCGGGGCGAGCAGATCTCGGTGGCGATCTCCGCACCGGCGGGGGCGGCGGGATTCGAGCGGGCCGAGCTCACCGCGTCGGGCCGCACCATCTCGTTCCACGGCTTCCTCCGCGCCTACGTGGAGGGCACCGACGACGACCGCGCGAGCGACGACAAGCAGTCGCGGCTGCCGCAGCTCAACGCCGGGGCCGAGCTGGCCGCCCACGAGATCAAGGCCGCCGGGCACGAGACGAAACCCCCGGCCCGCTACACCGAGCCGTCCCTGGTGGCGAAGCTGGAGGAGCTGGAGATCGGGCGCCCCTCCACCTACGCCTCCATCATCCGCACCATCACCGCCCGCGACTACGTGTTCAAGAAGGGCTCGGCCCTCGTCCCGACGTGGCTGGCCTTCGCCGTCACCCGGCTGCTGGAGGAGCACTTCTCGGAGCTCGTCGACTACGCCTTCACCGCCCAGCTGGAGGAGCTCCTCGACGAGATCGCCGGGGGCAGGGCGGAGCGGCTCCAGGTCCTCACCGACTTCTACCGCGGCCCCGCCGGGGACGAGACGAAGGGGCTGGAGCGGCTCGTCACGGAGCTGGGGGAGATCGACGCCAAGGGGCTGTCGACCTTCCCGCTCGCCGACTCCGGCATCGATGTGCGAGTCGGGCGCTACGGCACCTATGTGGAGGACGCCGAGGGGCGACGCGCCAACGTACCCGAGGACATGGCCCCGGATGCGCTGACCGTCGAGGTGGCCCAGGAGCTGCTGTCCCGTCCCCTCGACGAGGAACGCGAGCTCGGGGTCGATCCGGACTCCGGCAACCTCGTCGTCGCGAAGAACGGCCGGTTCGGGCCGTACGTCACGGAGGTGCTGCCGGAGGACGCGCCGAAGTCCGCCAAGCCGCGCTCCGGGTCGCTGTTCAAGTCGATGTCGCTCGATTCGATCGACCTCGAGACGGCGCTCAGGCTCATGTCGCTGCCCCGCGTCGTCGGCACCGATCCTGACGGGGTGGAGATCACCGCCCAGAACGGCCGCTACGGTCCGTACCTGAAGAAGGGCACCGATTCCCGCTCCCTCACCTCGGAGGAGCAGATCTTCGACATCACCCTGGCGGAGGCGCTCGGCATCTACGCGGCGCCGAAGACCCGGGGCCGGGCCGCCGCGGCCGCCCCGTTGAAGGAGTTCGGTGAGGACCCGGCATCCGGGAAGCCGGTGGTGTTGAAGTCGGGGCGGTTCGGCCCGTACGTCACCGATGGTGAGACCAATGCGACGTTGCGCCGTGACGACTCCCCGGAGGAGATCACCGCGGAGCGGGCCTTCGAGCTGCTGGCGGAGAAGCGGGCCAAGGGACCGGCGAAGAAACCGGCCCGCAGGACGGCGACGAAGAGGACCAGCACGTCGCGGACGGGGAAGACCACGGCCAGGAAGACGACCTGAGCCTCGTGTGGGAGAGGTGAGGACATGGGCAGCTCAGGTGCCGCGGTGATGCGGTTCGACCTGCCGTTCACGGCGGGTCCGCCACCTCTGGTCTCGGAGGAAGCGGGGATCACCAGCCTCATGGAACGGCGTTCCTCCAGCCACGCCATCGACGTGACCATCCTCGACACCGCCGACAACCGGCTGCTGCGCGCCGGGATCCTGCTGGCGCACCGGGTGCTGGACGGGCTCGGCAGCTGGTACCTCGCCGCCCCCGCGTGGCGACCCCATCTGCCCGCGGAGCACGTGTCCCCGGTCGGGGCGGCCGCGGAACTCCCCGACGACCTCGTCGCGTGGACCCGGCCCTTCGTGCGGCGGGCCGCCGTCGGGCCCGTCGCGGGGCTGGACTGTCGGCGCAGCGAATACCTGCTGCGCGGCGACGGCAGGGTGCTGGGGGTGATCCGGGACGAGAAGGTCACCGTCCGGCGGGGCGGGGTCGCCACCGCCCGCTACCGGGAGGCCACCATCACCCCGTCGAGTCGCTTCACGGGGCGGCAACGTGACTTCATCCTCGGCGCGATGGACTCCATCGCCGCCACCCACGTCACCGAATTCCCGTCCCTGCAGCAGCGACTCGGCCCACCGGCGACGGGGGGAACCGACTTCCCCGACATCCTGAGGTTCCGGCGTCGCGACGTGACGCTGGAGTCCTTCGTCACCGCCGTCTTCGCCGCCGATCTACGAGCGCTCGTGACCGCATGGTTCACCGGGGCCGAGGAGCTGGCCGCGGTGCTGCGCGACATCCACGCCCATGCCCGCGGGTTGGCCAGCGTCCTCGACCCGTCCTGGCTGCGTGGCCTGGAGGAGGCCGTGGCGACGGAGGTGGCGCCCCGGGCGCAGGCCCTCGACGCCATCGACCTGCTCGTCGGTGCGGTGAGGGCGCCACGTCTCGGCGACGCCTCGCGGGAACCGGCCGCGGCCCTGCTGCTGGATCGGGCCGAGCACGGCGCCCACATCTTGGCCGAGAGGTGCCGCACCCTCGGCCCCGACTCCTCGGATCAGGACTGGGCGGCCGCCCGGGCCGCCGCCGATCAGGTGCAGGCCAGCGGCGCCGTCGCCGTGAGGCTCCACGGGAAGGCGGGTCGGCAGCTCATGGCGCGGCTCGACGAGGTCGATGCCGCCCTGCGACGGTGTGCGGTGACGGTGCCGGGGCCGGAACTCGCAGGGCTCAGCGTCGAGGAGGCCTTCGAGCTGGGCCGGCAGGCCGAGCGGGAGAGCCAGGGGACCATCGCCGAGCGGGAGGCCTTCGTCGCGGCCTGGCCCGAGCGGCTCGAGGAGTTCCGGCGGCTGCTGCGGAAGGTGAAGCGATGACGGGCGCGACCAAGGGACTCTTCGTCGTCCTCGAGGGCGGCGACGGGGTGGGCAAGTCCACCCAGGTGCGGCGGTTGACCGCGTGGCTGGAGGAGCGGGGCCTGCCGCACCTGGTGACCCGGCAGCCGGGCGGGACCCGGATCGGGGTCAAGCTCCGGGAGATCCTGCTCGACCCGGACCATCAGGAACTCCAGGCCCGTACCGAGGCCCTCGTCTACGCCGCTGACAAGGCGCAGCACGTCGACGAGGTGATCCGGCCCGCGCTGGCCAGGGGTGAGGTGGTGCTGAGTGACCGCTACGTCGACTCGATGATCGCGTATCAGGGCGCGGGCAGGGTGCTCGACCCAGTCGAGATCGAGCGCGTCGCTGACTGGGCAACGGGAGGTCTGGTCCCCGACCTCACGGTCCTGCTCGACGTCGATCCGGGGCAGGCCGTGGTGCGGATCCGGCAGCAGGACCGGTTGGAGGCTGCCGGTCTCGACTTCCACCGTCGTGTGCGTGAGCACTTCCTCCACCTGGCGCGCCGCGCCCCGGAGCGGTACCTCATCCTCCCCGCCAGGGCACCCCGGGAACGGATCGCGGCCTCGGTGGCGGAGGCGGTGGCGGCGCGGCTCGCCGCGAGGGACGGGAGGACGCCGTGAGCGTGTGGGACGAGCTGGTCGGTCAGCAGCGGGCCATCGGGACGCTGCAGCGGGCGGTGGAGGGCGGCCGTCACGCCATGACCCACGCCTGGCTGTTCGTCGGCCCTCCCGGGTCGGGACGTTCCAACGCCGCCCGGGCCTTCGCGGCCGCACTCCAGTGCTCCTCCAACGGGTGCGGAACCTGCAACGACTGTCGAACTGCTTTGTCGGGGGCGCATCCGGATGTGACCCTGCTGCGGACGGAGAAGCTCAGCATCGGCGTCGACGAGGTGCGGGACCTCGTCTCCCGCGCCAACGTCTCGCCGGTGGGCGGCCGCTGGCAGGTCGTCGTGGTGGAGGACGCCGACCGCATCACCGAACGCGGCGCGGACGCCCTCCTCAAGGCCATCGAGGAGCCGGCTCCGAGGACGGTGTGGCTGCTGTGCGCGCCGTCGGCCGACGACGTCATCGTCACGATCCGGTCGCGCTGCCGGGAGCTGCGGCTCGTCACCCCCAGCGTGGCGGCCGTCGCGAAGCTGCTGATGCGTCGCGACGGGGTGCACGACGCCCTGGCCTGGTACACCGCCAGGGCGGCGCAGGGCCACATTGGTCGCGCCCGGGCCCTGGCCCTCAACGACAAGGTGCGCTCAAGGCGGCGCCGGATCCTGGTCCTGCCGCTCAGGCTCAAGTCGCTGTCGGACTGCCTCAACGCGGCGGAGAACCTCGTTGAGGACGCCTCCGACGAGGCGACGGCCCTCACCGCCGATCTCGACGCCAAGGAGATGGCGGAGCTCCAGGCGGCGCTGGGGATGGGGGTCAAGGGGGCGAAGGCGCGGGGCACCCAGGGGGCGGTGAAGGACCTCGAGGAGCAGCAGCGGATCCGGGTGAAGCGGTTCCAGCGCGACGCCATCGACCGGGCCCTGTCGGAGTTGACCGGCTGGTACCGGGACGTGCTCGTGACGCAGACGGCCGAGGGGGTGCCGCTGATCAACGCGGACCTGGCCGACGAGATCGTGCCGTTCGCGCGGGGCACCCGGCCGGAGCAGACGGTGCGGGCCCTCGACGCGATCCTCGAGGCCCGGGAGGCCCTCGAACGCAACGTCGCCCCGGTGCTGGCGCTGGAGGCGATGCTTGTGGAGCTGGGTCGGGCGTCGCGTTCCTGATCGCGGGGGGTCGCGGGCGCGCCTCGGCCGTGCGGCGGGTGCCGGGTGCCATGATGGATCCAACTGTTGACGGCTTCAGGAGGATCCATGTCTTCACACAACGGTGGCGATTGGGTGCGTCAGGGGACGCCCCGGGATACCGACTGGGCGGACGAGCAGAGCGAGTACGGCACCACCGTCAGCCCTGCCGAATGGAACGACTACACCCCGGAACAGTCCGAGCGCGTGACCCCGCCCGCGTCGAGGGCCCGCTCGGAGGAGGACGAGCCCACCACCCGGGTGCTGCTCGAGGACCCGCACGCCCCCGCGCACGCGATGCACGAGGACGAGGCGACGATGCTGCGGCCGATCCCGGCCTCCGAGCTCGACGAGCCCGTCATCCCGGCCCGGGCGGCGGTCCTGCACGCCGACCACGAGGAGCAGGCGGCGGAGTCCGTGGTCCCGGAGCCCGCGGTGCCGACGACCCCGGTGACGGAGCCCGAGATCCCCGCCGTGGCGGAGCCGACGCCGCACGAACCCGTGGCCCACGAGCCTGCGGTGTCCGAGCCCGCCCCCGTCGCGGATCCCGAGCCCGCCCGTGAGGCCGTGGTGGAGACCGAGTCCGAGACCACCGTCACCCAGGAGGTCCCGCTCTTCCACGAGGCCCCCGAGGCCAAGGACCCCGCCGACGAGGAGACCGTCGTCCAGCGCCTCGTCCCCGAGGAGCCCGCCGCACCCGCCGTCGCCGAGGCCCCGGCCGAGGTGAGCGACGAGTCGGTGGAGCAGGCCGTCGAGCCGGTGGTCGAGGAGCCCGCCGAGCCGGTGCGGCCCCGCCCGATCATCCCCGAGCAGGTGCAGGCGCAGCCGGTCAACGCCGTGCCCGAGGGGGTGTTCCGCGATGCCGACGTCGAGCCCGCCGCGGAGGCCCCCACCGAGATCATCGAGACGCCCGAGGAGCCGGGCACGGAACCCACCGCCGCCATGCCCGTCGTCCCCGCTGAGGAACTCGACGCGGAACGTCAGCTGGAGGAACAGCTCGCCGCCGCCAGGGCCGCCCGGAACGAACGACTCGGCGTCGTCGAGTCCTCCGGCTCCGAGGTACACGCCCCGCAGACGACCCCGCCGCGGACCACCGACCGGTTCCTGCCGTCGTTCGGTCTGCTCGTGCTGCGCGTCGTGGTGGCCACGATCCTCGGCATCATCGGCTACCAGATCCTCACCTCCCCGGAGGCCACGACGGAGCGGCTCGCCACCACCCTGGTCCCGCAGCCCCAGCTCATGGCCTGGGTCCTCGGCTTCACCCTCGCCGGGATCGCCCTGTTCCTCGTCATCGGCCTGATGGTCCGGGTCACCGGCCTGCTCATGCTGGTGCTGTCGATCGCCACGCTGGCGCTGTACCGCTGGGGTGCCTTCAGCCCGTTCATGAAGGGCGTCGAGGGCTTCTCCGGCGACCGTGACCTGCTGCTCGGTGCCATCGGCCTGCTGTTCATCGCGGTCGGTGGGGGCGCCTGGGGCATCGACGGCGCCTTCCGTCGCGCCCGGGCCCGCGCCAGGGCCGAGCGCACCTCCTGACCCCGACGACGCCCGCACTAGGCTTGGCGTATGTCACGCGTCATGGCCGTCACCTTCGAGGAGCACGGACAACTCCACTACCTCGACCCGGCTGATGGTGACTACGCCGTCGGGGACTGGGTGCTGTACCCCACCGAGGACGGGCCCGAGGTGGCCCGGGTCGTGTGGGCGCCCGAGGAGGGCGAGGTGGACGCGCCGCTGCCGGTGTGCCCGGGGCGGGCCGGCCCGGCGGATCTGCGTCGCGACGAGGAGCGGCGGGAGCGTCGCCGTCGGATCCACGAGATCGCGACGGAGCGGATCGCCGCCCACGACCTGCCCATGAAGGTCGTCGCCACCGACGTCGTCGACGCCAGCCGCGACAGCGACGAGGTGGCCGTGGTGTACTTCACCGCCCCCGGCCGCGTCGACTTCCGGGCCCTCGTCGGCGACCTGGCCCGTGCCCTGTCGTCGCGCATCGACCTGAGGCAGGTCGCCTCCCGCGATGCGGCACGGCTGGCCGGCGGGGTCGGGATGTGCGGGCGGGAGTTGTGCTGCACCCTCTTCCTCGACGAGATCGAACCGGTCTCGATGCGCCTGGCCCGCAGCCAGAACCTCGCCTCCAACCCGCTGCGGATCCAGGGTGCATGCGGCAAGCTCCTGTGCTGCCTCGCCTACGAGCACCCGCTCTACGTCGACTTCCTGCGCCGCGCCCCCGCCATCGGTGAGAAGATCGACGGCGGCACCGTCGTCGCGCACCACGTTCCGACCGACGAGTTGTCCATCAGGGGGACAGAAGGGATCAGGCGTTGTCCCCTCACATCGGTATGCTCCACCTTCAGGGCCCGGGAGGACCGGGATCGGGCCCTGAGAAAGGAGACATGATGCGGGACTGGGTGACGTGGGCGCGGCGAGGACTCGTCCTCCTCGCGGTCGGCCTCGTGGTGGCGGCCATCATCGGAGGGGTGGTGCTGCCGAGGATGAAGCAGTCGGAATCCACGCCCTCGCCCGATTCACCCAAGGCGACGCCGTCGACGCAGGCCCCGCCGGCCGTCGGGTCGCAGACCCCGGGCGTCCCGGCCGTCCCCGTCGCCGAGCACGCCGTCTGGGAGGCCCCCGCGGAGCCCATCAACCCGGATCGTCAGCTGGACTACAAGGCCAGCGGCACCCCCACCGTCACCCTGCCCGACGCGCTGGGGGACACCCTCCAGCCGTACTGGGAGCAGACGCTCAGCTGGGAGCCCTGCCAGGGCGGCCAGTGCACCACCGTCAAGGTGCCGCTGGACTGGGAGAACCCCGGCAGGGCGGCCCTGGACATCTCCGTCCTGCGCGTCCCGTCGGCCAACCCCACCCTCGGGCCGCTGTTCGTCAACCCCGGCGGCCCCGGCGTCGGCTCGAAGAGCCTGGCCCGCTCGTGGGGTGCCGACGCGTGGGAGGGCTACGACCTCGTCGCCTGGGATCCGCGCGGCTCCGGCGACTCCACCCACGTCCAGTGCGGCACCACCGAGCAGACCGACACGGCCTACACGGCCGACTCGTCGCCCGACGACGAGGCGGAGAAGACGGCGCTGCGCGAGGCGTGGGCCGATTTCGCCAAGCAGTGCCGCGACGCCTCCGGGGACCTGCTGGACCACATCACCACCATCGAGAACGTCCGCGACCTCGACCTCATCCGGTTCCTGCTCGGCGCGGAGAAGCTCAACTACGTCGGCATCTCGTACGGCACCTACATCGGTGCGATGTACGCCGAGCTGTTCCCCGCCAACACGGGACGGCTCGTGCTCGACTCCGCCGTCGACATCACCAACGACCAGGAGGTCGCGCAGGTGGAGGGCTTCCAGCTGGCCTTCGACAACTACGCCGACTGGTGCGTCGCCGAGGGCGACTGCCCGCTGGGCGACTCCCGCGAGGAGGTCGGCAGGACGGTCTCCGAGTTCCTCACCGGCCTCGACGCGAAACCCATCGAGGTGGGCGATCGCAGGATCAACCAGGCCGTGGGCGTCACCGGCATCGCCCTGTTCCTCTACCAGGGGGCGGAGCTGTACCCGCTGTTGAGTGAGACCATCGTCGCCGCGATGGCGGGTGACGGTGAGGCCCTGCTCCGGGCCTCCGACGCCCTGAACGGACGCGAGCCGGATGGGTGGGACACCCAGGCCTACGCCTTCCCCGCCATCCGGTGCGTTGACGGCTACGACCACGGCATCGCCGATCTCGAGGGTGAGTGGCAGAAGCTGATCCCGAAGGCCCCGCTGTTCGCCCCGCACATGGGGATGGAACCGACCTGCGAGCTGTGGACGGCGGGCAGCGCCCCGCACCTGAAACTGACGGGTCAGGGCGCGGCCCCGATCCTCGTCGTCGGCTCCACCGGCGACTCCGCCACCCCCTACCAGCACGCGGTGACGATGGCGGAGCAGCTCGAGTCCGGGCACCTGCTCACCTACGACGGGCCGGGTCACGGGGCCGTCAGCACGAACAACCCTTGCGTGGACGAGGCCATCGACGCGTACCTGCGCGAGGGCACGCTCCCGGCGGAGGGTACCGTCTGCACGCCCTGACCTCGATGAGCCGCCGTCTCCTGGGGATCCTCGTGCTCGGCACGGGGATCCTCGCCGCGTGCTCCGCCCCGCCCCCGCCGGAGCCGGCCCCCGGGCCGAGCCCCAGCCCCAGCGCCAGCGCGGAGCCGCTTCCCGCCACGCCAGGAGTACCGCTGAGGCCGGTGGCGGAGCATCGCGCCCCTGCGGTGCCGGGATTCGACAGCCCCGATCGTCGCCCGGTCAGCAGCGACGACGTGACGGGGCTGCCCGCCGCGCCGGGGCCGGGCCTCGAGGCGTACTGGGGGCAGGAACTCCGGTGGCAGGACTGCGGGCCCGCGGAGTGCGCGACGGTGCTGGTGCCGCTCGACTGGGAGCGGCCGGGGCTGGCCGCCCTGGAGATCGCGGTGACCCGGCTGCCCGCCACGGTGCCGCTGCTCGGGCCGCTGTTCCTCAACCCGGGCGGCCCCGGCGGCCCGGCCCGCCCCGTCGTCCAGGGGATGCAACCGGGCAGCATCCCTGGCTTCGACGTCGTCGGCTGGGACCCGCGCGGGACCGGGGAGTCCACCGCGGTGCGGTGCGCCCCCGAGGCCCTGAGTGCGGCGTACCAGGCCGACGGCAGCCCCGATACCGGCGAGGAGGAGGCACTGCTGCGGCAGGCGTGGCAGGGGCTCGCCGAGTCGTGTCGGGAGCACTCCGGCATCCTCCTCGACCACGTCTCCACCATCGACAGCGCCCGGGACCTCGACCTGCTGCGTCACCTGTTCGGGATGCCCCGGGTCTCGTTCCTGGGGATCTCCTACGGCAGCCTGCTGGGTGCCACCTATGCGGAGCTGTTCCCGGAGCGGGTGGGGCGGATGGTCCTCGACGGGGCGGTCGACGTCACCGGGGCGCGTCCCCTGGTGAGCCTGGCCGCCCTCGAACAGGGGTTGCGGACGTTCGCGAACTGGTGCGGGGCGGAGGACGGGTGCGGCCTCGGCGGCAGCGGCTCCCAGGTTCTCGACCGCATCTCGGCGCTGCTGCAGCAGCTCGACGCCGCCCCGCTCGCCGTCGGCTCCCGCACCCTCACCCAGTCGCTGGCCGTGCGGGGGATCGCGGGCAGCCTGTACTGGGGGGAGCAGCACTACCCGGCCCTGGCGAGGGACGTGCAGCAGGCCCTCGACGGTGACGGTGCCGGACTGCTGTATGCGGCCGACCTCAACGTCGACTACGACGACGGCTGGCTGCCCGCGGCCTCCGCACTGCTGGCCATCGCCTGCTCGGACCGCCCCGACCAGGGGTTCCGGGCCGCCCTCGACGCCGTCGCCGAGGCCCGTCCGGCGGCCCCGATCCTCGCTGCGAGCCTCGGCACCCAGCCGATGTGCGAGTTCTGGACCGCCCCGGCGAAGCCA
The DNA here is from genome assembly GCF_003932785.1 of Arachnia propionica. GTDB lineage: Bacteria > Actinomycetota > Actinomycetes > Propionibacteriales > Propionibacteriaceae > Arachnia > Arachnia propionica_B. Next base: position 4,348 of record NZ_RQYT01000021.1, on the reverse strand, counting down.
CCGCTGCAACTACGGGCCGCGGGCGCCCCGCCCATCCTCGTCCTCGGCCGCACCGGTGACCCGTTGACCCCGTTGGCGGCGGCCCAGGAGCTGGCCTCAGGGCTGGACTCCGGTCACCTCGTCACCGTCGACGGGGCCGGACACACCTCGCTCAACCGGCGCGACCCCTGCGTCGAGAACATCGTCGCCCGCTACCTCACGCTGGGGATCATCCCTGAGCGGGGGGCATCCTGTCCTGCTCGGTGAACTCCGCATTCCGTCGACGTTGCCATTCCAGGCTCCAGGCCAGGATCAGCGCCAACGCGGTGCCCCAGAGCCACATGAACGGGTGGGACAGGCGTCGAAAGAGAAGAAGGTCCATCGCGAGGAAGAGCAGGAGCAGCGATGCGGTGAACAGGACGATCCGCACCAGTGGGGTCCTGGCCTCCCACCATCGACTGAATCGCCTCTGTTTCGTCGTCATGCATCCATTGTGGCCCATGGTTGGTGTCGGGGTGTCCGCGGCACCGTTACCCTGTAGTCATGTCTGCCATCACGCGGGTCCTCGACCGACTCTGGCCCCCGGCGTGGCTGTACTCCACCTACGAGGCGGCGGTGCTGAAGCGGCTCGACGAGCGGAGCCTGCCACGCCATGTCGCCGTGCTGGCCGACGGGAACCGGCGTTGGGCGCGGCTCAACGCCCCCGGGCAGGCCCTCGTGGCCGGGTACCGGGCCGGGGCGGCGAAGCTCAGGCAGTTCTGCGACTGGTGCGACGAGGCGGGGATCCCCGTCATCACCTTGTGGGTGCTGAGCACTGACAACCTCACCCGCTCCGCGGCGGACGAGCTGAACCCACTGCTCGATGTCATCGACGAGCTGGTGCGTGATCTCGCCGTCACGGGACGGTGGCGGGTGCAGGCAGTCGGCGCCCTCGACCTGCTGCCGGAGGAGCGCGCCGCGAGCCTGCGGGCCTCGGCCGACCGCACCGTCGGGATCCACGGCATGCACATCAACGTGGCGGTGTCGTACGGGGGACGTCAGGAACTCCGCGACGCCGTGCGCTCCCTGCTGGCCAAGCGGGCCGAGCAGGGACAGAGCCTGGCGGAGGTTGCCGCGAGCCTGGAGATCGACGAGATCTCCGAGCACCTCTACACCGCCGGCCAGCCGGATCCGGACCTCATCATCCGCACCTCCGGGGAGCAACGGCTCTCCGGGTTCCTGCTGTGGCAGTCCGCCCACAGCGAGTTCTACTTCTGCGAGGCCCTGTGGCCCGACTTCCGGAAGGTCGACTTCGTGCGGGCGCTGCGTAGCTACGCCCAGCGGGAGCGGCGTTTCGGCCGCTGACGGAGGACCGTTCAGCTCTCCTGCCGTGCCTCGTCGACGGCGGCGCGGGCCGCGTCGAGGTGGGCCTGGCAGATGGCGGCGAGTTCCTCGCCGCGCTTCCACAGCGTCATGGTCTCGGCCAGGGTGGTGCCGCCGGACTCCAGCTGGGCGACGGTGGCGGCCAGCTCGTCCCTGGCGGTCTCGTAGCTCGGGGTCTCACTCATCTTTGCTCCTTGTGGCAGTGACCTTCAGGTCCAGTTCGCCGTCGGCCAGGTGGGCGGTGAGCTGCTGGCCCTTCCGGGCGGTGGTGGCGGTGACGGTGGCGGCGCCGTCGGTGAGGAGGGCGTAGCCGCGGTTGAGGGTGGCCTCGGGGGACAGCGCCCGCACCACCTGGAGGCGGGAGGTGAGGAGGTCCTGCTCCCGGGTGAGGTGGCGGTCGATGGCGGTGCGGAGCCGGTGACGCAGCAGTTCCAGCCGCTCCGCGTGCCCGGTCAGCGCGGCGGCGGGGGAGGCCAGGACGGGGCGGGACCGCAGCTGGGCGAGCTCCTGGGCGGCCCGCTGGAGGATGGCCTCGACGGTGGTGCGCAGCCACTGGCGGATGGCGTCGAGCTCCTCCTGCTCGGCGGCGAGGTCGGGGACGATCCTCGCGGCCGCGTCGGTGGGGGTGGAGGCGCGCAGGTCGGCGACGAAGTCGATGAGCGGGGTGTCGGATTCGTGGCCGATGGCGGAGACGACGGGGGTGCGGCAGCGGGAGATGGCCCGTACGAGGCCCTCGTCGGAGAACGGCAGGAGGTCCTCGAGGGAGCCGCCGCCGCGGGCGATGACGATGACGTCGACCTCGTCGTGGGCGTCGAGACGCTCCAGGGCCGCCATCACCTGGGAGGCCGCCTGGGGTCCCTGGACGAGGGAGTACTCGATCTCGAAGCGTGCAGGCCAGCGGCGCAGGGTGTTGCGTCGCACGTCGCGTTCCGCGTCGGAGTTGCGGCCCGTGATGAGGCCGATGCGGCGCGGCAGGAAGGGCAGGGGGCGTTTGCGGTGCGGGTCGAACAGGCCCTCGGCCTGGAGTTTGCGGCGACGGGTGTCCAGCTCGGCGAGGAGGCGCCCCACCCCGGCGACCCGCATCTCGAGGCACTCGAAGTTGAGGGAGCCGGTGCGTTCCCACACCCGCGGTTTGAGGCGGGCGACGACCTCGGAGCCCTCGGGGATGGGGCCGGCGGCGTCGAGGACGAAGGCCGTCGTCGTGACGGTGCAGGAGACGTCGCTGGTGCGGTCGCGGAGGGTGAGGAACTGGGTGGCGTAATTGCGGCGTTTGATCTCGATGATCTCGGCGCTGACCCAGATCTCGCCCAGGCGGCCGACCCAGTCGGCGACGGCCCCCACCACCCGGGCCAGGGCCTGGGGATGTTCGGGCGAGCTGGACAGTGCCATGGAGTGAGCGTATCCCGGGGCACGACGATCAGAAGGTACGAACCGTCGGTTGTCCGACGTTGTGTCGCCATCCCTGTCCTGAGCCCGTCCCGTCGTCGCCCCCTCCGAACACGAATCGCCGTCCTTCTTCCATGGCAGCGCTGACATCCGCGTTTCATGCAAGCAGAGCGGCGGTTCCTGCACAGGTTGTGAGAGGGTCTGGGCGGCTGCCCGGGACCGGATCTAGACTTGCACCATGACGGAGCCACTGGACAAGTCCGAGTTCGAAGCAGTGCTGCAGGCCCGCAAGGACCTGGGGTCCGAGATGGAGCCGGCTCTCGTCGAGTCCTTCACCGAGAAGGTGCTGGCCGAGATGCGTCGGCAACAGGGGATGAGCTCCGGGCCGCTGACCCGCGCCCAGGAGCAGCAGTTCGGGCTGGCCCCGGCCCGGCCCAGGAAGGAGGGGCCGTCGCAGGGGTTGATCCTGGGGATCGTCTCCTTGGTGATGGCGGTACCGTTGACCGCCATCTCGATGTCGATGGGTGGCCCCTTCATGGGGGCGCTGGTGTGGGCGGGTATCGTCCTGGTGAACCTGGCGGCGGCCTTCAACAACCGCGGGACCGGCAACTGAACCCTGGCGGAGTCGTCGCCACCGTCGGTGTGCGGCCGACGCCGCCCCGTGTCCCTGCCCTCCCGCGTGGTGGTCACGAATCGCCGGTCTGCTTCGTTTTGAACGTTTCAAACGACGTCTCGCGGAAGCAAAGCGGCGGTTCGTGCCCGCTTGGGGGTCCGACGCCTCGTCGTCGACAGTCAGCCCCGGACGTCCCGATTGGTGAGGCTGTCCTAAGATCGCCTCCATGGTGCGTCGTTCGGGTCAAGGCAAGGCGAGGTCCCAGGGCTGGGTTCCCAATCATCACGGGGCCTGGGCGATGGTCCTCGTGCCCTATGTCCTGGCCCTCGTCTGGGCGCTGGCCCACGGGGCGTTCCATCCCGCGATCGCCGTGCTGGGGCCCACGTGGCTGCTCGGCTACTTCGCCTTCTTCGCCGCCGGGTTGTGGCTGAAGTCCCGCCTCAGGCCCCGCTACCGGAAGGCCGTCGTCGTCTACGCGTCGATCACCGTCGTGCTGGGTGTGGCGCTGCTGTGGCTCCGCCCGGACTGGTGGGTCTGGGGGCTGGTGTTCGCTCCGTTGACCGCCCTCGGCTTGTGGTTCTCCTGGCGACGCGACGAGCGGTCCCTGATGTCCGACCTCACCACCGTCGCGGCCGCCTGCCTGCTGCCGCTGGTGGTGAGCCCCTCCCTGTACGGGCTGGCGCTCGTCTGCTTCGGCTACTTCTTCGGCACCGTCTTCTACGTCAAGACCAACATCCGGGAACGCGGCCGCGTCGACTTCATCGTCTACTCGGTGGCCTGGCACCTCGCCTTCACGGTGCTGTTCGCCTGCTGGGATGTGGGCCTGGGACGGTGGTGGCTGGTGGCGTTCTTCCTCGCGACGGCGCTCAGGGCGTGGCTGGTGCCCTCCCTCGGCGTGATGCGCGGGCGACCGGTCTCGGCCAGGTCCCTGGGGATGTGGGAGGTCGTCACGACGCTCATTCTGGCGGCGGTTCTGGTCCCGGCCCTCATCGGGTGAGCGGGTTCAGC
>NZ_RQYT01000003.1 GCF_003932785.1 Arachnia propionica | reverse complement strand
GCGCACTGGATCGTGCGTTCAAGGAGGACAACGTCGTCAGGGGGTCACCGGGGTGACCGCAGTAGATGCGCCTATCCGCGCACCCTCTTAGACTGGTCCCATCCACGCGGGCAGTGCCGCCCAACGACAGGAGATACGGATGAGTGCTCCACCGACCTCCAGCCGGTCACCCTTGGTGCCCGCACAACTTCGGATTCCCTTCGTCCTCCTGCTGCTGTGCTTCGCGGCCTGGGGCACTGCAGCCAACCTGACCGACGTGCTGGTGGGTGTGTTCCGCAGCATCTTCACCATGAGCATCCTCGAGTCGTCCCTGGTGCAGTTCGCCTACTACGGGGCCTACTTCCTGCTGGCGATCCCAGCCGCCATGATCAACCAGCGTTTCGGGTTCAAGGCGGGCCTGCTGACCGGGCTGGGCCTCGCCGCCCTGGGTGGCTTCCTGTTCATCCCTGCCGCGAAGATGCTGACCTACGGGATGTTCCTGCTGGCCCTGTTCACACTGGCAGCGGGTCTGTCGATCCTGGAGACCTCGGCCAATCCCCTCGTGATCGCCATGGGGAACGAGAGCACCGCCACCCGTCGCCTCAACCTGGCCCAGGCCTTCAACCCCATCGGCGCGAACCTCGGGGTGCTCATGGGCGCGGTCCTGATTCTGCCCCATCTCACACCGGAGCCGGCGAAATCCATCATGGACGAGACCGAGCTCCGGGCGGCGCAGGAGGCCGACCTGGGGCTCGTCCTGGGCCCCTACCTGGGTATCGCGACGGCTCTGGTCGTGATCTGGCTGCTCATCGCCTTCCGTCGTCTCCCGTTGCCCAGCAAGGAGGACGCCCCCGTCACTCAAGGAGGCCGGTTCGGCAGGCTGTGGCGAAACGGGCACTACCGCTGGGGGGTGTTCGCCCAGTTCTTCAACGTGGCCGCCCAGACCTGCACCTGGACCTACACCATCATCTACGCCCAGGACGTCGTCGGCACTTCCCCGGAGCAGGCGGGGTGGTGGCTGCAGGCCAGTCTGCTGCTGTTCCTCATTGCCAGATTCGTGATGGTTCTGTTGCTCGGCGTCATCAAGCCGTCACGACTCCTGCTCATCATGGCGCTGTTCGGGGTGGGCTGCTGCCTGACCTCCATGTTCGTGCTCAACGTCATCGGGCTGATCGCCGTCGTGAGCATCTCGGCCGCCTTGTCCCTGATGTTCCCCACCATCTATGGCATCGCCCTGAAGGGCCTCGGTGAGGACACCAAGTTCGGCTCCGCTGGACTCGTCATGGCCATCCTCGGTGGCGCGACCATCCCCTTGGTCCAGGCCAGCGTGATGGACATGGCAGGGTCGGCCTTCGGCTTCATCGTGCCGGCCGTCTGCCTCGCCCTGGTCGCGGCCTACGCAGGCTACGACCTCACACACTCCCGGGAGGGGACATCATGAGAGCCTCGCGCACCCTGCTCGCCCTGATCGTGGCAGCAACACTGACCGCCGTGCTGGGAGCCTGCAGTGACACGCGCCCTCCCGTGCACATCGGACTCATCACCAAGCAGGAGACCAATTCGTACTGGGTCACGATGCGCGAGGTCGCCGAGGACACAGCTCGGCGCGCCGGGGCCACCCTCACCGTCGCCACGGGCAGCAGTGACGTGGACGTGACCTCCCAACGTCAGGCGCTCCAGGAGATGGTGGCCAAGGGGGTGGACGGCATCCTCATCGCCCCGACGGACTCGACGGCGCTGGCTCCGGACATCGCTGCAGCCAGGCAGGCCGGGATCACCGTGATCGCCCTGGACACCCCCATGGATCCGGTGGAGACCACCGATGCCTACTTCGGCACCGACAACCGACGGGCGGGAGAGCTGGTCGGCGAGTACGCTGCCGCGAAGATCGCAGAACTGGGAGAACCACCTCAGGTGGCGATGCTGGATCTGGCTCCGGGCATCGCCTCGGGTGAGGAACGAGCAGCCGGCTTCCTGGCCGGTTTCGGGGCGACGACCCCCGATGCCAGGGCCGACACCCAGGGGGATCAGGTGCTGGCCGAGCGGGCGATGACGGAACTCCTCGAAGCGTACCCCGGCATCAACGTGGTCTACGCGGTCAACGAACCGGCGGCGCTGGGCGCCGTGACCGCCCTGAAGGCTGCCGGGCGTGACCTGGCACGCGTCGTCGTGGTGAGCATCGATGGCGGTTGCCGCGCCATGAAGGACGCGGTGCGCCCCGGGGACATCGATGCCACGGCCATGCAGTTCCCCCAGAACATGGCCCGGGAAGGGGTGAAGGCTGTGGTCGCCCAGGTGCGCGACGGCCAGGCGCCGTCGGCTCACCTGGCAACCGGGACGGAACTGGTCAGCGGGTCGCCGGCACCAGCTGTGCACTCCAGGAATGTGGAGTACGGGATTCGGACGTGCTGGGGATCGTGACGGAGGCGCCGGCGCCGACCCCTCGTGATGCGGGGTAGGCCCCGAACTCGGCGTCCAGGAATGTGGTGATGAGAGCTTGGAACCACGTCATGTATCCATGCTGCGACCCCGATCACCCATACGTCCAATACATTTCTTTCACATGAATCATGCGCCCGCTTTAGGCTATTGACATGGACGTTGCAACGCTCCGGTGGTTCCAGTTGGTGGCGGATGGGGCCACGGTCACCGAGGTGAGCGAGCTGGAACTCACCTCGCAGCCCACCATCTCGCGCGCCCTGGCCAGGCTGAGCGACGAGGTGGGCACGCCCTTGCTGCACCGGGAGGGGCGACTGCTGCGACTCACCCGGGCCGGGGCGGCGTTCAAGAGACACGTCGATGCGATGCTGCACCACCTCGACGACGGCCTGGCCGCCGTTGACCAGCTCACTGACCCGGAACGGGGAACCGTGGTGCTGGCCTACCAGGCCTCACTCGGCTCCTGGCTGGTGCCGCGACTCGTGGCGACCTTCCGGGAAGGACATCCCGACGTGAAGCTCGAGCTGCACTCCCTCCGCGACAGGACCACGGCGGCGAGGCACCCCGATCTGGAGCTGAGCACCCGACAACTCCCCGGAAGGCAGTGGCGGGTGCTGCTGCGTGAACCGATCAAGGTCGTCCTGCCCCGAGAGCATCCGCTGTCCCGACGGCCGGGCATCGCCGTCACCGACCTGGCTGAGGAACCGCTGGTGGCCATGCGACCCACCTCCCAGTTGCGGCTCGCGACCGACGCCATCCTGTCGGCAGCCGGGGTGCGTCCACGGATCGCCTACGAGGTCGACGACCTGCCGTCGCTCTACGGCTACGTGGCGGCAGGACTCGGCATCGCCCTGGCCCCGGAACGCCCCGGCGAGGTGGTCCTACGCGACCTCCCGGGACGGGTCTTCCGCGACATCGGCCTGAGCTGGCCCAGCGAGCGACAGCTCCTGCCCGCCGCCGAGCTCTTCCGCGACCATGTCCTGCGCAACGCCCAGGACCTGGTTGCGCGCGGCACATCCCCCTCCGACCAGGAAGCACCGCAGTGAGGAACACCGGATGTTCCCCGCGCACACCGCGGCCTGGACGGCGGGTCAGGCGTGCGACTCGCTGCGATCCCCCGACCAGTCGAGGTGCCAGTGCCCCTCGTCGTCTACGCGCTCGTAGGTGTGGGAGCCGAAGAAGTCCCGCTGGGCCTGTGTGAGGGCTGCGTTGACGCGGGGGGCGCGAGCCAGGTCGTAATAGGCCAGCGTCGCGGCGAAGACAGGCGCACCGATCCCCGAGGTCACCGCGGTCGCGACGACCCGACGCCAGGCATCCTGGTACTCCGCCAACTCCGGGGCCACCGACGGGGCGCACATGAAGGACACCAGCCCCGGATCGGCCGCGTACTCCTTGCGAATCCGCTCCAGCAGCTTCGCGCGAATGATGCAGCCATCCCGCCAGATCATCGCAGCATCGGCCACGCGGATGTCCCAACCGAACTCCCGACCTCCGGTGCGGATCTCGTCGAAGCCCTGCGAGTAGGCGATCACCTTGCTGCACCACAGCGCCTTGCGGACATCCTCGACGAAGGCGTCGCGGTCCTCGACCTTCACGGTGCCGTCAGGTCCGGACAGGGCCTGCTGGGCGAGACCACGGAGATCGTCGTGGCTGGAGGTCGCGCGGGCGAACACCGCCTCGGCGATCCCGTTGACGGGGGCCGCGAGTTCCAGCGCCGTCATGACGGTCCAGGTGCCGGTGCCCTTCATCCCGGCCCGGTCCTTGATGACGTCGACGAGGTCGGCGCCGGTGCGGGGATCCTTCTGGCGCAGCACCTCGCTGGTGATCTCGATGAGGTAGGAGTCGAGGTCGCCGCTGTTCCACTGGGCGAAGATGTCGGCGCACTCGGCATTGGTGAAGCCGGCGCCCCGCAGCAGCATCCACGCCTCGCCGATGACCTGCATGTCGGAGTACTCGATGCCGTTGTGGATCATCTTGACGAAATGCCCCGCCCCGTTCGGGCCCATCCAGGCGCAGCAGGGATCGACCGAGCCGTCGTCGTTCGTGACATGGGCGGAGATGTCCTCCAGCATCGGCCCGAGGATCCGGTAGCTCTCCGGGGTGCCGCCCGGCATGATCGACGGGCCCGTCAGGGCGCCGTACTCACCGCCACTGATCCCGCAGCCCACGAAGTGGAAGCCCTTCTGGGAGACCTCCGCCTCTCGCCGGATCGTGTCGCGGAAGTGGGCGTTGCCACCGTCCATGACGACGTCCCCCGGCTCGAGCAGCGGCATCAGCTCGTCGATGACGGCGTCGGTCCCCTTCCCTGCCTGGACCATGATGATGATGCTCCGCGGCGCCTCGATGGAGGCGACGAAGTCGGCGAGGGTGTGGGAGGGCAGGAAGGTTCCCTCGTGGCCGTGCGCGGCGATCATCTGGTCGGTACGGGCGGCGGTCCTGTTGTACACGGCCACCCGGTAGCCGTGGCGGGCGAGGTTGCGGGCCAGGTTGGAGCCCATGACGGCCATGCCGATGACGCCGACCTGCGCGAGCTGGGGGCTGGGGTTGCTCATTGTTGCTCCTTGCGGGGTTCAGAAGGTCCGGGTGAGCGGCCAGGGGCCGGAGGAACCGGCCGGGTACTCGTCCATGGGGATGTCATTGTTCGCGAAGGCGGCGAGGGTCGACTCGAAGACCCGCCACGACTCCTCGGCGATGTCGGCCCTCACGGCCAGGAGCTGGTTGCCGTCGAAGATCTGGCGTAGCACCTCACCATAGGCGGTCATGACGGGCTGGCCGAGCTCCGTGGTCAATGACTTCTTCTCCAGCACCTTCGGGGTGGCGGAGTTCATCGACAGCTCGAGGCTCACGTTGCCGGGGTTGAGGCCGATGCGCAGCTGGTCAGGTTCCCGACAGGTGGACCGGAACCCGACGGGGATGTGCGGGACCGGACGCAAGTGGCAGATGATCTCCTTGCGCTTCTTGCTCAGCCCCTTGCCGGAGCGCAGCGTGAACGGCACACCGGCCCACCGGTTGTTCTGGATCTCCAGGGTCACCTCAGCGAGGGTCTCGGTCCCGAGATCCGGGTCGACGCCCTCCTCGTCGACGTAGGACGGCACGGCGTGGCCCTCCACGTAGCCTGCGGTGTACCGGGCGCGACGGGCAGCGACGAGGGGATCACCCTGCCAGACACGGGTGGCCCGGAGGACCTGGGCCTGGAGGTCGTGGATCTCGGTGGGTTCCAGACTGGCCGGGGGCTCCATCGCGAACAGGGAGAGCACCTGCAACAGGTGGCTCTGCAACATGTCACGCAGCGCACCGGACTTGTCGTAGTAGGCGGCTCGCCCCTCGAGGGCAAGCACCTCGTCGTAGACGATCTCCACCCGTTCGATCTGCTGCGCATCCCACATGAGCTGGAGGGCCCGGTTGGCGAAACGCAACCCGACCAGGTTGAGGACGGTGGCGGTGGCGAGGATGTGATCGACCCGGTAGATGTGGTCCTCCGGCACCACCCGCTGCAATTGTTCGTTGAGGGCCACGGCGGAGGGCCGGTCCACGCCGAAGGGTTTCTCGAGGGCCAGGCGCAGCCCCTCGGGACGCTCCATCGTCTCGAGGACGTGACAAATCTTCATGGTCACCGTGGGTGGCAGAGCGAAGTACATGACGACGGTGCCGGTCGCCGCCTCGAACAGCTGGCGCAGCCCATCGGGGTCCGTGGGATCCGCCTGGATGTAACGGGCCCGCCGCATCACCTTGGCTGTGGTGGCCTCCGGGCACTGGACGCGATTGAAGGCCTGCTGGATGACGCCGCGGAACTGGTCGTCGCTGATGGCCGAACGACCCGTTCCGATCACAGTGAGATCACGATCCGCCTCCAGCCTCATGAGGCTGCCCAACCCCGGCAGCAGCAGCCGCGACGTGAGGTCGCCACTGGCGCCGAGAATCATCAATGTCACGGGGCCGCGTCCCACGTCACCGTTGAGGTCGTGACCTGTGTTGTCCTGGGTCATGGAATCCTCTCCTTGCTGAACAGAGGTGACGCTACCAGTCGCCTGCAAACGGACCGAAGTCGAACCGCTTCCGTGGCTGAGCCCGTTCAGGGATGGATGAGTCGCTTCCACTTGTTCCCCTGCCGGACGATCAACCCGATGCGGGCATGGGAGACGAGGTCCATGAGGTCGTCGCTCGGGCGCTCCGGCAGCAACAGGCTGCACGCTCTCGGTTGGACGTGCCTCCGGAAGTCCATGAGACGCCCGATGCCCATCCGAACGGCACCTCGAGAACTGCTGCGCTGGACGTCGAAGAGTTCCTGCGTCGTGGCGTCATAGGTGTCGGTGAGGAACATGACCTTGTCGGCGGGCAACACAATCTTCACCCGGTACACGTCATGGTGCTGGTGGCGCAAGCGGGTCTCCCAGGCGCGCATCGTCTCCTCCCGCTCCGGGGTGCTGATGCCCTGCTGACAGGCTCGCTCCCGGAATGAACGAACGTCATTGGATTCCGGCCCCAACAACTCGGTGACCACACCCGCCCCGGATGGGGTGTTCACCCGTGTTGTGGGGGGCCTGACGTCGAGAGGCAGCAGCCGGAACACCAGCACATTGCGTTTCTCACGGCCGTGGTTCACGGTCTCAACACGGTAGGGGGCCCGAGGGTCGAGCCGGAAGGCGCCGACGTAGCGCTGCAACTTTCCGCCCGGCTGTTTCCCGCTGGCGGCCTCGAAGACCCGCAGTATCCTGCCGCTGGTCGTGGAGTCCCTGATGGCTCGGTTCCCACCGGTCAGCTGCTGGTCGCCCGACTTCCCCTCCCCCGTGTAGTGGAAGGCGCCGTCGGGACTCCATCCGTCGAACTGGTAGCCGTGTTCCACACCCACCTCGGGATCCGAGTAGAGCATGATGTTCGGGGTTTGGTTCGATGCCTCGATTCCCCGCTGCGGCCCTCCCCCGTACCGCTTCGCGACCTCACTGCGTCGTGTGATGTCCCCGGGCTTCAATGTCCACTCCACCATGCGGCCCAGGGTAAGGACATCCCCTTGCCAAGGCACGATTCACGCACGAGGGGTGCAATCTGCACCGCGGCGACCCGCGCCCGGGGCGCAGCCACGGGAACAGAAAACCCGGGACATCCGTGATGTCCCGGGATCTTGTGTCCGAGAGAGGACTTGAACCTCCACGCCCTGTATCGGGCACTAGCACCTCAAGCTAGCGCGTCTACCATTCCGCCACCCGGACCTGGGCTGCCCCACCGAAGTGGGCGCGACGCTGAACGATACCAGCCCCGGGGCGCGGCACGCAACTGCAGTGCCGCACCCCGGACGCGGGCGATCAGAAGTCGAACTGATCGATGTTGTCGGCGTTGAACCGGAACGGATCGCCCAGCAGGACCACCCCGTCGGCCCCGACGGTGTACTCCTTGAGACGGCCGGCGGTGAACTTGTCGCCCTCGGCCCCCTTGATGGTGCCGTCGACCAAGGACTTGGCCGCGTAGGCGCTGAGATATCCCAGGTCCTCCGGGTTCCACAGCGCGAACTCCTTCACCGTGCCGTCCTTGACGTACTCGCGCATCTGGTTCGGCGTGCCCAGCCCCGTGATGGCGAGCTTGCCCTTGGCGCTGGAGGTGGAGACGTAGCGGGCGGCGGCCGCGATGCCCACCGTCGTCGGCGAGATGATGCCCTTGAGGTTGGGGTAGGTCTGGATCAGGGCCGCGGTCTTGTCGAAGGACGTCTGGTCGTCATCGTCGCCGTAGACGACCTCCACCAGGGTGATGTCAGGATGGTTGGCGGCCAACTCCTCCTTCATGAGCTCGATCCAGGTGTTCTGGTTCGTCGCGTTGGCCGAGGCGGAGAGGATGGCGATCTCCCCGGACCCGCCGATCTGCTCGGCGATCATGTCGACCTGCACCTTCGCGATTCCCGCGGCATCGGCCTGGTTCACGAACAGGTCACGGCACTCGGGGTTGGTGTCGGAGTCGAAGGTGACCACCTTGATGCCGGCCTGCCGGGCCTCGCCGAGCGCGTCGCAGATGGCCGCCGGGTCGTTGGCGGAGATGACGATCGCCCCGACCTGCTGCTGGGTGAGGGTGTTGATGTAACTGACCTGCGCGTCCGGCGTCGCCGCCGAGGGGCCGACCTCGTTGAAGGTGCCGGAGAACTCGGCGACGGCTGCCTTGCCCCCCTTGCTCGACGTGTCGAAGTACGGGTTGCCGAGGTTCTTCGGGACGAAGGTGACGGAGATCTGCTCCCCGCCCTCCTTACCCCCCTCGGGGGCGGTGCCGGGGTCGCCGGATGACCCGCCCGACGAGCAGGCGGTCAGGGCGAGGGCGGACAGGGTGACGACGGTGGCGGTCTTGGCGACCAGGGTTGTGAACTTCATTGGACCTTTCCCTCGTTCGACTCGGATGGGTTGGGTGAGGTCTGCGCCGTCGGCCGGTTTCCACTGCCGTCGTGGTGACGTCCCAGGCCAGCGGCGCCTCCTCGTCTATCGCGACGACGTCGGGCCCAGTCGAGCATCGACGCCGCCATGACGGAGAGCACCAGGAGCACTCCCGTGATGATGTTGATGAAGTCGGCCGTGACGTTCGCGAGCCTCAGGGCGCTCGCGACGGCCCCGATGACCAGCACACCGGCGACGACACCGTGCAGCATGCCGCGTCCCCCGAACACGGACACCCCACCCAGCACGACGGCGGCGATGACCTGCAGCTCCAACCCCGTCGCGTTGTCACCGCGGGCGGAGCCGTAACGGAGGGTGAAGTAGACGCCGGCGAACGCCGACAGCACCCCGGAGAGCACGAACAGGATCAGCCGGGTCCGCGCCACGGCGACACCGTTGAAGCGCGCGGCCTCCTTGCTCAACCCGATGGCGTAGATCCCCCGCCCGAAGGGGGTGAAGTTGAGCAGCACGACGAAAACCGCCAGCAGGATGAGGAACACGATCATGACCACGGGGATCGGGGTTCCGGGGATCCTCGCCTTCGCCAATCCGGTCCACTCCGACGGGAACTTCGTGACCGCGGTGGTGCCCAGCAACCCGACGGCCACCCCCCGGAACAGCGCCATGGTGCCGATGGTGACGGCGAGGGCCGGCAGACCGATGCGGGTGACGAGCAGCCCGTTGAGGAACCCGCCTGCCACGCCGACGACCAGCGCCAGCAGGATGCCCGGGACCACGCCGGCCCCCGACTGGAACACCACCCCGAAGACCACCGAGCTGAGCCCCACCATGGAGCCGACGGACAGGTCGATGTCCCCGGTGATCATGATGGGGGTCATCGGCAGGGCGATGATGAGGATGACGGCGGCGTCCAGCAGCAGGTAGGACACTGTCGCGGGGGTGGCGAACTTCGGCACCGAGACGCTCGCCCAGACCAGCACCAGGGCGAGCAGCGCCACCATCGCCATCTCGCGGGTCAGCAGGACGCGCCGCCACAGCGGCGTCGCATGGGTGGGGATGGTTGCCTGTCTCATGATGCCGCTCGCTTCTCGATCCGACGACGGTGCTCCCGGACCGCGAGGACCCGGTCCATGACGATCGCGCCGAGGATCAGCACGCCGACCACGGCCCGCTGCCAGAAGTCGGGGATGCCCAGCACGGGGAGGGCACGGTTGATGGTGACCAGGAGGACGGCCCCGAGGGCCGCCCCGGCGATGGTGCCCACACCGCCCGTGATCGCCACGCCGCCGATGACCGCCGCGCCGACGGCCTCCAGCTCGAAGCCGTCGCCGGCCTGGGAGTTGATCGTCCCGTACCGCGCGGCGAACAGCACCCCGGCCAGCCCCGCCATCAGCCCGGAGAAGGCGAAGGCGACCAGCACGCGGCGACGCACGTCGAGGCCGTAGAGGATGGCCGCATCCGGGGCCGAGCCGATGGCGTAGCACTCGCGTCCCCCGCGGGTGTTGTGGAGGTACCAGGCGACGGCGGCCAGGGCGACGACCGCGATGATCGTCAGCACGGGGATGCCGAGGATCTGCTGGGTGCCGAGCCTGAGGAACGCGGGGGGCAGTTCGGATGCGTCGATGCGGTCCGAGCCCGTCCACCACACGTTGATGCCGCGGTAGGCGTAGAGCGTGCCGAGGGTGATGACCATCGACGGCACCCGACCGAAGGCGACGAGCATCCCGTTGACGAGCCCGAGCAGGGCCCCGGCGAGGCACCCGGCGACGACGACCACCGGGATGGGCAGCCCCAGCTGGAACAGCGTGCCCACCAGGTAGGCGGTGAGCCCCACCACGGAGCCGACGGACAGGTCGACGTTGCGGGTGAGGATGACCAGGCCCTGCCCCAGCGCCACGACCAGGAGGATCGACGGGGTCAGCAGCAGGTCACGGAACCCGTCGGCCGAAAACAGGAACGCAGGGTTGCGCCACGTCGTGATGGCCACCACGACGAGGAGCACCAGGGCGATCCCGGACTCCCGGGACCGCAACACCCGGCCGAGGACCGCACGGGCGTTCATGCTGCCTCCTCCGATCGGGTCGCGGCCGTCATGACGGCCTCAGGGGTGGCCTCGGCGCGGTCGAGGGACGCGGTCAGCCGGCCCTCACGCATGACCAGCACCCGATCCGCCATCCCCAGCACCTCCGGGAGCTCCGACGAGATCATGAGGATCGCCATGCCCTGACCAGCCAGGTCGGACATCATCCGGTGCACCTCGGACTTCGTGCCCACGTCGATGCCCCGGGTGGGTTCATCGATGATGAGGACGGAGGGTTCCGTGGCCAGCCACTTCGCGAGGACGACCTTCTGCTGGTTGCCTCCGGACAGGGTCCCCGCCAGCGAGTCGAGGGCCGCGGCCTTCACCTCGAGCCGACCCGCCCAGTCACGGGCCGCGACGTTCTCGGCGGCGGCGGTGATGAGTCCCCACCGGGTCAGGCGACGACGAATGGCGTCGGTGATGTTGGTCCTCACAGGCGCCTCCATGACCAGCCCCTGCCCGCGCCGGTCCTCCGGCACGAGCGCGAGCCCCATGCCGAGGGCCGCCGTCGGGGAACCTCCCGGGAGCCGGTTTCCCAGCACGGTCACGGTGCCGCTGTCGTAGGTGTCGACGCCGAAGATCGCCCGGGCCACCTCGGAGCGGCCCGCGCCGACGAGCCCCGCCAGGGCGACGATCTCCCCCTGCCGCACCTGGAAACTGATGTCGGAGAAAACCCCCGACCGGGTGAGACCGGACACCTCGAGGGCGACATCCCTGATGGTGGCGGGCTGCTTCGGGAACAGGTCGGTCACCTCCCGCCCCACCATGGCGCGCACGACGTCGGCCACGGTGGTCGTCGAGGTCGCGGTGGTCTCGACGTAGGCCCCGTCCCGCATCACGGTGATCGTGTCGCACAGGTCGAACACCTCGTCGAAGCGGTGGGAGATGAACATGAGCGCCCTGCCCTCGTCCCTGAGGGAACGGGCGACGGCGAACAGCCGCTCCACCTCCACACCGGACAGGGCGGCCGTGGGCTCGTCCATGATGAGGACCCGCGCGTCGAGGGAGATCGCCTTGGCGATCTCGATGATCTGCTGGTCGGCGATCGACAGGCCGTCGGCGGGACGGTCCGGGTCGAGGGTGACCCCGAGGCGCTCCATCAGCGCCAAGACCTCACGACGCATGCGCGGCCGGTCGATGACACCGAACCGCGACGTCGGCTGCCGCCCCATGAAGATGTTCTCCGTCACCGACAGGTCCGGGAACAGCGTCGGCTCCTGGTAGATGACAGCGATCCCGGCGGCCCGGGACTCGGCGGTGCTGCGGAAGGCAACGGGCTCACCGTCGAGTTCGACGCTGCCGCCGTCGCGTTCGTACAACCCGGCGGCGATCTTGACCAGGGTCGACTTGCCGGCACCGTTCTCACCCACCAGGGCGTGGATGGATCCGGGATGCAGTGCCAGGGTGCCGTCCCGTAGGGCGACGACGGAACCGAAGGTCTTGGTCACACCACTCATGGCGAGCAGTGGCCGTGTGTTCATACCCAACCTCCTCGTCGGGGTTCGTGACACGTCAACGGGTCTGTGTGATTCATGGTGGTTGCTCATGTCAGGGCTCCGATGTCCATGTCGGTGACGACGATAGCCTGTCGTTGCCACGTGTAACTGATGATGAGACGGCTTCCATCACGGGCGATGCTGGGGTAGGAGAACTCGCCCCGGCCGTCGGTGACCACCCCCTGCACCCCGGCTGCGGTGGGGACGCCGTCGCCACGGACATCGACGGCGATCCCGGGCAACGGCATGCCGTCCTCCAGCACCGCGGCCTCGCGCCAGGTCCAGCCCCCGTCCCCGGAGACCGACAGCACGAGCCGATCCCGCGGCCCCCAGTCGTGGCCGCCGGGATTGTGGACGCACACCAGGGAGCCATCGTCCAGGGCCGTGACGGCGATGCCGCTGTTGTTGTTGGCGAGCCCCGTCGGTTGCAGTGCGCCCCAGCGCACCCCGTCCGGGCTCTCGGCCCGGAACACGGCGCCGCCGCTGCTGCGGGTGAGGGCGACGAGCCGGTCCTCGACCTCGACCAGCCATGGCTGGATGCAGCCCGCCCCGGCGCAGGCGGCGTGGTCGAGGGGAAGGTCGATGCGCTCCCACGTACGACCCCCGTCGCGGGAACGATCGACGAAGCAGTCCCACCGCAAGGGATCCCAGCACTCCGTGGACCCGCCCGCCCACCAGGCGCCGCGCCACTGGAGCGGGGCCTGGCGCACCGGGCCCCGCCCACCTGAAAGGTCCCCCGGCACGAGGTCCCGCGGGGTCTCCCACGAACGGCCGTCGGTGGAGGTCGTGACCATGGTCCGCCACGTGTCGATCCGCTCCCCCACCCTGAGGAACAGCCAGATCCTGCCGTCGGGACCCGCCGCCAGGACCGGGTTCCAGTGGGCCACCCCGTCCATTCCCGTGACCACCGTCGGGTCGCCGAAGGATTCCCCCCGTGCCGCCAGACTCACGTGGATCCGGGTGTCGGGGGCACCCTCATGGGAGCCGGAGAACCAGGCGACGTGCTCCCTCCCGCCGGTCACGAGGAGGGAACTGCCGTGGACCTGGCGCCCCGGCGGGGCGATGGCGACGAGCCGTCTCATGACCGCACCCTCCGTCGTTGCCGCATCCTCCGGAGCACCGGCAGCAGCAGCGAGCCGGCGGCGAGCAGGAGGAGCACCGCGGAGATGGGCTGGGTGAGGAACTGGACGGGCTCACCGATGAGCATCGCCCGCCTGAGGTTGGCCTCGGCCAACGGCCCGAGGAGGAACCCGAGTACCACCGGCGCGGCCGCGATGCCGAGGCGTCTCAGCCCGAGCCCCAGCAGCCCGAAGAGCAGCATCTGCAGCACGGTGGCCACGTTGTTGGTGGTGGCGTAGGTGCCGACGACGCAGAACACCAGGATGATGCCCCACAGCCACTGCGGCCTCAGATCGAGCAGCCGCGCCATGGCTGAGGTGCGGATGAGGCTGACAGCGGTGGTGACGATCGTGGCGAGCAGCATGACGGCGACGATCGTCACGATGATGTCGGGGCGCCGCTCGAACAGGCTCGGCCCGGGTTGGATGCCCCAGATCACCATGGAGCCGAGCATGATGGCCATCACCGAGTCGCCGGGGATGCCGAGAGCCAGCGTCGTGGTGAGCGAACCCCCGAGCGTGGACGACGAGGCGGTGTCCGCCCCGACCAGCCCCTCGATGGAGCCCTTCCCGAACTCCTCGGGATGCTTCGAGATCGCCTTGGCCCGGTTCCACCCCACGATCCCCGCGATGTCGCCCCCGGCCGCGGGGATGACGCCGATGACGGCACCCAGGACCCCGGACTGCAGGGCGGGCCTGGTTGCCCTGCGCAGCTCGGAACGGTTCGGCAGCCACCGACCGATGGAGGTGACCCGCTGAGTGCGGTGCTCGGTGTGGGTGAGGACCTGGTCGAGCACCTCGGTGATGCCGAACAAGCCGATGATGAGCGCGATGAAGTCGAGCCCACCGGTGAGCTCGTTGATCCCGAGGGTGAAGCGTTGATCCGCGGTGATGGGGTCGAGGCCGACGGTGGCCAGGGCGATGCCCAGCAACCCCGCGAGGATGCCCTTCGGCAACGAGTTCCCGGAGATCGAGATGATGACGGTGAGGCCGAAGCACACGAGGGCGAACATCTCGAACGGCCCGAACCTCAGGGCGAAGGTCGCGATCGGCTGGGCCAGGAACACGAGCACCAGCATCGACATGAGGATGCCGAAGGCGGTGACGATCGCCGACAGGGACAACGCCACCCCGCCCCTGCCCTGCCGGGCCAGCGGGTAGCCGTCGAACGTCGTCGACACCGACGCGGGCGTTCCGGGGGTGTTGACGAGGATCGCGGGGATCCGGTCGCCGAACTGGGCGGCCACGTAGATCGCCAGCAGCATCGCCAGCCCCTCGGCGGGCTGCATGGTGAGGGTGAACCCGGTGGCGAGCGCGACCGCCATGGTGATGGTGATCCCGGGGAACATCCCCACGAGCAGGCCGAGACCCAGCCCGATGACGAGGCACAGCATCGCGGTGGGGGTGAGCAGGGCCGCGAGTCCCTCGACGACGGCGTTCACAGCGGTACCTTCAACAGCATCTGGAACACGAGCAGCAACAGCACCAGGACGATGCCGGGAAACAGCAGCAGCGACCGCCAGGTACGCAGCCGAAACACCCAGTTCATGACGACGAGGTAGCCGGGGCCGAGCACGAGGAAACTCACCCCGATCTGCCACAGCAGAAGAACGACGCCCAGACCCGCGACGGTGGCGGCCATCTGGACCCAGCCGCTGCGCTGGGCGGGCGCGACCTCACGGGAGATCGGGGCACGCACCGCGTCGACCAGCATCCACAGGCCCATCACCGCGATGCCGGCCCCGATGACCCCGGGCCACCAGCGGGGGTCGATGCCCCCGGTCTCGTTGCGCACCCGGATGATCCGGGCGCCCAGGAACATCGCCACCCCCAGCACCACGACGGCCAGCGACGCCGCGACCTCCAGGGGCCGCGACGGGGCGGCGGTCACGGGCGGGGAGGAGCCCTCCCCACCCACGGCCTCGGTCATCAGTCAGGATCCGATCAGCTTGGCGAAGCGCTCGGCCTCGGCACTGGCGAACTCGGTGAAGGCAGCAGCGTCCTTGTAGACGACGAGGTTGCCGCTGGCCGTGATGGTCTTCTGGTACGACTCGGACTCGACGGCCTTCTTGATGGCGTCCTCCAGCTTCTTCCTGACCGCCTCCGGCAGCCCCTTGGGGGCGTAGATGCCGCCCCAGCCGCCGATCTCGAGGTCGACGCCCTGCTCCTTGGCCGTCGGGACGTCCTTGAGCTCCGGGTGGCGCTCGGCGTGGAAGATCGCGAGAACCTTGAGCTTGCCGTCGGCCAGGTTCTGCTTGACCTCGTTGACCCCGGAGGCGGCGGCATCCACCTGGTTGCCGAGGACCGCGGCGACGGCGGGGGCGCCGCCGTCGAAGGGTACCGGCTTGATCTGCGCCCCGGTCATCTGGGCGAGCGAGGATCCGGTGAGTTCCCAGATCGAGCCCGCCCCGGAGTTGGCGACCGTGACCTCCTTCTCCTTCGCCCCGGCCACGAACTCGGGGAGGGTGTTGTAGGGGCTGTCGGCGGGGACGGAGAGGACACCGGGGCCGAGCATGATCTGCCCGAGGAGGTCGTAGTCGGCGGGCTTGATGTCGTAGTTCATGCTGCCGAGCATCGCGATCTCGACGGGGCCGAACCCGATGACGTAGCCGTCCGCGGGCTGGGACTTCACGTGGAGCATCGCGGTGGAGCCGGAGGCACCCGGACGGTTCTCGACGATGATGCTCCGGCCGATGATGGGCTCCATGGCCGTGGCGAGCGCCCGGGAGGCCAGGTCGGAGCCGCCACCGGCCTTCGCCTGGACGATGAGGGTGATGTCCTTCGTGGGGTAGTCCTCACCCCCGGAGCCGCTCTCGGAGTTGCGCGTCGTGCAGGCGGTCCCCGCGACGGCGGTCGCCGCCAGCGTGGAGGCGGTGAGGAGGAAGTGGCGTCGCTTCATGGTGGCTCTCCTTCGAGTCAGTTGGCGCCGAGCCGGACGGCGTCGGCGATGCGGGTGCGGTGGGTGGGCGTGGGTGGGTCGATGATCATGCGGCAGGGGCCGCCCGCCAGGTCGAGGAGGTCGAGTCCCTCCTTGAGATTGGCGATGCTGGGTCCGAGGACGGGGACGATCTCCTCGATGACCTGCTGCGCTGCCGCGGCGGCGCCGTCGTCCCCGTCGCGGAGGGCATCCCGCAGCCGGGCCCACGGCTGCGGGCACACCGAACTGACACCGGAGACGGTCCCCCAGCCCCCCGCCTCGAGGACGCGGGGGAGGTCCGCGTCGTTGCCGGACCACAGCCGGAACCCGTCCGGTGCCTGCTGGAGGTACTCCGGGACCCGTTGGCTGGCCCGCCCGGACACCTTCAGGCCGACCACGCCTGCGTCGACCACGGCGGGGAGGCCCTCCGGGAGCAGGTCGGTGAGGGCGACATCTGGGAAGACGTATCCGTAGACCTCGCCTGCGAAGGCCTCCGCGATGGCGGCCCAGTGCCGGAGGATCCCGGGCACGGTGGCGGGCAGGTAGTAGGGCGTCAGGGCGGCCGCGCGGCGAGCACCCAGGACCTGGGCCTGCCGGGCCATGGCGAGGGCCTGCCGGGTGCTCGGGGCCCCGACGTGGACGACGACCCGCTCGGGCCCGAACACGGCGAGGGAGATCTCGACGATCCTCGCGTGCTCCCCCGGCTCCAGGGCTGGGAACTCCCCCGTCGTTCCGGCGACGAACACGCCGTCGACGAGCGGTTCGAGCCGTTCGAGATTCCGGCGCAGCCCGGGAGCGTCGATGTCACCATCGGGCAGGAACGGCGTTGTCACCGCTGACAGGATCTCCGGTACCCGCATCTGACCACTCCCTTGTCGTCATTTCGTTAACGGTTGACGGTAGTCTAGCGACGGGGACCTCGGCCGGGAAGAGCTGGATCGACAATGGGCAGGGATCTCTCGGCGTGTCACTGCGCATCACGAGGCGATGCGGATCAGGCTCGCCATGTCGATGAAGGAGGCAGGACATGACCGTTCCGGTTCGCCTGGTCGCGCTGGGGGAACAACTGGCCGGTGCGCTCAGGGACCGCATCATCCGCGGATCCATCGCGCCCGGCACCCATCTCGTCGAGGATGCGATCGCCGCGGAGTACGACATCAGCCGCGGCCCGGTGCGCGACGCACTGCGCACCCTCCAGACGGAGGGACTCGTCGAGCCGCGCCGTCGCGGCTACCACACCCGCCCGTTCACCGAGGAGGACGTGGAGGAGCTGTACCAGGTCCGGGGAGCCGCCGAGCGTCTCGCCTGCTCCCTCGCCCTCGCCCGCGACGGCGCGGACTGGGGCCGGGCCGAGGGGTTCATGACCACCATGCGCACAGCTGCTGACGCGGGCGACTCCCACGCCTACGCGACGGCCGATCTCGCCTTCCACACCGAGTTCTACCGCAACTCCGGCAACGCGCGGCTGCTCGCACTGTGGCAGCAGTTCCAGCCGACCTTCGCCACCCTCCTCGACATCACCAACGCCCAGGACGCCGATCTCCACCCCTCCTGCGAGGACCATGCCCGGATGCTCCAGCTGGCCACCACCGGCGCCCTCGAGCAGCTCATCGCCCTGCTCGAGAACCATCTCGACGGATCACGGCGCCGAATCCTCGCCGCGATTCAGGGAGGCTGAGACGATGAGAGCCCGCAGACCCTGGTACGACAAGCCCGCAACCCACGCGTCGTGCGCCGCCGTCGGGATCGTGGCCCTGCTGCTCCTCGCCGCGCTCGCGGCCCAGCACAGGATCAGCTGGTGGTGGCTCCTCGCCCCCACCCCGGTGTTCGCCATCCCCTGGGCAGGTCGGCTCGTCGCGCGCCGCTCCCGCCGGAACGGCTCATGAGTTCCGCTTACCCCGAACGCTGACCCACCAGACGAGGAGGCCCGCCAGGGCCGCGAGGACCAGGATCACGACGACGTCGGAGATCCCCAGGGCCCACTGCCCCAGCTGGCTCTCCAGCCGGAGTTGCGCCGACGCGTCCAGCAGCCCGCCGAGGGCCGAGGTGGCGTCCGAGAACAGGAACAGCAGGCCGAGGGCCACCATGAGCAGGCCCGCGATGAGCGCCCACCAGGACGTCTCGATCGGGCCGAGCCTCAGCGGCCGCGGCTTGAGCAGCCGGGCGAAGTCGAAACCATCCCACAGCCAGGCGAGCAGCAGCAGCGGCGCCACCATGCCGGCGCCGAAACAGGCGAGCAGCAGGGCGCCGTAGAGCGGGGAGCCGCCGACCGCGGCGTAGGTGAGGACCGCCCCGAGCAGGGGCCCCGTGCAGGCGCCGGCCAGGCCGTAGACGGCCCCCATGAACACGACGGCCACCGGCCCCGTCCCGCCGGAGGAACGCAGTCCCGGCACGGGGATCTTCAACCCGAGGGCCGTCACGATGCCCAGCACAACGAGCAGCAGCCCACCGATGAGGGCCATGAGATGCCGGTGGGTGCTGAGCAACGCCCCCAGCGCCCCCGCGCCCAGCCCGAGCGGGACCAGCGTCAGCAGCAGGCCGAGGTAGAACAGCCCCGTCCTGCCGACCAGAGTCCGCTTCGACCCACCGAAGGCATAGGCGAAGAACGACGGCAGGAGCATCGCGGCACACGGACTCAGCAGGGCCGCGAGTCCTCCGAGGAAGGCGCCTGCGAGACCGATCTCGGTCACGCGGCCTTGTCCTTCTCCTCGGCGATCACCTTCTGGAACACGTCCACCGGCTGAGCCCCCTGCACGACCTGGGAGCCGACGACGAAGGTGGGGGTGGAGTTGACCCCCAGCTGCTTCGCCTCCTCGGTGTCCTTGGTGACCAGCGCCCGGGTCTCCTCGGACCGGTAGTCGGCCTCGAAACGCGCCATGTCGCTGACCCCCACCTGGCGGGCGATCTTGACCACGAGGTCGTCGCTGACCGGCGGGTGGCCGTTGTTCGGGAGTTCCTTGTACAGGGCCAGCTGGAACTCCCAGAACAGCCCCTGGTTGCCCGCGGCCCGCGCACCGGCAGCAGCATTGACGGACTCGTCGCCGAAGATGGCGAGGTCACGGAACTCGACGCGCAGCGTGCCGTCGTCGATGAGCGGCTGCAGCTGGGGCAGGGTCTCCTCACCGAAAACCGAGCAGAAGGGGCACCGGTAGTCCGCCCACTCCGTCATGACCACCGGGGCATCCACCCGCCCCTTGGCCAGCGGGTCCCCCTCCTGGCGACGCGCCAACGACAGCAGGAACTCCTCCCGGGAACCGGGGGTCGGGGCGGCGTCCGCCGCCGGCGACTCGGCCGCGGCCCCGGGGTCCGCGGGCATCAAGGACTCACCCGCGCCCGACACCGTCACGGTCACGGTGGCTGCGGGCACGGTCTGGGGCGACCCGGTCTGGCTGCGTTGGGAGAACACGGCCGCGCCCGCCACCACGAGGACGGCCAGGATCGCCGTCGCGATCTTCCACGGCGTCGCTGAATTGTCGGCCTTCTGGCCAGCCTGGTCGTGTTCGGGCTTGTCGTCAGTCATGGTCATTCTCCCCTCGAGTGCCCACTGAGCCTATGAGGACATCAGGACGGATCCAAACCGGGTAAACTGGATCGTCCGTTTCCAGCAGTGAGGACCCCTCAGTTGACCACTTCCCGCGGCGACCTCCAGACCGAGCTCGCACTGGAACAGGCTCACGTCGACCGTGTCTACGAGCACCTGGCTGCCTCGACGGCCAGCGCCCAGTCGCTGGCCCGCACCGGGGCCGAGATCTACCTCACCGACCGGGCCGACTACCTCAGGGAGGAGGCCGGGACCGCGCTGTTCGAACGTGACGCGTTCGCCTACCAGGCGGCCCGACGCCTCGCCGTCCTCGATGCGGAGCACGAGGGGCTGGTGTTCGGTCGGCTCGACCTCACCTTCCCCGAGACCCGCTACATCGGCCGCCTCGGGGTGAGGGACGACGACTACGAGCCGCTCGTCATCGACTGGCGGGCCCCCGCCGCGGAGCCGTTCTACCGCGCCACCCAGGCGGACCCCATGAACGTGATCCGCCGTCGCGTCCTCAGCTGCCGCGACGACAAGGTCATCGGCCTCGAGGACGACCTCCTCGACACCCAGGCCGAGACCGACCTGCCGATCCTCGGCGAGGGAGCGCTCATGGCCTCCCTCACCCGGGCGCGAGGCCGCACCATGCGCGACATCGTCGCCACCATCCAGGCGGAGCAGGACGAGGCGATCCGCGCTCCCCACCAGGGTTTCACCATCATCGGCGGCGGCCCCGGCACCGGCAAGACCGTCGTGGCGCTGCACCGGGCCGCCTACCTGCTGTACAGCAACCGGGCCCGGCTGGAGAAGGGCGGCGTGCTCGTCGTGGGCCCGAGTTCGGTGTTCATGCACTACATCGAGCGGGTCCTGCCGGGGCTCGGCGAGGACTCCGTCACCCTGCGGGCGGTGGGCGCGGTGGCCGCCGATGCACTCGGGACCTCGTCGGAGCGCGTCGACCTCGCGGCAGCCGCGTCCCTCAAGGGGTCGCTGCGGATGCTCAAGGTGCTGCGTCTCCTCGTGAGGCGTCCCTTCATCCCCGCCTCCGAGCAGCTGCGGGTCACCGTCAAGGGCGAGGTGCTGATCCTCGATGCCCTCGAACTCGCCGGGATCCGGGAGACGGTCCTCGGCACCCACCGGATGAACCGGGGTCGGCAGGCCGCCGAGAACGCCGCCGTCCGGGCGCTCGCGAACAAGCTCACCGTCGGCGTCGGGCTCGAGGCGGAGGAGATCGACGAGCTGATCCGCGACCACCCGGCGTTCACGATGTTCATGAACGCGTGGTGGCCGATGCTCGACGCCCCGACGGTGCTGTCCCGACTCGCGGATCCCGACGTCCTCGCCGAGTGCAGCCCCCACCTGAGCGAGAAGGAACGGGCGGACCTCGTCGAGTCGTGGTCGTGGCTCCAGGCCGACGACGCGGGGGTGCGTGGCTGGTCCGTGGCGGACATGGCGCTGCTGGACGAGCTGCTGGACATGCTGGGCCCCATGCCCCAGGAGCTGGACGACGACCCCCTCTTCGTCGGCCTCGGCGAAGTCCAGGAACTCGTCACGACCGCCGATGTGCTGCGTCGGGAACGTGTCAACGACCCGGATGACGACCCGCACTCCACGTTCGCGCACATCGTCGTCGACGAGGCCCAGGACATCACGCCCATGCAGTGGCGGATGCTGCGGCGCCGCGGCCCGCAGGCCTCCTGGACCCTCGTCGGGGACCCGGCGCAGAGCTCCTATCCCGATGCCGTCGAGGCGCAGCGGGCCCTCGACGACCTCGTGGGCCGGGCGCCGCTGCGTCGCTTCACGCTGTCGACGAACTACCGCTCCCCCGCCGAGGTCTTCGACCTGGCGGCGCAGGTCATCACCCGCGTCTTCCCGGACGCCACACTGCCCCGGGCGGTGCGGACCACAGGGCTGGCGCCGAAGCTCCTCAGCACGGAGGCGGGCTGCCTCACCGAGGCGGTGAAGGAGCAGCTCATCGACCTCGCCGGGCACGTCAGCGGCACGGTCGGCGTCGTGGTGCCGCCGTCGCGGTTCCGGGAGATCCAGCGACTGACGATGTCCGATCCCCGTCTCGCGGCACTGGAGGAACGGCTCATCGTCGTGACGGCGCTGCAGGCGAAGGGCCTGGAGTACGACGGGGTGCTGGTGCTCTCCCCCGACGAGATCGTCGCCGAGGCCCCGGGCGGGGAGCGGGTCCTCTACGTCGCGTTGACCCGCGCCACCCAGCGCATGACGGTCCTGGACGTCGACTCGTCGGCCTGGCGGGTCGCGCTCAGCTGACGTCGGGGCCGCGCTGACCCCAGCCGAGGGCCCGGAGCACCTCGGAGGTGGCCTGCCACCGGTTCTGGGTGAAGAACTGCAGGCCGGGCGCGCCGGCGGCGAGCAGGTCGCGGCACAGGTCGATGGCCCGGCCGATGCCGATGCGACGCACCTCGGCCGGGTCCTTCGCGGCCCGGAGCTCGGCGACGAGGTCCTCCGGGAGGGGGCAGTCGGCGAGCGCGGCGAATCGTTCGATCTGGGTGATGACGGTCAGCGGGGCGATACCGGGGATGATGGGGATGTCACAGCCCCGCTCCCGCACCCTCGTGACCAGTTCCACGTAGCGGTGGGACTCGAAGAACAGCTGGGTGATCGCGTACTGCGCCCCCGCCCGGGCCTTCTCCACGACGATGCGGGCATCCAGCTCGGGGTCGTTGTCGGGCTGGTGGACGTTCGGGAAGGCCGCCACACCCACACAGAAATCGCCGTGCCCCTTGATGAGCCGCACCAGCTCCGTCGCGTTGCGCAGCCCCTCGGGGTGCTGCCGCCACGGCTGCTGCGGTCCGCCCGGCATGTCACCCCGGATCGCGAGGATGTCGCGGACCCCCGCTGCCGCGAAGGCGTCAAGGGTGCGCAGCAGGTCATCACGGGTCTGCGAGACGCAGGTCAGGTGGCCCACGACGGTCGCCTGTCCGCGGGCGGCCAGGGACGCCGTCGCCGCGACGGTGCGGTCCCGGGTGGATCCGGAGGCGCCGTAGGTGACCGAGAGAAAGGCCGGAGAGAAGGCCACGAGCCGCTCCACCGAGGTGTCGAATCGCGGCTGTTCCTCGGCGCTGCGCGGCGGGAAGAACTCGAAACTCAGCAACGGCGAGCTGGCACCCGCGAGCAGGTCGGCGACTGAGAGCATGGCCACAAGGATAGGGGCCACCCGGCGGCGTCCAACCCGTGTTCCGACCGCGGACGCGACTATGCTGGCCACCATGTCCGCGCCGTCCCCGCACGAACCGTTGGCGGAGACCTTCCGTCACACGGTGGCCACCGCCATCTCCGACTTCCTGGCTTCCCGGACCGGTCTGGTGGAGCGGATCGGGGCCGGCCCGGTCCTCGCGGAGGCCCACGCCGCCACCGCCGGCGGCAAGCGGCTGCGCCCCGCCTTCTGTGTCTGGGGCTACCACGGCTGCGCCTCCCCCGAGGACTCCCAGGCGCTCATCCGCGCCGCCGCGTCCCTGGAACTGCTCCACGCCTCCCTGCTGGTCCACGACGACCTCATCGACGCCTCGGACACGCGACGCGGTCGACCCGCGACCCACCGGGTGTTCGAGCAGTCCCTGGCCGGGGAGCGGGCCGCCGCCTTCGGCGTCGCCGCGGCGATCCTCACCGGCGACGTCCTGTTCGAGTGGAGCGGCACCATGTTCGAGACCTCCGGCATGGACGAGGCGGCCCTCGACCGGGCCCGACCCGTGCTGCAGGAGATGCGCGCCGAGGTGCTGCTCGGCCAGTACCTCGACGTCGCCGCCGGTTTCTCCGCGACCGGCGCCACCGACCTGCCCGCCCAGCTGGCCCAGGCGGAGACCGCGCTGGAGTACAAGTCGGCGCGCTACTCCGTCGCCCGCCCGGCCCAGCTCGGGGCCGCCCTCGCCGGCGGCACCCCGGAGGAGATCGACACCCTGGGGCGATTCGGGTCGCTGGTCGGGCAGGCCTTCCAGCTGCGCGACGACGTCCTCGGCGTGTTCGGGGACCCGGAGCTGACCGGGAAACCCGCCGGGGACGACCTGCGGGAGGGCAAACGGACCCTCCTCGTGCTCACCGCGCTGTCCCGGAGCACACCGGCCGACCGGCAGCGCCTCGAATCCGTGCTCGGCCGCCCCGCCGGCCCCGACGACCTCGACACGGCGCGCGGGATCATCCGGGACTCCGGCGCCCTCCAGGCGATCGAGGACCGCATCGCGACGAGCCGGGAGCAGGCGCTGGCGGAGCTCTCCGCCGTGCCCCTCGACCCGGGGGCCGTGCTCGCCCTCACCCACCTCACAGAACAGGCGACCCACCGTGACCGTTGAACAACTCACCGGCCTCAGCAGCCAGGAGGTGGCCGAGCGGATCCGTGACGGCCGCGTCAACTCCCTTCCGGAGCGGTCGGGGCGCAGCACCTGGCAGATCATCTCCGCGAACGTGTTCACGCGGGTCAACGCGATGCTGGCGGCCCTGTTCGTCATCGTCGCGATGACTGGGCAGTTCGTCCAGGGCGCGTTCGCGCTGCTGATCGTCGCCAACTCGGTCATCGGGATGGTCCAGGAGCTCCGGGCGAAGCGGACCCTCGACAACCTCGCCGTCATCGGCGAGGCCCATCCGGTCGTCATCCGGGACGGGCAGCGTCGCTCCATCCCGCGCGACGAGGTGGTGGTCGACGACCTCATCGCGCTGTCCCCGGGCGACCAGGTGGTCGTCGACGGGGAAGTGGTGCAGGGCGACTACCTCGAGGTGGACGAGTCGATGCTCACGGGTGAGGCGGACCCGATCACGAAGGAGCCGGGGGCCGAGCTGTTCTCGGGGGCCTTCGTCGTCTCCGGCGCCGGGGTGTACCGGGCCACGAAGGTGGGCGCGGATGCCTACGCCGCGCAGATCACCGCGCAGGCCG
Organism: Arachnia propionica; assembly: GCF_003932785.1. Classification (GTDB taxonomy): domain Bacteria; phylum Actinomycetota; class Actinomycetes; order Propionibacteriales; family Propionibacteriaceae; genus Arachnia; species Arachnia propionica_B. The sequence goes on along the minus strand of NZ_RQYT01000003.1, from coordinate 128,940 downwards.
CGAAGTTCACGCTCGTGAACTCGGAGCTGCGCGCCGGGATCGACTCGATCCTGAAGTTCGTCACCTGGCTGCTCATCCCCGCCGGGCTGCTCACCATCTGGGTGGCGTTCCAGCAGACCAATGTCAGCTGGCAGGAATCCGCGCTGAGGATGGTCGCCGCGCTGGTGCCGATGATCCCCGAGGGCCTGGTCCTGCTGACCTCCATGGCCTTCGCACTCGGCGTCATCCGGTTGGGGCGCCGCCAGTGCCTCGTCCAGGAGCTCCCGGCCATCGAGGGCCTGGCCCGGGTCAGCGTGGTGTGCGCCGACAAGACCGGCACCCTGACCAGCAACGAGATGACGGTGGGCGAGATCCAGCCCCTCGACGCCGACCCCGACGCGACCCATGAGGTGCTGCGCCAGCTCGTGGCCGCCGACCCCACCCCCAACGCCTCCATGCAGGCCATCGCCGACAGCCTGGGAGCGGCCGACTCCCCGTGGCCGGTGCTCGCCCGGGCGCCGTTCACCTCCGCGAAGAAGTGGTCGGGCGTGTCCTTCGAGGGGCACGGGGACTGGGTCCTCGGCGCCCCGGACGTCCTCGCTCCGCCGGATGTGGCCGAGGAGGCCGAGCGCATCGGCGGTACGGGACGCCGGGTGCTGCTGCTCGGACGGGCCTCACGCCGGGTCGACGACGCCGCCGCCCCGGGTGAGGTGACGCCCGCGGCGCTGCTCGTGCTGGACCAGACGGTGCGGCCCGACGCGGCCGACACCCTCGCCTACTTCAACGACCAGAACGTCGCGATCAAGGTCATCTCCGGTGACAACGCCGCCTCCGTGGGTGCCGTGACCCGCTCGCTGGGGGTCTCGGTGGCGGATGCCGTGGATGCCCGGACCCTCCCCGAGGAGGGCGACGAGTTCACCGAGCGGGTCGCCGAAGCAGATGTCTTCGGCCGGGTCACCCCGCAGCAGAAGCGCGCCATGGTCGGGGCGCTGCAGAGCCGCGGGCACACCGTCGCCATGACGGGCGACGGCGTCAACGACGTCCTCGCCCTCAAGGACGCCGACCTCGGCGTGGCGATGGGCTCCGGCTCGGCCGCCACACGGGCCGTGGCCCAGATCGTCCTGCTGGACGACCGGTTCGCGACCCTCCCCCACGTCGTCGCGGAGGGGCGCCGGGTCATCGGCAACATCGAGCGGGTCGCGAAGCTGTTCCTCAGCAAGACCGTGTACGCGGTGGCGCTGGCCCTCGCGATCGGGCTGATGGGGCTGCCGAACCCGTTCCTCCCGCTCCAGATGACCGTGGTGGGGTGGTTCACCATCGGCATCCCCGCGTTCCTGCTCAGCCTCGCCCCGAACAAGGAGCGGGCCCGGCCGGGCTTCGTGCGGCGGGTCCTGTCGTTGGCGGTGCCCTCGGGTCTCGCCGTCGCGCTCGTCTCGACGGTCACCTATGTCCTCACCCGCGGCAGCGGACAGGTCACAGCTGCGGTGGATGCCCAGGCCTCGACCGCCACCCTCGCAGCCCTCATCATCACCGCCACCTGGATCCTGGCGGTCGTGTCCCGGCCGTGGGTGCTGTGGCGGCTCGGCCTGGTGATCTTCGCGTACGTGTTCTACACCGCGATGTTCCTGCTGCCCTTCTCCCAGAAACTCCTCGGGCTCGACATCAGCAACCCGGGCACGATGACCGTCGGGCTCGTCGCCGGTCTCATCGGGGCAACACTGGTGGAGGTGTCGTGGTGGTTGACGGCGCGGCTGCGCGGTGAGCAGCCCCGGCTGTGGCGGAGCACCTCAGGCGAGTGAGGCCTGCCCCCGGAACGCCGGGGTCAGCGGATCCCGGCGCCACGCATCCTGGAGCACCTCACCGACGGTGCCGAGCCGTTCCACGGTCAGGTCACCGGTCAGCATGACCCTCCTGACCCCCTGCTCGGTGAGCCGGGCGACGGCGTCCGCGTCGAGGTCCCCCTCGCCGAACCACGGCAACGACCCCATGACCAGGGGCGGATGTGCGGACCGCGCCTCGGCGAGCAGCCGCGACCCCGGCCCGGCGTCGCGGAGCACCAGGAAGTCGTGGTCGGCGGCCTCCCCCAGACTCCTCAGATCCCCGATCCGGCGCCCAGCCAGCGCGTAGCGGTGGGCGCGCCGCACCCCGCCCCGCCACGGGCCGGACACGACGGTGACATCCCCCATCGCCTCCGGCTGGTCATGGGCGAGCAGCACGGTCCCGGGGATCCTCCCGGCCAGTTCCCGCCACCTGACCTCGGTGCCCTCGACGTCCCCGTCACTCGTGCCGAGGATGAGATGGACCCCTCCCGCAACGAGGCCGGCCAGACGCTCCCCCACCTCCGTCAGGGGGAGGGTCACGGCGAGTCGGGCCAGCAACAGGCGGGAACGCAGACTCATGAGCACGGTCATGGGAGAAGCCTACGCGGCGCGCCGGGGAGGGCACCTGCCCTTGGACGGCCCTACACTTCGTCTGAGCGGACCACAGGGGTCGGCTTCAGCGTGACGAGACGTGGGACAGGTGGCAATGAGCAGGACGTTCGACCCGATGGTGGGGCACGTACTGGACGGCCGCTACGAGATCCTGGCGAAACTCGCCCGCGGGGGCATGGCCACCGTGTACCGGGCCCGGGACTCGCGGCTGCAACGCATCGTCGCCGTGAAGATCATGCGCACCGACCTCGGGGAGGACGACGAGTTCGTCGCCAAGTTCGACCGGGAGGCGCGCTCCGCGGCCCTCATCAGCCACGGCTCCGTCGTCAGCATCTTCGATCAGGGGATCTGTCTGGGGCAGCCCTACATCGTCATGGAGTACGTCGAGGGTGAGACCCTGCGGCGACTCATCAGCCGCGAGGCCCCGCTGACCCCCCTGCGTGCCCTCGACCTGCTCGACCCCATCGCCTCGGCCCTCGCCGCCGCCCACGAGATCGGGATCGTCCACCGCGACATCAAACCGGAGAACGTCCTCATCTCCACCCGCGGCCAGGTGAAGGTCGCCGACTTCGGGCTGGCCCGTCAGGAACACTCCCCGCAGATGACGGCGACGGGGGTGCTCGTCGGGACGGCCTCCTACCTCCCACCGGAGCTCGTCACCCATGCCAGACCGGATGCACGCAGCGACATCTACTCGACCGGCATCCTGTTCTTCGAGCTGCTGACGGGCCGCAAACCACACGTGGGCGAGAACAACTACCAGATCGCCTACCTGCACGTGAACACCGACGTCCCCCCGCCATCCGAGAAGCTGCGGGAACTCAACCTACCGGGCTTCATCCCCGACTACCTGGATGCGCTCGTCGCCTCCTCCACCGCTCGGGATCCCGACACCCGGCTCGGCGATGGCCGCGAACTCGTCGAGAAGCTGCGGATCGTCCGGCAGGAGCTGACGGAACGACCGGGCCGCCACAATCCTGCCCTGGCTGCCCAGCTGCGCCCCGTCATCGTCTCCCCCGACGCCCCCACCCAGCAGATCTCGCCGAAGCCGGAGCCGCGTCCCCGACCGCTGACGGAACTCCCGCCACGGACCGTACGCCGCCCCGCCCCGTCGCCCCCGATCCCTGAGGAGGAGGTGTCCCCCACCGCGGACACGGTCGTCGTGACCAGCCCCGCGACCCGGACCCATCAGTCGCCGGTCCACCCCGACCGCACACCCCAGCCGGTCCCCGCGCCGGGACTGCCGGAGCGCGAGGTCGGGCCCTCCTCCCACCGCACCCCGCTGTTCCCCGGCCTCAACATCAGCCACGATCCCGTGCACCGGCGCCGCCGGGGCATCATCATGATCGCGGCGGTCCTGCTCTTGACCATCATCATCGGCTTCGCGTCGTGGTGGTGGGCGGACGGGCGGTTCACCACCACCCCGGAGATCGGCCAGGTCACCTTCGAGCAGGCCGTCACCGCCATCGACGCCAACGACCTGAAGGTCAAGAAGATGGAGGAGCACTCGGAGACGGTCCCCGCAGGACAGGTCATCTCGTCGGACCCCGCCGGGGGGCAGCGCGTCCTCCGGGGCACCGAGGTGACGATCACCGTGTCCAAGGGCCCGGAGCGTTACGCGGTCCCCGAGCTCACGGGCAAGTCCCTCGACGAGGCCCGTGCCCTGCTCGAGGGGGCGAACCTGGCGCTCGGCACCGTGACCGAGGTGTGGTCGGACTCCGTGGCGAAGGGGGTCATCGTCTCCGCCGCGGAGACCGCCGGCACCCTGGTCCCGCCCGGCACCGCGATCGACGTCGAGGTCAGCAACGGCCCCGAACCGATCACCGTGGAGAACTTCGAGGGCCGCGACGCCGCCACGGCCGTCGGGAAGCTCGAGGGGCTCGGCCTGATCGTCGTCGTCGAGGAGGAGCACTCCAGCACCGTCGCCGTCGGCCGCGTCATCGCGCAAACCCCCAACAGCGGGACCGTCCAACGCGGCGCCACCATCACCATCACCAAGTCCCTCGGTCCCGAGATGGTGGAGGTCCCCGATGTCATGTGGAAGCAGCGGGAGGACGCCGAACGCATCCTCAGGAACGCGGGTCTGGTGCCCGAGTTCATCGAGACACCGCTCGTCGGCAGCCTCATCGGATGGGTGACGGGCATGGAGCCACCGGCCGGATCGACCGTCGCGAAGGGCAGCACCGTCAGGGTCACCCTCGGCTGAGGATCGACGCGCCCGGGACCTCCTCGCCGTTCAGCTAGGATGAATCGGTGAAATTGGACCGTCAGCTCCTCCCCGCCCTGGCCCTTCTCGTCGCAGCGGCCGCTTGGGGATCAACCGTCGCGGTCGCCAAGGGTGCCTACGAACACATGTCCCCGGTCAGCCTGACGATCTCTCGGCTGCTCCTGACCGCCATCTGCCTCGTCATCCCGTTCCTGCCGCATCTGCGGATGAAACGGGAGACCCTCATCCACGGGGTCATCCTCGGCATGGTGTTCAACTTCGGCCTGGCCATCCAGCTCATCGGCCTGGAGTACACCGCCCCCTCCCTCTCCGGTTTCATCACTGCCAGCTACGTGGTCTTCACCGCCATCATCACGGCGGTGTTCCTCCGGCAACGCTCCGGCGCACGGACATGGATCGCCGTGGCTCTGACCATCTCCGGCATCGCGATCCTCGCCCTCGGCCACGGTGGCGAGGGCGGGTTCGGTTACGGGGCCGTGCTCACCCTCATCGGTGCGGTGATGTTCGCCGTCCACATCGTCCTCCTCGGCCGGTGGGTCACCCCGGAGACGGTCCAGTCCCTCACCCTCGCCCAGGCCCTCACGGGGGCGGCCGGATGCCTGATCGTCATCCCGTTCGTCCAGTACGAGGTCCCGACCACGTGGGACCTTGCGCTGCCGGTGCTGTACCTCGGGATCTTCTGCGGCGCGGTGACGCTGTTCCTGCAGAGCTGGGCGCAGAGCTATGTCCCCGCCACCACCTCCGCGATCATCATGTGCTCCGAGCCCGTCTGGGCGGCCGGGTTCGCCATCGGCTTCGGCATGGAGCAGCTGACCTGGCAGGTGCTCGTCGGCGGCTTCATCGTCGTCGCGGCCCTGCTGCTCATCGCCTGGCCGAAGCGCGAGTCCCGGCGGATCGACGAGGTGGTCCAGGAGCTGCGTCAGCGTTTCCGGCGCTGAGAGGCGCGGGATCTCAGAACTCCCGGGGCTGGAACTCCTGGACGGGGTTGCGACGCAGGCTGCGTCCCTGCCGCAACCGCGTGGCCACCGTGAAGGCGAGTTCGAGGCTCTGGTTCCGGTTCAGGCGGGGATCGCAGACCGTCTCGTAGCGGCTGGCCAGATCGGCCTCCTCGAGTCGCAGCGACCCGCCCACGCACTCGGTGACATCCGTGCCGGTCAGCTCGACGTGCAGCCCGCCCGGCCAGGTGCCGAGCTCGTCGTGGACGTCGAAGAAGCCGCGGACCTCCTCCACCACGTCGTCGAAGGACCTCGTCTTGAACCCGTTGGCGGCCTCGAAGGTGTTCCCGTGCATGGGATCGCACACCCAGGCCACCTTGCGGCCCGTCGCCTCGACCCCGCGGATGACCTCGGGCAGCACCTCGCGGACCCGGCCCGCACCCATCCGGGTGATGAAGGTGAGCCGCCCGGGCTCGTGGTCCGGGTCCAGCCGGTCGGCGAGTTCGATCGCCTGCTCGGCGGTGGTGGTCGGTCCCAGCTTGATCCCCAACGGATTCCGCACTCGGCTCAGCAGCTCGACGTGGGCCCCGTCGAGCTGACGGGTCCGCTCCCCGATCCACAGCATGTGTCCGGAGCAGCCGTAGAGCTGCTGGGAACGCGAGTCGACGCGGGTCAGCGCCCGCTCGTACTCCAGCAGCAGGGCCTCGTGGGAGGCGTAGAAGTCGATTGTGGACAGTGCCCGGTCCTCGATGCCACAGGCCACCATGAAGGCCAGGGCGCGGTCGATCTCGGCCGCCATCTCCTCGTAGGCCGCCTCGACCTGCGAGTTCCCGACGAAATCACGGTTCCACGTGTGCACCCCCCTCAGATCGGCGAAACCGCCCTTGACGAAGGCGCGGACCAGGTTGAGGGTCGCCGCGGAGGCGTTGTAGACCCGGATCAGGCGCTCCGGGTCGTGCCGCCGGGCCTCCTCGGTGAACTCGAAACCGTTGATGGCGTCGCCCCGGTAGCTGGGCAGGGTCACCCCCTCGCGGGTCTCCGTCGGCTTGCTGCGGGGTTTGGCGTACTGCCCCGCGATGCGCCCGACCTTGACCACGGGAACCTGGGCGGCGTAGGTCATGACGACGGCCATCGACAGCTGCACCAGCAGCTTGTTCTTGATGTCCTGGGCCGTGACCGCCTCGAAGGACTCCGCGCAGTCGCCTCCCTGGAGCAGGAAGGCTCGCCCCTCGGCGACCTCCGCCAGCTTGGCGCGCAGGTCGTCGCACTCCCCAGCGAACACCAGCGGCGGCAGCTGCTCCATGACGTCGATGACGCGGTCGAGGGCTCGGGCGTCCTCATACTCCGGTTGCTGGATCATGGGGAGGGAACGCAACTCGGCCCGGGTGATGATGGAGGACATGCCGCGAAGACTACCCGAGCCGGGCGGCCCCGTCGGTGACCTGTCCGCTACTGCTCGTTCGGGTCGTGGAGTCCCTGGTCGATCGCGTAGAGGGTCAGCTCCACCCGGTTGTGGAGCTGCAGCTTGCGCAGCACGTTCTGGACGTGGTTCTGGATGGTGCGGTGGGAGACGAACAGTTCCTCCGCGATCTCCCGGTAGGCCAGTCCCTTGGCCACCCGCCGCAGCACCTCCACCTCGCGCGAGGTCAGCACCGGACCCTCGTCGTCGTGCTCCCTGGCGACGGTGGCCATGCGCCGGAACTCGCCGAGAACCAGCCCGGCCAGCCCCGGGGTGAACACGGCGTCCCCGGCCGCGGTGCGCCGCACCCCCTCGATCAGCTCCGCCTTCGACGCGGACTTCACCAGATAGCCCTTGGCCCCGGCCTTCATGGCCCGCAGCACGTCATCGCGTTCCCCGCTCGCCGACATGACGAGTACCTTGATCTCCGGGAACTCCCGCACCAGACGCTCGGTGCAGGTGGCCCCGTCGGGTTCGGGGATCTGCAGATCCATCACGACCACCTCCGGCCGGGTGGCCCGGGCACGTTGCAGACATTCGGTGCCGTTCTTCGCGACGGCGACGACCTGGAAACCCTCCTCCTCGAGGTCCTCCCCCAGCGCGTCGATCCACATGGGGTGGTCGTCCACCAGCATGACACGGCAGCCCTCGGCGGTGCTCACTTCTCTCCCAACATCATCGGGAACCTCAACTCCCACTCGGTGCCCTGACCAGGGCTGGACTTCACCACGGCCGATCCGCCGAGCGCCTCCATGCGCCCCACGATCGAGTTCCGGACTCCCAGCCTGCCACGTTCCGCCGCAGAATCCATCTCGGACGGGTCCATTCCCTGCCCGTCGTCACGAATCCACAGGATCACCTCGTCGTCGGCCTCCTGGTCCAGCAGCACCCAGGCCCTGGCCCCCTCGCCCGCGTGCTTCTCCACGTTCTTCAGCGCCTCGCCGAGGGTCGCCTCGACCTCCTCGGCGATGAGTCGGGCCACCATGACCCGGCCGGCCATGGTCGACACCGTCACCGACGGGCTCTCGAACCTGCTGAGTGCCTGGGTGAGGTCGACCTCGCAGGTGGTGGACTCGTCGAACACCTCCTGATCCCGAATGAGTCGACGCAGCTGGCTCTCGGACTGGCGGGCGAGCTTGGCGAGCCGTTCCCCCCGCGGTCCGAGGCCTCGTCCCTCCCGTTCCACCAGGGCGAGCACCTGCAGGGTGCCGTCGTGGACGATCCGGGCGAGTCGCTCCCGCTCCCCGAGCGCGACGGAGCGGATCCGGGCGCGCTCCTGTTCGGTGATCGTGTGCTTGAACTGGGTGATGAGGAGGCCGGTGCAGATGGTGATGAGCACCGCCCCGAGAGCGAGGTCGATCCGCGGCAGGGCGAACTTCGGGGGCAGGGCGAGCATCGTCATCGAGGTCAGCACGGCGGCGGCGACGCCGGTGACCGTGTCCCGCAGCACCGCCGCGTAGAGGCAGCAGCCGAGCATCCAGTACCCCGCCAGGGAGGTGTCGGCGTAGGGCGTCGTGACGACGAGGGGGGTGACGAGGATCAGGGCACTCGTGACGGCCGTGTCCGCGAGGTACACCCACAGGCTCCGCTGGCTCGGGCGCCTCAGCACCATGGTCACCAGGACGGTCCATCCCAGGAGGATCACGAAGGCCAGCACCATGCCCGGCAGGTCCGTGATCGCCTCCTTGTCGAAGGTGAGGTTCATGACCACGGTGTGGACCGCCAGGGCGGCACGCACAAGGGTGGCGACGAGGAACACCCTGCCGATGACGTCGTAATCCTGACGGAACCACGACGAGGAGGCCTGGAGCCAGCCGAGACCGGCCGACGTGGGGGGCGGCTGGCTCACCCGGGGCTCACCTCGGGGCGCACCCCGTCGCCCGGGCGGGGCCGCAGGAACTCGTCGGGTCCCACCTCCTTGAGGTCACCGTGCTTGACGCGCGTGGCGTAGACATCCGCGTACTGCTGTCCCGTGAGCTGCTGGATGGCGGCCAGCACCTCGTCGGTGACGTACCGGAGGAGCTTGGTCTCCCCCTGCATGCCCTGGTACTCGCTGAAGTCCAACGGTGGGCCGACGACGACGATGGGGCGGCGGACCCACGGGATCCCGAAGGGGCCCTTCACCTTGTGGGTGCCGATGACCCCGACAGGGAGCACGGGCGCACCGGAGGTGAGCACCATGCGCGCCATGCCGGTCTTGCCCTTGTAGAGACGCCCGTCCGGGGATCGGGTTCCCTCCGGGTAGATCGCGACGACCTGGCCCGCGGCCAGCACGTCGGTGATCGCCTGCAGGGAGGCCGCGGAGGCTCGGCCGCCGCCGCGTTCCATGGGGACCATGCCGATGGCCTTGAGGAACCACGCCACGATCTTGGAGCCCAGCCCCTTGTCACCGCGGAAGAGCTCCGCCTTGGCGGGGAAGGTCACCTTTCTCGGCAGCATCGCGGGAATGACGACGGAGTCCATCGCGGCGATGTGATTGCTGGCCAAGATGGCTCCGCCGCCGGCGGGTACGTTCTCCGCACCCTTGATGCGGGCGCGGAATCCGTATCGAACCAGCGGGCGGAACAGAAAGGTCTTGAAGAACGGGTACCACATGGGGGGTCGGGGTCAGCCGACGCGACGGGCGCCCTGGTAGGGCATCGAGTTCACTCCCGTGACGGTGACACCGCTGCGAGGGTTGGCCGCGTGGACGATCTTGCCGTCACCGATGTACATGCCGACATGGCTGATGCCGCTGTAGTAGAAGACCAGGTCACCGGGCTGCAGGTCCCCCTTGGAGACCGGGGTACCAACCCCGTACTGCTGGCTCGCTGTGCGGGGCAGGGAGATCCCCTGCTGGCGGTAGGCGTAGCTCATCAGACCGGAGCAGTCGAAGGTGTTCGGGCCGGCGGTCCCCCAGACGTAGCGCTTGCCGACCTGGGCGAGGGCGACCTCGACGGCGGATCCGCCACGGCTGCTGGCGGGCGGGGCCGGGGTGGTGGGCTTCTCGGGCTTCTCGGCCTCCTCGCTCGGGGCCGCGCTCGGGCTCGGGGCGGAGGCGGCGTCACGGGAGGCGGCGGCCTCACGCTCGCGCCGGTCGCGCTCCTGCTGCTCACGCTCGCGCTGCTCCTCGAGGCGGCGCAGCCGCTCCTGCTCCTCGGCGTTCAAGCGGTTGAACACCGCCTCGGCCTGAGCCTCCTTGGCGTCGAAGTCCGCGGCGAGCTGCTCCTTGGCGGCCTTGTCCTGCTCGATGGCCTCGGTGATGCTCACCTGCTGGTCGCGCAGGTTGTCCAGCCGCGCCTGCTCCACCTGCAGGGCCTGCAGGTCGGAGTTGCTGCGGTCGGCCTCGTTCTGGATGGTGGCCAGACCCGAGAGGAAGGAGGAGTCCGTGGCGCTGCTGAGGAGCTGGGTGGTCACGTCGAGACCGCCGCCGTTGAACTGCAGCATGGCCACGTCACCCAGGTCGGCCCCGAGCTGGGCGACCCGCTGCTCCTGGGCGGTGAGGTCCGTGTTGATGCCGGCGAGCTTGGCAGCCGCCTCATCGGCGCGGGCCGCGACCTCGATGATGTCGGCATCGATGGCCGCCGCCTCCTCGCGGATCCGCTCGAGTTCTGCCTTCGCCTGCGACACCTTGTCCGGGTCGGCAGTGGCCATCGGGACGAACACGGCGCTGGTTGCGACCAACAGGCCCACCAGACCCGTACGGATTGTCTTCACTCGGATCTCCAAACACTTCAGGAAGTCAAGCTGAGAGAATCCTAAACGACCTTCAGGCCATTCCCAAACTGCATCCTCGACTCGGGCACGAGTCCTGCCGCGGCCAGCACTCGCACCGCGCGTGCCTCCTCCCCGTTGAGTCTCAGGATTCCCTCCGTGTCGTCGAGGAGGTGACTCATGATGCACCCCTCACACCCGCTGCCGCGGACCTCGCACCTGGCGCAGTCGATGTCGATCTCGTTCATGGGCGACAGCCTCGCAGCCGGGTCCGACATTTTCGTCCGACCCACCCGCTAACGTGCTGGGCATGACGGATCCACCCATGGTGAGCCAGCCGAGCTTCGACGACCTCGGCACGGCGCTGCGGGTCGCCACCTTCTGCGTGGTCGACCTCGAGACCACGGGGGCAGGTGCCGATGCGGAGATCACGGAGATCGGTGCCGTGAAGGTGTGCGGCGGTGAGGTGGTGGGTGAGTTCCAGACCCTCGTGCGGCCCAGCACGTCCATTCCGCCGATGATCCAGGCACTCACGGGCATCACCGACACGATGGTCGCCACCGCACCTTCCGTCCGGGTGGCCGTGCCCTCCTTCCTCGACTTCGCGGCGGGGACCATCCTCGTGGCCCACAACGCCCCGTTCGACATCGGCTTCCTCAAGCGGGCCGCCCGCGAGCTTGGGCTGACATGGCGACGCCGGACCGTCGTGGACACCCTCGCCCTCGCGCGGCAGGTCCTCCTCCCGGGCGAGCTGCCGAACCGGAAACTGGCCACCCTCGCCCGTCACTTCCGCTCGGCGACGCAGCCGGATCACCGGGCGTTGAGCGACGCCCGCGCCACCGTCGACGTGCTGCACGGTCTCCTCGAACGCGTCGGCACCCTGGGGGTGGACACCGTGGAGGATCTCCACGAGTTCCTCTCCCGGGTGAGCCCGGAACGTCGGGCGAAACGGGTGTGGGCGAAGGACCTGCCCGAGGCCCCCGGGGTCTACTGGTTCGAGCACGACGGGCTGGACGCGGATCGGCGCCCTCGCACCGAGGTCCTCTACGTCGGCACCTCCCGCAACCTCAGGCGCCGGGTGGCCTCCTACTTCTCCGCCGCGGAGCAACGGCCCCGTATCCACGAGATGGTGCGCCTCGCCACCCGGGTTCGATCCCTCACCTGCGCCACGACCCTGGAGGCCGAGGTGCGGGAGTTGCGGATGATCGAGGGCCAGCGCCCCCGGTACAACCGACGCTCCCGCAACCAGCACCGGCTGGTGTGGCTCACGTTGACCTCGGAACCCCATCCACGGCTGTCGACGGTGCGCAGAGCGGTTCGTGACGAACCGGTGTGGGGGCCGTTCCGCTCCGCCGCCGCGGCGGAGCAGGTGGCGCGGGCGTTGCGCGATGCGTTCGGGATCCGCGAGTGCTCCCAGCGCCTGTCGTCGCGCACCCCACGTGAGGCCTGCGCCCTGGCCGAGATCGGTCGCTGCCCCGCCCCCTGCCGTCTCGGGTCGGGGGCCAAACAGCACGCAGCGGGGATCGAGCAGCTCCGTGAGGCGTGGGCCGGGGACCTGCGCACCCTGCTGGGTCATGCCGCGCCCCGGATCCGGCAGCTGTCGGAGCAGGAACGCTTCGAGGAGGCCGGGGAGATCACGGCGCGGCTCCGAGCCGCCCACACGACCTCCCGCCGCTTCCATCGGGTGCGGGCACTCGCCGGTTGCGAGGAGATCATCGCCGCCGCACCCGAACGGGACGGCTGGGCGATCCATGTGGTGCGGCACGGGCGGCTGGCCGCGGCGGGGCACGCCCGCACGGCGGAGGTCAGGGCCGAGGCCGAGGTGCTCCGGGGTCTCGCCGAGACGGTGCACGAAGCTCCCGGCGGATTGCCCGCCGGGAGCTTCGAGGAGGCGGAACGCGTGGCCGACTGGCTGGAGTCACCCGGGGTACGGCTGCTCGACGTCCGAGGCGACTGGGCCCTGCCGATCCACTGCGCTTTCGATCAGGACAGGGTCACCGAGTTGATGACCACGGGGGTCAGCGGGCGATCGAGATGACCCGTGGGGGTCTTCGCGATGGCGTCGACGACCGCGCGGGAGGCCTCGTCCTTCACCTCACCGAAGATGGTGTGGCGTCGGTTGAGGTGCGGGGTCGGGACCACCGTGATGAAGAACTGGGAACCGTTGGTGCCCGGCCCGGCATTGGCCATGGCCAGCAGGTACGGGCGGTCGAAGACGTGCTCGGGGTGGAACTCGTCGGCGAACTGGTAACCCGGCCCCCCGGTGCCGGTTCCGAGCGGGCAGCCGCCCTGGATCATGAATCCGTCGATGACGCGGTGGAAACCCAGCCCGTCGTAGTACTTGCCCGTCCTGGTCTCACCGGTTTTGGGGTCGCGGTACTCCTTGGTCCCCCCCGCCAGGCCGACGAAGTTGGCAACGGTGGCGGGAGACTGGTCGTCGAACAGCTCGATGACGATGTCCCCCATGCTGGTGTGCAGAGTTGCAGTGCTCATGTGCCCAACCTACAGGCCACGGCAAGCAGGTGGCGGTCGCGCCTCGCGTGGTCCTTTCGTCCGGGACCGCCGCATCGCCCCGAGGAACGGGTAGCGTTGTATGTGCTCGACCACGAGCCAACCATTGGAGGAAACTGTGAAGAAGTCACGACTGACCAAGGCCGCCGCGGATCAAGCCGCCGCCGCCGCGGAGGCCGGCCGCCACGTCTGGGACGAGGCCGTCGAGAAGGCAGCCGCGCTGTTCCACGAGGCCCAGCGCAAGACCGCGCCGGTGGCGCGCAAGGCCGGGAAGCGGACCGCCGAGTTCGCCTCGAAGCGACTGGACAACTGGGAACCCCGCATCCGGGGTGCCATCTCCAAGGTGTCCCCCGCCGTCGAGGCCGCCAGCGACAAGGTGACCGGAGAGATCCTGCCGAACCTGCAGGAGGCCCTGCACCGTGCGGCGGGGCACGTCCCCGTCGTCAAGGAGGTGATCAAGCCCCCGAAGCGCAAGCGCGGCATGGTCAAGACCTTCTTCAAGTTCGCCCTCATCGGCACCGCCATCGCCGGTGCCGTCGCAGCGGTGCGTCACTTCCTGACCCCGAAGGACGACGGCTGGACGGCCCACGAGCCGTCCCGGGCCTACATCAACAACAACGACACCTTCGCCACGGCCGCCAAGTTCAACGAGCCCGTCACCCCGGCCCAGGACGCCGAACCCGCATCCGACAAGCCGGAGAGCTTCGGCGAGGGTTCCTACGTCGGCCCCAACCCGCCCGCTGACTACATCATCAAGGGCAACGAGCGGTCGAAGAAGTACCACGTCCCCGGCACCCGCGGCTACGAGCTGACGATCGCCGAGGTGTGGTTCAACTCGGAGCAGGCCGCCGAGGCCGCCGGCTTCACGAAGGCCCAGCGCTGATCCTTCTCCTGCTGGCCCTGGCCAGCGCGACGGCAGCCGCGGCGCACCTCATGTGGGTGGTGCCGCGGCTGCCTCGCATCTGGGCCGAGCCCGACGAGCCTCCGCCCGACTACGCCTCCCTGGCCAGGCCCCGCGACGCCGTGCTGTTGGCGCTCGTCGTCCTCGCCCTCTCCGCCTGCCTGCTGCGGGTCCCGGCCGGGCTGTTCCCGCTGTGGTTCGGTCACCTGGGCGCCGGGGCGGCGCTCGTCCTGGTCGACCTACGCACCACTTGGCTGCCGCGTCGCCTCCACTGGATCGCCGCCGCCCAGGTGGCGGTCGGTGCCGTCGTCACCGAGCTGCTCGTCCCCGGCACCCTGCCCGTCGTCGCGGTGGGGGCGGCAGCGGGCTTCGCGGCCCTCTGGGTGGTGTGGCGCGTCACGGGGAACTTCGGGTTCGGCGACGTGCGTCTCGGCCTCCTGGTAGGTGCCGTCGGGGCCAGCTGGGGATGGTCGGGCTGGCTGTGGTCGCTGCTGGCGGGCACCGTGATCGGCGCCGGCTGGGCGGTGGTGCACGCCCTGCGCGGCCGCGGGGCCGAGCCGTTCCCCTACGGCCCCGCCCTGTGGTTGGGGCCGCTCGCGGTGGCGGCTGTCCACGCCCTCACCGGGTGACCCGCTCAGGCGTTGGTGGCGGCGACCCAGTCGTCGAGTTTCCGGCTCAGCCGCCCATCGTCGATGGCCGCGGCGACGGCGTCGAGGTTGTCCCGCAGCTGATCGATGAGCGGGATGGTGTGGCTGACCCCGTGGTAGGCCAGGAGGGCGGCCGCCGCGTTGAGGCAGGCGACGTCGCGGATGGGTCCCGGCTTCCCCGCGGCGAGGTCGCGGATGACTTGCGCGTTGTGGCTGGGGTCACCGCCGACGAGATCCGCGGGGGCGGCGGGCCGGAGCCCGAGATCCGCCGGATCCAGCGTCGTGCGCAGCACCCGGGCGTCCGAGATCAGCCACACGTCCGACGGGGAGGTCGTGGTGAGTTCGTCGAGCCCGTCGAAACCACGGAAGACCATCCCCCGGACGTGACGTCCGGCGAGCACCCGCGCGATGACGGGGGCCATGTCCCCGTCGGCCACCCCCAACGCCATGGCCCTGGGCTGGGCCGGGTTGGACAGGGGGCCGAGGAAGTTGAAGGTGGTCTGGATGGCGAGCTGCCTGCGCACCCCGGCCACGTTCTTCATGGCCGGGTGGTGCAGCTGCGCGAACAGGAAGACGATCCCCACCTCGTCGAGCACCGCGGCCTGCCGGACAGGGTCGACGGAGATGTTGACCCCGAGGGCCTCCAGGGTGTCGGCGGTCCCGGACTGGGACGACGCGGCACGACTGCCGTGCTTGGCGACCTTCGCGCCGGCGGCCGCCGCGAGAAGGGCCGCCATCGTGGAGATGTTGACGGTGTTGGCACGGTCGCCCCCCGTCCCCACGACGTCCACCGTCTCCGGATCCAGGTCGACGGGAACCGCGTGGGCGAGCATGGCGGCACTCAGGCCGGAGATCTCGTCCTCGGACTCGCCCTTGGCGCGCAGAGCCACGAGGAGCGCAGCCAACTGCACCTCACTGGCGCGCCCGGCGAGGATCTCGCTGAGGGCCCACTGGGCGGCCTCCGCCTCGAGCCCCTCCCTACGAACCAGGCCCGTCAGGACATCGGGCCACGTGTAGGTCACAGGACCTCCGCCCGGAGCAGCTCCGCGACCTGCTCGGGCAGCCGGATCGGGTCGACCGGGAAGGAGGACAGCGCCTCGGCGCGCGACCAGGTACCGAGCCAGGCGTCGGCGACGCGGGCCACCAGCAGGAGCACCGGCGGGCAGTCGTCGCCGTAGTCCTCCTTGATCTGGTGGGCCAGCCCGAAGCCACCCTCCGGCTGGGCCTCCCCGTCCATGATGATGAGGCCGAAGTTGCGGTCGGCGTCCAGCAGCTTGAGCAGGGCGGGGCCGGTGGCGACCTCGACGATCTCGATGGGCGGCAGATCCGATGCCACCTTGCGCCCCAACGCCAGCCGCACCTGCTCACGCACGGTGCGGTCGCCGGAAAACAGCAGCACCTTGATGGTCTCGTCGCTCATCTCTCTCCTCAACAACGCGCCGGTCATGCCTGAGGCTCATCGTAGCCGCCGGAGCGCGGCGGGGTCACGGCGACGTTGCCGGTAGGCTGCGTCGCGATGCAGGCTGAGGAACGCGCCGGCTACCTCCACGGGGTGGCCGCATACGCACTGTGGGGGTTGTTCCCCCTCTACTTCGCGTTGTTCGCCCGCTCCTCGGCCCTCGAGGTGGTCTCCCATCGCATCGTCTGGTCCCTGGTCCTGTGCCTGATCCTGCTCGTCGCGACGCGGCGGGTCGACGAACTGCGCGCCGCCCTCGCCGATCGACGAAGCGCCCTCCTCATCGCGACGGCCGGTCTTCTCGTCGGGGTGAACTGGACGCTGTACGTGCACGGGGTGAACACGGGCCACACCCTCGACGCCGCCATCGGCTACTTCGTCAACCCGCTCGTCACCACGGCCCTGGGGGTCGTCGTGCTCGGGGAACGCCTTCGCGCCGTGCAGTGGCTCGCCGTCGGACTCGGCTGCGTGGCGATGCTCGTCCTGGTGGTCGGTCACGGCCAGGTTCCCTGGATCGCCCTCGGGGTGGCGGTGACCTTCGGGCTGTACGGCCTGCTGAAGAAGCAGTCCGGCGCCCGGGTCCGCCCGCTGCCCGGCCTCGCGATCGAGACGGCCGCGTTGAGTCTCCTGGCCCTGCCGCACCTGCTCCTCCTCGGGCTGGGCGGAGGCGCAAGCGCCCCGGTGATGTCGTGGTACACACTCCTCCTGGCCACCACCGGGGTCGTCACGGCTGTCCCGCTGCTGCTGTTCGCCTCGGCCACCCGACGCATTCCTCTCGTGGCGGTCGGGATGATCCAGTACCTGGCCCCGGTACTCCAGTTCCTCCTCGGCTGGCTCGTGCTGGGTGAACCCATGCCCCCGGCGCGTTGGGTCGGGTTCGTGTTCGTGTGGCTCGCGGTGCTGGTCTTCGCCTGGGACGCCGTCACCCACGCCGCGAGAACCCTGCGGGCCGTGCGGGGCGGGGAGGGCTGACGGCGGGTTCGCGATATCGACGATCATGCCGTAGACTCCTCAGCGAGGGTGCTCAGATAGGTGTCATTCCTAACCATCCAAGGTTCGGGATCGAGTCCAACACCGAACCTGGGCACCCTCGCCCTTTCCCCCGAGCCCCCCCGCCGCGGGCATACTGGGTTCGTGCGCTTCCTCAACGACCGACCCACCCAGGACCTCACCTATTCCGACGTCTTCATGGTGCCGAGCCGCTCCAACGTCGCCTCCCGGCTCGACGTCGACCTGACCTCGACCGACGGCCTCCACACGCCCCTGCCCCTCGTCGCGGCGAACATGACCGCGGTCTCGGGGCGACGCATGGCCGAGACGATGGCCCGACGCGGTGGCCTCGCGATCTTCCCCCAGGACATCCCCGTCGACGTCGTGGCCAGGTCCATCGCCAAGGTCAAGCGGGCGCATCCGGTGTTCGACACCGCGGTCACCGTCTCCCCCGACACCACCATCGGCGAGACCCTCGCCCTCATCGCGAAACGCGCCCACGGCGTCGCCGTCGTCCTCGTCGACGGCCGCCCCGTCGGGGTCGTGACCCCGGAGGCCGCCGTGGAGGTCGACCGTTTCGCCCAGGCGAAGGACGTCATGACCGACGACATCACGCTGGTCTCCCCGTCCATCGCCCCCAAGGAGGTCTTCGACACCCTCGCGGCCCAGCACCAGCGGGTCGCCGTCGCCGTCGACGACGAGGGCCGACTGGTGGGGGTCATGACCGGCAAGGGGGCCCTGCGCTCGGCCATCTACTCCCCCGCCCTCGACCACGAGGGCAGGCTCCGCACCGGAGTGGCCGTCGGCATCAACGGCGACGTCGCGGCGAAGGCCCGGGCGGCGCTGGACGCGGGGGCGGACGTGCTGGTCATGGACACCGCCCACGGCCATCAGGAGAAGATGATCTCCGCCCTCGGGCTCGCCCGCACCGCCCGGGACGACTTCGAGGCGGCCACGGGTCGGCACGTCCTCGTCGTCGCGGGCAACGTCGTCACCGAGCAGGGCACCCGGGACCTCATCGAGGCGGGGGCCGACATCATCAAGGTCGGCGTCGGCCCCGGCGCGATGTGCACCACCCGCATGCAGACGGGGGTCGGACGGCCCCAGTTCTCGGCGGTCCTGGAGTGCGCGACGGCCGCGCGGGAGCTGGGCCGTTCCGTGTGGGCCGACGGTGGGGTGCGTCATCCCCGCGACGTCGCCCTGGCGCTGGCGGCCGGCGCCGGCTCCGTCATGATCGGTTCCTGGTTTGCCGGCACCCACGAGTCGACGGGGGCGCAGCTGGTGGACCACGACGGGCGTCCGTACAAGGAGAGCTTCGGGATGGCCTCGGCCCGTGCGGTGCGGAGCCGGACGAAGGACCAGTCCGCGTTCGACCGGGCCCGGGCCGGCCTGTTCGAGGAGGGCATCTCCTCGTCCCGCATGTACCTGGATCCGCAGCGCCCCGGCGTGGAGGACCTGCTCGACTGGATCACCTCCGGGGTGCGCAGTTCCGCCACGTACGCGGGGGCCCGGACCCTGGCCGACTTCGCCGACCGCGCCGTCGTCGGGGTCCAATTCGGCTCTGGCTACGAGGAAGGGCGTCCCGTCGCGACGAGTTGGTGACCGTGGATCCAAACGGACGACGACTCGGCAGCTTGGCCGAGGGCGAGACCGTAGTTGGATTCACTCATGGACATTCCTCCCGTCAAAGCGATCATCGCTCACTTCGAAGCGGCCCTGGAGCGGGACACCGGAGCGCTCTCGGACTGTCTCCTGACCCCCACGAGGACCCCCGTGGCCCGCTGGTTCCTGCACCACCGCAGGGACAACCACAGACTCGGCGGTGCCCATCTGCTGGTGCTGGGCAAGAACCCGTCGACGGCGAAGGTCATGGCCACCCGGGTCCAGGGCGGGGACGCCACGGCGGGGATCCTCAGGGACCGCCTCGAGGACGGAATGCTCGACAAGGTCTTCGGGCGGCGTGTCGGGTGGATCACACTCGCGAACCTGCTGCCCGTCATCAGCAAGAGCCCGCGCACCCTGACGCAGCGGGACAAGGAGCGGTTCAGCCGCACGAATCTGGCGGTGCTCAAGCACCTGGTGGAGCGGGCTGACGCGATCTGGGTGGCGTGGGGGCAGACCTGGGGGATGCCCTGGGCGCAGCAGTCGGTGCCTGCCGTCACCTCGCTGCTGCAGGGCGTGGAGGACAAGCCGATGAAGGCGCTGTGGACCGAGGCCCAGTCCAGGGGGGAGTCCCAGGGCGTGTGGTACCCGCACCATCCGCAGCGCATCACCATCACCCCGGAGGCGTTCGGGGATGTTCGGGTCACGGAGGACGGGGTGGAACCCACGAGCTGAGCGGGGTCGGATGGGCCCCGCTCAGCTCGGGGAAACGCTCAGTGGAAGCTGTCGCCGCAGGCGCAGGCGCCGCGGGCGTTGGGGTTGTCGATCTCGAAGCCGACCTTCTCGATCGTGTCCACGAAGTTGATGCTGGCGCCGGCGAGGTAGGGGGCGCTCATCCTGTCGGTGACGACCCTGACGCCGTCGTAGTCGGTGACGACGTCACCGTCGAGTTCACGCTCGTCGAAGTAGAGCTGGTAGCGCAGGCCGGAGCAGCCACCGGGCTGGACGGCGATGCGCAGGCTGAGGTCGTCGCGGCCCTCGGCTTCAAGGAGGTCGCGGACCTTGGCGACGGCGACATCCGTGAGGACGACGCCCTGGGGAACAGTTCCGGTTTCAGTCACGTGGCCAGTCTACGGCGTGGTGGAAATCACCAACGCCACGTGGCGGCGACGCGTTCCGCCAGTGCCGACAGTTCCTCAGGCGCGACGGGGGTCTCGTCCCCGCCCTGACGTACCGCGTGGGCCTCCTCGATGCCGCTGAGACGGAGTTCCCTGGCCGAGACGAAGTTCCGGCCGCTCACCACGACGACGGGGCTGAGGGCCTCCCCGGCCAGCCGGGTGATCCCCCGGACCACCTCGCCCCCGCGGTGGTGGAAGTCCAGGGTGTCGGTGCCCGTGAGGACGAGGTCGGCGCGTCGCATGAGATCGGGAAGCCCGTAGCCGCGGATACAGATCCCAAGGCCGGTGTCGGTGCTGATCCCGCACCGGGCCAGCCAGGCGCCGAGGCCACCGTGGGCGCCGAACCCGGGAGCATCCGGCAGGCCGAGTCGTTCCAGCCACCGCGCGGCGGCGGTCTCCTGCGCGACGACCTCGCCGAGGTCACGGCCGCCCTCACGTCCCAGGGCGGCGACGGCCCCATGGAGCCCGGTCAACGGGGCCTGCGCGTGCTCGGACGCCACGACGACCACGGGCGGGTTCGGGACCTCGACCAGGGGCAGCTCCTCGAGAGCGGCGAGGTCGGGGGTGGGCATCCCCGTCACGTCGATGTGGTCGACGCCGGAGGCGACGAGCCGCGGTAGGTCGCTGACGTCCGTCACCCGGGCGAAACGAGCCCCGGGCGCGAATCGGGCGATGGCCTCGGCCAGGTCGTCCCCACCCGTGGCGACGGGGGCGACGGCGACCGCAGCGCCTCTGGTGTGGAAGGCAGCGGCAATGACATCGGACGCCTCGGCGGGGCCGAGGCGTCCGATCCGGTCACTCGAGACGAGGACCCTCACGCGCGACCGGTCGGGCTTCCCCCCGACTCAGCGTCGAGGTCCCGGTCGTCGCCCTCCAGCTGGTGGCTGTCGGGGACGAGCCCGTAGAAGTCGGACGTGCTGGCGAGCAGTTCCCGCACCTCGTCGAGGGTGGCGTTGACGTCGGGCAGCACGAGGTCGGACTCGACGATGAGGTCGTCGGGCACCTCGGAGCCGTTGTGCTGGACCGCGGCGACCAGCTTCTCGAGGTGCGAGCGCATCGCCACCGCGTCGCCGGCCTCGACCGCGGCCTCGATGGCCTCGTCGATCTCGTTGAGTTCGAGGAGCTGTTCGGGCTCCATGACCCACTGGCCGAGCCCCATCAGGCGGACGATCATGACAGCTTCTCCTCCCCCGTCTCGGCGGCGGGTTCGGTGGTCTCGGCGGCCGGGGCCGCAATCTCCGGGCGAGTCGCCGGGCCGCCGGTGAGCTGGGCCTTCATGGCGGCCAGCTCGCTCTCGACGGAGGAGCCGGCGGCGAGGGCATCGAGCTCCCGGTCGAGGTCGCCCTGGACGGATCCGGTGGGATCCTCCAGCGCACCGGTGGCGAGGAGCTCGTCGACGGCGGAGGCGCGGGCCTGCAGTTCGAGGGTCTTGTCCTCGGCGCGCTGGATGGCGAGGCCGACGTCGCTCATCTCCTCGGAGATGCCGGTGAAGGCCTCGTTGATCCGGGTCTGGGCCTCGGCCGCGGAGTAGGTGGCCTTGATGGTCTCCTTGCGGGTGCGGAAGGCGTCGACCTTCGCCTGGAGTCGGGTGCTGGCGCGCACCAGCTTCTCCTCCTCACCCTGCAGCGCGGCGTGCTGGGCCTGGAGGTCGGCGAGTTGGGTGGCCATCGCCTGCTTCCGGGTGAGCGCCTCGCGGGCGAGGTCCTCACGGTTGGACTCGAGCGCGCGCTGCGCGGTGAGGGTGTAGCGCTCCATCTCCTGGTTGACCTTCTGCGCCTGGAGTTCCACCCGCTTGCGGCTGGTGGCGACATCGGCCACCCCTCGTCTCACCTTGCGGAGGAGGTCGAGCTGACGCTCGTAGGAGTAGTCGAGGGTCTCTCGCGGGTCCTCGTACTTGTCGAGAGCCTTGTTCGCCTTCGACTTGAACATGAGGGCGATGCGCTCAAAGATGCCGGCCATGTGGGTCCTTCCGCGTTCGGGTGATGCCACCCACAACCGTACCGCTCCTTGGTGGCGATCGGGTCCGGTTCTCCCCTGATTCCTTCCCGCTCGGGGAAGTGACCGTGGTCGGAGCTTCTGCTCTACACTGGCCCGACGTACTCACCCTCGACACCGGAGGCAGATCCGTGGGCCTGTTCCACCCCTACGAGCGCAAGACCGACACCACCGAGGACCGGCCTCGGAAGGAACGCACCCGCCTCGTCCCCAAGGACGACAGGAAGGAGCGGAAGGCCGCTGAACCGTCGTCCAAGGAGGCGACCACTCCTGAGACGCGGACCGAGGAGACCTCGTCGAAGGTGACGGTGAAGCGTCGCCAACCGGCACGCAAGAACCAGCCGACGATGACGCGCAAGCAGGCCGAGGCGGCCCGCATGGAACGCCTCCACCCGAACCTCTCCCCGAAGGAGCAGCGCAAGGCGGACCGCGAGGCCCGGTCGAAGGCCAGGATGGAGGCCTGGGACCGGATCGAGGCCTCGCCCGAACGGACCTTGGCGCGCGACTACGTCGACGCCCGCTGGACGATCACCGAGTTCATGATGCCCGCGATGCTCGTCGTCATGGCCGGGGTCATGCTCACCATGAGCAACGTGCTGCTCTCCAGCTACATCGCCCTGCTCCTGTGGGTGCTGCTGCTGCTCAGCTTCATCAACACGTTCTTCATGTGGCGCAGCTTCAAGAAGCTGCTGGCCGAGCGGGTCCCCCGGGCCAACAAGCGGGGCCTGCTCATGTACATGTTCAACCGGGCCCTCATGATCCGACGCTTCCGCCGCCCGAGCCCGCGCATCAACCGGGGTGATCCGGTATGAGCCACCAGTGGCGGCCCACCGACCCCGCGGCCGTGGCCGCACTCGAGCAGGCGGACCTCATGCCGTCGTTCCCGTCACGCGAGGAGGCCGAACAGTGGCTCGCGTTGTACTGGGAGGACCTGCTGGAGGTCGGCGTCGCGGAGGTGGCCCTGTGGGAGGGCGAGGATCAGGTGATCCCTCCGATGTCCCTGGAGCCGTGACCCCGACGCCGTCCGCCCACGATGAGCCACAGGAAGTAGCCCCCGCCGAGGACGACGGTCACCAGGCCGACGCTGGCGTCGAGGCGTTGCCCGAGCAGGTCGGAGCCCTGGAGCAGCACGGCCCCCACGAGGCCTGACACGCCGAGATGGAGCCCTCGCCCCGGGAGGATGCGATGGGCGATCTGCGGCGCGACGAGGGCGACGAAGGCGATCGGCCCGGCGGCGGCCGTCACCGCGGCCATGAGCCCGATGCCCACCAGGACGACCACCAGGCGCACGGCCTCCACCCGCACGCCGTGTGCCCCGGCCACCTCATCGCCCAGTTCCAGTTGCGCCAGCCGCGACGCCTGGGTGCCGACGACCACCAGCAGGACGAGGACGAGGACGAGGAAGGGCCAGAACTGCGCGAACCCCAGCGATGCGAAGGAGCCGAACACCCAGGAACTGGCCTCCTGGGCACGTTGGGCGCCGCTGCGGATGAGCAGGAGGTTGTTGACCCCCGCAAGGCAGGCCGAGGTGCCGATGCCGACGAGGATGAGCCGGAACCCCTGCACACCCCGCCGCCATGCCAGCAGGTACACCACCACCGCCGTCGCGACACCACCCAGGAACGCCCCCATGACGAGGGACAGGTAGCGGGGGCTGCCCAGCACCAGGGTGACGATCAGCACCCCGGTGTAGGCCCCGGTACCGAAGCCGATGACGTCGGGGCTGCCGAGAGGGTTGCGGGTCAACCGCTGGAACAGGGCACCGCTCACGGCCAGGGCCGTCCCCCCGACGAGGCAGAACAGGGTGCGCGGCAACCGCCACTCCCACAGCAGGCGCACCACGGCGGGGCGTCCCCGGCCCTGGAGCACTTCGAGGAGTTGAGACGGGGTCAGCGAGTAGGTCCCCGTCAGCACGCCCAGCAAACCGAGGACCAGCGCCACCAGCCCGAGGCCGAGGCACAGCACGAGCGCATCGCGTCGTTGTCGACCTCGTCGGCACCGCAGGAGGAGGCTCGTGTCACTCACAGCGCCCCCAACCGCTGCCGTCGGGCCAACGCCACCATGACGGGGCCGCCCATGATGGCCGTCCCGATCCCGACGGGGAGCTCGCCGCTCGGCAGCACGACCCGGCCGCCGACGTCAGCCGCCAGGACCAACGTGGGGGCGACGAGGAACGAGATCAGGACCAGCCATCGCTGATCGGCTCCGACGACTCGCCTGACGATGTGGGGCACCATGAGTCCGACGAAGGCGATGGGTCCGGCCAGCGCCACCGCCGACCCCGCCAGCAGGGTGACGGCCGCCACGCACAACCCCCGGGTCGCACCGGGATGAACCCCGAGGCTGGAGCCGAGCTCGTCGCCGAGTGCGGTGGCGTTGAGCATGGTGGCGGCGACCACCGCCAGGACCACCCCGATGAGCAGGAAGGGCAGCACAGCGATCACGACGGCCGGATCGCGACCACCGAGGCTGCCGATCCCCCAGAACCGGACGGCCTGGAAGACCTGGAGGTTCCCCAGGATGATGAAGGAGCTGATCCCCAGCAGGATCGCCTCCATCGCCACCCCGGTGAGGACGAACCGCACGGGGGTGCCCCCGTCCCGTCCACTCCGGGCAACCGCCAACACCAGCAGCGTCGTCCCCAGCGCACCCGCGACGGCCCACCAGACGTACTGCCCCGGTTCACGGAATCCGAGGAGCCCCGCCCCCACCGTGACCGCGAGCGTCGCCCCGGCATTGACCCCGAGCAGTCCCGGGTCGGCCAGGGGATTGCGGGTCCAGCCCTGGATCAGCGCCCCGCAGGCGCCCAGGGCGCATCCCACGAGGAGACCGAGCAGCGTCCGCGGCACCCGCTGGAGCACCACGGCATGGGCGTCGGAGTCGTCGGGTGAGAGGAGGGCCTCCAGCACCACGGGTACCGGGGTGGGCAGCGCCCCCACCGTCAGGCTGAGCTGGCAGGCCACGACGATGCCGAGGCCTGCCAGCGCCACCCACGCGCCCTTCACTGCTGGGGCAGTCCCTTCGCGAGATCGTCAGCCATGGCACCCACTGTCGCGGGGATGGACAGCACGCTGGGGGCGGTGGAGGCCCAGGCCAGGGTGTGATCCTCGACGAAGAAGTGGGTGTGCCCCGCCGCCACCGGGGCCCACCTGGCCACGAGCGGGTGCTCGAGCGTGCGCGTGACGTCGGCAGCGACATCCCCCCAGCCCACGTGGAACTGAGATTCCACCTGGGAGAGTTC
The DNA here is from genome assembly GCF_003932785.1 of Arachnia propionica. Lineage (GTDB taxonomy): Bacteria > Actinomycetota > Actinomycetes > Propionibacteriales > Propionibacteriaceae > Arachnia > Arachnia propionica_B. Next base: position 103,694 of record NZ_RQYT01000003.1, on the reverse strand, counting down.
CTCCAGGCTGACGTAGGTCACGAACTCAGAGGCCCCCTCACTGGCCTTGACGATGTCCGGGGAGGTGACGAAGCCGAGCTCCTCGAGCAGACGGACCCGCGGGTCGGCCCGAACGTAGAAGGCGAATTGGGTCTCCCCTTCGGCAAGGTTCGACCCATAGGTGAAGACGACCCCCTTGAACTCGGGGTGACGTCCGGCCGCCTCGGCGATGGCGGCATCCGCCTCATCGAGCAGGCGCTGCGCCTCCTGCTCCATGCCGAGGACCCGACCGATGTCGAGGGTGAGCCGCTCCCGCTCCGAGGTCCAGGCCACACCGGAGTACGCGACCGTCGGCGCGATCTCGCTGAGGCGCTGGTAGGCGGTCTCGTCGATACCGGAGTGCAGGGCCAGGATGACGTCGGGCTCGAGGGCGAGGATCTGCTCGTAGTCATGTTCCCATTTGTCATTGAGCCGGAGCAGTTCCGGGAGTTCACCCCCGAGCTCGGCGACCCGGTCCTTGAACCAGGGCAGGTACTTCTCCACGGAACCCCAGGTGAAGTCCTCGACACCCACTGGAACGATGCCCAGCGCCGCGACGACGTCCTGCGAGTACCAACCGATGGTCACCACACGGGTCGGGCGTTGGGTGATCTCCGTCTCGCCATGAACGTGCGAGATCGTCACCGGCTGGAACGAGGACTCGGTGGTGGTCTGCTGCGATGTCGGGCTGGTGGGGGTCGAACAGGCCACCAGGCTGAGCACGGCGACGAGCAACAGCACCAGTGGACGCAGTGGATTGGACATGGGTTCCTCTCACGGACGACACGAAACGACCACAGGTTAGGCAGTCCTAAGCTTCCTGGCTACCATTCTCAATGGACAGAAATCGTCCAGAAAGGAGAGCCTGGTGTCTGTTCCGGATGATTCAGACCCTGTTGGATCTTGGTCTCCCTCTCCCCATGTGCCCCAGGGGACAGTCCCTGTTCACGCCGAGAATGATCCGCTGCCGCCCGGGAGCCGAGTCGCCAGCCACCACCACGACGTCGACCAGCTGACCTGGCCGCAACACGGCGGGGCGTCGATCCGGCTCGAGGACCAGTGGTGGCGCATCGACCAGGGCCACCTCGTCTGGATCCCCGCCCACACCGAGCACGAGATCCGGACCGAGGGGGCTGATGCCCTGTTGAGCCTCTACGTGGATCCGGCACTGAGACCAAGCGGTGATCGGTGGCTCCGCCCCCTTGCGCTGCCGGTCGACGAACTCACGGCCCAGGTGCTCCGCCATCTCTGCCTCCGAGAGCGTTCCCCTGAACGACGACTCCTCGCCCTCGGCCTCGTCCGGGACATCCTCGAGCACAGTGAGGAGAGCCGGAGCGTCCTGGCCCTGCCGCGACACCCGGCCGCCCGCACCGTGGCGGAGGCCATCCTCGCCGACCCGGCCGACCCCAGGACGCTGACCGACTGGGCGACCGCTCTCGGGGTGAGCTCCAAGACACTGCTGCGTGCCTTCCGTCACGACACCGGGGTCACCTTCGCCCAGTGGCGTACCCGGGCGCGCACCCATGAGGCCACACGGCTCCTGGACGAGGGCTGGACGGTCCAGGACGTCGCAGCCGCCGTCGGTTACGCCACCAGCACGGGGTTCATCAAGGCATACCGGAGCATCCACCGCACCACCCCCGCCCGCCACGCCGCGAGACAGCGACGACGCCCCTCGGGTGAGGCCTGAGAACCGGACCCCGCGGCGCAGGAGTCACGCGAACCGGCGCAGGTCGACGGTCGACGGTCACCCCGGAACCCGCACCGTCCCCCCCCCCCCGACGGGGGGGCGGTCAAGAATCGCCGTTCTGCTTTTCTGGCAGCGTTGCCGCGGGGGGTCTCATGGAAGCAGAACGGCGATTGGTGCACAGAGACCCACCCAGGAACGCAGCCAGGGAGTCACCGGGGCGACCGCAGTAGATGCACCTATCCGCGCGCCCTCTAAGCTGGCCCGATGAGCAAGAACATTCCCCAACTCAGCACCGCAAGGACGCCCTCGAAGAACTCGGACGTCCTCGTCCTCGGCCTCACCAGCGTCGGTGACGACCCGACCCTCGTCGGCGCCTCCCCCGAGCTCCTCAAGGCGTGGTCCAAGACCTTCCCCCAGGACCTCCTCGCCACGGCCACGGGCCTTGGGGCACGCAGCCGCCAGGGCGCGGTGACCCTGCTCCCGTCGCTGGCCGGTCAGCGCATCGCAGTCGTGGGGCTCGGCGACGTCGACGTCACCCCCGCCGCCGTGCGTGACGCCTGCGGCGTGGCCCTGCGCACGATCGCAGCCGCCGAGGGGGCCTCCGACTGGAAGGTCTCGGTCTCGCTGGAGCTCAACGATCCCGAGCTCGGGCAGGCCGCCGCCGAAGGGGCGCTCCTCGGCGCCTACCGACGTCCCAAGGTCACCGGCTCCCCCGAGGCCCACCCCATCCGCGAGATCGAGCTCGTGGCCACCCAGTCGGCCGTCGCCAAGGCCGTCGACACCGCCAAGGTCGTGGCCGCGGCCGTCTCCCAGGCCCGCGACTGGATCAACACCCCGCCGAACCTCCTCTACCCTGAGACCTTCGCGGAGGCCGCCCGCAGCTGCGTCGCCGGGCAGAAGGTCTCCGTCGAGATCCTCGACGAGAAGGCCCTCGTCAAGGGCGGCTATGGCGGCCTCCTCGCCGTCGGCGGCGGGTCCAGCCGCGGACCCCGGCTCGTGCGCCTGTCCTGGGCACCCAGGGGCGCCAAGGCCCACCTCGCCCTCGTCGGCAAGGGCATCACCTTCGACTCGGGCGGCCTCGACATCAAACCGGCCGGGCAGATGGCGGGCATGACCGCGGACATGTCCGGCGCCGCCGCCGTCATCGCGGCCACCCAGGCCATCGCGGCGCTCGACCTGCCGGTCAAGGTCACCGCCTACGCCGCGCTGGCCGAGAACCTCCCCTCCGGCACCTCCTACCGCTCCTCCGACGTGCTCACCATGTTCGACGGCACCACCGTCGAGAACGGCAACACCGACGCCGAGGGGCGCCTCGTCATGGCGGATGCCCTCGGGCGGGCACGTCGGGACGAGCCGGACCTCATCGTGGACGTGGCGACCCTCACCGGCGCCTGCATGGTGGCGCTCGGCACCCGCATCTCCGGGCTCATGGCCAGCGACGACGCCACCGCGGACCGTCTCCTCGACGCCGCCGAGGTCGCGGATGAGGCCTTCTGGCACCTGCCCATCACCGAGGACATCCGGGAGGCGCTGAAATCCGACGCGGCTGACATGCGCTCCACCGGAAAGAACCGCTGGGGCGGGGCACTCACCGCGGGCGCCTTCCTGCAGCACTTCGTCGGCGACACGCCCTGGGCCCACCTGGACATCGCCGGGCCCGCGTTCAACGAGGACGCCCCGTGGGGCTGCACCCCGAAGGGCGGCACCGGGGTCGCGGTGCGGACCCTCGTGGCCCTGGCGAAGGGGATGGGGCGCGGCTGAGAAGGTCAGCACTCGCCGTGCCCGATCGGGATCCGGTCGGGCACGGCATCGCCCCCGGCCTCAGCCCGGGACAAGGTCCGGGGCGTGCCGCAGGAGGGCGTCCCGGACGAATCGGCTGCCCTCCTCCCCTCCGAAGGCGTGACGCAGCCCCGGGTCCTCGACGTACATGTGGGCCAGGCCGTTGATCATCTCCAGCGCCCGTCCATGATCCCCGGCATGCGTGGGGGTTCCCGGGATCCGGGAGAGCCAGCCGAGATGGCGCCTCACCATCTCACGCGCGGGGGCTGAGCCCGGTGTGACCCCGCTGCGGAAGGTCCTCAGCCAGTCGGCCACGAGCTGCTCCGACTCCTGCTTCCACGCCTGCTGCTGGGCGAAGGTCTTGTCGTGCCACCAGCGGTTCCCCGCCTCGTAGGCGTCACGCCCCCATCGTCGAACCACCTCGGCCTCGTAGCGGTCATTGAATCCTTCGAGCAGGACGTCCGGGTCGGGTTCTCGACCATGTCGGCGCGCCTCCAGCAGGTGCTGCACAGCCTTGATCCTCACTGCCAGCGCTGCTCGCTGGGACTCCAGCACCTTGATGTGCTCCTCCAAGGCGGCCACCTCCTCCGCCTCGTCCTCGTGTTCGAGCAGCTCGGCGATCTTCGCCAACGGCATGCCGACGTCCCGGAGGAGGAGGATCCGTTGCAGGCGGGCGACGGCGTCGGCATCGTAGTGACGCACCCCTGCGGCGGTGACCCGGCTCGGGGCCAGCAGCCCGATCTGGTCGTAGTGGCGCAGGGTTCGTGTGGTGATCCCGGCACGCCGTGCCAGTTCAGCCACGTCCCATTCGATCACGTGTCGGCCTTCGGGTCATGGTTTGACCGCGACGACTCGGCGACGACACGCCAGTCGGTCCGCACGTTCGCCGCAGCAGTGGTCCGCGTCGCAGACAGGTGGTTCTCCACCAGGACCCTGCCCGCGGCGTATCCGGCTCCCGTGGACAGACCGACGGGTTCCGCGCCGAAACGTCGGGCAGCGGCATCGCCGTGCACCCACGGCACCAAGTTCTGCATGCCGGTGATCTCCAGCCCGGAGAGCACCTTGACAACGGCGGGGTCATGTTCCCCCGACGCGCGCACGAAGTGGGTGGGGCCCGCCAGGCCGTGGAGTTCCCGCGCGAACACGTCCGCCAGTCCTTCGGCGACCACCTGCTCCCCAACGGCCACGGTCATGGGGTTCCAGACGATCCCGCCGGGGCCGTATCGGACGTTGTGGTGCAGCTCGTGCGCGGCGATCGCCTCCACCCGGTCCATGACCGTCGGGTTCGGCCACAACGTCAGCTCGATGAAACCCGCGATGCCGCCGAAGGCCGACAGACCTTGGATCTCATGCATGAAATGGTCATCCGCGGGATTGCCGAGGGTGATGAGCACCCTCAGCTCGTCGGGGAACTCCAGGTCCGGATCGGCCTCCCGCAGCGCCTGCAGCGCGGTGCCGAGTCCCGCCTCGACCCGTTCCGGGACCCCGGCTGAACGCATCATGGCCAAGGCTTCGCGCAGGAGATCGTCGTGTCCGGTCAACGGAAAACCGAAGGTGCCTCGATGCGTCATGAGGTGATCGGGCCCGCCCGGGATCCATGGGAACATCCCTGACATGGGCTGTCGCATCGTGACAAGCAGCTCCGGCCGCCGTGTCTCGGGCGCGTCGAGAATCGTCAGCGTCTGGTCGAGGGAGTCGAGCACGTTGATCTTCATGACGGCGACGCTATGAGTTGACGCTGCGTCAACGGCAACCCGGCCTCATCAGCGCACCGGGTCACCGCTTCTTGTTGCGGATGCCGTACTCGCGCATGCGTTGCGGGTACGGCACCACCCCGGCGTCATAGGCCGGGATGTCGTGGCGGGAGGCGAAGTCGTAGCCGAACGGGATCGACGGGATGGCGCGTCGCGTCGACTCCCCGTCGGCGGCGACGAGGAGAATCGACGGTTTGTTGAAGCTCGTGGGCTGCTCGATCCAGGCCTCCACCCCCCGCCGGCTGGTCACGAACCCGTCCAGGTGATCGAGGAGGACATCGGAGACCTCCTTGTTTTCCTTGGCCACCTGGGCGGCGACCTTGCGTTTCGAGAACCAACCCACGCGGCAATTATGCCCAACCTCACCCGATCCCAGCGAGGGCACGGCCCCGCGAGGCAGCGCAAGGTCCCGAAACCGGGATAGGCTTGGACGGCATAGCGATGCGCCAGACGCGAAGGAGCCCTAGTTCACATGTCCACCGAAGTCACACTCCCCGTACTGGGTGAGTCGGTCACCGAAGGCACCATCTCCCGTTGGCTCAAGGCCGTGGGGGACACCGTCGAGGTCGACGAGCCGCTGCTGGAGGTGTCCACCGACAAGGTCGACACCGAGATCCCCTCCCCTGTGGCCGGCACCCTGCTCGAGATCAAGTTCAACGAGGACGACGTCGCCGCCGTCGGCGCGGTCCTCGCCATCATCGGTGAGGCAGGCGAGGGCGGCGCCTCCGCCGCCGAGTCGGCCCCCGAACCCGCGCCGACCCAGGAGCCCGCCCAGACCCCCGCTCCCACCCAGGAGCCCCCCGCCCAGGAGACCCCCGCCGCCGAGGCCGCCGCCCCTGTCGCCGCTGGCTCCGCGACAGAGGTCACCCTGCCCGTGCTGGGCGAGTCGGTCACCGAGGGCACCATCTCCCGCTGGCTCAAGGCCGTCGGCGACACCGTCGAGGCCGACGAGCCGCTGCTGGAGGTGTCCACCGACAAGGTCGACACCGAGATCCCCTCCCCCGTGGCCGGTACCCTCCTCGAGATCCGTGTCAACGAGGACGAGGTCGCCGCCGTCGGCGCGGTCCTCGCCCTCGTCGGTGAGGCCTCCGCCGCGGCCCCCGCCCCGGCTGCCCCCGCCGAGACGCCCGAGCCCCAGGCCCAGCCCGCCGCGGAGCCGACGCCGGCACCGGCCGCCGAGAGCGCCGCCCCGGCACCCCAGCCGACGCACGCCGCACCCGAGGCGCAGTCCCCCGCGGTGGCGGCCGCCGTCGCTGCACGTCGGGCCACGACGAGCGACCTCTACGTCACCCCGCTGGTCCGCAAGCTGGCGGCCCAGCACGGCGTGGACCTCGGTTCGGTGCAGGGCACCGGCGTCGGTGGCCGGATCCGCAAGCAGGACATCCTCGACGCCGCCGCGGCGGCCAAGCAGCCCGCCCCCGCCGCCAGCGCACCCGCCCCGGCTGTTGCTGCCCCGGCAGCTGCCGCCCCGGCCGCCGTCGCCTCGCCCGAGGCCCTGGCGCTTCGCGGCACCACGGAGAAGCTGTCGCGGATGCGCAAGGTCATCGCGCAGCGCATGGTGGAGTCGCTCCAGGTGGCGGCGCAGCTCACCGCCACCGTCGAGGTCGACGTCACCGCCATCTCCCGGCTGCGTGCGGTCGCGAAGGACGACTTCAAGAAGCGCGAGGGGGCGTCCCTGTCCTACCTCCCGTTCATCACGAAGGCCACCGTCGAGGCCCTCAAGGCCATGCCCATCGTCAATGCGACGGCCGACTTCGAGGCGGGGACCGTCACCTACGCCGCCCAGGAGAACATCGGCATCGCCGTGGACACCGAGAAGGGCCTCATGGTCCCGGTCATCCACAATGCCGGTGACCTCAACCTGGCGGGTCTCGCCAAGCGCATCGGCGACCTGGCGGCACGGACCCGTTCCGGGCAGGTCGGGCCCGACGAGCTGGGTGGTGGCACCTTCACCATCACCAACTACGGCTCCGCCGGCACCCTGTTCGACACGCCCATCATCAACCTGCCGCAGGTCGCCATCCTCGGCACGGGTGCGCTCGTGAAGCGTCCGGTCGTGGTGACCGATCCCTACGGCTCGGACACCATCGCGATCCGCGACATGATGTACCTGTCGCTCAGCTACGACCACCGTCTCATCGACGGCGCCAACGCGGCCCGGTTCCTCGGGCTCGTCAAGGCCCGCCTCGAGGCCGGCGACTTCGCCGGGGAGCTCGGTCTCTGACCTGATCCGTACGCAAGGGGCCCGGAGGAGAAATCCTCCGGGCCCCTTCGTGTTGCGGGTGCTCGCCTCGTCAGATGAGACCCAGCTCGGTCACGGCGTCACGCTCGTCGACGAGCTCGGCGACGGAGGCGTCGATCTTGGCGCGGGAGAACGGATCGATCTCGAGGCCCTGGACGATCTCGTACCGGCCGTCCTTCACCACGCACGGGAAGGAGGAGATGATGCCCTCGGCGACACCGTAGGAGCCGTCGGAGGGAACCGCCATGGACACCCAGTCCCCCTCGGGGGTGCCGAGCACCCAGTCGCGCATGTGCTCGACGGTGGCGTTCGCGGCGGAGGCGGCCGAGGACAGGCCCCGGGCGTCGATGATGGCAGCGCCGCGCTTCGCGACGGTGGGGATGAAGGTGGACTCGATCCACCCCTGGTCGCCCACCAGCTCGGCGGCGTTCCTGCCCCCGACCTCGCAGTGGAACAGATCCGGGTACTGCGTCGAGGAGTGGTTGCCCCAGATGGTCATCTTCGTGATCTCGCCGACCCCGACGCCGAGCTTGGCCGCGAGCTGGCTCTTCGCACGGTTGTGGTCGAGCCGGGTGAGGGCGTTGAACCGCTCCGCCGGGATGTCGGGGGCGTTCTTCATGGCGATGAGGGCGTTGGTGTTGGCGGGGTTGCCCGTCACGAGGATCCTCACGTCATCGGCCGCGACGTCGTTGAGGGCCTTGCCCTGGGCCGTGAAGATCGCGCCGTTGGCGGAGAGGAGGTCACCGCGCTCCATCCCGGCCTTGCGGGGCATCGCGCCGACCAGCATCGCCAGGTTGGCCCCCTCGAAGACCTTCATGGGGTCGTCACCGATGACGATGTTCTTGACGTTGGGGAATGCGCAGTCGTCGAGCTCCATGACGACACCCTCGAGGGCCTTGAGAGCGGGGGTGATCTCGAGCAGACGCAACTCGATCGGCCGGTCACCCAGCAGTGCGCCACTCGCGATGCGGAACAGCAGGCTGTAGCAGATCTGACCGGCGGCGCCGGTCACAGCCACCTTGACGGGAGCCTCAGTGCTCATCGTGTGGACCTTTCTTTCGACGGTGATGTCCACCACTGAGCCTATCGCCTCGTCCTGCGGGCCGTGAGCCGGATCAGGGGGGCCCTGCCGGGACGAGCAGCGCCAACGCCCCGATGGCGATGCCGAACCCTCCCAGCACGAGGACGTCCAGGGGCCGGCGACGCACCACGAGGAGCCCGGAGACGCGCCTGGGGAGGATGGCCCGGGCAGTGGCGGCGAGGATCAGGGCCCCCGCCATGAGGAGCGCGCCCCGCCGCCAGTGGCCGAATCCCGTGACCACCACCCCGATGACCAGCACCGCGACGGAGGCCAGCAGCGCCCAGGGGCGGCTGGGCAGTTGTTCAGCGATCTTGTCGCGCATGGCGGGCCTCGGCTCGGTCCACGATGTTGCTCAGCAGCATGGCCCGGGTCATCGGCCCGACCCCTCCGGGGTTGGGGGTGACCCACCCGGCCCGCTCCCAGACGTCGGGGGCGAGATCCCCCGTGGTGCGGCCATCGACCCGGCTGACGCCCACGTCGATGCACACGGCCCCCTCACGGATCATCCCGGCCGTGATCATCCCGGGAACCCCTGCGGCGGCGACGACGACGTCCGCGCGTCGGGTGTGCTCGGCCAGGTCCCGGGTCCCGGTGTGGGTGAGGGTGACGGTGGCGTTCTCGCTGCGGCGGGTGAGGATCAGCCCGAGCGGGCGTCCGACGGTGATGCCACGGCCCACGACACACACCTGGCTGCCCTGCCAGTCGATACCGTGGCGACGCACGAGTTCCACGATCCCGCGGGGGGTGCAGGGCAGTGTGGCGGGTTCGCCCAGGACGAGCCGCCCCAGGTTGATGGGGTGGAGGCCGTCGGCGTCCTTGTCGGGGTCGATGAGCGACAGGGCCCACGTCTCGTCGAGGTGGCGCGGCAGCGGCAGCTGGACGATGTAGCCGGTGCAGGCCGCCGATTCGTTGAGTTCCCGGATCGCCTCCTCCAACCGCGCGGCGGAGGCATCGGCGGGCAGCTCGACCTGGATGGACTCGATTCCCACCTGCTGGCAGTCCCGGTGCTTCATCCGCACGTAGTTCTGACTGGCCGGGTCCTCCCCAACCAGGACCGTGGCCAGCCCCGGAACCGTGCCCTCCGCGCGGAGCCGGGCGACCCGGTCGGCCAGTTCGGCCTTGATGGCTGCGGCCGTCGCCTTCCCGTCGAGCACCTGTGCGGTCATGTCACGCCCCTCAGTGGAAGAAGTGTCGGGTGCCGGTGAAGTAGAGGGCGACCCCCCGCTCACGGCACAGGTCGATGGTCTCCCGGTCCCGGACGGAGCCGCCGGGCTGCACGATGGCCCTGATCCCGGCGTCGACGAGGATGCCCGGCCCGTCGGCGAACGGGAAGAAGGCATCCGATGCGGCGACGGAACCGGCGGCCCGGTCCCCGGCACGCTCGACGGCCAGACGGCAGGAGTCCACGCGGTTGACCTGCCCCATCCCGACCCCGACGGAGGCCCCGTCGGCGGCGAGCAGGATGGCGTTGGACTTCACGGCCCGGCAGGCCCGCCACGCGAAGACGAGGTCGGCGAGGGTGGCCTCGTCGACGGGCTCACCCGCCTGCAGTTCCCAGCCGGCCGGGTCGTCCCCGGCGGCGTCGATCCGGTCCGGTTGCTGCAGCAGGGCCCCGCCCGAGATCGGGTGCAGGGTGCGTTCGCGATGGGTGTAGGGGGCGGCTTTCAGGAGCCGCAGGTTCTTCTTCGCCGTGAGGATCTCCAGCGCCTCGGGGTCGAAGTCGGGCGCGATGACGACCTCGGTGAAGACGTCCCTCACCTGTTCCGCCATCTCCCGGCTCACCGGCCGGTTGGTGGCGATGACCCCGCCGAACGCCGAGACCGGGTCACAGGCGTGCGCCTTGCGGTGCGCCTCGGCGATGTCGGCCCCGACGGCGATCCCGCACGGGTTGGCGTGCTTGATGATCGCCACGCTCGGCTCACTGAAGTCGTGGGCGGCCCGGTACGCTGCCTCCCCGTCGGTGTAGTTGTTGTAGCTCATCGGCTTGCCGTGCAGCAGCTCGGCCTGGGCGATCCCCGCCGGGCCGGGCGGGTAGGTGTAGAGGGCCGCCGCCTGGTGGGAGTTCTCCCCGTAGCGCAGCCCCTGGGCCTTGACCCAGGTGGCGCCCAGCCACTCGGGGAAGGAGTCCTCGGGGGGTGTCGCGACGGTGGCGCCGAGCCAGGAGGCGACGGCGACGTCGTAGCTCGCGGTGTGCCGGAACGCGGCCGTGGCCAGATCGCGACGCTGCTGCAGCGTGAACCCGCCCTCGGTGAGGGCCGTCGTCACGAGCGGGTACTGGGTGGGCGAGGTGACCACGGCGACGCTGGGGTGGTTCTTCGCGGCCGCCCGCACCATCGACGGCCCGCCGATGTCGATCTGCTCGATGCAGGCGTCCGCGTCGGCGCCGGAGGCGACCGTCGCCTCGAATGGGTAGAGGTTCACCACGACGAGGTCGAACGGCTCGACGTCGAGCTCCTCCAGCTGGCTCACGTGGCCGGGCAGGCGACGGTCGGCGAGGATGCCGGCGTGCACGCGGGGGTGCAGCGTCTTGACCCTGCCGTCGAGGCACTCGGGGAAGCCCGTCAGCTCCTCGACGGCGGTGACGGGGACCCCCGCCGCGGCGATCCGGGCGGCCGTGGAGCCGGTGGAGACGATCTGGACCCCCGCCTGGTGGAGCCGGGCGGCCAGGTCCTCCAGGCCGGTCTTGTCGTGGACGCTGAGCAGCGCGCGGCGCAGCTGGATCCGGTCGGTCATCTCGTCGTTCCCTCTCGTTGGTCCCAGGAGCGGACGGTCTCCACGAGCAGGCGCCGCTCCACCACCTTGATGCGTTCGTGCAGGGACGCGACGGTGTCGTCGTCCAGCACCTCGACCGCCCCCTGCGCGAGGATCCTACCCGTGTCGATCCCCGCATCCACGAGGAACACCGTGGCCCCGGACACCTTCACCCCGTGGGCGAGGGCGTCGCGGGGGCCGTGCATCCCGGGGAAGCTCGGCAGCAGAGCGGGGTGGGTGTTGATGGTTCGCCCGCCGAACCTGGCCAGGAAGGCCTCGCCGAGAAGTTTCATGAATCCCGCGGAGGCCACCAGGTCCGGGGTGAACCGGTCGACGATGCGGGTGAGGTCGGCGTCCCAGGCCGCCCGGTCGGCGCCCTTGGCCAGCGGGTGGGCGATGGCGGGGATGTCGGCGCCGCGGGCACGCTCCAGCGCCACGGCATCGGGCTGATCGGAGACGACGGCGACGACCTCCGCGTCGACGTCCCCCGAACGGATCGCATCGAGGAGGGCCTGCAGCAAGGTCCCGGAGCCGGAGGCCAGGACCACCACGCGAGTTGTCACGCCCCCACCCTATCCGTCGCGGCCCCGTCGGGTAGCGTGCTGGACATGCCGCATCCTCACGGACACGCACACAACCGGCCGTTCGGGGCCCGCCCGAACCTCGATTTCGACCAGGCGCCGTTCATCGTCATCTGGGAGACCACCCAGGCCTGCGACCTCGCCTGCCGCCACTGCCGGGCCTCGGCCCAGCCGCTGCGCAACCCGGGGGAACTGACCACCGAGGAGGCGATGAAGCTCCTCGACGACGTCCGCCGCTTCGGCCGCGTCGTGTTCGTGTTCTCGGGTGGGGACGCGTTCAAACGCCCGGACATCATCGACCTGGTCCGCCACGGCGCCGAGATCGGGCTGCGGATGGCGATCACCCCGGCGACCACCCCCCTGGCCTCACTCGAGCGGTTGCAGGAGCTCAAGGACGCGGGACTGACCCGGCTCGCTGTGAGCCTCGACGGCTCCAACGCGGCCATCCACGACGAGTTCCGCCGCGTCCAGGGCAGCTTCGATCACGGGATCCGCATCCTCCGCCAGTCGCAGGAGATCGGGCTCAGCACCCAGGTCAACACGGTGGTGCGCAAGGCCAACATCGACGACATGCCCGCGATGTGCGAGCTCATGACGGAGCTCGGGATCGTGTTCTGGGAGGTGTTCTTCCTGGTCCCCATGGGGCGGGCGAAGAAGGAGGACGTCGCGAGCGCCGAGGAGTTCGAGGCGGTGTTCCACCAGCTGTACGACCTCAGCCGGACCGCCCCCTTCGACATCAAGGCGACGGCGGCGCCGCAGTACTCGCGAGTCGTCATGCAGCGCAAACGGGAGGAGGCCCGTCAGGGACTCGACACGGATCTCGACGTGCTGACCTCGGGAATGCACTACTCGCAGCAGGACGGCATCGGGCGCGCCCGGAACGTCAACGACGGGGACGGGTTCCTGTTCATCTCGCACGTCGGCGACATCCATCCGTCGGGTTTCCTCCCCATCAGGGCCGGGAACGTCCGCACCGACGACATCGGGGAGGTCTACCGCAACTCCGATCTGTTCCGGACGCTGCGTGACCGCAGCCAGCTCAAGGGCAAGTGCGGGTTCTGCTCCTACCGCTCCTTCTGTGGTGGTTCACGGGCCCGCGCCTACGCCATGACCGGCGACTACCTCGCCGAGGAGCCGTTCTGCGCCCACGAGCCGCACCGGTGACCCGGGCGCTCAGCGGCGCCTGATCGTCTCCTCGTCCTCATCATCGGGAGCGTCCTCGTCCCGGCGGGCGTGACTCTTGGTCTCCTCGTCGATGACGTCGGGTTCGGACGTGAAGTTCGCCCGGAACGCCTGCCATTCCTCGACGGAGGGCCACTGTCGGCGGATCAGGCCGACGGTGAGACCGGCGAGGAGCCCGGACAGTCCGAGGATGCTGGGGGCGGTGATGGCGAGGTCCCCGAGCCGCACCCCGATCGACGCGAGCCGTTGGGAGCCGAGCCCCCCTGAGGCGAGTCTGGCCAGGGCGACCAGGCCGAACCCGGCGACGACCCCGGTCAGGGCACCGACGAGGGTGGTCTCGTCGAAGCGGTGCGACGGCCGCGCCATGGCGACGACGAGACCGGCGAGCCCTCCGGCGACGACCCCGAAGAGCAGCCACAGCCACAGCACGCCGGGCACCGGCCCGGGGTCGGGGATCGCGCCCAGCACCGGTATGGCGGGCAGGAAACCGACGTCGGTGATGCCCATCGAGATGAGCGAGCCGTCCCCGAGCGTCACCCCGGCCCCCAGCGACCACGCGGTCGCCCACATGACGAGGTTGGGGAGGTAGGCCAGCTGCAGGAAGACGAGGATGACGATCCCGGCGGGTCCGGGGTCGAGGACGTCGGTGATGCCGACGATCCGGTCCCGCTGCAGGTACAGGCTGAGCGCCACGAGGATCGCCCCTGCGGTGAGGCAGACCCCCCAGGCCGCGCCGAGGGCGCGGGGCACCGCGCGCAGCCACACCGGCCACCCTGCTCGTGGATGGAGTTCGATCGCGGACATGGTCCCCCACAGGGAACCGACCAGGGCGACGAGGAGGGATCCGGCGAGCACCCGCGGCGCCGAGGCGCCCGCGACGAAGGTGGCCAGGATCGTCGTGGCCCCGGCCTGGGACACGGTGAACAGCACCACGACCTTGCGGGCGACGGCGGGCGCGTCGACCCACACCTCCCCGGACGGGTCGGGGACCCCGCCGGATCGGGCGGCGTGTCGGGCCGCGAGCGCGGCCAGGGGACGACCGAGCAGGAGCAGCACCACCGTGATGCCGAGCGGGAAGAGGCTGACGCGTTGGCCACCGATCTCGACGGGGGCGCCGTTGGCGAGCAGGAGGAGCCGGTTGGCCAGATCGAGGGCCGAGCTGAGTTCCGCGTTGGGTGAGGTGAGCCAACCCAACACCGCGGGGGCGGCCAGGAGCAGCCAGGCACCGATGACGACGCCCACCCCGCCGATTCCGGCCACCAGATACCACGGGAGCACCACGTGGGGACGCTTGACTGGGGCGGTCGCATCGACATCGACGGCGATCGTCCGGTGCTTGGATGGGCGCTCCGCCAAGGCGGTCTCCTGATCTCGATGGGCAGAAATGGTCGAGTCATGGGTAACCTGTAGGGGTGAAATGCCGCCGAGCGGCGGTATGACATATCCGCATGGAGGTGTACATGACTGACTCCGGCAGCGAGCGTCCCCGCAGGGCCATGGCCCCTGAGGGTGCCGAGCCGGACGGCCTTGACGATACACGTCACGAGGCACCTCGAGGTGCCCGACGCGGCGCTGCGGATGACTTCGATCGTCCCTTCGCCCGACCGGCCGATCCCGACTCCGCCACCTCCATCCCGGCCCCGGTGCTCCCGGAGACCGAGCGTCGCCTCGATCCCCTCCCCCCTGAGGGTCAGCGGGCCTCGGCCGTTCCCCGCCGGTCCGCGGCGAGCACGACCTCGCCGGGCTCCTCGAGCAGTTCCGGCCTCCCCGATGGTGGGCACCCGGCACGTCCCTCCCGCGCGCAGCACGAGGACTCCGAGGACGAGGGCGGCCTGCCCGCCTGGCTGAGGCACCACCGCCGCACCCTCCTGCTGTGGGGCGGCGGCGCGGTCGCCGCGGCGGTCCTCATCGCCTTCGCGATCTTCAACCTGGCCGGCCGCTCCCGCACCGAGGTGGCCGGCACACCCAGTGCGTCGACCTCCTCGGAGGTCCCGCTGGCCACGGCATCGAACCTCCTGGAGGCCTCGGAGGCCACGACGATGGTCCCGGAGGGGACGTGGACCGTCGTCGACACCATCGACTCCCGGGAGGGCAGGAAGGTCCGGCCCGTCTGCCTCGGCAAGGACCTGCCCGACATCAACCCCGTGGTCTCACTCCACCGCACCATCGGTGCGGAGCCCACGGACCTGCAGCTCGCGCTGATCCACGAGATCGACGGCTACGCCAACGTGAAGGCGGCCACGGACATCTACCAGAAGCGGCTGAGCGACCTCGCCGCCTGTTCCATCAACCAGGTTCACATCGTGGGCGCCACCTCGGTGGAGGGCATGGGCGACGAGGCCGTGCAGGTCACCGTCGCGGTCGAGGACACGAAACCCCTCTACCAGAGCATCCTGCTCGTCCGGACCGGCCGGGTGGTCTCCACCTTCGTCGTCAAGCGCGCCGACACCCCGATCGACCCCACCGCCCTCGTGACCGCGGCGACGACGCGGCTGCAGGAGATCTGCTCCACCGCCGAGGGCACCTGCCCCGGAACCCCGGCCGTCGCCCCGACGGTGCCGCCGCCGGTGGATCCCGTCGGCTGGCTCATCCCGGCCGACCTGCCCCGGATCCAGCCGGGTGTCGGCAAGTGGGTCAGGGTCGGCCCGAACGAGGTCACCCTCAAGGGCATCGGGTGCGAGAACATGGCGCTGGACACCGACCCCGGCCCCCAGGAACGGCTCCAGACCACGTTCGTGGAGAACGAGAACCCGCAGACCCCGGAGGGGTTCGGGCTGGATGAGCTGCGGTTCACCTTCCCGGACGAGGGCGCCGCGAACACCTTCGAGTCCGCGCTCGTGGCGAACATCGCCTCCTGTTCCGAACGTGCCAACACGGCAACCGTCTCCGAGTACACGGCCGTGACCGGCGTGGGGGTGGGCGACGCCCCCGTCGCGGCCCGCATGTTCTCCGTCTCCCTGGAGAAGACGGCCGAGGAGAAGGCGTACTACCAGCTCATCGTGACGCGGGCGGGGGCGACGGTCAGCTACGTGCTCGTGACCGTCTCCGACTCCTACCAGTTCTCCGAGGAGCAGCTGGGTCAGGTCGCCATCCGGGCGGCTCAGCGGGCCAGCCAGGCCTGAGAGCGCAGTTCCGCGATGGCGTCGCGGACCAGCTGGGCGGTCTGGCTGGGGGTCTCCCCCACCCGGACCCCGGCGGCCTCCAGCGCCTCCTTCTTCGCGGCGGCGGTGCCCTTGCTGCCCGTGATGATGGCTCCGGCGTGCCCCATCGTCTTGCCCGCCGGGGCGGTGAACCCGGCGACGTAGCCCACGACGGGCTTGGAGATGTTGGCCTCGATGTACGCCCCGGCACGCTCCTCGGCGTCGCCGCCGATCTCGCCGATCATGACGATGACCTCGGTCTCCGGGTCCTCCTCGAAGGCCTGGAGGACGTCGATGTGGGAGGTGCCGACGACCGGGTCGCCGCCGATGCCGACGGCGGTGGAGAACCCGTGGTCACGCAGCTCGTACATCATCTGGTAGGTCAACGTCCCGGACTTCGAGACGAGGCCGATGCGACCCTGACCGGAGATGTGGGCGGGGATGATGCCCACGTTCGACTTCCCCGGCGAGATGAGGCCGGGGCAGTTCGGCCCGATGATGCGGGCCCCGTTGGCCCTCGCCGCGGCATGGAACTCGAGGGCGTCACGCACCGGGATGCCCTCCGTGATGACCACGCAGAGCCCGATCCCGGACTCGACGGCCTCCACCACCGCGTCCTTGGCGAAGCGCGGCGGGACGAAGACGACGGAGACGTCCGCCTGGGTGGCCGCCACGGCCTCGCCCACGGAGCCGAACACCGGCACCGGGTCCTCCTCGAAGAGCACCGACTCGCCGCCCCTGCCCGGGGTGACGCCACCGACGATGCGGGTGCCGGACATGATCATGCGTTGGGTGTGCTTGCGCCCCTCCCTGCCGGTCATGCCCTGGACGACGACGCGGGTGTGCTGGTTGATGAAGACAGCCATGGTTCTCCTGTTCTCAGAGCCCGGAGGCGAGTCGGGCGGCGGTGGCCGCGGCCTGGTCCATCGTGTCCTCGATGCGGATCAGCGGATGGTCGGCCTCCTCGAGGATGGCCTTGCCGACCTCGACGGAGTTGCCGTCAAGCCGGACGACGATGGGAAGGCGCGCCTCGTCGCCGAGCAGTTCCAGGGCGTGCACGATGCCGGTGGCCACGTCGTTGCAGGCGGTGATCCCGCCGAAGACGTTGACGAAGACGCTCCTGACCTGGGGGTCACTCATGATGATGCGCAGGCCGTTGGCCATGACCTGCGAGGAGGCCCCGCCCCCGATGTCGAGGAAGTTGGCGGGTTTCGGGGAGCCGGGGAGGTCACGGCCCGCCCGCTCCACGACGTCGAGGGTGCTCATGACCAGCCCGGCGCCGTTGCCGATGATGCCGACGCTGCCGGAGAGGTGGACGTAGTTGAGGTCGAGGGCCCGGGCCTGCTTCTCCAGCTCGGTCTCCCCCGACGAGGCGTGGTACGCGGACCAGTCGTGCCGGAAGTCGGCGTTGCCGTCGAGGGTGACCTTCCCGTCGAGGGCGCTGAGTGAACCGTCGGCGAGCTTGACGAGCGGGTTGACCTCGACGAGGGTCGCGTCGTTGTCGCGGAACACGCGCCACAGGGCCTGGCAGACCTCCGCGAGGGCGGCGTGGTCCTCCTCCGGGAACCCGGCCCGGGCCGCGATCTCCCTGCCGACGTTCTCGTCGATGCCGGTGTGGGCGTCCAGCGGGAGCCGGACCAGCGCCTCGGGGCGTTCCACGGCGAGGGTCTCGATGTCCATGCCCCCCTCCTTGGAGCACATGGCCAGATAGCAGCCGGCCGCGCGGTCGAGCAGGATCGAGAAGTAGTACTCCTCGGCGATCTCGGCCGCGGGACACACCATGACCTCCTCAACCGTGTGGCCCTTGATGTCCATGCCGAGGATGCCCCGGGCGATCTCGGCGAGTTCGTCGTAGCCGCGGGCCAGCTTCACCCCGCCGGCCTTGCCCCGTCCCCCGGTGCGCACCTGGGCCTTGACGACGACGACCTCCGCCCCCAGATGGGCGCGGGCCGCGACC
Organism: Arachnia propionica; assembly: GCF_003932785.1. Classification (GTDB taxonomy): domain Bacteria; phylum Actinomycetota; class Actinomycetes; order Propionibacteriales; family Propionibacteriaceae; genus Arachnia; species Arachnia propionica_B. The sequence goes on along the minus strand of NZ_RQYT01000003.1, from coordinate 85,519 downwards.
GCCTCGTCGGGGGTGCGGGCCACGATCCCGGGCAGGACCGGGAGCCCCGCCTCCCCGAACAGCGCGCGTGCCTGGTACTCCAGCAGATCCATGTTCCGGCTCCTGAATCAACGTTGATGGCCTGGGCAGGCACACCTTAACCTCTCGCCCTCGACAGGGTCCAGCAGACGACCCGGAGAGCCCCCGCGCCACGACTTTGTTCATTCACTTTGAGAACAAGCTGAGAATTGCTAAGGTTTCCCCGGTTGGTTCCTCGCAAGGAGATGACTTTGAAGATCAACGAACCGCGACGGGTGGCACGTCGCGCCATTGAGGTCGACGAGGACGCCGAACTCGACATCGTCGAGGCCACGATCGCAACCCCCTCAAGGCGGGGCCGCGGTCGGTTCAGCCGCTCAGCCATCGCAGCAGGCGCTGCGGGTGCGGTCATGGCCTCCGCTGTCTTCGGCTGGGCATGGAGCGCACGCTCCGCGGACGCGGACTCCGTCAGCGAGGCCGTGGCCTCCGAATTCGCCGTCCCCGAGGGCGCCGCCAGGGCCGTCGAGAACGGTTTCGTGCCCAACGAGGAGGACACCTCCCGCTCCGCGATCCGCAGCAACCTCGACTCCGCCGTCGCGGACCAGGCCGCGAAGGACCACGCGCAGAACCTCGACTCCACCTACAACGACACCACCAACGCCGTCGCCAACGAGACCGCCGCCGAGCGCGAGGCGAAGATGGAGGCCGACCTGAAGCTGGTCGCCGCCCAGGAGGAGAAGATCAAGGAGGAGAAGAAGGCGGCCGCCGAGCGCCTCGCCGCCGCCGAGGCCGCCCTGAAGAAGCAGGGGGTGGACACCTCCAAGATCTCCGCGGACGACCTCAAGGCCGCAGGCTCCAAGGGTGCGTCCCTCCCCCTGAAGCCCGGCACGTTCCGGCTCGGCCCCCGCTTCGGACAGCACGGCCTCTGGGCCAGGTACCACACCGGCCAGGACTTCGGCGCCCCCGCCGGCACCGAGATCTACGCCGCCGCCTCCGGCATCGTCATCAGCCCGACCAGCGGCGGCTGGGCCGGGATCAACGTCGTCATCTCGCACGCCAATGGCGGCTCCACCCTCTATGCCCACATGTCGCGTTCCGTGGTGTCTCCGGGGCAGAGTGTTCAGGCCGGGCAGCTCATCGGCTACGTCGGGAGCACCGGCAACAGCACCGGCCCCCACCTGCACTTCGAGTACTACCCGAAGGGCACCACCCCCGGCAACGTCTATGTCGCCTCGGACCCGCTGGCCTTCCTCAGGTCCCAGGGCGTCGACATCTGACCTGAACCCAGCCCCTCACAGCTTTTCCATGGGGGCCTGGGCCGGGGCGAGCCGCTTCTTCCCAGCCGACCCGAAGTCGACATCGATACGCTGCTTGTCCCCGACCCCCTGCACCGCGAGCACCGTCCCCATGCCGAACATGGCGTGGAGCACCCGGTCCCCGACGGCCAGGTCCAGGGCGGCCGGGGCCGGTCGGCCGCGTCCCTTGCCGAAGCTCACCGCGTCCCGGGTCCTCGAGGTGCGCTCCGCACTGCTCGCAGCCCAACCAACGCTCGCCTCACCGAGGCGCCGCCAGTCCATCAGGCCCGTGGGGATCTCGTCGAGGAACCGGGAGGCCGGGTTGTGGCTCGGGGCCCCGAAGGTCACCCGCACCTGCGCCCGGGTGAGGTGGAGCCGCTTGCGCGCCCGGGTGATACCTACGTAGGCCAGCCGTCGCTCCTCCTCGAGGTCCTCCGGCGCGGTCAGGGCGCGCCCGTGGGGGAAGATGCCGTCCTCCATCCCGGTGAGGAAGACGGTGTCGAACTCCAGCCCCTTGGCGGTATGGAGGGTCATGAGGGTCACCACGCCCTGGCCGCCCTGGTCCGGGACCTGATCGGAGTCCGCCACCAACGCGATGCGCTCCAGGAAGGCCGGCAGCGAATCGTCGGGCTCCGGCATACCGGCGGCCAGTTCTCCCGCCGCGTGCTCGTCGTCGAGGTCGACGGTGTTCGCCGCCGCGACGAACTCCGCGGCGACGCTGACGAGTTCCTCCAGGTTCTCCAGCCGGGTCTCGTCCTGCGGATCCGTTGAGTTCTGCAGCTCGGCGAGGTAGCCGGACTCCCGCAGCAGTGAGGTGAGGATCTCGTCGGCGGGGACGCCCTGGGCCATCTGGACACGGTGTGCCTCGATGAGGTCGACGAATCCCTTGATCTGCTTCGCGGAGCGCGTGGCCAGCCCCGGCGCCTCGTCGCTGCGCGCGAGGGCGTCGAAGAAGCTGATCCGCTCGGCCCCGGCCAGCGAGGCCACGGCCGCCTCCGCCCGGTCCCCGATCCCCCGCTTCGGCACGTTGAGGATCCGGCGCACGGAGACGTCGTCGGCGGGGTTGGCGACGGCGCGCAGGTAGGCGATGGCGTCGCGCACCTCCTTGCGTTCGTAGAACCGCACCCCGCCGACCACCTTGTAGGGCATCCCGACGCGGATGAACACCTCCTCCAGGGCCCGGGACTGGGCGTTGGTGCGGTAGAAGACAGCGACGTCGCCGTAGCGGGTGGCCCCCCGGTCGACCAGCGCGTCGATCTCCGAGGCGACGAACTGGGCCTCGTCGTGCTCGGTGTCGGCGACCCAGCCGACGATGAGCTCCCCCTCCCCCAGGTCACTCCACAGGGTCTTGTCCCTGCGCCCGGCGTTGCGTGAGATCACGGCGTTCGCGGCCTGCAGGATGGTGTTGGTGGAGCGGTAGTTCTGGTCGAGCACGATGGTGCGGGCCCCGGGGAAGTCGGCCTCGAAGTCGAGGATGTTCCGGATGGTCGCCCCCCGGAAGGCGTAGATCGACTGGTCGGAGTCGCCGACCACCATCAGCTCGGCCGGCTCCGCGGCGGGCGTCGTCGTGGGGTCACCGTCGCCGCAGAGTTCACGAATGAGGGCGTACTGGGCGTGGTTGGTGTCCTGGTACTCATCGACGAGCACGTGCCGGAAGCGACGCCGGTACTTCTCCCGGACATCGGGGAAGGCCTGGAACAGGTTGACGGTGGTCATGATGAGGTCGTCGAAGTCCAGCGCGTTGGCGGCCCGGAGGCGGGCCTGGTACTCCTGATACGCCTCGGCGTGGACCTTCTGGAACGGACCCGTCGCCTGCTCGGCGGCGGTCTCGAAGTCGACGAGTTCGTTCTTCCACGCGCTGACGGCGTTCATCACGCTCCGGACGGGGAAGCGTTTGGGGTCGTGTCCCTGGTCCCGCAGCACCAGGCCCATGAGCCGTTTGGCATCGGTGTCGTCGTAGATGGAGAAGGACTTCGTGAACTGGAACCGGTCGATCTCCGAGCGGAGGATGCGCACGCAGGCCGAGTGGAAGGTGGAGACCCACATGAGGCGGGCGCGGTTGCCCACGAGGTCCGCCACCCGTTCCCGCATCTCCGCGGCCGCCTTGTTCGTGAAGGTGATGGCCAGCACCGCCCCGGGATGCACCCCGCGCACCCCGACGAGGTGGGCGATCCGTCGCGTGAGCACCCGGGTCTTGCCCGATCCCGCTCCCGCGACGACGAGGACGGGGGATCCGGCATGGGTGACGGCGTCCCGCTGCGGCGGGTTCAACCCGTCGAGGAGTTCGTCCTCGTCGACCTGTCCGACCGGGGTGGCGGGGGCGGGGCGAGAGGGTGTCCGGTCGGTGGCGAACACGGCGGCAAGGTCAGGAAACAGGCTGTCGGACATGGTGGGACCACCCTATTGGACAGCACCGTCCCCGGCTGGATGGCCACGGCCCAAAGGGACGACAGAATTCGGCCCCGGGAGGTCAATCCGCGCTCCTTCCCTGGTCTAGGGTTGACGACATAACGGTTTCGTAACTGCCCGAAAGACTGTTGCATGCGTTTCATCCACCTGGCCGCTGCGGTGGCACTCCTGGTGTCAGCCGGAGCAACGACGACTCATGCGGCACCGCCGATGACGGCGCCGGCAGTCCTGCCGATGGAGGGGAACACGACGGAGTCGTGGGCCCGCACCATCCTCGACAAGGTCAACGAACTGCGGTCCAGCCAGGGCCTCTCCCCGGTGACGAGGTACCAGGAGTTGGACGCCGTCGCCGTCGACTGGTCCCAGCAGATGGCGGCGCGGGCCACCCTCGAGCATCGGCCGAACTTCTCCAGCCACTACCCGGCAGGGTTCACCTACGCGGCGGAGAACGTCGCCATGCACGGCGGAAGCGGCGACATGGGGACGAAGATGTTCGAGCTGTGGCGGGACTCCCCCGGCCACTACGCCAACATGGTCAACCCGGAGATCAACTCCATCGGGATCGGGCTCGCCTTCGACTCCGTCAACAACGCCTGGTACGCCACCCAGAACTTCGCTGCCTATTCCGCCAGCGACGCCGGGGCACTGACCCGGGTCGGCAGTGAGGCGCCCCGCCCCACCCCGACCCCGGAGGAACCCCCGTCCGAGTCCCCCTCCCCGTCCTCACCGGCCCCGGAGCCCAGCAGGTCCCGGGAGGAGTCCACACCCCCGCCCTCGGACCCCGTGACCCCGCGGTCGGCCAGCCCCTCCGCATCACCGTCGAGGACGCAGCAGGCGGACCCCGATGACGGTGGCGAACCGGCCCCCAGCGAATCCGTCACCACCCCTGTCGCGGTGCCGCAGGAACTGTCGGAGGACTCCCAACCCTCGGCACCGGCCCCGGCACCCACCCCGGAACCGGAACCGACGGCGGCCGAATCCAGCCTCGTGAAGGACCCGGTCCCCCCGGTCGCGGTCGCCGAGTTCGAGGACTCCCCCACCCCGTGGGCCTGGATCGTGATCGGCACTGTCGTGGCAGGTGGCGCCATCGCAGGACTGGTCCTCCTCACCCGACGGTTGTTCTGAGCGCGGCTGGTCCGGCGCCCGGCGTCAGCACCACCGACGTGCCGCCTCGTCATGGCTCCGCCATGAAGATGACAGCAGGCTGCCCCTCCCACCGGGTCCGACGCCTTGAGAGCTGGAGTCCACTCCAACGCAAGGGTCCTCACGTGACCAGTTCCCGATCCCCCGTATGCTGACACGCATGAGGAGGGTCTGGGATTTTCTGCGCAGGGTGGTTCCGCGGATCAGCGTTGGGCTGCTCCTCACGCAGATCGGGGTGATGATCGGGCTCACCGGTTGGGAGTCGTGGCGCAAGAAGCACCGTCGCCTCCGCCGGTTTCCCTGCACCCCCGCCAGGCCCATCCTGATGGGGCAGGACGAGGTGACCGTCTACACCTACGGCGAGGACCTCTACCGCGACATGCTGACCGCCATCGACAGCGCGGAACGCGTCGTGCTGTTCGAGACGTTCATCTGGAAGGGCGACGAGATCGGGGAGCGGTTCAAGGCCGCCCTCGGTCGGGCAGCCGCACGAGGGGTCGAGGTGAACGTCATCTGGGATGGTTTCGCGAACCTCGTGGTGCCTCGCAGCTTCTTCAAAATGCCAGAAGGTGTGAGGGCGCTGCGGCATCCGTCCTTCCCGAAACCCTGGGCGCCGAAGTCGTGGGGCCGGGATCACCGCAAGATCCTCGTCGTGGACGGCCACATCGGTTTCATCGGCGGCTACAACATCGGTGGCCTGTACGCCACCCAGTGGCGCGACACCCATGCCCGGATCGTCGGACCGGGCGCGGCCGAGCTGGAGAACGCCTTCGTCGATTTCTGGAACCAGAACGCCGACCGGCACCGGCTGCCGATCCTCGAGCACAGTGGCCCCCGCCGTTGGTTCTCCCCCCTGCGGGTCCACCGCAACCAGCCGCGGATCCAGGTCTACCCGATCCGGAACATGTACCTGGAAGGCATCGACCGCGCCACCGACCGGATCTGGCTGACCCACGCCTACCTGATCCCGGACGACGATCTGGTGTGGGCGTTGAAGACCGCCGTCAAGCGGGGCGTCGACGTGAGGATCATCGTCCCGGCCCAGTCGAACCACGCCGTGGCTGACCTGCTCTCCCGCGGCTTCTACGCTGACCTGTTGGATGCGGGGATCCGGCTGTTCCTCTACCAGGGGGCGATGGTGCACTCCAAGACCGCGGTGATCGACGGGGCGTGGGCCACGATCGGGACGGCCAACCTGGACCGACTCAGCCTGTGGGGCAACTACGAGGTCAATCTCGAGATCACCGACGAGGACGTGGCCCGCCACATGGAGGAGGTTTTCCGCATCGATGAAGGAAATACCGTCGAACTTACAGCCGACACCTGGCACCGTCGATCGTGGTTGAAGAAGTGCACCGAAGCGCTTCTCAGCCCGTGGCGGCCGTTGTTTTGAGCACACTCCCCGGGTCCGGGACCAGGGAAGGCTCAGGGAAGCACCCCATGGCCAAACCGCGCCACGTCGGGCATGCTGGTTGTCATGACGATCATCGGTTACATCATCATCGGTCTCCTCGGTGGCGCCATCGCGAAGGCGATCATGCCGGGAGATGAGGGCATGGGTTGGCTGTCCACCATGCTGCTCGGCATCGGTGGCGCCCTCGTGGCCGGCTTCCTCGGCCAGCTCATCTTCAACGACTCCTACGACAAGATCTTCTCGATCCCCGGGCTCGCATTCTCGGTGCTCGGCGCGCTCCTGCTCCTGTTCATCGCGGGCTGGCTGAAGAAGAAGGCCTGATCCCTCCGTCCGTAGAACTCCGGTCACCCACAGTGGGTGACCGGAGTTCTACGTTTTCATTCGCCTGCCTTGATACGCAAACGCCTGCCCTGTTTCAATTCGCCTGCCGAAGAAGACAGGCGAGCCGCAGAAATGACGGGCGAATCCAGCCGAGGACAGGCGGAACAGAGTCAAGGCAGGCGAAACCACGGAGGCGGGACGGGAGCGGCGGGGTTGGGGCCACTCCCGGGCCCCGGCCGGGGATGTCAGACAAGATGCCTGTCGGTGGCCCACTTGGTGAGTTGGTGGCGGTTGCTGAGCTGCAGTTTCCGCAGCACGGAGCTGACGTGGGTCTCCACGGTCTTGATGGAGATGAACAGTTCCCGCGCCACCTCCTTGTAGCTGTAGCCCCGGGCGATGAGTTTGAGGACCTCCCGTTCCCGCGAGCTCAACCGGTCCAGTTCCTCGTCGATCGACGAGATGTCCACCGAGCCCGAGAAGGCGTCCAGGACGAAGCCGGCCAGGCGCGGCGAGAACACCGCGTCCCCTGAGGCCACCCGCTGGATGCCCTCCACCAGTTCCTCCGACGAGATGGACTTCGTCACATAACCACGGGCCCCCGCCCGGATGACCCCGATGACGTCCTCCGCCGCGTCCGAGACGGACAGGGCGAGGAAGCGCACGTCGGGCTCCTTGGCGACCACCTGCTTGATGACCTCCGCGCCGCCACCCCCGGGGAGGTGGACATCCAGCAGCACGACGTCCGGGCGTGTGGCGAGGATGGTCTCGACGGAGCTCGCCACGTCGTGCCCCTCCCCCACGATGACGCAGAGTTCGCCGATCTCATGACGCACCCCGGCACGGAACATGGCGTGGTCGTCGACCAGCACGACCCTCAGCTCGCTGAGCGGTTTCGTCGTCTCCGCTTCACTCATCTCTGCAGCTCCAACCTGACCTCGGTGCCCTCTCCGGGGGCGGTGCGGATCCGGACCGCCCCGCCGTGACGCTCCATGCGCCCACGGATCGATTCTCGCACGCCCCTGCGGTCCTGCCGGACCTGGGACTCGTCGAAGCCGCTGCCACGGTCACGGACGAACACCTCGATCTGGGAAGGGGTGACCTCGGCATAGACGTCGACGCGCGGCGCCCCGGAGTGCTTCGCCGCGTTCACGACGGCCTCGCGGGTCGCCTGGATGAGCGCGGTGGTGGCGGCGTCCATCCCGGCGTCGCCGACGCAGACCACCTCGACGGCGATCGGGAACTGGTCCTCCACGTCCACCCGGATCTGTTCGAGGGCCCCCTTGAGGCTCTGCGCCCCCGCCTCCTCCCCGTAGAGCCAGGTGCGCAGCTCGCGTTCCTGCCGCCGGGCGAGCGAGGCGACGGTGACCGGGTTGTTCGCCTGACGCTGGATGAGGGCGAGGGTCTGCAGCACGGAGTCGTGCAGGTGGGCGGCCATGTCGGCCCGGGCCTCGGCGCGGAGCCGATCCCGATCCGCGTTCCGCAACCGCTGGGATGCCCGGAGCAGCCAGGGAGCGGCGACGATGACCACCCCGGCCAGGAGCACGAGGGCGGCACCGAGGACCACGGGCAGGTCCCGCCAGCCCAGTTGGCTCGCCACCATCCAGCTGATGCCGAACCCGACCAGCACCATGCCCCCGACGAGGCGGCCGACGCTGGCGAGGGCCCGTCGCGTGGTGACGGCCCTGGCCTGCCCCGACGCGGCGATCTGGTTGCCGACGCGATCGGCCTGCGCCCACACCAGCACCACCCCCAGGCCACCCAGCACGAGGGGCCAGAACAAGGGCGTCCTGCCGGGTTCGACATCCGAGGCGACGAACCACAGCACACCGCAGATGAGGATGCCGACCGAGAACAGCACCCCGGCATCGATGGCATTCATGCGTTGGCCGGGCCGCATACCGGCGCGGGAGGCACCCTCGAGGCCGGGGGCCTCCTCGTGGGTGTCGCCGCCGGGCATGAGCATCCACAGGACGCCGTAGACGACGACTCCGGTTCCGCTGAAGAGGCTCAGCACGACGAACCCGATCCGCACCCAGGCGGTGGGCAGGCCGAGGTGCGCGGCAACGCCGCTGGCCACTCCGGCGATGGCCTTGCCGGAGAGGTCGCGTTGCAGCTGGTCGGCGCGCTGGGTGCCCGGGGAACTGTTCATCTCCCCTCCAGAGTGGCACGCCAGCTGTGAGGAGTCACGCCCACCCGCCAGGATCTCAGGGCCGTCGACGGGTCATTCAGGATCCCCTCAGGGGCTCCCCGGATGGCCCTTCGAACCCGGCTGGGACACACTGGAGTCATGACGGAACTGGTCGATCTCGGGATGGTTCACCCGAGCCTTGCGCGGCTGGAGCGCCCGGCCGGGACCAGACTGCCCGGGCTGAGCCGCGCCCTCGGGGCACGATTCGGGATCGACCCGCTGCTGATCCGAGTGGCCCTCATCCTCCTCGTCCCCGTCGGAGGGGTCGGTGTCATCGCCTACGGATGGGGTGTCCTGCTGACGGTCCGGGCGGGCGACGCGGTTCCTCCCATCGGCAGGTACCTGCCCGGGTTCGCCACCTGGCCGGCCCGTTCCCAGTGGCTCGTCATCGCGGTGAGTTCCGTCGTGGCCGCCGGGTTGCTGTCCCAGCTGGCCCCCATCTCCATCGTGCCGACGCTGCTGCTGGCGCTCCTCATCGTGGCGTTCCGACGCCGGCGCATCCCCGCCCCCGCCAGGCAGGAGCAGGGCCCGGAGCCGTTGCCCGTCGTCGACCTGTACGCCCCGGAGACCATGACCGACACCGCCGCGTCCCCGGCGATGAGTGAGCGGACTCCCGGCAGTTGGTGGGCCGCCGTGGGGGTGACGCTGATCGGGATCGGCTGTGCCGTCATCGCCGCGGTTCTCACCGCCTCGATCCTCGTCTCGGCCGCCGTCGGCATCGGCGCCGCTGGTGTCTCCACCCTGATGTGGGCGCTGTTGGCGCGTTCCCGACGCCTACCCACGGCCTTCCTGCTGGTGTTGCTCGTCTCGGCCGGACTGCTGGGGACGCTGGGAGCGGCCAAGGCGGTCGCCCCCGGGAACCCGATCCGCACGGGCACGGAGTTGAGCTACACCCATGTCGCCGAGTCGGTCACGATCGACCTGCGCAACGGCTTCCCCGACGGCGCGACGACGATCCGGATCGCAGCCGTGGCGAGCGAGGTCCTCGTGCTCCTGCCCGCCGCCCCCGTCGACATCGACACCCAGGAGACCCTGTCCCAGGTTCGGTACCCGCGCCGTCTCCCAACGTCGTCCGCCCAGACGCCGGACGTCCCCCTGCACCTCACCGTGACGGCCACCGCCTCGCGGGTGACAGTGGAGTACCCGGAATGAGACGGGACGTGCCGACATTGCTGACGGGCCTCGTCGTGACGGGGTTCAGCGGGGTGGTCCTGTGGCTCGCCCTCGGCTTCCCACTACCCGGCGAGGCGCGGCTGTGGTTCGCCGGCCTGCTGCTGGGGACGGGCACCCTCGGACTCATGCTCAGTCTCTGGCGTCGTCCCTGACCATCGGAGAAGAAAGGAAACCATCATGTCCCTCAAGCGCTCCAACAGCGACAAGATCATCGCAGGGGTCTGCGGTGGCATCGCACGCGCCATCGGCGTCGAGAGCCTGATCGTGCGTCTCGCCTTCGTGGTGTTCGTCCTGCTCGGGGGCAGCGGCATCGCCATCTACGTGGTGCTCTGGCTCTTCGTTCCCCGCGACCAAGGTGGCACCGCCTTCGAGGACCTGCGCTCGGAGTTCCGTCGCCGCGACTGAGAAGGCGTCATCCTTTTGGCCAGCACTCAGGTTCGGGTTGGCTTTTCAGAGGTCAGCCACGGGATGATGGGGCTCCCCCCATGGAGCTGCTCGTCGCCGCCGCCTCCCCCAGGCGTTGCCCGCGACGAGCAGTTTCTCCTTCTCACTCCCACTCGATGGTGGCGGGCGGCTTGCTCGTGATGTCGAGCACCACCCGGTTCACGTCAGCGCACTCGTTGGTGATCCGCGTTGAGATCTTCTCCAGCAACTCCCACGGCAATTTGGCCCAGTCCGCCGTCATCGCATCGTCGGAGGTGACGGGACGCAGGACGATCGGGTGCCCGTAGCTGCGGCCGTCGCCCTGCACCCCGACGGAGCGGACATCGGCCAGGAGCACCACGGGGAACTGCCAGATCTCGCGTTCCTTCTTCGCCAGCGCCAACTCCTCACGGGCGATGGCATCGGCACGACGCAGGATCCCGAGACGTTCCTTCGTGACCTCCCCGATGATGCGGATGCCCAATCCGGGGCCCGGGAAGGGGTGGCGCCACACCAACGACTCGGGCAACCCGAGTTGCAGCCCGACGGAGCGCACCTCGTCCTTGAACATGGTGCGCAACGGCTCGATGAGCTTGAACTGCAGGTCGTCGGGGAGCCCGCCGACGTTGTGGTGACTCTTGATGTTGGCGGTGCCCACCCCGCCGCCCGACTCGACGACATCCGGGTAGAGGGTGCCCTGGACCAGGAAGTCGATGCCCCGCTCGCCGGCGAGGCGCGCCGCCACCGTCTCGAAGGTCCTGATGAACTCCCGGCCGATGATCTTGCGTTTCGTCTCCGGCTCGGTGACCCCCGCCAGCGCGCCGAGGAAGCGTTCCTCCTCGTCCGCGACGACGAGGTCGACGCCGGTGACCTCGACGAAGTCCTCCTTGACCTGTCGCGCCTCTCCCTCACGGAGCAGGCCGTGGTCGACGAAGACGCAGGTCAGCTGGGAACCGATGGCCCGTTGCACGAGGGCGGCGGCGACGGCGGAGTCCACCCCGCCGGAGAGGGCGCACAGCACACGCCGCTCCCCCACCTCGGTGCGAATCGCCTCGACGGCCTCGGCGACCATGTTCTCCGGGGTCCAGTCCGGGGTGAGGCCAGCGATGTTGAACAGGAAGTGCTCCAGCACCTGCTGGCCCCACTGCGAGTGAGCCACCTCCGGGTGCCACTGCACCCCGGCGAGCTTGCGGTCCCGGCACTCGAAGGCCGCCACGGGCGCCCCCGCCGTGCGGGCCAGCACCTGGAACCCCTCCGGGGCGCGCGAGACTGAGTCGCCGTGGCTCATCCACACGTTGAGGGTGTTCGGCAGGGTGCCGAGGAGTTTGCCGGAGTTCTGGATCGACAGCGGGGTGCGGCCGTACTCGCGCTGCCCCGTCTTGGCGACGGAGCCGCCCAGCGCCTGGGCCATCGCCTGGAAGCCGTAGCAGATTCCGAGCACGGGAATGCCCGCCTCGAAGAGGGCCGGGTCCACCGACGGCGCCCCCTCGGCGTACACCGAGGACGGGCCACCCGAGAGGATGATGGCGGCGGGGCGGCGGGCCAGGATCTCCGCCACCGGGACATCCGATCCGATGATCTCGGAGTAGACGGCCGCCTCCCGGACCCGCCGGGCGATGAGCTGGGCGTACTGGGCCCCGAAATCGACGACGAGGACCAGATCGTGCTGGGAAGTCATGGAGTGAGTCTATGACCGTCGGCGCGGCAGGGTCCAAGCGACTCCGCACTCGAACAACGTGGCCGGGAATAGATCGGGTGCGTCACGGGGTTGACCAACCATGACCGTTTACTCAGATGTCACGGCCGCGATCGGCCGCACCCCCCTCGTCAGGATCAACCGTGTCGCGGGTGACAACGCGACGGTGCTCGCCAAGCTCGAGTTCTACAACCCGGCGAACTCGGTGAAGGACCGGATCGGGGCGGCCATCATCGCCGCCGCCGAGGCCTCCGGGGAGTTGAGGCCGGGCGGGACCATCGTCGAGGGCACCTCCGGCAACACCGGCATCGCGTTGGCGATGGTGGGGGCCGCGAAGGGCTACAAGGTGGTGCTGGCGATGCCGGAGACCATGTCGGTGGAGCGCCGGGCCCTGCTGCGCGCCTACGGGGCCGAACTGGTGCTGACCCCCGGGCCGCTGGGCATGAAGGGGGCCGTCGCGAAGGCGGAGGAGATCGCTGCCGAGCGGGGCGGGATCCTCGCCCGTCAGTTCGCCAACCGCGCCAACGTCGAGGTCCATCGCCGGACCACCGCCGAGGAGATCTGGGCGGACACCGAAGGGGCCGTGGACATCGTCGTCGCCGGGGTCGGCACCGGCGGCACCGTCTCCGGGGTCGGGCAGGTGCTCAAGGAGCGCAAGCCGGAGGTGAGGGTCATCGCCGTCGAGCCGGCCGAGTCGCCGCTGCTCTCCGGCGGTGAGCCCGGACCCCACAAGATCCAGGGTCTGGGGGCGAACTTCGTGCCGGAGATCCTCGACCGCGGGGTCATCGACGAGGTCATCACCCGCTCCATCGACCAGGCGCTGGAGTTCGCACGGGCTGCCGCCACGCAGGAGGGTCTCCTCGTCGGGATCTCCTCCGGTGCGGCGCTGTCCGCGGCCGTCGAGGTGGCGAACCGCCCGGAGAACGCCGGGAAGACCATCGTCGTGGTCCTGCCCGACTTCGGGGAGCGCTACCTCAGCACGGTCCTGTTCGAGGGGCTCGTCGACGCCTGAGCGCCTGCGCCTGACGTGGCTGGGCCCCGGGGGATTCCCCGGGGCCCAGCCACCCTCTTAGACCTTGGTCCTGGTGCGGAAGGCCACCCCCGCCAGGGGCGCGAACACCGCGACGAAGACCACCAGGTAGCCGACGGTGGCGACGATGGGGTTCTGGAGCGGCCACACCTCCGGAACCGGAGCGGTGCCGAGGTTGCCGAACAGGCCACGACACGCCTGCACCAGCACCGAGACCGGGTTCCACTCCGCCACGACCCGCATCCAACCGGAGAGACTCTCCAACGGCACGAAGACGTTGCTGAGGAAGGACATCGGCATGACGACGAGCATCGCCGCGGTGTTGACGGTCCGGGAGTCCCCGAGGAACACCCCGAGCGCCATCATGAGCCAGCTCATCGCCCAGGAGAAGCCCAGCAACAGGGCGAGCCCGGCGAGCATGTTCCCGACGCCCTCGCTGAACCGCCATCCCACCAGCAGCCCCGTGACGGCCATGACGAGGATCGAGAAGGCACTCACGATGAGGTTGGACAGGGTGCAGGCCATGAGGATGGCGCTGGGATGCATCGGAAGGCTGCGGAATCGATCGATGATCCCCTTCTTCAGGTCCTCGGCGATGGAGATGCCGCAGACGAGGGAGGCGAAGACCATGGTCTGCCCGAAGATCCCGGCCAGGAGGTAGTTGGTGTAGTCACTGCCCTGGACGTTGATGGCCCCGCCGAAGACCTGGGTGAACAGCAACACGAACAGGATGGGTTGGAGCACGGAGAACGCCACGACCTCAGGGCTGCGCCTCAGGGCGATGACGTTGCGGGTGGTCAGGGCCCCGACATCGGCCAACCAGGCGGCGACCCCGGAACGCTTGATCGGCCTCATGCCGCCACCTCCTCGGCCTGGCCCCGCCCGGTGAGGGTGAGGAAGACGTCGTCGAGGGAGGGGCGACGGATCCCTGCGTCGTGGAGTCCGATGCCCGCCGCCCGGAGTTCCTCGAGGACGACCACCAGCGCCGTCGTGGCATCCGCGACCTGGGCGACGATGCTGCGGTCCACCGTGTTCACCTCGCCCACGGCGTGGATCGCGACGATCCGCCGCGCCTGTTCGAGGTCATCGGGCGAGACCACCGTCACCTCGATGCGCTGTCCGCCGACGCGGGCCTTGAGCTCATCGGCGGTCCCCTCCTCGATGACCCGGCCATGGTCGATCACGGCGATACGGTCGGCCAGCTGGTCGGCCTCCTCCAGGTACTGGGTGGTGAGCAGCAAGGTGGTTCCGGCACCGACGCGCTCGCGGATCACCTGCCACAGATCGTTGCGGGAGGTGGGGTCGAGACCGGTGGTGGGTTCGTCGAGGAACAGCACGGTCGGCTCGACGACGAGCGCCCCCGCCAGGTCGACCCGTCGCCGCATGCCTCCGGAGAAACCGGCGAGGGGACGGTCCGCGGCATCCGCCAGATGGAAGGCGTCCAGCAGTTCGGCGGCTCGGGTCCTGGCCCGACGGCGCCCCAGCTGGTAGAGCTTGCCGATCAGCTCCAGGTTCTCCCGTGCGGTGAGTTCCTCATCGACGGCGGCGAACTGACCGGAGGCCCCCATGATGGGCCGAACCCGTTCGGGGTGGGCCAGGACGTCGTGTCCCGCGACGATCGCCTGCCCCGAGTCGGGGCGCAGCACTGTGGTGAGCACCTTGACCGCGGTGGTCTTGCCGGCCCCGTTCGGGCCGAGCAGGGCCATCACCGTTCCCTGCTCCACCTCGAGGTCGAGGCCGTCGAGGGCACGGACCGGCCCGCTGCGGGTTTGATAGATTTTGCGCAATTCCTGCGCACGGATGAAGGACATGGGAGTGACCTTTCTCGTGGTTGGAAGAGGCGAGGCGTCGCTGCAACGACGCCCTGCCCCGTCGGGTGGCCCGGGGTCCCGCCCCGCGGCCACCCGATCGGTTTCATGGCCCACCCCTGCTGTCAGGGGCGGGGGGATCGCTGAGCAGCCGCCGGAAGCCGGCCTCCATCTCGTCGCGGGGCATGGTCTGCCCGTGCACGGCGATGTGCAGCATCACGCCGTAGATGTGGACGACGATCGCCTTGGCCTGCTCAGGGGTGGAGATCTCGGCGAGGGTCCGCAGCAGCACCTCATCGCTGGAGCGCATCAGGCCCTCGAGTTTCGGATGGATGGCGTAGAAGAGCCAGAAGGACAGCTCGTTGCGCAGGAATGTCGGGTCCGTGACCGACTCCTCGACGAGTTCGGCCAGGACCGAGGCGACATCCTCCGCCCGGCGAATGTTCTGGGCGGCCTCGTCCAGCATCACCTCCCGCTCCTCAGCCATGCCGGTGAGGGCCTCGGCGATGAGGTCGGTCAGCGACGCGAAGTACTGCGTGGTGGATCCGAGGGGCACCTTGGCCCGTTCCGCCACCTTGCGGTGGGTCAGGGCACTGACCCCGATCTCACGGATCAGTTCACCGGCGGCACGGAGGATGATGTTCCTCCGTCCCTCGGGATCCCTGGTTCGCTTGGCCATGCCGCTACTGTACACCTGTACATGTACATCCGTACAGTAGCGGCTCGACAGAAGTTCACGCCGCCCGGACGGGAGGCGACGCGGATCAGGCGGAGGGGCCGGTCAATGCCGAACAGTGCAGGATCTCGTGCCGGTGCTCGGCCAGGAGGGACTGCACCAGCACCACCTCGTCGACGAGGAACGGGGGCGAGGCGTAGGTGTCGAGGGCCTGGAGCAGCCGTCCGGCCCGTTGACCACGTCGGGAGCGGGCGACCGTGAGGTGCGGGCGGAAACCCGTCCCGTCGGGGCGGCCGCCGTGGTGGGACACCAACGCCCGCAGCTGGGTGGCCCACTCCCCCAGGACCTCCCCGGCCGTGCCGGGCACCGAGAGGTGGAGCACCTTGGCCCGCTCCACGGGACCGAAGCACCCGGCCCCGGCGATCTCCATCGACAGCGGGGCACGGTCACGGGCCCACTCGTCCAGGGCGGCGGTGAGCTCGTCGATCCGCTGCTCAGGATGGTCGGCCATGAAGGCCAGGGTGAGATGGAATCGTTCGGGCCGGGTCCAGGCCCAGCCCTCCGCCCCGTGACGGGGCTCGAGGAACCGGGCGATGTCATCGACGACGTCAGCAGGGGGCACGACAGCAAGGAAACATCGCATCGCGCCCAGCCTACCGTCGGCCGGGCCCCTGCCTCGCGCTCACCCTCGGCCGTCAGAACGCGAGCCCCGGGGGTTCGGGCCCCAGCACCACCTCGCCCGGGTTCACCACCTGGAATCCGTTCGTCCGGTAGGCCTCGTAGTCGAAGGCCTCGCACTCGTCGTAGCCCAGCCGGTGGTACTCGAGGAACCCATCCCAGTGCTCGTAGCCGTCGCCGAGTTCGGTCTCAAGGAAGGCCTCCGCCATCGCCATCCCGAGGCGCGGCCCCACCCAGAAGGCTCCCATGGCGAGCAGGTTGCAGTTGTTCGCCGCGGCCGCCCGCCTGGCCGCGCGCACCGACTCGGCCACCGCCGCATGCACGTGGGGGCACTTCGATGCGGCGACGTGGATACCCATGCCGGTGCCGCAGAAGGCGAGGGCCTTGGCGAATCGGCCCTCGGCTATCTCGGCCCCGACCCGGAAACCGACCCGGTGGTACATGGGCGTCTCCTCCAGCACCGGGGTCAGGTCCGTGACCTCCCAGCCCCGGGAGACGATGTGGGCCTTGACGCTCTCCTTGAGGGGGAATCCGGCGAAATCGGCCCCCATCACCACGCGTCGTTCCCTGCCACTCATGCGGGCTCCTTCCTGGTGAATCTGAGTCGCTTCCCGAGATCGGTGGTGCTGACGACGATGAGCAGCACGGCACCGAACAGCAACGGACGATAGAAGTTGTTGATCTGCGGGAACGCATTGAGCCCCGACGACAGGATCTGCAGGATGGCGATCGCCAGCAACACCCCGATGAGTCGGCCGCTGCCGCCATTGGGGTTGACCCCGCCGAGCACGACGATGAGGACCGTGAGCAGGGTGTAGTTCACCCCGTAGTCGGCCTTCGCCGAGTTGTAGTTCGCCAACATGACGAGGCTCGCGGCACCAGCGCAGAGCCCCGACAGGGCGTAGGTGCGCACGAGCAGCCACACCGAGTCGAGACCGCTGAACTTGGCAGCGGTCGCGTTGCTGCCGAGCAGGTACAGCTTGGCCCCGAAGGAGGTCAGGTGCAGGACGAATCCGATGAGGAGGGCGACGACGAGGAACACCACCAGGGGCATCGGGATCCCCAGCAGCTTGCCGCCCAGGATGGAGCTGTAGGCCGGCGGCAGACCGCTGATGGGACGACCATTGGAAATCACGATGGCCACGCCGGTGAACAACTCGAGGGTGCCCAGGGTGACGAGGATCGCGGGGATCCGCACCACGGCCACGAGGAAACCGTTGAGCAGCCCCGCCGCAAGTCCCAGCAACAGCGCCACGAGCACCGCGACCAGCACGGAGACGAGCTGCTGACCGTCCGAGGCGCCCCGGGGCGCCATGGCGAGCATCACCGTCGCCGAGACCGCCGAGGTCATGTTGGCCACCCCCACCGATGACAGGTCGATCCCGCCGGTGACCATGGTGAGCATGACGCCGAGTGCCATGAGCCCGTACTCGGGGAACTGCACCGCCATGGACTGCCAGGTGGCCGTGCTCAGGAACTCCCGACTCCGGAATGCGAGGAACACCAGACACAGGGCCATGAGGAAGACGACGAGGCGCACGATGTGGGCGTCCCAGCCCCTCAACCGCGACATGAAGGAAACCGAGGTCATCTCAGGTCCTCTCCGCGACCAGGCGCTGCCGCCGACGTCGCATGGTCAACTGCACGGCGGAAATGCCGGTGCCGATGATGATCAACAGGCCCAGCGCGAAGCGCTGCCAGACCGTGGGAACGCCAGTGAGGATCATGCTGTTCTTCACGATGACGATGAGCAGGGTGCCGAGCATGACCCCGGTGAGGGTTCCCGTGCCGCCGGTGATGGCGGTCCCGCCGAGCACGACGGCCGCGATGACCTCCATCTCGATGCCCGCGAGGTTCGTCGGATGCATCTGCCCCATCATCGTCGTCCGCACCAGACCGCTCAGGGCGGCGATGACCCCGACGATGACGTAGAGCCAGAACTTCACCCGGCCCACCTTGAACCCGGCCCTGACCGCCGAGCTCTCGTCCCCACCGAGCGCGTAGATGGCGCGCCCGAACATGGTGTACCTCATGATGAGGAACACGATGACGACGACGGCGACGAGCAGCAGGAAGGACAGCGGCATGCTCGACGTCAGCCCGGACTCGGCATTGGTGGCCGTGAACAGCGACGCCCGCCCGAACTCCGCCATCGACGCCGGGAGCTGCGGGATCTGGACGGAGTTCAGCGCCCCCTGCATGATGCCGGAGAAGACGTTGGCGGTGCCCAGGGTGATGATGAGGGTGGGGACCGCCAGCCGCGACGTGAAGACCCCGTTGAACGCCCCCAGCACGGCACCCAGGACGAGGACGAGCGTCAGGGGCAGGAGGAAACCGCCCGAGTAGCCGCCGTCGACGAGGGACCTCGTCACCGCGTACACCGCGAGCGAGGCCAGCATCGGGAAGGACACGTCGATGCCGCCGGAGACGAGCACCATGTGCGCCCCCACGGCGAACAGTCCCGGCACCACCATGGCCCCAGCCAGGTCCACCAGGTTGTTCGGGGTGAAGAACTGCCCGGACCGCAGCTGGATGACGAGGGCGAGGAGGAGGATGACGAGGAACACGTAGAACTCGTTCGCGCGGAGCATCCTGTGGACGAATGCACCCATGTCAGGCCTCCTTCACGGCGTCGGCGGTGATCCGGGCGGACAGCTGCTGCTGGGTCAGCGTCGCGGGATCGAGCTCCTCCACGAGACGCCCATCCCTCAGCAGCAGGATCCGGTTCGTCAGGCGCAGCAGCTCGGGGATGTCGTCGGAGATGACGACGATCCCCATCCCGTCGTCCGCGAGCCCGCGCAACAGCTGGTGGATGTCGCTCTTGGAACCGATGTCGACACCGACCGTCGGACCGTTGAGGATGAGGACGTCCGGGTTGGTGGCCAACCACTTCGCCAACACGACCCGCTGCTGGTTGCCGCCGGACAGCGTCTTGACCGGGTTGCCGGGGTCCGCGGTCGCGATCCTCAGCTCCTCCACCCAGCGCTGCACCTCGTCGCGCCGACGGCGCTGATCCAGCACCCCGAGGCGCGAGGACAAGTCATCGAGCTCCGAGACCACGATGTTGTCCGCGATGGAGCGCTCCAGCATCAGTCCCTCCGTGAGTCGGTCCTCGGGGACATAGGCGATGCCGTGGGCGATGGCGTCGCGGATGCTGCGGAGCCGGACCGGCTGGCCGTTGATGCTGAGCGACCCGGCGTCGGCCCGGAACACCCCGAAGAGGGTGAGCGCCAGTTCGGTGCGGCCCGATCCGAGGAGCCCGGTGATGCCGAGCACCTCACCCCGACGCAGCGTGAACGACACGTCCGAGAAGGCGTCGGTCAACCCGAGCCCCCGGGCCTCCAGGACGACCTCGCCGGGTTCACGCGCCGGGACGAGCGGCTCATCCGTGAACTCCCGACCCGTCATGTGGCGGGCGAAGGTCCGATGGTCCAGCTCGTGGGGCTCAGCGGTCGTGACCAACCGGCCGTTGCGCAGAATCGTGAACCGTTCGCTGATCTCGAACACCTCGTCGAGCTTGTGGCTCACGAACAACGTCGCGATGCCCCGCTGCTTGAGGTCGAGGATGACCTTGAACAGGGCCTCCACCTCGCGGTGGGTGAGCGCCGTGGTGGGCTCGTCCATGATGATGAGCCGGGTGTCGGTGAGCAGCGCCCGACAGATCGCGATGAGCTGCTTGTCGGCGACGGAGAGATCCCCAACGCGGGCGTCCAGGTCGACCGAGAAGTCGATGGTCGCGACGGCCCGCTCGGCGATCCGCCGGAACCGCTTCCAGCTGACGAGACGACGCCCCGCCGAGATCTCGCTGGTCAACGCCAGGTTCTCCAGCACCGTCAGGTTCGGGAAGACCGAGAAGTCCTGGTAGATCACCTGGACCCCACCGTGCATCGCCTCGATGGGCGTGAGATGGGAGTAGGACCTGCCCGAGAGGACGATCTCCCCCGCATCGGGGCGATGGACCCCGGAGATGATCTTGATGAGTGTGGACTTGCCACTGCCGTTCTCACCCGCGAGGCAGTGGATCTCGCCCTCCTGGAGTTCGAGATCCACCCCGTCGAGGGCCTTCACCCCGGAGAAGGACTTCTCCAGACCACGGACCGTCAGCACAGGTTGACTCATGGTGGCTCCTTCGTCTTCGCCTCGGGTGACCCGAGGGCAGATTCTCAGAATCCCAGGCTGTCGACGTTCTCCGCGGTGATGATGATCCAGCCGGACCCCTCGAGCACCTTGTCGCTGCCCTCGGCGAACTTCATGGATTCGTAGCCCTCGGCCCCGAGGTCGATGCCGTCCTTGATCTCCTCGCCGTCGAGGACCTTCCTCGCGAGCGAGGCCATCGCGTAGCCGGCCAGGGCCGGATCCCACAGGGTGAGGGCCGCGACGAGCCCCTCCTGCAGGATCTCCTTGTTCGCGGCGGGCATGCCGGTACCGGCGGTGAACACCTTGCCCTTGAGCCCGAGTTCCTTGATCGCGCGGGCGATGCCGGGGGCGTCGAACGACGAGGTGCCCATGATGCCCTTGAGGTCCGGGTACTTCTTGAACAGCTCCTTGGCCGTCTGGTAGGCACCCTCGCCATCGTCCTGGGACTCGACGCGGGCCTCCGCCTCGAGGAGGGTCATGTTCGGGTACTTCTCCTTCTGGTGGGCCACACCGCCGTCGGCCCACTCGTTGTGGGAGGCGTTGGTGACGTGCCCGACCATGGTGGTGTAGACCCCTTCCTCCCCCATGGCCTTGGCGAGGTTGTCCATGATGAAGCCGCCATAGGCCTTGTTGTTGAAGGCCTCGATGTCGTACTTGGTGTTCTTCTGGCTGGCTCCCTCGTGGGTGATGACGAGGACGCCCGCGTCCATCGCCTCCTTGAGGACCGGTTCCAGTGCCGCTGGGTCAACCGGGACGACGCCGATCGCGCTGACCCGTTGGGCGATGAGGTCCCGGATCACCTGGACCTGCATGGTGGCGTCGGTCTCGGCGGGTCCCTTCTGGTAGACGTTGAGTCCCGTCTCCTGTGCGAACCGCTTGACGCCCTCCTCCATGCGCACGAACCACGGGTTGGTGGCGTCCTTGGGGACGATGACGATGGTGTGTTTGCCGTCGGAGCTGCCCGCCCCGCCGGGAGCGGAGTCGTTGCACGCCACGAGGCCGAGGGTGGCAGCTGCCAGGCCGTTGATCTGGAGGAACAGTCGCCGCTTCATTGCGTCTCCTTCATGTGTCCGGGCCACGTCGCCCAAATTAAAACGCTTTAAACGCTTATGCTGGAGCCTAACGTACAGGATCACGCCCCGGGTAGTCCCCGAGGACGATCGATACCTTTCCGTGACCTGGAGGAGCGGCTCATGGCCGCCTCCGCACCGCTGGGAGCAGGTATGACCAAACGCGTCGGGGTCGCCGAGGTGGCCGCGCGGGCCGGGGTGTCCCCCGGCACCGTGAGCAACACCCTCAACCACCCGGAACGGGTCTCCCCCACCACCCGCGACCTCGTCCTCGCCGCGATCCGGGATCTCGGCTTCGTCCCCAACCAGCAGGCGAGGGTGCTCACGGGCGCCGCCAGCAACCTGCTCGGGCTCGTCGTGGTCGACCTCCTCAGCCCCTTCTTCATGGAGGTGGCCCACGCCGTCGAACGGGCCGCGGCGGAGCTGGGCCACGTCCTGATCCTCAGCAACTCCGAGAACGATCACGACCGGGAGGAGACGCTGCTGCGCACCCTCGCGGCGCAGCGCGTCGCCGGGGCGCTGCTCACCCCGGCCGGCGGCGGCCATCCCCCCGTCGAGGCCGCGCACGGGGTCCCCCTGGTCCTGATCGACCACACCTCAACGGACCATCCGTGTTCGGTCTCGGTGGACCACGTCGCCGGGGGACGCATGGCCGCCCAGCACCTCATCTCCCTCGGCCACACCCGGCTGGGCTTCGTCGCGGGGCTGCCGGACCTGTCCCAGTTCGCGCAGCGGGAGCAGGGCATCCGGGAGGCGATGGCCGAGGCCGGCCTCGACCCGACGACCCTGCAGGTGTTCCGCTCGGACGGCATCGGGCAGCCGAGCGGGCTCGCCTCCGGGGAACAGATCCTCGCCCGACGACGCCCACCCACCGGGCTGTGCTGCGGCAATGACATGCTCGCCTTCGGCGTGTACCGGGCCTTCACCAGGGGCGGGATCAGGATTCCCGAGGACGTCGCCCTCGTCGGGTACGACGACGTGGACTTCGCCGCCAACTGGATCGTGCCGCTGACCAGTATCCGGCAGCCGACCTCGCTCATGGGCGATCACGCCGCCCGGCTCCTCATCGACCACGTGACGAACCCCGACCACGAGCACCGACGGGTGGTGCTCCAGCCCAGCCTCATCGTGCGTCGCTCCAGTTCCGCGTGACTCCCCTCCCGCCCCCGGCCCGGGACCCGATGGTAGCTTTCGTTCATGAAAGCTTGGTATCTCTACATTGTCGCCGGGATCCTGCTCATCGCTGGGATCGGCCTCATCACCATCAAACACCTGGGCCCAGCCCCCGAGGTGAACTGCGTTGCGGAGGGGCAACCCACCTCGGGCTTCGCCATCGAGAAGGACGGCAAGGAGTGCCGCCTGAGTTCCGAGGACTTCGAGAAGTACTGGAACTGGGACACGCGTTCGGCGCTTCCCGCGCGCTGGGCCGGGCTGGGGCTGGCCGCCGCGGCCATCGGCACCGCCGTCACGGGCGGGGTCATGCAGGCCAGGCAGAGCAAGCGTCGCCGAGCGGCCACGCAGGCCGGACACTTCCCGGGCGGTTACCCGCACCCCTGACCGGGGTCGCCCCTCAGCCGGTCGCGGCTATCCGTTCGTGGTGCCGGACGACCTCGGCAACGATGAAGTTCAACACCTTCTCGGCGAACTCAGGGTCCAGGTGCGATTCCTCCGCCAGGGCCCTGAGCCGCCTGATCTGCTCGGCCTCGCGTTGCGGGTCAGCCGCGGGCAGACCGGCACGCGCCTTGAGCTCCCCCACCTGCTGGGTGATCTTGAACCGTTCCGCCAACAGGTGGACGAGCATCGCGTCCATGTTGTCGATGCTGCCGCGCAGCCGACGCAGTTCGGCCGCGGCCTCGTCGGGGCTCATCGGTGCACCATCATGTCGATGCGCTGGAAGGACTTGATGTCGGTGTAGCCGGTCAGGGCCATCGCCTTGCGGAGCCCACCGACGAGGTTCATGGTGCCGTCCGGCAGCCGCGAGGGCCCGTTGACGACCTCCTCCAGGGAACCCACCTGCTCGAAGAAGACCCGTTCCCCCCGGGGCAGGGTCGCGTGCCAGGCCTCGGGGCCCCAGTGCCACCCACGTCCCGGGGCCTCCGTGGCCCGGGCCAGTGGCGAACCGACCATGACGGCGTCGGCCCCGCAGGCGATCGCCTTCGCGATGTCGCCGGAACGCCCGACGGCGCCGTCGGCGATGAGGTGGACGTAGCGCCCCCCGGACTCCTCCAGGTAGTCCCGACGGGCCTCGGCGACATCCGCCACCGCGGAGGCCATGGGCACCTCGATGCCCAACACGGACGCGGTGGTGTGCGTGGCACCGCCGCCGAACCCGACCAGGACACCGGCCGCACCGGCCCGCATCAGGTGCAACGCCATCTGATAGGTGGCGCATCCCCCCACCAGCACGGGGGCATCAAATCGGTAGATGAACTCCTTGAGGTTGAGCGGGTTCTCCGCCCCGTCGACGTGCTCGGCGGAGACGGTGGTGCCGCGGATGACGAAGAAGTCGACGCCACTGCGTGCGATGACGTCGGCGAACTGCTGGGTCCTCGCCGGGGAGAGCGCCCCCGCGACCGGCACCCCGGCGGCACGGATCTCGGCGAGACGGGCCTCGATGAGTTCGGCCTTGACGGGCTCCGCGTAGATCTGCTGCAACCGTCGGGTCGCGGTGACCTGGTCCGCGGGTTCGGTCAACTGCTCGTAGGCCCTCGACGGATCCTCGTAGCGGGTCCACAGCCCCTCGAGGTTGAGGACCCCCAGCCCACCGAGCCGCCCCATCTCGATGGCGGTGGCGGGGGACATCACCGAGTCCATGGGGGCCGCGACGATGGGCGAGTCGAAGGTCACCGCGTCGATGCGCCAGCTGAGATCCACCTCCGATTCGGCCCGAGTCCTCCGGGCCGGCGCGATGGCGACGTCGTCGAAGGCGAGACCGCGCGTGGTGTTCTTGGAGCGGCCGAGTTCGTACATGGAAGGGCCTTTCAGCGGGACCAGTAGTTGGGGGCTTCGGCGGTGAGCTGGATGTCGTGCGGATGCGATTCGCGCAGTCCTGCGGAGGTGATCCGAACGAATCGACCGCGTTCCTGGAGCTCCGGGACCGTCCGGGCCCCGGAGTAGAACATCGACTGCCGCAGCCCTCCCACGAGCTGATAGGCCACTGCCGCGAGGGGTCCACGGTAGGCGACCTGCCCCTCGATCCCCTCGGGGATGAGCTTCTCGTCGCTGGAGACATCACCCTGGAAGTACCGGTCCTTGGAGTAGGAGGCCTTCCTGCCGCGGGCGGCCATCGCGCCGAGCGAGCCCATGCCCCGATAGGTCTTGAACTGCTTGCCGTTGATGAAGACCAGGTCGCCGGGGCTCTCCTCGCATCCGGCCAGCAGGGAGCCGAGCATCACGGAGTTCGCACCGGCGACGAGGGCCTTGGCGATGTCACCGGAGTACTGGAGCCCGCCGTCGCCGATGACCGGCACTCCGTGCGGCCTGGCCGCCCTGGCCGCGTCGTGGATGGCCGTGACCTGCGGCACACCGACCCCGGCGACGACCCGGGTGGTGCAGATGGAGCCGGGCCCCACCCCGACCTTGATGCCGTCCGCTCCGGCCTCGACCAGGGCGTGGGCCCCGGCGTAGGTGGCGACGTTGCCGCCGATGACGTCGACCCCGGCGGCGAGGGGTTCCGCCTTGAGACGACGGATCATGTCCACCACGCCTCGGGAGTGACCGTGGGCGGTGTCGACGATGATGCAGTCGACTCCTTCCTCCACGAGGGCCATCGCCCGCTCCCACGCGTCCCCGAAGAATCCGACGGCGGCCCCCACCCGCAGGCGTCCCGCGTCATCCTTGGCGGCGTTGGGATACTTGTCGGCCTTGACGAAGTCCTTGAGGGTGATCATGCCGGAGAGCCTGCCCTCCGAGTCGACGATGGGCAGCTTCTCGATCTTGTTCTTGGCGAGCAGGGCCAGCGCGTCAGGGCCGGAGATCCCGACGGGGGCCGTGACCAGCGGCATCTTGGTCATGACCTCATGGACAGGGCGGTTTCCGTCGTCCTCGAAACGCAGGTCCCGGTTGGTGATGATGCCGACGAGTCGCTCCTCACGGTCCACCACGGGGACCCCGGAGATCCGGTACTGGGCGCAGAGCTCATCGACCTGACTGAGGGTGGCGTCAGGGCTGATGGTCACGGGTTCGGTGACCATGCCCGCCTCGGAGCGCTTCACCTGGTCGACCATGTGCGCCTGGTCCTCGATGGACAGGTTGCGATGGAGGATGCCGATTCCCCCCTCGCGGGCCATGGCGATGGCCATCCGGGCCTCGGTCACGGTGTCCATCGCGGCCGAGGCCAGCGGGATGTTGAGGGTGATGTTGCGACTGAACTGCGTCGCCGTGTTCGCCTCCGAGGGGATGACATCCGACTCGTTGGGCTGCAGCAACACGTCGTCGAAGGTCAGTCCGAGGGTCTCGAAGGGTGCGGGCACACCGGCAGGGGTGAGGTTGGCCACCAAGGTCTCCTTCGCCAGGGGAACAGCAGGCCCGAGTCTATCGCGGAAGCCGGTTGCGCTCCCCAGCGACCTCACGGGTGTACACTGAATGAACGTACAGCTGGTTCATTCAGTCAAGGAGGACCCATGCCACGCTGGTTGCTCATCTCCCTCATCATCGTCGCCGTCATCGTGGTGGCGATCCTCGTCATGCCACGCCAGTCCCACAAGGGCGATCCCGCGAAGGTGGAGCGCACCTTCAGCGCCGAGGAGCAGTCCCTCATCGACTCCCGCACCGTCACCCCGGAGGAACTCGCCGCCAACGACGGACTCGACGGGCGCCCCGCCTGGATCGCCGTGAACGGCGTCGTCTACGACGTCACGGAGCGGTGGAAGGAGGGCCGCCACCACGGGCTGCCGGCCGGGCGCGACCTCACGGAGGAGTTCATCAACTCCGGACACCCCGGCTCGGTCCTGCCGAAGATGAAGGTCGTCGGCTCCTTCGCCCACTCCTAGGATGAAGGCATGCCGATCACGCCCGACCCGATCCTGACCGCCGCGCGGGAGGAGTTCGCCCGGCACGGCTACGCCCGCACCGGGATGGCGGCCATCGCGAAACGGGCAGGTATCGCCGTCGGGAGTCTCTACAACTCATTCCCCTCGAAACGGGACCTGTTCACAGAGGTGTACCTCGCCGAGAACGACCGGGCGAAGCAGGCCCTCCTCGCCAGCGTGGACTGGTCCGACCCCCGCGTGGCGCTGCCCCAGTGGGTGGCGGGGTCCATCGAGGCCGCGCAGGGCAGCCGGATCCTCGCCGAGTGGTTCGGGGACGCGCTGGGCCCCCACCTCCGGGCCGTGGCCTGCCCGGAGTCCCGCTGCGGGGTGCTCGACCCCCTGCTCGCCGTGAAGCTGCAGCAGTGGCGCGAGGAGGGGCGGGTCTCCCCCGACGTGGACGACGACCTCTTCGAGGAGCTCTACGCGGCGATGATCGCCCTCGACCGGGCCGGTGTCATCTCGCCTCGCTCCCTGGAGTTCCTCATGGACGCTCTCCTGGACAAGGTGTTTCCCGTCGCCAGGTGACGACGCGGCCGCCGGGGACGTGCCAGCCACGCAGCAGCGAGGCGATCCGCACGGCCATGACCAACCCTGCTGTCCCCAGCATCCCCACCATCCCGGCCGCACCCATGGCGTCGAGGCCGACGATGAGGAGGCCGCCGAGCATGGCCGGGACCACGTACAGGTGGGATCGACGCCTGAAGACGATGGGGACCTCCGAGGCCAGCACGTCCCGCAGGATGCCGCCACCGACCCCCGTCACCACCCCGATGAGTGCTGCGGCGAGCGGGTGCAGGCCGTGATGCAGCCCCTTGAGGGCCCCGTCGACGACGAACATCCCGAGCCCGATGGCGTCGAAGACGAGCAGCGGCCCACGCTCACGGACGTTGGGCGGGACGGTGAACATCACCACCAGTCCCGTGAGCGCTGCAAGGGCGATCATCCACAGGTCCACCAGGGCGGCGACGGGGGTGGCGCCCATCATCATGTCGCGCACCGCGCCGCCGCCGACGGCTGTCACACAGGCCAGCGTGACGATCCCCACCCCGTCCATGTCCCGCCGCTTCGCGGCGAGAGCACCGGAGATGGCGAAGGCGATGATCCCCGTGGCGGACAGACCGAGCCTCGTGAGTGTCTCAAGCTCCCACACGTCAGCTCAGGCCCGCGTCAGTCCTCGTCGAGGTGGGCGCTCAGATCCGTGGCCGAGGGCACGACGTAGACCGAACCGCTCAGCGGGGTGGTGAACCGGGTGAGCGCATCACGCACCCCGTCGGTCCCGGCCATGCGCCGCAGCATCTCGAACTGGCGGAACTGGTCCTTGCTGAAACCGACGAACAGGGTGCCGTGATCCCCGGTGCGGCCGTAGCCGACGTTGCGGCGGAACATCTCGAGTTCCTCACCGTCGTGCTCGACGACGGTCCTCGAGACGTGGGAGGTCTCGGGCATCACGTCGTCGTCCAGCTCGACGCTGTCCGGCTTCGTGCGGCCGATGACCTTCTCCTGCTCCTCCTGGCTGAGTGCGGCCCAGTTGGTCTCGTGACGCCACTGCTGGAACAGCAGGATCGACGCACCGGCCCCCGGCTCCCCGGGCGCAACGCACGCCACCGAGGGCGCCTCGACGAGGGACGGGTTCTCGCTGCCGTCGATGAAGCCGGTGAGGTCACGGGACTGCTTGTAGTGCCACCCGGACAGTTCCGTCGCGACGGTGGCGATCCCGGCGATGGCCTCGCGCAGTTCCGTGGTGCGGTCGAAGATGATGGC
This sequence comes from Arachnia propionica, assembly GCF_003932785.1. GTDB lineage: Bacteria > Actinomycetota > Actinomycetes > Propionibacteriales > Propionibacteriaceae > Arachnia > Arachnia propionica_B. The sequence continues at coordinate 57,249 of NZ_RQYT01000003.1, read as the reverse complement.
GCGCTCCGCGCCGGCGAGCCACACCCACACGTCGTGCGGGGTGGCGGGCATCTCGAACCCGGAGGTCCCGACGATGGGCTCGGTCCAGTCCTCGGCATCGACGGGGGTCTGTTCAGGGTGGAGCGCCCGCCACAGGCTGGGGCGGACACCGATCACCATGTTGCAGCCACCCTCGGTGTAGGCGGCGGGCAGTGCCAGGAGCGCACCGAGCAGGTCCTCCAGCGCGTCGGGTCGGACAAGGTCAAGTTCGAGGTAGGCGTTCTCGGGTGTGCCGAGGGCGAAGATTCCGGGTTGCGGGATGCTCATGGGGTCACGTTAGCGCGCCTGCCCCCGTCGATGCCCACATCGGACACGGCGACGCCGTCACCCCTCCAGCCAGGTCGAGTTCAGGTCGAATCCCGTGGCTCGGGCCCAGGCCTCGTGTTCCGGGAAGGTCTCGGGTCGTCTCGGCTGCTGCTGGATGCGCTGGGCTGGCCGCAACCGGATCTCGTTGTCGTCGATGACGAGTCCGGTTGGCCCGTCCGGAAGTCGGTAGATGTAGGCGTTGTGGGCGTCGAGGAACCGATTTCCCGTGATACGCAGGTCCATCGGGAGTTCCTCCGAGTAGGACAGCAGGTGCACCCCCGCCTCGTCCTTGTTGGGCCGGACCCGGTACCCCCAGCCGACCCCGGCGTCGGTGCAGTGATTCCCGGAGAAGGTGCACCGGACGAAGCCGCCTCCCTCACCATCGTGGGTGAGCACGCGTTCGACGTCGCCGTCACGGAGGACCTGGCTGCGGCACCAGATCTCGAACGACTGGCTGCACCGGCTGATGCGATTGCCCCGCACGTGGACATCGGTCCAACCGTGTCGGCGGACTGGATCCGCCCCGGTCGGCTCGACCACCTGCTCCCCCTGGAGGGTGACGGCGACGTCGTAGACGTCGTGGATGACGTTCCCCTCGACGAGGACGTCATGGCTGTTGATCCACATCTCCACCCCGTTGCCGTAACGGACCCCCGGCACGTGGAACGTCGTCAGCTCGCTGCCGCCGATGTTCCGGATGCGGTTGCCCTGCACCCGCACCCCTGAGACGTCCTCGGTCTGGATCCCGTGGCCGCCGCAGCCCACGAGGTCGAGGCCCCGGATGGTCATGTCGTCGGCGGCCTGGAACAGCCGTCCGTCCACAGCGACCCTGACCTCCCCGGCCCGACTCGGATTGGTGTGACACACCACGGTCAGGGTCCCCGCTTCGAGATCCGAGTGCCAGTCCCATGCGTTGCACAGTTCGTCCGCCGAGGCCCTGCGGCCGCCGTGCAGTTCCGAGTTGACCTCGATGAGACCGACGTTGACGTCGCGGGTGGAGTGGTTGCCGCCGTGGGTGGCGAGGTCGTCCAGCTGGACCTGCCAGCGGTTGCGGCCGAGGTTGCGCCAGACAGCGGGATCGCCCAGGACCTTGTACCCGACGAGCTGCGGGCGCTCCCCCGCCCCGTAGGCCCCGAAGGTGAGCCGCCCCTCGCCCTGGAGGGCCGAGAAGTCGGTGAACTGGCCGTGGAAACGGTGGCCACTGTGGAGCAGGACGGCGTCACCCCGCCGCACCTCCCCACGGTCGATCGCCTGCTGCACCCTGGCGATGCTCCGCCAGGCCGTCTCGGGCGAGGTGCCCGATCGACGGTCGTCGCCACCGTTGGACACGTGGAAGCTTCGGGCCTGGGCTGTCACTGGACCTCCTGGACGGAAAAGGGGCTGGTGTGGGGACCGTCACATCTTGACAGCACCGTCGGTGAGTCCACGCAGGAATTGGCGAGAACCGAGCATGAAGACGATCAACAACGGTGCGACGGCGATGACGGCGCTCATCATGAGCATGCCGTAGTCGGTGCCGTGGGCGGTCTGCAACTGGGAGAGCGCGACCTGGAGGGTCAGCTGGTTCGGGTTGTTGAGCACGATGAGGGGCCACAGGAACTCGTTCCACGAGCCGATGAAGGTGAAGATCCCGAGGAAGGCGAGGGCCGGGCGGGCGGCGGGCAGGGCGACGTGGAGGTACTGGCGGAAGAAACCGCACCCGTCGATGGTGGCGGCCTCGAGGAGTTCGACGTGGACGGCGCTGGTGAAGTACTGCCGGAGCCAGAAGATCCCGAAGGCGTTGGCGAAGGCTGGGAACATCACCGCCTGCAGCTTCCCCACCCAGCCGATCTCGCTCATGATGAGGAACAGCGGGATGGTGGAGAGCTGACCGGGCAGCAGGAAGGTCAGCATGATGATCCCGAACAGGAGATTGCGCCCCTTGAAGGCGTACTTGGAGAACGCGAAGGCCGCGATGGAGTCCAGGAAAAGGACCACGGTCGTCACGACGGTCGCGACGATGAACGTGTTGGCCATCGCCCCGAGCACGTTGACGGTGTTCGTCACGGTCTGGAAGTTCTCCACCCCCCGATCCCCGGGCAGCAGGGGCGGCGGGAACTCGTAGATGGCGGCCGACCGGTGCGTCGACAGCACGAACATCCAGTAGAACGGGAAGAAGGCCAGCAGCGCCCCGGCGATGAGGAAGACGTGCCTGCCGATGGCCGCGACGGGGACAGGTCGGCGGCGAGTGGTCGACGTGCTCACGACTCCCGCCTCCTCACCGCGAAGAAGTTGATGATGGCGAAGACGAGGACCACCACCACGACGCCCCACGCGATCGCGGCGCCGTAGCCGTAGCGGTTGTCCTGGAAGGCGACGGCGTAGAAGTACATCACCATGGTGAGACCCGAGTTGCCCACACCCCCACTGGCGGCGGCGCTGCTCACCTGGGAACTCGTCATGACCTGGGACTCGGTGAACGACTGGAGTGAACCGATCGTCGACATGATGGTGACGAACAGCACGATGGGTCGCAGCAGCGGCAGGGTGATGGAGAAGAACTGCTTCACCGGACCCGCCCCGTCGAGCGCGGCCGCCTCGTAGATCTGCTTCGGGATGGACTGGAGGCCGGCCAGGATGATGAGGGCGTTGTAGCCGACGAAGCTCCACGTGGTCAGGGTCGCGATCGCGATCTTGATGCCCCACTCCGTCTTGAGCCATTTCACGTTCTCCATCCCCAACACGTTGAGGAAGGCGTTGGCGAGGCCGAAGTTGCTGGAGAAGACGGAGCTGAACAGGATGCCCATCGCCACCAGCGAGGTGACGTTCGGCAGCAGGTAGGCCACGCGGTAGGTGTTGGAGAAGCGCGTCACGCTGTTGAGGGCCAGGGCGACGAGGGTGGCGATGGTCAGGCACGGCACCGTCGACATCACCCACAGGATGAGGGTGTTGACCAGCGACTTCCAGAACAGCTTGTCGGTGACGAGCCACTCGTAGTTCTTCAGGCCCACGAACCTTGCCTCGCCGAGACCCGACCAGCTGGTCAGGGAGATGTAGGCGGTGAAGGCGATGGGGACGGCGGCGAAGAGGGCGAAGAGCAGGTAGTAGGGCGAGACGGCCAGATAGAGCGGCAGGGCTCGTCGACCCCGCACGCGCAACGTGCCGGGCTCCGACCTGGTCGTGCGGGGTCGACGGCTCATCAGACGGTCACACCTGCCTGTTCGGCGAGGCGCTTGGCCGCCTCGACGGCGTCGGTCCAGGCCTGCTCGGGGTCCTTGCCACTGGACTCGACGAGTTGCAGTTCGGCGAAGAACGGGCCACTGACCGTGTTGTTGGCGGGGTGCTCGTAGAGCGGCCGGACGGTCTCCGCCGCCTTGGCGAAGATCTCACCGGCCGGCTGCCCGCCGAGGAACTCGACGGGGGCCTTGAGCGCGTCGGAGTTGAAGGCCTCCGCGTTGGCCGGGAAGTTGCCCTTGTCGCCGTACTCGATGATCTGGTTCTCCGCGTTGAGGATGTGCAGGATGATCTCGAAGGCCTTGGCCGCCTCCGGGGTGTCGGCAGGAATGGCGAGGAAGGAGCCGCCGTTGTTCGTGGCGTCGCCGGGGTGCGGGCAGACGTGCCACTTGCCGGAGGTGTCCGGGGCGTCGACGATGAGGTCGGCCAGGTGCCAGGAGGCCCCGAGGTCGGCGGGAAGCTTGCCCGCGGCGACGGCGGCCGTCGAGTCGGGCGAGTTCGACGTGAGCGCGGCGGAGATGCCGAGGGTGCGGGCCTTGACGGCCGTGTCCCAGGCGGCACGCACGTGCTCGGCCCCGCCGATGAAGGCGTGGGACTCGTCGATGTAGTTCTTTCCGGACTGCTTCACGACGGTGTCGAACACGCCGCTGAGGTTGCGGATGAGGAAGGTCTCGGGGTCCTTGCCCTTCATCTCGGTGCCGAGGGCGAAGTAGTCGTCCCAGGTCCGGATGGCGGCGGCCAGGGCCTCGGGCTCGAAGGGCAGGCCCATCTGCTCGAAGATGTCGAAGCGGTAGAACAGCGCGGTCGGGCCGATGTCGATGGGGATGCCCAGCTGCCGACCGTCCTCGGTCATGGCCTGGGCCCACTTCCAGTCGAGGAAATGGTCCTTGTGCTCCGCGGCCCCGAGGGTGTTGAGGTCGACGAAGTAGTCGGGTTCGGCGGCGAAGAAGGCGATGTCCTCGCCCTTGACGCCCGTGATGGTGGGCCGGCTGTCCTTGGTCTGGAGGGCGACGGACAGCCTCTGCTTGAAGTCGCCACCGATGACGTCCTGGCGGAGCGCGACGTCGGGGAACTTCTGCTTCACGGAGTCCAGCACGGCCTGGGCGAACCCCTCGGGCCAGGTCCACAGCACCATCTCGGCGCCACCTGATCCGGGCTGCGTCTGGCCGGAGCCTGCGGGTGCACCGGAGGAGTTGCCCGAGGACGGGTTGACCGCCGTGGAACAGGCGGTGAGGGCGGTCGCCATGGAGGCGACGCCGCCGAGGGCGAGGACTCCGCGACGCGGGATGGGGCAGGTGGTCATTGTCCTTCTCCTTGGATCTGTGGTTGGACGGCAATCAGGTGGTCCCGGAGCCGCGCACGAGGTCGGCCCTGTCCTCGTTCAGCCATTCGTCTCCTCCATCGTTGGGGGCACCCTGCAGTTCAGGCTAGGGTGCGCGGGTTTGTCTGTCAATGTTCGTTTTTGATCTTGTTTGAGCGTTTTTGTTGCGCGGTTGGGAATCCCGGGATAGGTTGGCGGCGTGCTCAAAGAGGTGCGGCAGCAGGCAATCCTCGACCACCTTCGTCAGAGACAGGTGGAGAGCACCGCTGCGCTCGTCGACGCCCTCGGCGTCTCGGCCGCGACCATCCGGCGGGACCTCGACGAGCTCGAGGAGTCCGGCCTCATCACCCGGGTCTTCGGCGGGGCGAAGCTCACCGCCGCGACGGAGGTACGGGACGAGCCCTTCGACGAGGTGCTGCCCCGCAACTCGGGGGCCAAGCGGGCCATCGCCGACCTCGTCGCCACCCAGCTCCCCGCCGGGAGCACGGTGTTCCTCGAGGCGGGAACGACGTGCTGGGAGATCGCCCGGGCCGCCCAGGAACTCGACCTGACGGTCGTGACCAACTCCCTGCGCATCGTCGAACTGCTGCTGCCCCGCCCCAACATCGAGCAGATCCTGCTCGGCGGGACGATCAACCGGGAGTACCTCTGCACCCAGGGGGACGCCGCCGTGACGGAGATCACCGGCCTGCAGGTGGACGTCGCCGTCATCGGCTGCTCCGGGGTCGGGGAACGGGCCGTGCTCCGCGACACCAGCCCGCGCGAACGCGACATCAAGCGGGCCCTGCGGAGCAGCTCGACCCGCATGATCCTCGCCGCCGACCACGGGAAGTTCCCCGGCATCGGCGCCCACACGGCCCTCGATCTCGCCGAGATCGACCTGCTCGTCACCGACCGGCCCCTGCCAGCGGCCTGGGCCGACACACCAACGAAAGTGCTCCACCCATGAGACTGACCCTCCTCGGGGGAGGCGGGTTTCGCGTCCCCCTCATGTACCGAACCCTCCTGGCCGACCGCAGCGACCACCGCGTCACCGAGCTGAGGCTGTGGGACACCGACACCGCGCGCACGGCGACGATGAGCGCCATCCTCGCCGCCATGGCCGAGGGCCGCGACGCCCCCGCCGTCGTCGTCGCCGAATCCCTCGAGGACGCCGTCACGGACGCGGATTTCGTCTTCAGCGCCATCCGGGTCGGCGGCACCCGCGGCCGGGCCACGGAGGAGGAGATCGCACACTGCTGCGGTGTCCTCGGCCAGGAGACCACCGGCTTCGGTGGCCTGGACTACGCCCTCAGGGGCATCCCGACCGCTCTGGAGATCGCCAGCACGATCGCAGCGGCGGCACCCCGGGCACACCTGATCAACTTCACCAACCCCGCCGGGATCATCACGGAGGTCAGCTCCCGCATCCTCGGCGACCGGGTGATCGGCATCTGCGACTCCCCCGTCGGACTGGCCCGCCGGGTCCTGACGACGCTGGAGGACGCCGGGCTGGTGCCCGCGGGCCGCGCCGCGCAGATCATCGCCGGCGACGACCGGGTCCGCCTCGACTACGTGGGCCTCAACCACCTCGGCTGGCTGCAGCGTCTCCTCGTCGACGACGTGGACGTCCTGCCGCGGCTGTTGGCGCGCCCGGACCTCATCGAGTCCTTCGAGGAGGGGCGCCTGTTCGGGGCGCCGTGGATCCAGTGGCTCGGCTCCGTGCCGAACGAGTACCTGCACTACTACTACTTCGCGCGGGAGACCCGGGAGGCCGACGAGAGGGTCGAGGCCACCCGGGGCGTCTACCTGGCGCGCCAGCAGGCCGAGTTCTACGAACGGGCGGCCCGCCTCGACGGCCACGCCGCCCTCGACCTGTGGGAGGCGACGCGGCTGCAACGGGAGGAGACCTACATGGCCTCCAACCGTCTCGCCGCGGGCGGGATCGGGCGCGACGAGGAGGACCTCGCCTCCGGGGGCTACGACCGGGTGGCCCTGGCCGTCATGAAGGCCATCGCCTTCGACGAGGCGACGGACCTCATCGTCAACTTCCGCAACGGGTCACGCCTGTCGGCCCTGCCTGCGGACACCGTCATCGAGGGGCCATGCCGCATCAGCGCCACCGGGGTCAGCCCGCTGCCCGTCTCCGCACTGCCCGACCATGCGGTGGGCCTCGTCCAGTCCGTGAAGTTCGCCGAACGCACCGTCATCCGCGCCGCGCTGGAGGGGGGCCGGGAGGACGCCATCGCGGCCTTCGCCCTGCACCCCCTCATCGATGGGGTCGGAGTGGCGAGGCGTCTCCTCGACGAGGCGTGCCGCCGCTTCCCCGAACTCGCCCACCTGGCCTGAGGAGCCCCCATGCACGCCTTCGACACCCTCGTCCTGGAACGCGTGGAACGTGTCAAGGACGACCGGGTCCTTCCCCTCGTCGACCGCACTGTCGGCACCCTGCAGGTCGAGGCGTGGGAGGTTCCCGGCGAACCCGTGCCCCCGCATGAGGCCCGTCTCGCCGAGTACCAACCGATCACGCTCCCCCATCCCTGGGGGGCGGCATGGAGCACGTGGTGGTTCCGGCTGCGCGGCACCATGCCCGACGACGCGCCCAGAGGAAGCGTTCGGCTCGACGTCGACCTGGGCTTCGCGGACGCCTGGCCGGGAAACCAGTGCGAGGGGCTCCTGTTCACCTCCGACCTCACGGTGCTCAAGGCGGTCAACTCGCGCAACCGTTCCTGCGTCGTCGACGCCGACCCCGGCACGGAGGTGGAGTTCCTCATCGAGGCCGCCGCCAACCCGGACCTGTTCGCGCACGGCTGCCGGGCCACCCCGATGGGCGACGTCCTCACCGCCCCCGACACGCCGATCTACCAGCTGCGCAGCGCGGAGTTCCGGGTGCGTGACGAGACGCTGTGGGGGCTCTTCCACGACCTCGACCTGCTCTGGGACCTCGCCCGTCACCTGCCCGAGGGCTCCACCCGTCGGGCGGTCATCTGTCGTCACCTCGACCGCGCCATGGACGTGCTCGACCTGCACGACGTTCCCGGCAGCGCCGGGGCCTGTCGCCAGGCGCTGGCCCCGGTGTGGCAGGCACCTGCCGTCGCCTCCGCCCTGTCGGTGACGGCGATCGGCCACGCCCACATCGACTCGGCGTGGCTGTGGCCGGTCCGGGAGACGGTCCGCAAGGTGGCGCGGACCTTCAGCAACGTCGTCGCCCTCGCGAGGGAGTACCCCGACTTCACGTTCACGGCGACGAGCGCCCAGCAGTACGCCTGGCTGCAGGAGCGCCACCCCGAGGTCTTCGATGCGGTCCGCCGGGCCGTTGCCGCGGGCCAGTGGTTCCCGTCCGGCGGGATGTGGGTCGAGTCGGATGTGAATCTGCCGGGAGGCGAGGCCCTCATCCGCCAGTTCACGATGGGCACCCGGTTCTTCCAGCGGGAGCTCGGCACCCGCAGCCGCACCCTGTGGCTGCCGGACTCGTTCGGCTACCCGGGCAACCTGCCGCAGATCGCGGCCCGGTGCGGCATGACGGGTTTCCTCACCCAGAAGCTGTCATGGAACCAGCACAACCAGCTCCCCCACTCCACGATGTGGTGGGAGGGGATCGACGGGACCCGCATCTTCACCCACTTCCCGCCGGTCAACTGCTACGACTCGGAGATCAGCGCCGAGGAGGTGAAACGCGCCGTCGACAACTACAAGGAGAAGGGGTGGGCGACGCGGCAGGTCATCCCGTTCGGTTACGGAGACGGTGGCGGCGGACCCACCGCGCAGATGGTGGAGCGCATCCGTCGGCTGGCCGACCTCGAGGGTGCCCCTCGGGTGACGATGGGGGATCCCGACTCGTTCTTCGACGCTGCCCGGGCCGAGTACCCGGACGCGCCGGTGCACGTCGGGGAGCTGTACCTGGAGTTCCACCGCGGCATCTTCACCTCGCAGCTGGAGATGAAGCAGGGCAACCGTCGCTCCGAGCACGCGCTGCGGGAGGTGGAGTTCCTGTGGAGCCTGGCACTGCTCGCCGGCGCCCCCGTCGAGGACTTCCCCGCCGCGGAGCTGGAGACCCTGTGGCGGCAGGTGCTGCTCAACCAGTTCCACGACATCCTCCCCGGCTCCTCCATCGCCTGGGTCCACCGGGTGGCCCGCCAGGAGTACCGCGAGATCCTGACCCGCCTCGCCGTCCTCGCCGACCGGGCCGTCACCGCCCTCCGGTCACCCACCACGGGAAGCGTGGCCGCCGTCGTCAACCCCCACGCGCACCCCGTCACCCGGGTGCTGGAGGTCGACGGGCAGCCGCGGCTCGTCACCGCTGGTCCCCTGGCCATCACCCCCCTCGCCGATGCCGTGCGGGAGCCGGACTCCCTCGCCACCGTCCGTCGCGACGGCGAGATGGTGGTGCTGGAGAACTCGCGGTTGCGGGTGGTCATCGACGGCGACGGCGACCTCGCCCAGGTCACGGACCTCACCAAGGGCCGCGACCTGCTGCTTCCCGGGATGGTCGGCAACCAGCTGCGGGCCTTCGAGGACGTCCCCAACGCCTTCGACGCCTGGGACATCGAACGGCACTACCTCAACCCGGGCAACGAGATCCCCGTCCCGCCCGCCGACAGGGTCGAGATCCTCGGCGAGGGGCTCAGGGCCGAGGTGCGGATCACCCGCCGCCTGGGGAGCTCCGACATCGTCCAGCACGTCCGACTCGAGGCGGACACCCCTCGCCTCGACCTCGCCATCGACGTGGACTGGCACGAACGCGAGACCCTCCTCAAGGCCTCCTTCCCGTTGGCGATCCACGCCCGGGACCACGTCGCCGAGGTGCAGTTCGGGCACGTGCGTCGCCCCCTCCACGAGAACACGTCCTGGGACTTCTCCCGCTTCGAGGTGCCGGCGCAGCGGTGGCTGCTCGTGGAGGAGCCCGGATACGGGGCCGCACTCCTCAACGACTCCACCCACGGCCACGACGTCCAGCCGCTCGCCGACGGGGTCCGGGTGTCACTGTCACTCATGCGGGCACCGGTGTTCCCAGATCCGTCGGCCGACCGCTCCTTCCGGAGCCTCAGCTACTCGCTCCTGACGGATGCCGACGTGGTGAGCGCCGCCGAGGAGGGGCAGACCCTCAACCTGCCGCCCCGGCTGGTGACGGCACCGCCCGTGAGGCTGGCCGACGTGACGGGCAGGGGCATCCACGTCGACGCGGTGCTGCCCGCCGAGGACGGCTCCGGCGACCTCGTCGTCCGGCTCCACGAGGGACGCGGCGGCCGGACGACGGGCTCCCTGCGTCTCGGCTTCGACGCGGAGCGTGTCGTCGAGGTCGACCCCTTGGAGGATCCCGTCGACGACCCGCGCGTCGACCTCAGCGGCCCGGTGCGGGAGATCCCGCTGACCCTGAGTCCCTTCACCATCCTGACCCTGCGCATCACCCCTGGAGGAGAATCGTGAAACTCCTGCTCATCGGCGTCGACGGCGTGAGGATCGACGTCGCAGTCCCGGCCGCCCTGACCGCCCATCCGGGCTTCGCCGAGCCGGACCATCCGGCCGATCCCCGCTTCGCGGCCGAGGCGGCCCCAGCGGATCGCCCGGAGATGCCACCCACCGACCCGGAGCGACCCGCCGCCCGGACCCTGGCGAGGCTCATGGCGGGTGGCCTCATCGCCCCGGTGTGGATGACACCCCCGACGGATTCCGGCCCGGGATGGTCGAGTCTGCTCACCGGCACCACCCACGAGCAGAACAACGTGTGGTGGAACGAATTCGTCGGCCACCGGTTGGCCGAGTGCCCGGACATCCTGTCGAGGGTGTTCTTCGCCAACCCGAGGGCCCTCACCTACGCCGGGTCGACCTGGGACGCACTGGTGGGGGCCATGGGTCCGGTGATCCACCAGCGGGTGGACCAGCAGCGCGCTGGGCGCCACGTCTCGTTCATGGCGCGGGACTTCTCACGCGGGTGTGTCAGCGCCGACATGGAGGTCCGCAGCCACAGCTGCCATCACCTCAACCACGTCGGCCCGGACGCCGCGTTCGTCTACTTCGAGGGGGTCGACGAGGCGGGACACCGTCACGGCGCCGCGTCCGAGGGGTATCTCACCGCCCTCGGCGAGGTCGACGAGCACGTGCGGGCGCTGGTGAAGGCCGTCGCGGAACGGTACGAGGCGCTCGGTGAGGACTGGCTCATCGCCGTCGTCACCGACCACGGACACAAGCCGGAGGGCGGCCACGGGGAGGACGAGGTGGAGGTGCGTCGCTCGTTCCTCATCCTGCACCGACTGGGCGGCCCCGTCGAGCTCCCGGAACGCTGGCAGGACGCCGAGGGCAGGCTCCGGAGCCTCAGGAGCCACGAGGTGACCCCGCTGCTGCTCGACCTCATCGGGGTCCGCGACGGCGGCTGGGATCCCGACCACGAGGTGGGGGTCGCGGTGGACATCCCGTCGGTGGGGCCGACCCGGAACCTCGCCTACGAATGGTGACCCTCGGCACCCCGACCACCAGGCCGTTGGAGGTGTCGGAGGCGACGCTGACGCGGCTGCACGCGGTCGTGGCGGCCTCGTCGGGCGTGACGGCGGCGGAGATGTGTGTCCGTTTCCTGCGCAACACCGCGACGACGACGGTGGATCTCACGGGCGAGGCCTTCGTCATCACCGGCGACATCCCCGCGATGTGGCTACGCGACTCGTGCCTCCAGCTGGCCCCGTTCCTGCGGCTGGGGGATCCGGACCTGCTGGAGGTCGCGGCGTCGCTGCTGCGGCGACACTGGCAGATGATCCGACTGGACCCGTACGCCAACGCCTTCAACGCCGCCCCGAACGGGAACCGCTGGGACGACGACGAGCCCCGGCAACACCCCCACGTGTGGGAACGCAAGTGGGAGCTGGACTCCCTCACCCATCCCCTCGACCTGGCGCTGCGACTGGAGCGGCTCGGCTGCAGCAGCTGGCGCAGCCCCGACTTTGAACCTGCCCTCGCCGCGATCCTCACGGTGGCGGAGACGGAGCAGGACCACGAGGCCACCAGCCCCTACCGGTTCGAGCGCCCCGGTGCGTCCGCCTCCGACACCCTGACCCGCGCGGGACGCGGACTGCTGACCACCTCCACGGGCCTGGTGTGGCAGGGGTTCCGGCCCAGCGACGACGCCTGCGAGCTGGGCTTCAACATCCCCGCCAACCTGTACCTCGCCAGCACCCTGCGGGGATTCACCGAGCTGCCCGGGCTGGGCGCCCGTGCCCGGGACCTCAGCGCCGCGATTGTCGAGGCCGTCCGGCGCCACGGCATCGTCGACGGGGTCCTCGCCTACGAGGTGGACGGGGCGGGGGCGCACGTGTTCTGCGACGACGCCAACGTCCCCTCGTTGCTCTCCCTGCCCTGGTTGGGTGTCCTCGCCGACGATGATCCGCTGTACCTCGCCACCCGTCAGCGGGTCCTCTCCCCCGCCAATCCACACTTCCACACCGGCCCCGACGGCCGGGGCGGGGTGGGTTCCCCGCACACCCCGGGCCGACGGGTCTGGCCGATCGGGGTCGCCGTCGCCGGGCTCACCGCGACGAGCCCGGCGGATCGGGGCTCGGCCCTGGACCTGCTCATGGCGACCACCGGCGGCACCGGCTGGATGCACGAGTCCTACGATGTCCTGAACCCCTGCGATTTCACCCGCCCCTGGTTCTCCTGGGCGAACATGATGTTCGTGGACCTGGCCCTGGAGATCGCAAGGTGTCCCCGCCCCGGCACCGGCCTGCCACCTCTGGAGCTCACATGACCGCACAGTTCACCGTCCTCTCCCCCCTGGCCCATGTCCCACCCGGTGGCCCCGTCGGCCCCGAGGTCGAGGCGCTCATGACCTGGAGCGATGAACCGGCCCGGTTCCTCGTCGCGTGGCGGCTGCCGGAGACCCGCAACTCCCGCGTCGAGCAACGGTTCCGGCTGGCCGTTGAGGCCCCTGGCTGCGACATCGAGGTCACCCGCGCCGAGCTCGTTCCCGTCCAGATCCCTCACTTCGAGGGCAACACCACCGGTTTCATCGCCGACGCCCCCACCCTGCTCCCGGATCCGCTGCTCCCCGTCGACGACGGGCACGCCCACGTGGAGGTGACCCTGGCCGCCACCCACCTCGGTTGGCACTGCCTCCACGTCGTGCTGCATCCAGCCGGGGACACCACCGTGCGCGTGACCGGCTCCCTCGTCGATGAGTGGGACGGCACCCCCTCGCCACTCGGCGTCCGGGAGATCCCGCTGTTGCGTGTCCTGCCGACGTTGACCGCCCCCGACGGCCCGTGGTTCTCCCAGTGGCTCCACCCCGACTGCCTGCTCCACGCCTACGACGTGACCCCCTTCAGCGAGGAGCACTGGAACACCATCGCCGCCCACCTCCGATGCGCCGCGGCGATGGGGGTGACCGGGACGATCGCCCCGCTGTGGGCCCCGGCCCTGGACACCGCCGAGGGCACCTACCGGCCGGATGTGCAACTCCTTCGGATCAGCTGCTCACCCTCCGGCGAGTACACCTTCGACGCGGATCGGGCGCGACGCTTCCTCGGTCTCATGGTGGCGGCGGGGATGAGGCATGTCGAGACCCCGCCCCTGTTCACCCAGTGGGGAGCCAGATGTGCCCCGCCGATCCGGGTGGCGCGCGACGGCGCCGATCCCGAGCTGCGATTCGGCTGGCACACCCCCGCCGACGACGAGACCTACCTCGCGTTCCTCGACCAGCTGCTCCCCTTCGTCCGGGGCCTGTTGGCCGAGTTCCCCACCCTGACCCCCTTCGTGCACATCTCCGACGAGCCCGACCCCGCCACCGCCGAGCGGTTCGGCGAGGCGCGACGTCGCCTCAGGGAGGCCCTGGGCGATCTCCCCACCCTCGACGCACTGTCCGAGCCCGCGTTCCGGGACCTCGTCGACGAACCCGTCGTGGCAACCGATGCGGTACCGAGGTGGCGGGATGCCGGGGTGGAACCGAACTGGGTGTACCACTGCGTGATCCAGGCCGACCTGGCCAACCGGTTCATCGCGATGGACCCGTCACGCATCCGGATGATCGGGCTGCAGCTGTTCACCACCGGGGCCAACGGGTTCCTGCACTGGGGTTTCGACTTCTACTTCCGGGCCCTCTCCCGCGGCCCCCTCGACCCGTGGCGGGACACCAGCGCGGGCGGCTGCTTCCCCTCCGGTGATGCCTTCGTCGTCTACCCCGGCCCCGGCCTCGAACCGATACGATCGCTGCGTTGGTGGCAGATCCGTGACGCCTTCCGCGACTGGGCACTGTTCACCCACGCCACCGAGCTGCTCGGGCGGGAACACGTCGTGGCCACCCTCACCCGGGGACAGCCGATGGACCACACCACCTTCCTGGACGCCGCCACCTACGAGGAACGCCGCAACACCCTCATCGACCGGCTCACGATGGAAGGTCGGATCGCCGAGGACCTCCTGCTCTCGCGCGCCCTCGTCGCAGCCGAGCCGACCCTGGAGAACGTGCGGCGACTGAGCACCGCCCTGCACCAGGTGGCGCAGCTGGCAATCGCCCAGGAGCGATGGGACGAGGTCGAGGCGTACTACCTGGAGTTCCTCACCCACATCCGCGCCGTCGAGGCCCGGGAGGGCGGCCTCGAGGCGAAGCAGGGACTCGCCATCGCCCTCGACGAACTGGCTGACCTCGCCATGCTGCGCGAGGACTGGGAGAAGGCACACGGGTACTACACCGAGAGCCTCGAGATCCAGCGCGGCATCGCCCTGGCCCAGCCCGGCTTCGATGCCCTGCACGACCTGCAGATCGCCCTCGACAACGTCGGCGACGTGGCGGCGGAGCGAGCCGACTGGGCCAGCGCGGTGGCCCATTACGCGGAGTCCGCGGCCATCGCCCGGCGGATTGTCGCCGAGCACCCCGGAGAGCAGCCACGCGTCGACCTGGCGGTGGGGCTGCGCAACCTCAGCCACGCGACGGCGGAACTCGGGATGATTGACGAGGCCCGCCGCCTGGCACTCGAGGCCCGGGACCTGGCCGCACCGCTCAACCGCCCCGACCTCCTGGCGTGGATCGAGGAACTGCTGGCATGACGAACGGGGCACCCCGTTGTGGGGCGCCCCGTCGTCGAGGGATCACTTGATGACGAACTTGGAGTTCTTGTCGAAACCAGTGGCCTCGGACCAAGCGGCATGCTGCTCGATGAGCTCACCACGCTGGTGCTGGAGCTTCTGCCCAGCCTTCAGCTCAATGGTGTTGTTGTCGATGGTCATCTGCGAGCGGTGCTCCGGCTGACGGTACATGTAGGCGTTGACCGCCCCGGCGAACCGGTTGCCGGTGATCTTGAGATCCATCGGCAGCGGCTCGGAGTAGGACAGCAGGTGCACACCACCCTCATCCTTGTTGGGGCGGGCCTCCTGGCCCCATCCGGTCCCGGCGTTGTGGCAGTTGTTCCCGGTGAAGGTGCAGTTGCGGTAACCCGCCTCGGGGCCATGGTCGCCGCCTCCTGCCCAGACCTCGAAGGACTGGGTGCACCGGTTGGTGCTGTTGCCCCGGATGTGGATGTCCCGCCAACCGAGGTGGGGACCCGACTGATCGCCCTGCATCGTGAAAGCCACGTCGTAGACGTCGTAGACCCGGTTGCCCTCGACCACGATGTCGCTGGTGCCGATCCACATCTCGATGCCGTTGCCGTAACGGAACACCTTGTCGGTCACCCAGATGAGATGGCTGCCACCGATGTGGTGGATGTGGTTGTCGATGATGCGGACGCCGGAGTTGCCCTTGTCGACATGGATGCCATGGCCTCCGATGCCGATGAGATCGAGCCCTTGAATGGTGGTGTTCGACCGCGCCGGGACCATCAACCCATCGGCAGCAGCCAGCAGGCCCCGACCGGCGGGATTCTCGGAGCAGACCAGGGTCAGGAGCTTGGACTTGTGATCCGAATGGAAGTCGAACTCGGCCTGCAGTTCTCCGAGGGAGAACTTCTTGGCACCGTAGAAACGCTTTCCACTCACCCGCAGGAAACCGATGTTTGCTTCCCTGATCTCTTGCGAACACGTGTTGCCGCGGTAGTTGTTGGGATCACTGAGATCGATCTGCCACAGGTTGTCGCCCACCTTGGACCACGCCCGGGAGCGGTCAAGCACCTTGTAGCCCATGATGACGGGGTGCGCGCCGGTGCCGTAGGCGCCGATGGTCAGGCGGGCATCACCCTGGGGCTCGGAGAGCTGGTTGAACTCACCGAAGAAGCGCTGGCCACGCTGGAACAGCACGCTGTCACCGTGGACGATCTGCCCCTCGGCGAAGGCCTTGTTGACCCGGTTGATGGTCTTCCATGCCGTGCTCTCAGAGGTTCCCGCGGCGTTGTCGTCACCCTGGAGGGAGACGAAGTAGGTGCGCCGCGACTGCGCGGACGCGTCGGCGGGCATGCCTGCCAACAGCGCGACCGCGGGCAGCGCACCTGCCGTGGTGAGAAGGCTGCGACGACTCAAGGACATCCGACTACTCCATTCTGTGGATATTCTGGACAACCCGTTGAAACGATTCATCAACGAGCCTTTGGTCAGATTAACCACCACGAATACCTCCCACAAGGCAACGAGGGCCCGCCTTTCGGCCAGCCCTGGAAAACCCTTTTGATGCACCCATTTCTTGACATGAAATTGATGAAGAATTGACGCAATCTTGACATGTACATGAGAGGATTTTCTCCCTGCGGAGATCACGTGTTCCGGAAACAGGACATCGGGCCGACGTCGGAGTGATCCTCCGGCGTCGGCCCGATCGAACTCGTGTCAGCCGATGATGAACTCGCTGTTGCGGTCGAAACCGGTGTCACGGGACCACTCGACGTGCTCCTCGATGGTCTGCAACTGCTGGGTCGCACCCTCCTGCGGGCGATCCGCCTGGAGCCGCTGACCTGCCTTCAGCTTGATGACGTTCTCATCGATGACGAGGTCATTCTCCTGCTCCGGCTGCCGGTACATGTAGGCGTTGAGGGCACCCAGGAACTTGTTGCCCGTCACCTTGAGGTCCATGTGGAGGTCCTCGTTGTAGGACAGGAAGTGGACGCCACCCTCCTGTGGGTTCGGTCGGACGGCCTGCCCCCAGCCGGCACCCGCGTCGGTGCAGTGGTTGCCGGTGAAGGAGCAGTTGCGGTACCCCGAGGCCAGGCTGTGGTCGTAGATGGTCTCCTTGCCCTTCTGCTCGAATCCGCGTGCCCAGATCTCGAAGGACTGGCTGTTGCGGGCGATCCTGTTGTCCCTCACGTGGACGTTCTTCCAACCGGTGCGCCACGGCTCGTTCCACTCGGTGGGGCCGAGGATCTGCGATCCCTGCATGGTGACACCCACGTCATAGGCCTCATAGATGATGTTGCCCTGGACCAGGACATCCTTGGTGTTGATCCACATCTCCACACCATTGCCGTACCGGGTGGTCTCGTACAGGTAGCTGCCACCGATGTCCCGGATGCGGTTGTCGAGGATCTGTACCTCGTCGGCATCGACGACCTGCACACCGTGGCCACCGGTGCCGATGAGGTCGAGGCCCTCGATGGTCATGTGCGAGCGGGCCTGGACGAGGCGTCCGTTGACGCTGATGCGGAGGTCCCCAACCTTGGATGGGTTCTCGGAACGGAAGATGGTGAGCGTCTTCTGCTCCTGGTCGGAGTGGAAGTGCCATTCCTCCGAGAGTTCGTCAACGGTGGCCTTCTTGTGACCCTTGATGACCCCGTCGACCCTCAGGAAACCGACGTTGGCATCGCGGTCGGCACGAGCCATCTTGTTGCCGACGTGGGTGTCGGGATCACCCAGATTGATCCGCCACAGGTTGGGGCCGACCTTGGTCCAGGCCTCGGGCTTGTTGAGCACCTTGTACCCCATGATCTGGGGGCGTCGACCACGCCCGTAGGCACCCAGGGTCAACCGGCCCTGGCCGTTGAGCTCGGGGATTGCGGACAGCTCACCGTAGAAACGATGGCCGCTTCGGAACAGCACCGTCGAGCCGTAACCGACCTGACCGTCCTCGAAGGCCTTCTGGAGCCGTTCCAGGCTCCGCCACGCCTGCCGGTGTGATGTGCCGGCGGCGTTGTCGTCCCCGCGCTCGGAGAGGTAGAAGGTGGCATTGGTGCTGGTATCGGCCGAGGCCATGGGGGCACCGGCCAGGAGGGACACGGCCGGCAGCCCTGCTGCGGCCATGAGGATGCTTCGACGACTGACAGTCATCTTGGGACTCCACTTCCGTAGGGGATGTCGAACGACCCTTTGAAACGACTCATTTTTGGGGTCGTCTTGGACTCTAATCAGGCCGCCACACAGCCGACAACCCCCCAGCTCGCCCCCCGTCCGGCCGACTGGCGTCTTGACACAGCAGCTGTGCGGATCGGGTGTCGATCCCGGAACAGGCCGGACATCACCACGAAGAACCGGGCCCCGGGACCATGTGGTCCCGGGGCCCGGCGTGACTGAGGCGCGTCACTTGGCCTCGTCGTCGTCCTTCTTCTCCACCACGAGGGTCTCGGTGGTGAGCAGCAGGGAGGCGATCGAGGCGGCGTTGGCCAGCGCGGAGCGGGTGACCTTCACCGGGTCGATGACGCCGGCCTCGACCAGGTTCTGGTACTCCCCGGTCTTGGCGTTGTACCCGAAGCCGGGCTCCATCTCGGCGACCTTCGAGGTGATGACGTATCCGGCCTCGCCGCCGTTCTCGGCGATCCACCGCAGCGGCTCGACGACGGCCTTCGCCACGATCGCGGCGCCGACACGCTCGTCGCCCTCCAGCCCGAGGCCACCCTCGAGCACCTTGGCGGCGTGGATGAGGGCGGAGCCGCCACCGGCGACGATGCCCTCCTCGATGGCCGCACGGGTGGCGGAGACGGCATCCTCGATGCGGTGCTTCTTCTCCTTCAGCTCCACCTCGGTGGCGGCACCCACCTTGATGACGCAGACGCCACCGGCCAGCTTCGCGACCCGCTCCTGGAGCTTCTCACGATCCCAGTCGGAGTCGGTGCGCTCGATGGTGGCGCGCAGCTGGGCCACGCGGGCCTGAACCTCGGCCGAGTCGCCGGCACCGTCGACGATGGTGGTGTTGTCCTTGGTCACCACCACGCGGCGGGCCCGGCCCAGGACCTCGAGGCCCACCTGGTCGAGCTTGAGGCCGACCTCGGGGGCCACGACCTGGCCACCGGTGAGGATCGCGATGTCCTCGAGCATGGCCTTGCGCCGGTCACCGAAGGCCGGGGCCTTGACGGCGACGGAGGTGAAGGTGCCACGGATCTTGTTCACCACCAGCGTGCTCAGCGCCTCACCGTCGACGTCCTCGGCCACCACGAACAGGGTGCCCTTGGCGGCGATGACCTTCTCCAGCAGCGGGAGCAGGTCGTTCATCGAGGAGATCTTGCCGGAGTGGATGAGGATGAAGGGATCCTCGAGCACGGCCTCCATGCGGTCGGCGTCGGTGACGAAGTACGGGGACAGGTAGCCCTTGTCGAACTGCATGCCCTCGGTGAACTCCAGCTCGGTGCCGAAGGTGTTGGACTCGTCGACGGTGATGACACCGTCCTTGCCCACCTTGTCGAAGGCGTCGGCGATGAGCGCACCGATCTGCTCGTCACGCGAGGAGATGGTGGCGACCGACGCCATGTCGGCGGTGGTGTCGACGGCGCGGGCGTTGGCGTGGAGACGCTCGACAACGGCCTCGACGGCCTTGTCGATGCCCCGCTTGAGGCCGACCGGGTTGGAACCGGCGGCGACGGCGCGGAGGCCCTCGTGGACCAGCGCCTGGGCGAGCACCGTGGCGGTGGTGGTGCCGTCACCGGCGACGTCGTTGGTCTTGGTGGCGACCTCCTTGGCCAGCTGCGCGCCGAGATCCTCGTACGGGTCCTCGAGCTCGACCTCCTTGGCGACGGTCACACCATCGTTGGTGATGGTGGGGGCGCCCCACTTCTTGTCGAGCACGACGTAGCGGCCCTTGGGGCCGAGCGTCACCTTGACGGTGTTGGCGAGGGTGTCCACACCCCGCTCGAGTGAGCGGCGCGCGTCCTCGTCGAACTGCAGAGTCTTTGCCATGTTGCGCTACCCCGTTCAGCGGGAGACGACGGCGAGGATGTCGCGGGCGTTCAGCAGCAGGTACTCCGCACCGTCGTACTTGACCTCGGTGCCGCCGTACTTCGAGAAGATCACGACGTCGCCCTCGGCGACATCCAGCGGGACGCGGTTGCCCTTGTCGTCGATACGGCCGGGGCCGATCGCGACGACCTGACCCTCCTGCGGCTTCTCCTTGGCGGTGTCGGGGATGACCAGGCCGGAAGCGGTGGTCTGCTCAGCCTCGAGCGGCTTGACGAGGACGCGGTCCTCGAGCGGCTTGATCGTGGTTGCCACGTCAGGCCCCTTTCTGTGTTCTCCGGCGCAGCGCCGGGTCAGTTTCGGTTTCCGGTCCGGGCGTCGTCGCGGTGCCACCCGGGGCTGGCACCCGAACTGGTCGAGTGCCAGAACCAAAGCTATACCCCGGTTAGCACTCAATCAAGTGGAGTGCCAATCCCGACGGGTCGTCGGCGGTCAGCCCAGGTGGTCGATCGTCTCCCAGGCGGGATCGTGCTCGATGGTCACCTGCGCGCCGTGGCGGTGGGCGATGTCCTGCAACCGTGCGGCGAGCCCCGTGGTCGGGTCCGCGAAGCAGTGCCACAGGACCCGTCCGCCGCCCGTCTCCACGGCCCTCAGGTCCCCGTCCCGGCCACAACTGGCCATGATCTCGTCCTCGATCCGGCCGTTGAGTTCGTGGTCCTCCTCCCCGGGGAACCCGGTGCCGCTGTCGTCCGGGTATCGACGCTCAATGGCGACGTGGGTCTCCCACAGCGGGTTGACCAGGCTGTGGACCGGGAACTGGACGCGAGCCACCAAGGGCCCGTTCGGCCCCTCCCCCTGGAGCAGGGTCCAGCAGGGCTCGCCACCCTCCGCCAGGAAGGAGGCCCGCAGGTCGTCGATGGCGCGCTGCACCTCGGCGAGGGGCACCGCATCCTCCGGCTCCTCCTCGGCCGCCTCGACAGCCCCCACCCACAGTTCGATGCGTTCCTCGCCGACGACGGTGTCCAGCATGAGGAAGGCCAACCGCAGGCGCGTGTCCTCATCCACCTGCGTGAAGACCGGGTGCCACACCTCGAGGTGGACCTTGGTCGGGTCCTGCTCCACGGCCACCCGGGCGTCGTCGAGGTCGAGATCATGCCCTGCGAAGCTCAGCACCCCGCCACTCTTCGGTGCCTTGAGATCGGCGTAGCACCACTGCGCATCGGCAGGTGGTGCCGCCAGTACGACACGCCGGGCGAGGGCGCGGAGCGCAGGGTCCCCCTCCGCCGAGATGACGAGCACCATCGCCGAGCCCCCGTCGCCCGCCCCGACCTCCCAGGCGAGCCGCTCATCGACCTGATCCAGCCGTGTGGTCAGTTCCTCGGCGATCCGTTCGACCTGTTCCCCGGTGGCGACGGCGCGGGCCACCTCAATGCGATGTTCCTCCCACCAGGTCCAGAACTGCTGCACCGAGTCGGGGTGGGAGATGCGGGATGAGTTGTGTGCCATGGGACTCAACCTACAACCCGGCACTGACAGGATCTCACCGACCATCGATCGGCAGCAGGACCACCTCCTCACCGGGACGAAGCTGTGCTGCAAGGTCGATGGCCTCCTCGGTGAGCACAGCTGCGACGGGATAGCCCCCGGTCAACGGATGGTCGGCCAGGAAGAGCACGGGCAGCCCACTTGGCGGAACCTGGATGGTCCCTGCCACCACCGGTTCACTCGGTAGTTCCCCGGAGCGCCTGGGCAGGGGGTCCCCGACCAGCCTTACCCCCACCCGATCCACCTCCGGGCTGACCTGCCAGTGGCTGCCCGCCAGGTCCTGCACCCAGTCCTCCCGTGGGCCCGGAACATAACGCAGGATCCCGGCGTCGCGCCTCGGCGGCTCGGACGGCACCGGGCGCCCCCATCCCGCTGCGGTCTCCCCCACCGGGATCACGGCACCGGCCGTGCAGGGTTCCGGCCCGATCCGCCCCAGGGTGTCGAAGGACCGCGACCCCAGCACCGGGGCGGTGTCGATGCCTCCGGCGACCGAGAGGTAGGTGCGCAGCCCGGAACTCGGCGTGCCGAGGGTGAGCCTCGCACCGTCGGGGAGGAGCAGGGGGTGCCCCATCGGCACGGGGTGCCCGTCGACGTCGGCAGGACAGCGGGCGCCGGTCAGGGCGATGGTGAGGGTGCCCACGGCCTGCAGGACGCACTGCCCCATGGTGATCTCCAGCGCCGCCTCGCCGGCGCGGTTGCCGACCAGCAGCGCGCCTCGTCGGTACGCGCCGCGGTCCGCCGCGCCGGAGACCCCGACCCCCATCGCAGCGCGCCCCGGACGGCCACGGTCCTGGACGGTGAGGGGAAACACCGTGTGCTCGACGGTGATGGCACGCCCCGCCACCACCGTGGCCGCGGGACTGCGACGGGTCGGCGTCGCCAACGTCCTCACGCTGCGGAAACGGACGAGGCTGCCGGGTTTCAGGAGTGCGGGCGGCTCGGCGTCGGCGTCGAAGAGCGTGGCGTCGGTGCGCCCGATGAGCTGCCAGCCCCCGGGGGATGCCGTCGGGTAGACGCCGCTGAACCGATCCGCCAGACCGACCGATCCGGCAGGGACGCGGGACCGAGGGATGCTGCGTCGCGGTACCGCGAGTCGGGGGTCGCCTCCGACGAGATAGGCGAAGCCCGGCGCGAACCCACCGAAGGCCACCCGCCACGGGGTTGAGGTGTGCGCGGCGACCACCCCGCTCACGCTGAGACCGGTCAGTTCCGCCACCTCGGCGAGGTCCTCGCCGTCATAGAGGACGTCGATGACAACCTCATCCTGCGGCACGGGCAGCTCAGGACGGAGTCCATCCAGTGCTGCCTCGAGGACGGACCGGAGGTCGCCCGGGTGATGGGTGACGAGCAGGGTTCGTTGCGCAGCGACGATGTCGACGACGCGGCGCCAGGGAGGCTCGCCGGAGGTGACACGGTCCCGCAGCCTCGCCTCCGCGGCGAGAACCTCGGTGAGTTCGGCGAACTCGATGAGGACCGCCCGTTCCCCGCAGGGCAGGAACCTCATGCGAAGGAGGCGACCTCGACGCCCGCCGTGGTCAGCGCATCGCGCACCCGAGCTGCCAACTGGGCCGCGCCGGGGGTGTCGCCGTGGAGGCACACCGAGTCCACCCGGGGACGCAGCACGGTGCCGTCGACGGCCTCGATCTCCCCCGTCGTGGCCAGCCGCACCACCCGGGCGGCGACGGCGTCGGCATCGGTGACGAGGGCGCCGGGCTGGTCGCGGGGCACCAGACGACCATCGGGAAGATAGCCACGATCGGCGAAACCCTCCCGAATGGCTCGGAGTCCCCTGTCCACTGCGAGCCGGAGGAGAAGGGAGCCGGGCAGGCCCAGCAGGGGCAGCCCGAACCGGGCGGCCGCGTCGACGACGGCGGCGGCGTGGGCCTCGTTGCTGATCGTGGCGTGGTAGAGCGCGCCGTGGGGTTTGACGTAGGCCACCGCCCGGCTGATTCCCTGCAACGCCCCGATCTGGTAGACCACATCCGCACGCAGCTCGTCGTGGGTGGCGTCGATGAAACGCCGCCCGAACCCGGCGAGGTCCCGGTAACTGACCTGGGCCCCGATCGCGACCCCGCGTTCTCGGGCGATCCGGCACGTGGTGGTGAGTGTGAGCGGATCACCCGCATGGAAACCACAGGCGACGTTCGCGCTGGAGATCTGCGCCAAGAGGGCCTCGTCGTCACCGAGCCGCCACCGGCCGAAAGACTCCCCCACATCCGCATTGAGGTCAATCCGCATGGCCCGAGTGTAGAAGGGCGAGAAGGAGACCACGACGATTCAGGACTGCTGAGCGGCCCAGGAGGACCCCACGTGGTCACCCCCTCCCGGGTGCGGGGCGGCGGCGCGTGGACGCCGCGACGGTGGTGGAGCCGAGGAAGGACGGAACCACCCAGTCCTGACGAAAGGTCTGAGTGCATTGGACGGCTCGAACTCGATTCGCTGGCACTGCTGGCGCCCCACCGCCCACAGACACTTCACCACGTGGTTCAGGTTCGCGCGCATCGACGTGCTCGGGGCAGGGACCAGACCTCCGGGTCCGGCACAGGCCAACAGCGTCACGGCGTCCTGCAGACGTCGCACAGCATTCGCACTGGGAACTTGGTGAGCCGCTCCCTCTGAGAGGGTGCGCGGATAGGGGGATCGTGACGAGGATCGTCACGGTGGCGTCCTGGCAAGGCGGACGACGAAGAGCACACTGGATCGTGCGTTCGAGGAGGACAACACAGCCAGGGGGGACACCGGGGCGACCGCAGTAGATGCACCTATCCGCGCGCCCTCTAAGCTGAAACCAGGTCAGGGAGGCGAATGTTCGTTCCGTCCGGCAACTCATGAGTGATCGTCCGCTTCAGGGCAGACCCGGATCCGGGCGCCCTGACGAGATCGCGCCCAAGGTAACGTCTCAAGCCGCCTCGGTCGGCACCACACGCTGCGTCGCGGGCACCTCTCGCTCATCTAGGCTTGGAACATGGATGCCCGGAACGATGAGGGGCAGCGGATCGCTGGCCGCCGTGGTCACGTGGTGCGACGGGGCGAGGGAGAGCCACTCGTCCTGGTGCATGGCAACGGGGTTGACCATCGGCTGCTGCTCGCACTCGACGACACCCTCGACTCCTGCGGTTGGGAACGCATCTACCTGGACCTGCCGGGATTCGGAGGGACTCCTCCCCTCAGTGAAGGCCCCGGCGGGTTGCCGGAGATTGCTCACTGGCTGGAACAGACAGTCGCCGAGTTGCTGGGAGAGCAGCCCTTCGCGCTGCTCGGCAACTCGCTCGGTGGTCTCCTGGTGCGCTGGCTGGCGGCGCGACATCGGGAACAGGTGCGTGGGGTCGCCTTGCTCGCCCCGGTGGTGGACTCGGATGTCTCGGCACGTCGCGTCCCCGAACAGACGGTGGTGGCACGGGACGAGGCCCTACTGGCGTCGCTGCCCGAGCCGGACCGTGAGGAGTTCACCCAGATCGCCACCTGCTGGACCAGACCTTCCTGGGAACGCTTCAGGGATGCCGCCCTGCCCGGAATCAAGGCCGCGGACCCGGTGGCGATGGCTCGACTCGGTCGGCGGTACAGCCTCGGCGCCGCCCCGGAGCACTCGGTTCCCCCGTTTGAAGGGCCGACGCTCATCGTGACGGGAAGACAGGACCACGTGGTCGGCTTCCGGGATCAGCATGAACTGCTGTCAGCCTATCCACGGGCAAGCTTCGCGGTCCTCGACGAAGCAGGGCACAACGTGCATCTGGAACAGCCCGAGATCGTCGCCGCCCTGCTGCGGGATTGGAGCCGCCGCGTGCAGGCGAGGTGAGACCTCGGCACCCGGAGGGTTGCTCAGCGGAGGCATCAAGGCTGCCCCCGAGCCGAGGCCACCCTCCCCGCACAATCCTCCACGACGTCGATCCGTGACCGCGGCGGGTTCGCCTGCCTTGACGCGGGTTCGCCTGCCTTCGGTGTGGCTCGCCTGCCTTGTTCGGCAGGCGATTCCGGACAAGGCAGGCATTTCCGAACCAAGGCAGGCGAATCAGCACACTGGCGGCCGGTGGGAGGAGGTGACTGAAGGATGGGCTGGTCACGAATCGCCGCCTTGCTTCGGTGAGATCGCGATGTCAACGCCGCCATGGAAGCAGCACGGCGATTCGTGACCATGGTGGCTGCTGGCACTCGAGCTGGGCGCGAATCCCCCGGAGATCTCGACACGGGTCCGCCGCCGTGGATTCGCGTAGCCGCTCCCTCATCCGGTCGGGCGATCCGGCCCTGTCCCGTCCGGAGGGACCCCATTTGCACAGCACGATCCTGACGCGTCCCGGGCGAGGTCGGCCACGACCTGTGGGAACCGTGCGGCCTGGACGTCCGGCGTCCAGGGACCCGGGTGACGGGCGGCGACGACGGCCTGGAGGCTGGCGGCCGCCCAGGCCGCGTCCGCGGCTGACAGACCCGCAGCGAGCAGCGTCCCGCAGACCCCGGCGAGCACATCCCCCGATCCCGCCTGGGCGGTCCATGCCGGTCCTGGAATCGCGCGCCTGATCACACCCTCCGGAGTGACGACCGGTTGGATGGCCCCCTTGAGCAGCACCGTCACCCCGAACTGCGCAGCGGCACGACGCGCTGCGGCGGCCGGGTCGGCCTCGACGACCGGGCGTTCGGTGGCGAGCATGGCGGCCAGTTCTCCTGCGTGTGGGGTGGCGAGGCTGCCGTGTGGCAGCCGACGGGGCAGCAACCGCAGGGCCTCCGCGTCGAGGACCAGGGGGACCTCCCGTTCGATCGCCTCCTCCAGCCGACGTCCGGCGTCGCTGCGTTCTCCCCAGCCGGGGCCGAGCACCATGGCCTGGACCTGACCGTCGGCGAGCACCACACTGGGGAACCGGGCGACGACGAGCTCCCCGGGTGCCGAGCCCAGGTAACGGACCATGCCGGGCCCCGCCCCGAGCGCGCCTGCCACGGCCAGCAACGCCGCCCCCGGGTAACGGGCCGAGCCCGCATCGATGCCGACGACGCCCCGGCTGTACTTGTGGCTCGTCGCACCGGGCACGGGCCACAGGTCGGCGAGCTGGCCAAGCTGCGGATCCCGGGTCATGACTCGCACACCACGAAGGCCGTGGCGAGGCCGCCGTCGTGGGAGAGACTGAGATGCACCCTTGAGACCCCGAGCGCCGCCGCGGCCCGGGCGACGGTGCCGGTGAGGACGAAGGCGGGCGCCCCGGCCTGGTCGGTGACCACCTCCGCGTCGAGCCAGCGCAGCCCTCCGGGACTCCGCAGCGCCTTGGCGAGCGCCTCCTTCGCGGCGAACCGGGCCGCCTGTGAGCGCACGGGCAGGGCACGCTCGCCGGGGGTGAGGAGCCGCTCGGCGATCCCCGGGCGTCGCGCCAACATCGCCTCGAAACGTTCGATGACGCACAGGTCCGTGCCGATACCGACGATCATCCGGCCAGCCTACGCGGCCACCGCCTGCTCACTCCACGGTGACGGACTTCGCCAGGTTGCGGGGCTGGTCGACGTCGTGGCCGCGCTGGGTGGCGACCTCGCAGGCGAACAGTTGCAGCGGCAGGATCGCCAGCAACGGCTGGATGAGCGTCGAGACCCGCGGCAGCGCGAGGAAGACGTCCGCGTGCTCGCGCGCCTCCGCGTCGTCGGCCTCGGCCAGCACGATGGTGCGCGCCCCCCTGGCCCGCACCTCGGCGATGTTGGAGATCACCTTGTCGCGCAGCTGGTCACGGCTGTGGGGCGGCACGACGACGAACATGGGCAGTCCCGGGGAGACGAGCGCGATCGGGCCGTGCTTGAGCTCACCCGCCGCGAATCCCTCCGCATGGATGTAGGCGAGCTCCTTGAGCTTGAGTGCCCCCTCGAGGGCGACGGGGTACCCGACGTGACGGCCGAGGAACAGCACCGACGGCGCGTCCTTCAGCTCGCCCGCCAGGTCGAGGACCTGCTGCTGCGCGTCGAGAACCCGCTGCATCTCCTCCGGCATGCGCTGCAATTCGTCGAGGATGGTCCGGATCTCGTCGGCGTACTTCATCCCCCGCACCTGGGCGAGGAACAGGCCCAGCAGGTAGCAGGCGATGAGCTGGGTGGTGAACCCCTTCGTGGAGGCCACCCCGATCTCCGGCCCGGCGTGGGTGTAGATGACGGCGTCGGACTCGCGCGGGATGGTGGCGCCGTTGGTGTTGCAGATCGCGATGACCTTGGCGTGCTGCTCCCGGGCGTGCCGGATGGCCATGAGCGTGTCGGCGGTCTCGCCGGACTGCGAGATGGTCACCACAAGGGTCATGGGGTCGATGATCGGGTCGCGGTACCGGAACTCGGAGGCCAGCTCGACCTCGCAGGCGATCCTGGTCCAGTGCTCGATCGCGTACTTGGCGACGAGTCCGGCGTAGAAGGCCGTCCCGCAGGCGACGATGACGATCTTGTTGATGCGGCGCAGTTCCTCGGGGCTGATGCGGATCTCGTCGAGGACGATTTCCCCGCGCTCATTGGTGCGCCCCAGGAGCGTGTCGGCGACGGCCTTGGGCTGCTCGAAGATCTCCTTGCGCATGAACCAGTCGTAGCCCTGCTTCTGCGCGGCGGTGAGGTCCCAGTCGACGTGGAAGGACCGCGTCGGGGCGGGGTTGCCGTCGAAGTCGGTCACCTCGACGCCCTCACGGGTCAGCTCGACGACCTGGTCCTGACCCAGTTCGAGCGCGTCGCGCGTGTGGGCGATGAACGCCGCGACGTCCGAGGCGAGAAAGTACTCGCCGTCACCGATCCCCACCACCAGCGGTGAGTTGCGGCGGGCGGCGACGATCCGGTCCGGGTCCTTGGCGTCGACGGCGACGAGCGTGAAGGTTCCCTCCAGCCGCTTCACCACGGCACGCATCGCCTCGACGAGGTCCGCCCCAGCGGCGAGTTCGCGGTCCAGGAGATGAGCAGCCACCTCCGAGTCGGTCTCCGAGGCGAACGGCCCCGTCAGGCCGTCCCGGAGCGCGGCATGATTCTCGATGATCCCGTTGTGGACCACCGCGGCCCTCCCGGCGAGGTGCGGGTGGGAGTTGGCGTCGGTGGGGGCACCGTGGGTGGCCCAACGGGTGTGGCCGATGGCCGTGCCGGAGGCGGGCAGGGGCTCGGCCTCCATCGCGGCGGCGAGATTGGCGATCTTGCCCGCCTTCTTCGCGTGGCTCAGCTCCCCGTCGGCGACGACGGCGATGCCCGCCGAGTCGTAGCCGCGGTACTCAAGTCGACGCAGTCCGTCGACGACGATCTGCCGCCCGTCGCGGCTGCCCAGGTATCCAACGATTCCACACACGAGGAGAACCGTACATCACAGCTGCGCATTTCTTGACTTCCATGGGCGCGTCACCTTTTCCGCCGGAGAGATAGGGTCATGGTCATGGACTTCCACAACCTCTACGCCCAGGGGTTCGCGCGGGTCGCTGCCGCGACGCTGCCCGTCGCCGACTTCGACCCCGCCACCAACGCCGAACGCATCATCGCCACCGTCCACCGGGCCCACGAGCAGGCCGTCGCAGCCCTGGTCTTCCCGGAACTGTCGGTCAGCGGCTACGCCATCGACGACCTGCTGCTCAACGACTCCTTGCTCGACGCGGTCATCGCGGCCGTGGCGCGGATCGCCGCCGAGACGGCGGAGCTCGGCCCGTTGTTCGCCGTCGGTGCGCCGGTGAAGCTGCGGCACCGGCTGTACAACTGCGCGGTGGTGATCCATCGGGGCCGAGTGCTGGGCGTGGTGCCGAAGAGCTACCTGCCGAACTACCGCGAGTTCTACGAGAAGCGACACTTCGCCCCCGGCGAGGACAGCCCCGGCGATTCCGTGATGATCCCCGAGTGGAGCGACGAGGCGATCCCGTTCGGCGGCGAACTGCTGTTCTCCGCCAAGGACCTGCCGGATCTGAGGATCCATGTCGAGATCTGCGAGGACCTGTGGGTGCCGATCCCCCCCAGCCACGAGGCGGCCCTGGGCGGAGCGACGGTGATGATGAACCTGTCGGCCTCCCCCATCACCATCGGCCGGGCCTCGGATCGACGGGCCCTGGCGGCTGCGGCGTCGAAACGGTGCCTTGGGGCCTACGTCTATGCGGCGGCCATGTTCGGCGAGTCGACCACCGACCTGGCCTGGGACGGTCACACCATGATCCACGAGATGGGGGCACTGCTGGCCGAGGGGGAACGCTTCCCCCGCGAGGCGCAACTCACCGTCGCCGACGTGGACCTGGACCGGATCCGGCAGGAGCGGATGCGGCAGGGCTCCTTCGACGACAACCGTCAGCGCTTCGCCACCTTCCTGTCCAGCATCGACTTCGAGGCCAGCCCACCCACGGGGGATCTCGGCCTGCGACGTCCCCTCGATCGTTTCCCCTTCGTCCCGAACGACCGGTCCCAGCTGGAGCAGGACTGCTTCGAGGGTTACAACATCCAGGTCTCAGGTCTGGAGCGACGGATGCTCGCCATCGGCGGCGGCGACCCGGCACGCGCCCCGAAGCTCTGCATCGGAGTCTCGGGCGGCCTCGACTCGACCCACGCCCTCATCGTCGCGGCGAAGGCCTGCGACCGGCTGGGCCTGCCCCGGACCCACATCCTCGCCTGGACCATGCCCGGCTTCGCCACCACCGAGCACACCCGCAACAACGCCCAAGCCCTGTCCGAGGCCCTCGGCGTGACGTTCGAGACCGTCGACATCCGGCCCATGGCCACACAGATGCTCGCCGACCTGGGCCACCCCTACGCCGAGGGCCAGGACACCTACGACATCACCTTCGAGAACGTCCAGGCCGGCATCCGCTACGACTTCCTGTTCCGGGCGGCCAACCACCACGGCGGCATCGTCGTCGGCACCGGCGACCTGTCGGAGCTGGCGCTGGGCTGGTGCACCTACGGGGTGGGCGACCACATGAGCCACTACGGGGTCAACGCCGGGGTGCCGAAGACCCTCATCCAGCACCTCATCCGCTGGGTCATCGCCTCCGGACAGTTCGACGAGCGGGTGAACGAGGTGCTGGCCTCCGTACTGGGCACCGAGATCAGCCCGGAGCTCATCCCGACCCGCCCCGGCGAGGTCCCGCAGTCCACCGAGGCCACGATCGGCCCCTACGAGTTGCAGGACTTCACCCTGTACCACCTTCTCAGGCACGGGATGCGGCCCCGGAGAATCGCCTTCCTGGCCCATCACGCGTGGCGGGACGTCGCCGTCGGGGACTGGCCCGCGGGCATGGCCGAGACGGATCGTCGCTCCTACGACCTCGCGACGATCCGGGGTTGGCTGCAGGTGTTCGTACGCCGCTTCGCGACGAACCAGTTCAAGCGGAGCACCCTGCCGAACGGGCCCAAGGTGGTCTCAGGCGGCTCCCTGTCGCCACGTGGCGACTGGCGGATGCCCTCCGACGTGACGGCGAAGGTGTGGCTGGAGGAGATCGAACGCGACATCCCGTCGTGATGCTGGGTAGCATGCTCGAGTCCTGAACCGAGGGGGTTTCCCATGTCCCGTCCCTACGTCGTGCTGCGCCGCAAGGCGTGGGCGGCTCTCGCCGACAACACCGAGATCGACCTCGACGAGGCCACGCTGGAGCGTCTCCGTGGCCTCGGCGACCCCACCTCCGCCGCCGACGTGGCGGACATCTACCGCCCGCTGACGCAGCTGCTGCACCTGTACATGGCGAACGCGGGTCGGCTGTGTGACGACTCGAACCGGTTCCTCAACCTGAAGGTGCGGCGCACCCCGTTCGTCATCGGGATCGCCGGCTCCGTCGCCGTCGGGAAGTCGACGACGGCCCGGCTGCTGCAGGAGCTGCTGCGTCGCGCCCCGGGCAGCCCGAAGGTGGATCTGGTGACCACGGACGGCTTCCTGTACCCCAATGCGGAGCTGGAGCGTCGAGGGCTGCTCGATCAGAAGGGCTTCCCGCAATCCTACGACCGCAAGGCGCTGCTGCAGTTCGTGATGGACGTCAAATCCGGGGAGCCCCGGGTCACCGCCCCGGTGTACAGCCACAAGGTCTACGACATCGTCGAGGGTGAGCAGATCGTCATCGAGAACCCCGGCATCCTCATCATCGAGGGACTCAACGTCCTGCAACCCGCCCGAGCCGACTCCCAGGGGCGCTCAGGAGCCGCGGTGAGCGACTTCTTCGATTTCTCGGTCTATGTCGACGCCCCCGAGGAGGACATCCGACGCTGGTTCATGGATCGGTTCATGGTGCTCCGCGACACGGCCTTCCGCGACGAGGACAGCTTCTTCAAGCACTACACCACGATGAGCCCGGCGGAGGCGAGGCAGTTCGCGGCCCACGTCTGGGAGTCCATCAACGGCCCCAACCTGCGCGAGAACATCGTCACGACGAAGGATCGGGCCACCGCGATCCTCAGCAAGGGCCCGGATCACAGCGTGCGGACCATCGCGATCCGCAAGGTCTGAGGGCCCACCGCACGCGGGGATTCAGCGAAGATCCCTGCGCCGTGCGCCAGCGGTCTCGACACGGACGGCTCGCAAGCTCGCGGTCCGGCTCGACCAGCGGTCGAGAAGGCACCGGGGGACGCCGTCAGATCGCCAGACGATCCTTGACGATGGCGGCGAGTCGTTCGGCGATCTCCCCGGCCTGGTCGTCGCTCGGCGCCTCCACCATGACCCGGACGACGGGCTCGGTGCCCGACGGACGCAGCAGGACGCGACCGCTGGAACCCAGCTCGGCGCTGGCGTCGGCGACGGCGGAGCTGATGGCGGTGTCGAGGCCTGCGCGGAGCTTGTCGACGTTCTTGACGTTGATGATGACCTGCGGCAGGCGCGTCATCACGGCCGCGAGTTCCTTGAGGGACTTGCCGGTCGTCGCGACCCGCTTGGCGAGGTGCAGGCCCGTCAGCACACCGTCGCCGGTGGTGGCGAACTCGCTCATGATGACGTGCCCGGACTGCTCGCCGCCGAGGGAGAATCCGTTGGCCCCCATGGACTCCAGGACGTACCGGTCCCCCACCTTGGTCTGGTCGAGGCGGATGTCGTGCTCGGCGAGCGCCAGCTTGAGACCGAGGTTGCTCATCACGGTGGCGACGACGGTGTTGGACGCGAGGCGGTGGTCCTCCTGGAGGGCAAGGGCGAGGATCGCGAGGATCTGGTCGCCGTCGATGAGGTTGCCCTCGTGATCGACGGCGAGGCAGCGGTCGGCGTCGCCGTCGAAGGCGAGTCCGAGGTCGGCCTCCTCCGCCACGACGACCTTCTGCAGCTGCTCGGGATGGGTGGAGCCGCAGCGTTCGTTGATGTTGAGGCCGTCCGGGGAGGCGTTGATGGCGATGACCTCGGCACCCGCCTCCTCGAAGGCGAGCACGGCTGTCTGATAGGAGGCGCCGTTGGCGCAGTCGAGGACCACCTTGAGCCCGCCCAGGGCCTCCTCACCGCGCAGCGACTTCACCAAGTGCTTGACGTAGGAGTCGACGGCGCGAGGCTGGTCGATGATGCGCCCCACCTTCTCGCCGACGGGGCGCTGCCAGGTCTCCTGCATGCGGGACTCGATGGCGTCCTCGAGGTCGTCGTCGAGCTTGACCCCGCCGCGGGCGAAGAACTTGATGCCGTTGTCGGGCATGGGGTTGTGGGAGGCGGAGATCATGACGCCGAGGTCGGTCCGGTACTCGCCGACGAGGTAGGCGGCGGCCGGGGTGGGCACCACGCCGACGCGCAGGACGTCCACACCGGCGCTGGCGAGCCCCGCACACACGGCGGCCTCCAGGAACTCTCCGGAGGCCCGGGGGTCGCGGGCGACCAGCGCGGTGGGCTGGCGCCGCCCGAAGACCCCGGCCTCGCCGAGGGTGTGGGCAGCGGCCACCGACAGGTCGAGGGCCAGTTCGGCGGTGAGTTCCTGATTCGCGACGCCGCGCACGCCGTCAGTTCCGAAGAGTCGAGCCATGGGGGCCAGCATAGAGCGCGCAGTGTCGTTGAGCGATTCGGGTCCGGGCAGCGAGGCCGGAAGGCGGGAGGACGGCAGGAAACGGGAACACCCCCGCCAGGTGACGGGGGTGTTCCGGTGAGGCCTGGATCAGCGCTTCGAGTACTGCGGGGCCTTGCGGGCCTTCTTGAGACCGGCCTTCTTGCGTTCCTTGATGCGGGCGTCGCGGGTCAGCATCCCGGCCTTCTTGAGGGCGGGGCGGCTGGCCTCGGCGTCGACCTCGTTGAGGGCCCGGGCGATGCCGAGACGGAGCGCACCGGCCTGGCCGGTGACGCCGCCGCCGTCGATGCGGGCGATGACGTCGTAGGAGCCTTCAACCCCGGCGGTGACGAAGGGGTCGGAGACCAGCTGCTGGTGCACCTTGTTCGGGAAGTAGTCGTCCAGGGTGCGGCCGTTGATGGCCCACTGGCCGGAGCCGGGGACGATGCGGACGCGGGCGACGGCCTCCTTGCGGCGACCCGTCGCAGCGCCGGGGGCGATGACGGCCGGGCGGGCGGTCGAGGCCTCGGCGGCGGCCGGGTTGGAGTCGGAGCGGTAGGCGATCTCGCGGTCCTGCTCGTCGACGAAGGGCTTGATCTCCTCGGCGGTCTCCTCGACCGCGGTGGTGGTCTCAGTCATGTCCGTGGTTCCTCAGCTCACTGGGCAATCTGGG
Organism: Arachnia propionica; assembly: GCF_003932785.1. Taxonomy (GTDB): domain Bacteria; phylum Actinomycetota; class Actinomycetes; order Propionibacteriales; family Propionibacteriaceae; genus Arachnia; species Arachnia propionica_B. The sequence goes on along the minus strand of NZ_RQYT01000003.1, from coordinate 23,291 downwards.
TGATCTCGAAGGGCTGCGGCTTCTGCGCAGCGTGCGGGTGCTCCGGGCCGGAGTACACCTTGAGCTTGCCGATCAGCTGACGGCTCAGCTTGTTCTTCGGCAGCATGCCCCAGACGGCGCGCTCGACGGCCTTGCGGGGATCCTTCTCCAGCAGGTCACCGATCGAGACGGCCTTGAGGCCACCCGGACGACCGGAGTGGGAGTAGCGCATGTCGTTGGCGCGCTTGGTGCCGGTCAGCGCGATCTTCGAGGCGTTGACGACGATCACGAAGTCGCCACCGTCGACGTGAGGGGCGAAGGTGGGCTTGTGCTTGCCGCGGAGCAGCGTTGCGACCTGGGAGGCCAGACGGCCGAGGACGACGTCTTCAGCATCGATCACATGCCAGTTCCGGGCGATCTCGCCAGGCTTTGGGGTGTACGTGGACACGGCGACTTCCATTCGTTGTCAAACACTTGGGTGGTCACGCGCCGCCGTCCGGCAGGTCCATGGACCGCGGGGCGGAGCACAACAGCGCCCTAGTCTAAGTCGGCGGGGCCGGTGTGGTCAAAACACCTACCCACCCCTGCCCTGCTGGTCGAGCCACCCGGCTTCGCCGGTCGAGCCGGGAGTCCCGATGCAAAGCGAGGGAATCCCGCGTCGAGACCCGGTGGGGCTCCCGGCCCAGTTGGGCACCAGAACTCTACGCCCGAGGCCGGATGAAACACGCCCGGGCTCCATCGAAGGTCGCAACTGAGGTTCCACCTCACGACTCTGCCGCCGCGCCACCGATCCCGGAAGGCTGGAGTTCATGAGAAACACACGCCCACGGCACCTGTTCACTGCCCTGCTCCTAGCAACGCTGGCCCTGCTCAGCGCCTGCAGCAGCCCACCCGCACCACCACCGCCACCGGTCGAGGCACCGGCCGAGACCCATGAGCTCACCAAGGCCGACCTCGACGCCTGGCTGGACGGGAAACTCCCCGATGTCCTCACCAAGGGCAAGGCGACCGGAGCCGTGGTCACCGTCGTCAAGGACGGTGAGATCCTCACCATGCGTGGCTACGGCCACGCCAAACGCGGCGAGAACGGCCAACCCGGGACCCCCGTGGACCCCGAGACCACCATCTTCCGCTGGGGCTCGATCTCCAAGGTCCCCACCGCGATTGCCGCCATGCAACTGGTCGAGCAGGGCAAACTCGACCTCGACGCCGACATCACCACCTACACCGACGTCCCCATCCAGAAACACCACAAGGAGCCGATCACCCTACGCCACCTCCTGACCCACACCGCAGGCTTCGAGGAAAGCCTGGTTCACCTCAGTCCCGCTCTCAAGGACGCCTCCGTGGCCGAGTATGTCCACCACAACCCACCCGTCTCCGTCCATCGCCCCGGCACCACCCCCGGCTACTCCAACTACGGCATCACCCTGGTCGGGTACCTCGTCGAACAGGCCAGCGGCCAGCCCTTCCACGAGTACGTGAAGGAGCACGTCCTGCGCCCTGCCGGGATGACCACGGCCAGCTACGACCAGCCCCTCCCCGAAGAGACACTGGCGCTCGCCTACGAGCATGATGGCCAACCAGCCCCTTTCCAATTCTTTTCTGGTGTCGCCCCCGCAGGGACCTTGGCAGGTTCTGGGAAGGACGCCGCCGCCTTCATGCTCGCCCAGCTGAACCGATCCCCCCAACTCCTCACCAAGGACAGCTGGGAGCAGATGTGGGCCCCAGCCCTCACCGAGGGCACCCTGGGCAACCTCGCACACTCATCCCGCATGGGGCTCGGCTACTTCACCGGAGCCCACAACGGCCACCGCACCGTCTCGCACGGCGGCGACACCAGCCACTACCACTCCCAGTTTGAGATCTACCCCGACAACCAAACAGGCATCTTCATCTCCTTCACCGGCAGACTCAACCCCGAGAACGCCACCCTGCGCCACGACCTCACCGAAGGCTTCGCCGACCGCTACCTCCCCGCCGACACCACCACCCCGACCCCGCCCTTGGAGGGCTCCGCCGAACGCGCCCAGCAGGTCGCAGGCAGCTATACCCAAAGCCGCGGATGGGTGACCACCTGGATGTCTGCCTGGTCCAGCACGCTTCATCAGGAGAAGATCCAGGCCCTGCCCAACGGCAACCTGCTGTTCCGAGACCGGGAACTGGTGGAGATCGCACCCTGGATCTGGAAAGACCCCCGCGCCGACGGGCTCTTCACCATTCTCACCGCCCGGGTCGTCGACGGCAAGGTCGAAGCCGTGGGTGAGGGACCCGCCTTCACCCTGCTACCCGCCACCCCCACCCAGCAGACCCTCGTCCCGATCTGCATCGTGAGCTTGGCCATCTTCTCTCTGGCCCTGCTCACCTGGGCCATCGGAGCCATCAAACGCCTTGTCCAACGACGACGCGGCCATCCCATCACCGGGCTCCCCCGCCTCGCCCACCTCGCCCGCCTCGGCGCACTCAGCGCAGCGGTGGCCCTGCCCAGCTGGCTCATCATCCCCACGACCGCCCTGAGCAGCGGTGACTTCGGCACACTCGGCAACATCCCCCTGTTGCGCACCCTGCAGATCCTCCAGTGGGCAGGGATCGCAGCCATCATCCCAGCTGGCATCGACCTGGTCGCCACCCTCAGGACCCGAGCAGGATGGCGCCGCACCACCATGGCCGCCCTCCTCCTGGCGGCCCTGCTCGCCACAGCCTGGTGGGCCTGGACAGGCAACACCCTCAACCCCAACCTCGGGGTGTGAGTGATGAGGGAGCGCGGACAGCTGGGGTCGCCACGGGGGCATCAGTGGCTCTCACCTGCCCGCGCCCCCTCCGGCAGACTGTCCCCCATGGTTCGACGAGGTGATGTACTGCTGGCCCTGGGGATCGCCCTGCTCTCCTGGCTGGCAACGACTCTGGCCGAACAGGCGGTCAGCACGGCTTCCCACACCTCTTCGACGTGGGAGGTCCTGAGGATGTTCCTGACCCTGGAAGCTCTGGCGTTGGTCTGGTGGCGGAAGCACCCACTGCTCACCCAAGGACTCATCTTCCTCCTCCACATCCCTGTCCTACTGCTCCCACTGAACATCGTGCTGACGGACACTGTTTTCTCCGGCATGGTCGCGGTGAGCGACATTCCGGCGAACGGCATCTCCCAAACGATCGCTGCCTTCTCCATCGGCCGTCGTCTCGCGCTGCCACGTGCGACAGCCGTTATGACCGGCCTGGCCACCCTCGCCGTCCTCATCACGGTCGTGGTGAAACAACCCAACTGGGCCACCATCATCGCGGTGACAATCGTCAACGCTCTCCAGTACCTGGCACCCATGCTGGTCGGGGCGATGCTGGCCAGCCGAGCGAGACACGAGCAGATCATCAGAAGATTGAAGGCCGAAGAACAGGAGAAGCGGTTGACAATGGCTCTCCTGGAGGAGCGGCGACGGCTGGCGGGCGAACTCCACGACGTCGCAGCCCATCACCTGGCCGGGCTGGTGGTGCAGGCCGCGGCCCTGGAGCAGTTGATCGACCGCGACCCGGTCCGGGCCAAGGATGCGGCGAGACAACTGCGAGGCCTCGGGAAGGAGGCGCTGGCCGGGCTCCGTTCGGTCGTGAAGTTGCTGCGCCACGACGACCCGCAGCGCGGAATCCGCGACATCCCCGAGCTCATCGAGTCCACTCGTGCGCTGGGGGTGCCGATCACCGCACACCTGGTGCATCCACCGTCGTTGCCCCCGCTGAGCGAGGCCGCTGCCTACAGGATCGTCCAACAGGCCATCAGCAACGCCATCCAGCACGCCCCGAGCGCCACCATCCACGTCGAGATCGACGAAGCGGGGCTCAGGGTCAGCAACGGTCGAGGACAGGGTGAGGTCGAGCTCGGCAGCGGCGGCGTGGGCCTGGAGGTGATGCAGGAACGAGCGGCGGCCATCGGAGCCGAGTTCCAGGCCGGCCCCACGGATGCGGGAGGATGGCAGGTGCAGCTGACCTGGCCGAGGACGGGAGCGGAGGAAACATGATCCGAGTGGTGCTGGTGGATGACCAGGCCGTGGTGCGGGCCGGGTTCAAGGTGCTGTTGGAGGCCGAGCCGGACATCCAAGTGGTCGGTGAGGCATCCGGTGGTCGTCAGGCCGTGCAGGTCGCGCAGCGGACCAACCCGGACGTGGTGTGCATGGATCTGCGCATGCCCGCCGGGGATGGCCTGGAGGCCACGCGCCGCATCGTGAGCGAGCGACGGGGCGAGAAACCGGCCGTGCTGGTGGTGACCACCTTCGACATGGACGCCGACGTCTTCGGCGCCCTGGAGGCCGGGGCCGACGGCTTCATCCTCAAGGACTGCGAACCCGAGGAACTGGTGACGGCGGTACGCCGCCTGGCTGGCGGTTTCGGTCTGGTGGACCAAGCCGTCACGAAGCGGGTGATCGCGGAGTTCGCCCGCCGTCAGGCCACGGCTCACGACACCGAGGCCGTCTCCTGCCTCACCCCGCGCGAACAGGAGATCATCCGGCTACTCGCCCAGGGCATGTCCAATGCGGAGATCGCAGCTGAACTGGTGGTGGAGGTCAGCACGGTCAAGTCCCACCTGACGAGGCTCCTCCCCAAGATCGGTGCCAGGGACCGGGTCCAAGCCGTCATCTGGGCCCACCGCCACGGGCTGGCCTGAAAATCCCACAGAAGTCGCCCACCCCCGACCCTCCCTCACCCGACCACCGACACCCGCCCCTGACCACCCCTCATCTCAACCCGCATTATGTCATTTTAGTGGATTTCTGGGGCTGGGGGCCCATAAATGCAAAACTACGCAGAGACTTCACCCTCGAAGTCAACGACCGAACCCAACAACACCCGCAACAACCGCGACGAAAATCCAGACCAATCAGACATCACCACAGCCCTCCCAACTCCTTCTCAACCTCCGCATACGACGGACTGTACAGAATCCAATAAATCGCGCACCACACATTCGAGACCTGCAAAACCACACCATTCGGAAGCTCCCAGAACGCATCCTGATCCTTCTTGCTCCTCTTCATCCGCGGCTTACCCCAAACCTCCTTGATTGCGGCAACATACCCAACAAAAGCATCATTCATCGCAGCATCCCGTTCCGGCGACGCCTCCATGACAACATCAGTCAACCGGAAATTGATCGTGGTGACGCCATATTCTTCCCGCCCTTGCCCGATTCTGACAGCGGGCTGCGAGACATCGTAGGGCAGAATGAAACGCCCTTCCTCAGGCTCGCGCCACCCAAGAGAACGAGCAGCCTCATCGGCTTGCTGCGGGGCGATGGGCCACCCTTGGTCGACCCACAAACGCGTGATCGCCAAGAGGTCACCCACCGGCACAATCTCCACATTCCCCCCTGTCATCCACTGACCCAAATAGTCATTCCATCACCTTGAGCGTCACGGCAACTAACGACGCCCCCGTAAATAGCGCTCAACCTCAGCATACTCCGGACTGAATATCACGAAACTGACAACTCTCCAACGATTCGACAGGTAAACCTCACAGCCGTTCGACAAATGCCACTGAGCCTTGTACTCTTCCTTCGACTTCCTCATCTTTGGCTTCTGCCATTCTCGCTGAAGGCCCGCCACTGCTCCGACGAACACGTCATTCATGAAAGCATCCCGTTCCAAGGATTGCTCCAAAACCACATCCGTGACCCTGAAACTAATCACCGCGACAGATTCCTGCTTACCCATATCCGTGAGGGTGGCGGTCGCATTCGTCAAGGGGTAGGGCATGCGCAATAGCCCTTCTTCGATGCGCTCCCACCCCAACCCAAGAGCCATCTCCTCTGCCTTCTCCAGATCCAGGGGCCACGATTGACTCACCCAAAACACTACGATCTTGACGACATCTTCCCTAGGAATAGCCTTCACGATGAGCTCCTTTCTACGCTTCTAACAATCGTGAGGAATCTCCGGAAGCTTGGGCGCTGGGTCCATAACGAACCTCGACAACCCTATATCTCCATCGGGATGAGCCTGCACGAGATCATAGTTCAACCCAATCTTACCCTCTCTCAACGCCTGAGCCAGGCCTGCTGCCTCATCGCCCTTGCTCTCGATGAGGTCAGCAAGCGCTTGCACAAAGCGTGGATTCCGGGTCATCAGCTTCTCCAGGTAGGGGCCTGTCCCTTGTTGGTGCGGCACCCCATTCACCTGGGCGCTACCCAAGCGCCCCGAACCACCCTTCGCTTCATAGACTGTGATCGACGGCGGGTCAAGCGTCACACCAACCCTGTCGAGATGCCCCGCCCCTGGACGGGCTTCGTTGCCAAAGAGAGAGATTTCCCCACGGCCCCTCATGAGGACATCAGCAGCACGCTCCCCCAAGATCTCGGATGACCCTCGCAACGACTTGAGCAATTCTCGTTCCTGAATCAAGGCATCTTGAAGGGCCTGCGCCTGCACGGAAGTCAGTCGTCCTTCATCGACCCTATCCGCGAGGCTCTTCGACAATTCCTCCGATTTGACTTTCCTGAATTCATCAATCTTCACCCCGGCCTCCTCGGCGCCTCACCCGCACCACCAGAACCCCGACCCGGCCCCGACACCTTCGCCGAATCACCAAGATCACCCAGATCAGGAACATGACTCACCGGACCCCCGCACCACCCTGCGGAACCCTCGGCGTACCGGACCCCAACGACGGAACACCCCCCGTTCATCCAACCGCTGGTCAAGCCGGAGACAGCGCCGGCGGAGAACTCGCCTCAAACCCCCGCGAGACCCCAACCCAGCTCAAGTCCCGACACCGCGCATCAAAGGTCTCGACCAACGAAGAAGAGAAGCGCAAACGACGTCTTCATCTCCCACCACTTGACCTCGGCTACATCAATTCAAAAACTACCTCAACAACTCAATCCCAAGATCCAAAACCAACGGACTCTCCCCAGGATCCAGAGCCTCCAACTCCTCCGCCGAATACACACGCCCCTCCACCATCAACTCCCGCTCACGCCACGCGTCATACCCCAACTCCCCCGGAGACGACACCCCCTGCACATCACGCATCACCGTCACACAATCCTCAACCAACCCCGCATACACCGACGACGCCGCAGGCAACTCCACATCATGCTCCCAATAATCCCCCCCAGGCTCACCCGGCACCCACCCAGCACCACGCAACACCCCAACAACCCCAGGATCATCCAAATCCAACCCGGCAACCCGCGCCTGCACCACCAACACATCACCATCCACACACAACTGAACCCGGAAGAAACCATCCTCCCGACCCAGAATCACCACAAACGAACGATCCCCCAAACCCAACAACACCCGCAACAACCGCGACGAAAACCCAGACCAATCAGACATCAACCACGCACCCCCAGACGACGGATCACTTTAGCATAAGAAGGGCTATGCGTAACAAACAACACTCCCCGACGGTCATTCGAGATCTGAAGAATTCCCCCATTCGGCAGATCCCAGACCGCATCCTCTGCTTCCAGCTTACGCCTGAAACGCGGCTTCCCCCAATTCTTTTTGAAGGCCTCGACAGCATCAACAAAAACATCGTTCATGAAAGCATCCCGCTCAACCGACGGATCATGAACAACATCCGTTACTCGGAAATCTATGGTCCCCACAGACAAATCGCTCCCCGAAACTATTGAAACAGTCCGATCACTTAGCTCGTAGGGGAGGAGGAAAAAACCTTCCTCATCCTGCTCCCACCCCAAGACCCGACAGGCATTCTCAACTTCCGGTTCCGTCATAGGCCATTCTTGACCAACCCAGAAAGCAGCGATCTTACCGAGATCTTCCACTGGCACCGTTCGCACGACAACTCCCTTCTCATCAACCTTCACCAAGAAGGATTCTCCCTAAGTCTGGAGGCGACTTCATGTCAAACCTGGACAAGGCAATTGTACCACTCGGCCGGGCCCGGACGAGGTCGTAGTTCAAAATTACCTCCCCTCTTTTCAGAGCATCAATAAAAGCGACACCCTTACTTCCCTTGCTCTCAAGCAGTTCCATCAAGTCTTTACGGAAACGCCTGTCCTGAACCAAGAGTTTCTCCAAGTAGGCACCTGTCCCCTGTTGATGACGGATACCTTCAACCAGGGCGTCCCCCAATCCTGCTCTCCCCCCCTTGGCTTCATAGACCGTGATACTCGGAGGGTCGAGACTTACTCCCACTTTATCCAGATGGCCTGCACCAGGCCGAGAGTCATTTCCGAATAGAGAAATTTCCTCGCGAGCGGAGATCACGCCGTCCGCCGCCCTTTCACCCAAAAGTTCTGAGGCCTCTGACAATGCAGACAAAGATTTACGCTCGTCCATGATGGCGCGGCGAAGCTCTCTCGCCTCCCGACGAGTGCAAACTCCATCCTCCATCAAGCGCCTTACATTGCCGGCCACATCCCCGGACTTGATCTCAGCGAGCTGTTGTCTAGACAGCCCGATCTCATCAGCAATGTAGGCCACAGCCTCGATTTTTTCGCGATGCTCGTCTTGGAGCCCACTTCGATGCTCCACATCACCTTGATAGGTGCGGCCATTCTCATCCCAGGTTGTGCTATCCAGATGCTTTTCCATACCCCCAGGGAGGTCAATCTGGCTGTACTTGGCCTTGACAGTTTCACTCGGAACAGCCGGATTGGTGTCCTCGATCCATCGGTTTCCCCGACGCAAGTTGTGACCCGCATCCCTATGCGTGCCGCCCTCATCACCGTCAATGTGACGGCGCCCGTCCTCATCAAACCACACCGGTCTGCCATGCCTGTCCGTCTCAGGCGGTCGGGAAGGATCACCATGAATGCTCTCATCGAACACATCCCCCGCCTTGGCGGCATCATCAGCAACCCGAGGCACATCCGACACCCCATCACCAGCATCAACATCCGTCGCCCGGACATCAACATCCACACCAGCAGCATCAACATCCGCCGCCGATTCCTGCACCTCCGAGGTCTGCACCTCATCAGCAACCGTCACCTCAGGATCCGCAGCCCTCGCAGCGTCAGGCTCCGGCGTCCCAACACCATCGGCATCAGAACCACGACCTGCCGCCGGGGCCGCCTCCGGCTCCGGCACACGGCCAGCATCCACCTCAGGCACACGCTCGGCCTCCGGAGTCCTGGCACCACCGCCCTCAGGCCTCGCATCAACCGGCTGATCGGCAGCCTTCGAGCCCTCCACCTCAGGCACCCGCTCAGCCTCCGGAGTCCCGACACCATCGGCGTCAGAACCGCGACCTGCTGCCGGGGCCGCCTCCGGCTCAGGCACCTTCGCCGCCTCAACCTCCGGCGCCCTGACATCATCAACCCCGGCAGCCTTACCAGCACTCACCTCCGGAACAGCATCCGCTCCACCATGAGCACCCCGACCGCCAGCCGCCGACCCGCCAGCCGACTCCGCGGCCACCGACTCCGGCACCTCCACCCGATCCACCGGCCTCCTCGGCACCTCACCCGCAGCCACGGCATCCGCACCACCAGAACCCTGACCCGGCTTCGACACCTTCGCCGAATCACCAAGATCACCCAGATCAGGAACATGGTTGACCGGAACCCCCGCACCACCCTGCGAAACCCTCGGCGTACCGGACCCCAACGACGGAACATCCGCCGCAGCCAGGACCGACGGCTTGCCCCCGGCCAGATCCAACGCATTCGACACAGGAGTGTTCGCCACGATCCCAGCCGGATTCGGCACCGGCTTCAGCGGCACACCATCGGTCACCTTCACGACGTCGGAACCGATGTCGAAGACCTTCACCCCGGCCTTCACCGCCCAACCACCACCAGGAATCGCGAAATCAGCGACATTCATCCCCACTCGGGCAACCTTGGTGGTCACGTTCGCCAGCTTCGACCCCGTGACACCGACCTTCGCGGCGGCCCCCGCCTGACCGGCTGCCGGGATGAAACAGGTACCGATGTTGAGCACACTCTCCGTGAGGGCGGCGACGCCGTCCTCCTTCCACTTGTGCCACCCGTCCCCGCCCTGCTTCGCCGTCATGTAGTCATAACCGACGAACCCCGTCCACGCGGTCAGGGCAACATCGTGCCGCCGATCGACCCACGCATCGACCTCATCACCGCCGATCAACTTGATGCCTTCCCCCACCAGCGGGTTCGCCAGCAACACAGTCGACCCGACGAAATCGGCGACGCCGAGCCACGTCTTGCCGAGGTTCGACCAGCTCCAGCCGTCCTCCCCGAAGCCGACCAGGCCTTTCGCCCCATCCCACGTGGACTTCAGGAAATTGCCCGCCCCGTGCACGACGGACTCACCACAGTTCCGGTCCTTCTCCACCGGAGCACCCCACGGCATCATCTCGCCGCTGGCCATGATCGCCTCGGCGGAGAACGCCTCCACCTTCACCGGTGAGGACTGGGTGCACAGGCCGTTGATGGTGTTCGCGCAGGTCGATGAGGCTGTCGTCAACTCCTCGATGATCTGCGCGTACCGCCCCAACAGCTCAGCATTCCGGTCCACCGCGGGCTGGTGCTCCTTCCACGACTTGCCGTCATAACCCGCTCTCGCCTCCTGCTCGAAGGCCGTCGCCTCCCGCTCCAGATCGGAGAGCCTCGTCTTGATCGGACGCAACGTCTCCGCATAGGTCTCGATGGCCGTCGCGGCCTTGTCCAACACGTTCTTCAACGTCTCCGAGGACGTGGCGGCCGGAGCCATCAAACCGTAGGCCTGCTCCGCCCCGGGCCCGGCATACACCGCGGGCAGGCCATTCCAGTGACCGACGATGTTGTCCATGTGGGTGTCGACGGTCTTTCCCATCGCCCGCAGGTTCGCGCCACCACCGGCAACGGTCTCCACATTCATCTGGCCCGACTTCACCGGGAAGGCCGCCGGACACACCAACCCGTCTGAGGACTGCGGCTGCTCAGCCATGGCTCACTGCGCCCCTTCCTGCGTCATCTTCTCGAAGAACGTGAAATCCCCGGTCGTCGCGGAGTGCATCATCTCCGTCTGTACGGTGGCAGCCATCTCCTCGTTGCCCTGATTGCAGGCCCTCACCGCGAAGCCGACACCGTTGGCACCCGCCGCCACCCTGGAGGTGATCGAATCAAGATTCCGCTTCTGGTCCTCGAGGAGTCCATTCAGTGCGGTGGAGACATCACCTCGGAAGTCCCCCGCCGAGGCGAGTGCCGTGAAGATCGCCTGGAAATCCCCCTGCTCGAGGGCCCCGTTGAGGGATTCCTGCTCCGACTGCACACTGCGCAACAACGCCTCGACCCCGCTGGGATCAATGCTCCACGACGACATTCACTTCCTCTTCTCTATCCGACCGCCGACTTCCGCGGCGAGTGCCTCGGCCAGGGCGTACCCGTTCTCGGGCACCCCGAAGGGAACGGTCATCTCGGTCCACAACGCAAAACTGCGTGGCGGCGAGACAACCGCTGCAGCTGCCTCATCCGGCAGTTGGATCACCTTGGGGGCATGCACCGTCAACAGATGGCTCCCATCCGCCCCCACGAGGCTGGTGAACTCACCGCCCCTGAACTCGAGGATCCGTCCTCGCCCCTCGGCCCGCTGCAGTGCCCGGCGCTGGGCATCGACGGTGATGGGGACATCGCTCAACAACACCAGTTCCGTGGCCACTATCGCGTCACATCCCTTCCTGCCGTGAAGTACTCGTCGAACTCCACCGCGAGCAGAGCGGCCAGACGCTCCTGATCGAGGTCGTGCGCGAAGCTCCCGAACTGACGCCACAGCTCATCAGTGGAACTGAACCGCACCAGCACGCTCGGGGCGCGGCTGAGCCCCAGCGGCACGACGTCATGATGGGCTGACAGCTCGGCGACGTCGATCCCCAGGGTTCTGACGGCGACAGGACCGATCAGCACGGCCACGGGGGCATCGGCGTGACGCAGTTCGGCCAGCTGGCCGAGGGAACCCAACCTCTCGACGACCTGACAGTAGGAGATCATCGCGACGTTCACCCTGAAACGTTCAGCCAACCCGGTCAGGGTGCTCGTCAGTGCAGGGTGGCTACCGATCGGCGCCCTGGGTGGCATGCCGTGGGGCCGACCGTACGGCCCCACCGGCACCAGTCCTCTGGTGTGCTCCAACAGACCGTTGCGGGTTCGTGCCACCGTCACGCTCACCGGCACGTCGCGTTCGCTCCGGAGGAAATGCCGCTCCGACGCGGGCATCTGCGCCCGCATCCGTTCCGTGATGGCGGCACGGGACCACGGTTGGGCCAGCGGCTCTGCCGAGTCCCACCGCACCAGCGCGCCACCACCGAGTCCCGCCACCATGTGCTCAGCGACGGCCCCGACCCTCACCCGGTCAAGGGCAGGTTCCCGGGTGAACACATCGAAGAAGAAAGCCCCCGAACCCTCGGAAACCACCCTCTCGAAGGACGAGAGAACCGGTTCGCTCCTGGTTTCGGGAGCCCACAGCTCAGGAAAGGACCGGATCCGTCGCCCGGTCCTCCCGTCGAACACTCTGCCTTCCGCGTCCCGCACCGCCCAGTACCCACCGGACAGTCGAAGCTCATCCGCCACGAACCAGCCCAGATGGGCAGTGCTGCTCGTGAGCAGCACCGGCCGCAACTGGCTCTGGCGGGCCTCGATGAGGAACCCACGGATCGCCGCCGTGAGCGTCACCCGCTCACTTGAGCAGACGAACAACAGGTAGTCCTCGGCCCATTCGTCGGCCAAGGGATGCAGGACGTGCACGCTCAGCCCGGAATGGCGGCCGCCGCCTGGGCACCGGCCCGAACGGCGATGTCATCGTTCTGGCTGAGCGAGTTGCGCAGCAGGCTGATGATCTGGCGCACCTGGGCGCCCGCCTGGTTCCACTGCCTCTCCAGTTCCTGGTACTTCTCGGACACACCGTCGGCGTAGTACTGCGCCATGGCGTTCCTGACGTCCAGGTCGCGACGGTCGAGCGCTGCCTCCAGCTGCGCCGCGATGCTCTCGAAGTTCGCCTGGGCGGCCTGCGAGGCCGCCACGCTGTAGTCGTTACGGTCCATCTGGTTGCTCATGAATCGTCCTTCCAATCAATCGGATGTACGTACGGTCAGGCTCACGCGGGACCGATGCGCTGGAGGAAGCCCTGGGAGCTGAAGTCAGCGGAACCCTCCGCGGACTGGTGCGTCGCGGCACCCTCGTCTGCGGCGGTGACGAAAGCTCGGTTCTGGCCGGCGATCGACTGCACGATCCCCCCGAGCGCATTGCTGAGCGCCGCGGAGATGTCGTCCACACCGGCCTTGAACTTGTCCACCGCGGCCCGGGCCGGGCCATTCATCTGCCCCTCGAGCGGCTCCGCCGCCTCGAACAGGCGCCTGACCAAGGTGACCAGGTCATCGGATTCGGTCTGTGAACGCTGCCCCAGCTGGACCAGCGTTCCCTCTTCCATCGAGAATCTCATCTCCACCCCTTCTGGTTGACTACTCAACTTGATGGTTCCTGACCATGGGCCAGGCGTCTCCACACTAGGTGAGGGGTGGGTCATTGCCAGACCGTGTCTCTTACATGGACCCGGTGACGTGATTGACTGTCGGGGTCAGGAAGGAGGTGGGACATGGCCGCCCAGAAGGCCCTCGTGGACATCCCAGCGAGCCGCTGGACCACACTGTTCTCACTGCTGATCGACCTGTCCACCCTTGTCGGGGCCGGTTGTCTCATGAGATGGATCACCGCATCGAATCTCCCCGACACCCTGTCGATCACGCTCACGGCCCTCACCGTCGTCCTGATTCTCGCTTTCTGGACTTGGCTAAGAAGACGACACGGAACAAGTCTCGGACACGCCCTGCTCGGCCTCCGGGCGATCAGTTCCCGCACCCAACTGCCCGGACGCCTGCCCAGCTTCCAGGCCGTCAACACACGACGCGGCAGCGATCCGCTGCGCCCCCGACCCCGCGCGGTCGTCCTCGACTGGGACAGAGGGGAACGTCCCACCTCCAGCACCTCCCTCCCGCCGGTCCTCGTCGGCACCCTGGACGACGGCTCGACCTTCCAGATCCTGCCGCCCTGCGTCATCGGAAGGCTGCCCAAGGCACCCACCACGTACAACCGGGTCTCGGTCACGGACATCCAACGCACCATCTCGCGCACCCACGTCGCCCTGTGGTTCGACGGGAGATCGTTGGTCATCCAGGACCTCGGGAGCCATGGCGGCACCGCCCAGATCACCCCGACCGGGGAGATCGTCGTCCTCCCCCACGAACCCTTCAAGATTCCCCTGTCCATCGGCCCCGTCGCTCAGCTCCGGCTCGGATCCCGCGTACTGAGCATCGAGGCGATCCCCACCCACACGGGAGCATGATGAACGAGTACGACCGCACACTCATCGAGACGACCCGGTCGCACCGGGAACGGCTCACCTCGGCCTTCGTTCACGGCAGGCTGCGGGAACGGCACAAGGTCAACACCAACATCAATCGGCTACTCGGCTCCTTCATCCTCGCTGCAGTGATCGGCCTGGCCTGCCTCGGTACCGGATTCGTGCTCGGGTTGCTGGAGAACCAGAAGCACCAGAAGGCCATCGCCGCATACATGGCCGCGATGAACTCCAACCCGCTCAAACCCGGAGGGGGATGGGAGGAGGTCGAGGAGACGGTGCTCCTCCACAACCCCGAAACCGGCCAGTACATCGACTCGCGCACGGGATTCCCCGTCGACCCGGAGACCATGCTCGCCACGGATCCGCAGGGACGGCTCATCGACGTACGGCTCGGCTGGTTCTTCGACCCCGAGACCGGCTACTACACCGACCCCACCTCGGGGCTGACGATCGACCCGGTGACCCTGACCGTCGTTGAGGAGAACTGATGGGATACACACGAGTGACGGTGCTCGGCACCACCCACAAGGCCGACCTGGTCCTGCCCGACGACGAACCCGTCGGCTCCCTCGTCCCACAACTGCTCCAGCTGCTCGGCGAGAACATCCCCGGCGGTCAGGAACTGTCGCTGAGCACCCTGGAGGGGAACCGTCTCGACCTCGGGAGCCCACTGTCCGAGCAGGACGTCGCCCACGGCTCGATGCTGCGACTCACCACGATCGACGGCGCCCCCCATGCCCCCGAGGTCACCGACGTCACCGACGCGCTGGCCCTGACCCGCGATGACCTGCGGGACCGATGGACGCCCCGGGCCGCGGCGGCCGTCAGCGCTGTCATCGCCGGTGTCCTGTGCCTCATCGCATCGAACCTCACCATGCCGGACGGGATCATCAGCGACCCGCTCTCGGGCCGCTACCACATGGCCGTCGTGGCAGCCCTCCTGGTCGCGGCGGTGTGGCTGGCGTGGAAAGAGCGCATCCTCCCCGCTCAGGTGGTGGCGGGCGCGGCCCTCGGCGCGATGCTGCCACTGACCCGGATCGCATTCCACCATCACCTGCACGTGTTCATTCTCAGCGTGGCCGCGGCCGGCTGGTTGACCCTCGGCCTCGTGGTCGGGGTGGGACGTCGTCGTCGATCCGCTCTGGTGGCCGCTGCGTTGGGGATCCTGGCCTTGGTGGTCGCGGTCATCGCCCAACGCCTGGCCTGGGATCCGCACGTCGTGGCGGTCATCACGGTGGTCGTGGCGCTCGTCGTGCTGGGGCTGCTCCCCGGGATCGCTCTGTCCATCTCCGGGCTGACCCGCTACGACGACCAGTCCGTCCAGGGTGAGCGCCCCCCGCGCGGCGAGGTGCAACGCGCCATCCTGGAGGGCTTCTCCACCCTGACGTGGACCGTCATCGCCGTCACCCCGCCGACGTTGCTCGCCCTGCTCACTCTTGTCGACCAGCGGAGGCCTTGGGCGCTGTGGCTCACGACGGCGGTGGGGCTCGCGATCCTCCTCCGAGCACGCATCCTGCCACTCATCCCACAGAAGGTGGCGTTGTTCCTCGCCGGGGGCGGGGCCCTGCTCGCGGTCCTGATCCAGCACGACGCGCTCACCCCCACCCATCGAGCGGGAGTCCTCGCTGCTGTCGTCCTTCTGCTCATCGTCTTCACGTTCCACCGGCCGAGTGCCGTCGTGGCGGCAAAGTTCCGACGTGCCGCTGAGATCCTCGAGCTGCTGCTCCTCATCGCCGTCGTGCCGCTCACCCTGGCCACGCTGGGAATCTTCGCCGACCTGCTGGAGGTCTTCCGATGAGCCTTGCGTGGCTGCGGGCGACCCTCAGCCCACGGGCCCGGGAGCTGGAGAATCTCGCCGAGAGAATGAGCACCCCGCTGCCGGTGCGGCGACGGGTGGGACTGGTGGCCGTCACCGATGGCTGCGGGGCGACGACCGTCGCGACGGAGATGACGCGCATGCTGTCCCTTCACCGATCCGATCGGCTGTTGCTCGTCACCCGCACCGATCCGGACAGTCAGCGGTACCGCTGGACGGGCACCGTCAAACAGCTTCACGGCAACATCGCCCAGGACCCGATCGGCAGCTGGTCCGAGTCGACGGACGGCCACCAGCTCACCCACGACATCACGGTCACCGACTGGGGATCCGCCCCTCTGACCCAGATGCGCGCCATCGCGGCGCACAGCCACGCCCTGTGTCTCGTCACCCCGGCGATCCGCCACCTCATCCAGTCGACGCTGGATGTCGGGTGGGAGCTGGAGAAACAACATCCGGTGCGCATCGCCGTCGTCGACGTGCAGGGGGCTGTCGGGCCGAGCATCAGCACCCTGGTCCACCACCTTCCTCTTCCGGCGACGTTGCTGCGTCACAGCCCACGGCTCGCCCGACGAGGCGGGCCCGCCCGCCTCCGGGAGCCCGACGCACTCGAGCTGTACCGGCTGAGCGTCGGCGTCGTCCAGGATCTCAGGCACAGCTGCGAGGAGCGTCACGCATGACCGAGCACCCCGTTGTCGAGGCACCCGCGACTGCACCGTTGCGCCGTCTTCACCGCCCCACTCGCACCAGCACTCCCCTGGACACACCGTCACCCATCGAGGTGACGCCGCCACCGACGCTCTCATCCAACGTCGCGGCCACCCCGTTCCAGTTCCTGCTGCCCGTGGTCGGGGCCCTCACCTCCGTGGTGATGATGGTGGTGATGCGCAACGGACAACCCCTGTTCATGCTCGTCGCCGCGGTGATCTTCGTCGTGGCTCTCGTCAGTGGTGTCGGTTTCGCCATATCCAGTCAGGGCCGGGAGGCGAAGAAGCTGCGCATGCAGCGGGCCCGCTACCTCGACCACCTCGAGGAGCTCCGTCTCGACATGCTCGAGCGGGCCGAGGCCACTCGAGCGGCCGCCGAGGAACTGCACCCCACACCCGAGGGGCTGTTGAGCTTCATCCACGACCCGGAACGCTTGTGGGAACGACGTCGCACTGACAGCGATCATCTCCAGGCACGCATCGGTGTCGCAAGGACCCCGTGGTTCACCTTTCACCTGACGGACGCTGGCACCCCGGTGGAGCCGACGGACCCGATCCTGCTCCAGGAGGCGGAGCTGGTCACCGAGACCTACGAGTGCATCGACGGGATGCCCGCGGTGGCCGACCTCAAGGACGCCACCGTCGTCGCCGTCATCGGCCCCCGGGAGCGCACGGTCCCCCTCGCCCGGGGCATCGTCTCGCAGCTGGCCGCACACCAACTCCCCGAGGACCTCGACCTGGCGCTGGCCTTCCCCCGGGAACACGCCGAGGAGTGGCGAGGCTTCGACCTGCTTCCCCACGTCCACAACCCGGAGCTGTTCGACGGCCCGGTCCCGGCCCGTCGGGTCGCCCCCAGCCTCGCCGACCTCAGCGAGATCCTCGGCACCGAGATGGTGGAGCGCTCGACGAAGGCGACAGCCGCCCGTCGTCGGGGGGTCTCCGCGGATGAGCTGCCCCGCATGGTGGTCATCGCCGACGAGCACGGCCATCCGGCCAGCGTCCTCAGGCGCCCCGACCAGACCCTTCACACCCGGGACCTGGGGATCACGGTCATCCATCTCCTCGACGACCGTCTCGACGAGCCGGATGACGTCGACCTCAGGATCGACCTGGGGGGCGACGAGGCGACGATCACCACGGCGGCGCGGAGCACCAACCCCAGGACGACGACCTTCACTCCCGAGGACACCCCGGGGTGGCTGTTCGAGTCGATCGCCCGCTCCCTGGCCGCCCGTCGCACCTTCACCGCCCTCCATCAGGAGATCGTCGAGGGGCAGCAGGCGGACATCTCCGAGATGCTCGGCATCGACCTGAGCCGCCCGATCCGGCTGGAGGAACTGTGGCAACCCCGCACCCCCGCCGACTTCCTCAGGGTGGCGTTCGGCATCGACGACGCCGGACGTCTCATCCACCTGGATCTCAAGGAGAGCGCCCAGCAGGGCATGGGTCCGCACGGCATCTGCATCGGCGCCACTGGCTCCGGCAAGTCAGAGATGCTGCGCACCCTCATCCTGTCGCTGGCGGTGGCGCACTCCCCCGAGGACCTGTCGATGATCCTCATCGACTACAAGGGCGGCGCGGCCTTCGCCCCGTTCCAGCCGTTGCCGCACCTGGCCGGGCTCATCGACAACCTCGCCGACGATCCGCAGCTGACGGTGCGGGCCCGCGCCTCGCTCCAGGGGGAGGTTGTGCGGCGCCAGCAGCAGCTGAAGGATGCCGATTCCTCGCCGTCGATCACCCACTACCGGGAGCTGCGCCACAAGAACCCCGATCTGCCACCAATGCCGCACCTGTTCGTCGTCATCGACGAGTTCGGCGAGTTGCTCACGGCCGAGCCCGACTTCATCGACCTGTTCCTGCAGATCGGACGCATCGGCCGTTCGATCGGGGTGCACCTGCTGCTGTCCAGCCAACGGATCGAGGGTGGAAAGCTGCGCGGCCTGGACACCTATCTGTCGTACCGCCTGGGGCTTCGGACCTTCAGTGAGTCGGAGTCCCAGGTCGTGCTCGGTTCGGGCGATGCCTTCCATCTCCCACCCCAACCGGGATACGGCTATCTCAAGGTGGACACCTCGGTCTACCAGCGGTTCCGCGCCGGGTACGTATCGGGTCCCATGCCGACGGCGGCGCGCCGAGAGGTGGCCCAGATGGGTCCGTTGGCCTACCGTCTCCCCCTGTACAACGGCATCGACACCGACCAGCAGAACCCCGAGGTCCCGGTGCTGCACCGCCCGAACATCAGCCGCACCCTGGTCGACGAGGTGGTGTCCTCGCTGCGCTCGGACGACTCGGCCGTCACCCCTGTCTGGCTGCCACCGTTGTCGACCCGCCTCACCCTGGGGCAGGTGCTGGACGAGAGGAACACCAATCCGCTCCACGTCATCGTCGGGCTCGAGGATGACCCCGCCCATCAGCAGCAGAAACCGTGGGTGTTGGATCTCACCAGCAGCGGCGGCCACGTGGCCCTCATCGGCAGTCCCCAATCGGGGCGCACCACCCTGCTGCGCACCATCGCTGCCTCCATCGCGTTGACGACCACCCCGCAACAGGTCACGATCTACGGCCTCGATCTGGTGGGCGGGGGCTTGCGTCGCATCGAGGGGTTCCCCCACGTGGGTGGCGTGGCGACCCGTGGCGACTCGGACCGGATCCGTCGTCTCATCGAGGAACTCACGGCGATGCTGCGGACCCGCGAGCAGTTGTTCAAGGTCCACGGGATCGACTCGATGGGGCAGCTGCGCGCGATGCACGCCCGCGGTCAGCTCTCGCAGCTGCCGAGCGCGGACATCGTCCTCCTGGTCGATGGTTACGGCCTGCTCCGAAGCGACTTCGACAGCTTGGAGGAGCCGTTCACCTCACTGATGCTGCAGGCCTCCAGCTACGGTCTCCACCTCGTGATGTCGATGGGGCGCTGGGGTGAGATGCGCATGGCCCATCAGGCCCTCTTCGGCAATCGCATCGAGTTCCGGCTGAATGACCCCAGCGATTCCATCATCGACCGGAAGCTCGCGGAGACGATCCCGGCGGACTCGCCGGGCCGGGCGCTCACCGATGCGAAGACCTTGGCCCAGGTGGCACTTCCGTCGCTGGAGCTGGCCGAGGGAGCGGATCACGGCGAGGCACTGGACGAGTTGGTGCGCCAGGTGTCGACGTCCTGGTCCGGGCCGTCCGCGGCGCCGATCCGGCTGCTGCCGAGCCATGTCGATCCTGCGTCGCTGCCGGGTGCCGACGAGGAACCGTACGCGGTTCCGCTCGGGGTGCGGCAGGACACGATGGGTACCGCTGCGTGGGAGTTCCAGGACTCGGATCAGCACCTGTTGATCCTGGGCGATGCGAAGTGCGGGAAGTCGACGGCGTTGCGGACCCTCGCGACAGGGCTGGCGGCCCGCTTCACCCCGGAGCAGCTGGCGATCGCCGTCATCGATCCGCGAGGTCACGTGCCGGAGTGCATCCCCGAGGACTATCTGGCTGCCCACGCCACGTCGTTGCCGCAGGCAGCCGGGCTGGCGTCCTCGATCGCCAGTGAGTTGGAGCAACGGCCGGGCCGGAGCGCGGAGGAACGAGCCCGTTCACCCCGGGTCGTGCTGCTCATCGACGATCACGACATCATCTCCGCAGGCGGCTCTGAGCCTCTCGCCGCGTTGATGCCGCATCTTCCGGCTGCCCGGGACCTGGGGTTCCACATCGTGGTGACCCGTCCGGTGGCGGGTTCGACCCGGGCGCTGTACAGCCCGTTCCTGCAGGCTGTACGCGACACGGGCGGCGCGGTACTACTCATGTCCGGGGATCGCTCGGAGGGTCAGGTCCTGCCGCGGATCACCCCGGAACGGCTCCAGCCGGGCAGGGGTCGATACATCCGTCGTGGGGAATCACCCCACATCATCCAGGTGGCCGAGACGCCCCGGCACCGATGAGGCGAACCCCTCGGCCTGACCAACTGGCTGACAGCAGGTTCGCAATAGGTCGGTGAAAACCCTTCTCGCTCAGGATGAGGGCTGCTTGAATGGCAGACGGGTCCAGGGAGGGGGATACATGAAACTGACGGGTCCACCCTTGCGCTGCGAGGTGCCCGACGACTGGACCGACGCGAGGCAGCCCGGGTGTGTCATCGCCACGGATCCTCAGCCGGCGCTCGGTTTCGCACCGACGGACCCGCTGAAGGATCCGCGCGTGAATTTTGAACCGTCGGCTGCAACAGAATGAACCTCTTCCGGCCCGGCACACCGACCAGCAACACTGGACAGGAGACGAAGATGGCTGATTCACACAACGTGGACCCTGCAGCCTGTTACGGAATCATCTCTCACACGGAGGGGCAGGCAGAAGTCGCCAAACGGGATGGGACCACCGTCTCGAGCGACATCGATGCCCTCGCTTCAGCCTGCACGGGGAGGAGCAGCAGTATCAGTTCAGCCTTGTTGGCCGCCTACCACCGGGCTCTCGACCCTGCCCTCACGAAGGCGGTGACACAGGTCGACAACGCCATCGCAGGTGGACGTGGAGCCGTTCGCGCCATCCAAGACGGCCATGAGGAGATGGCAGCCAACAGCGCCTGGGATGCACGCGCCGTTGACACCGTAGAGATCCCCGACAGGAAGTGACCATGAAGATCGACACCAGCGGCCTGACGGATTGGCCCTCTCCCGGCACCATCAGTGACAACGCCCACGACCTCCAAAGACACAGCACAAAATTCTCCTCCAGCATCGATGAGGCGCACAGCACATGGCAGGGACTCACCTCCTGCTACAAGGCGCCATCGCATCAGGACCTGCTCTACGACGCCCTCAACCCGGCACAGACCTCCGCTGAGCTCGCCGCCGGGGTGGGCGAGATCATCGGAGACATCATGATCGGTTTCTCACAGGAGGTGACCCGCCTGCAGTGTGAGCGTGACTCCCTGCTGATCAAGGTTGCCTTATTCGAGGCCAAGCCGGTCCCTGAGGACCCCGAAGAGTTGAAACTCTACGAGGAGGAGGGAAGACAGCTCCAACAGGCCGTCAACGAACTCGTCCTCTGGTTTGACCAGACTGTTGATGTGTGCATCTCCGTTCTGAGTTCGATCAGTTCCAGCGGAACGACCGAGCGGTTCAGCAAGATGTGGCGGAACCTATTCCGGGACACGGGAATCAATCTTATGGGCGCTTGGTTGGAGAGCCACAAGTCAACGATGACGCTCACGATGAACCGCCACGTGTGGCAAATCTTCGGTTCGGACTTCCGCTTCCCACAGCTGAGGCACCCCCTCGCCGTATCGTTCTCACGAGGCTGGGACTTCAGTGCTTGGAAGGCCACCCCACAGGGCTACGGCAACGGTCAGGTGTTGACGCGGTTCGGCACCGGCCTCCACCAGGCATTCCTCGGCCCCACAGCTGGGAAGTTCAGCCCGGCCACCGTCACCCAGACCTCCGAGTTCACCAGCAGAATGTTCGGTGCGGTGAAGACCGCGACCGATGAGGTCCGCTGGGAAAGGACAGGTACCTCGACTTTCGGCAGGGTTGGCGGCCGTGCTCTTTGGGTTGCAGGCGCCGCATTCACCTACAAGTCCGAATACGCGAAGGCGGACGAACGCTTCAAGGACGAGAGACCCGAACTCACAGATGACGAGCGGAACGCCAAGGCCATCGAGACGGCCGTTGTCAGGACGGGATCTCAGGTAGCGGCCTCCGCAGCCGCAGGGGCCGCCATTGGTTCCGCCATCCCGGTCGGCGGCACCGTCGTGGGACTGGCCGTCGGGGCCGCCGTCGGCCTCGCCATGAGCTACGAGTGGGACAACGGCAAGAGTGCCGGAGAATATGTTGCCGACGGTGGCGAAGCCGTGTGGACATGGACCAAGTCCTTCTTCACCGAGGACACACCAGCTGGGTGAGTTCTCACCGGCCAATGGAATGAGCCCAGTGTCCTGCAGGACACTGGGCTCATTCAACCTCTCTGCTGCCCGGACCGGACACGGGGGGAAAGAAGTGGGCGACCCGTTCTCAAGGCGCTGTCCTCCCTCCGTAGGCGCTGTCCTCCCTCCGTTGGTCGAGCCGGGGCCGGAGCCTGCGGAGGCCTCGTGTCGAGACCCCGTGGGATTCCCGCTCGACTTGGGTCTCAGCACCGCGCGCTGGGGTCTCGACTCGGACGGCTCGCTGACGCTCGCGGTCCGGCTCGACCAGCGGGAGCGGCGGCGGGGTGAGCACCAACCGCCGGTTTGCTTCCGCGACACTGCGATGTCAACGCTGCCACCGAGGCGGGACGGCGATTCGTGACCGTGTTGGTTTCGCCTGTCCGCACACCCTCCAGGTCAGGGGCGGTGGTCGCCCCTCTCAAGGAGCTGATTCGCCTCCTCACGCAGCCTCACTCGGCCGTTGCCCCGCTGCCTGGTGGACAACCAAGAGGGTGCGCGGATAGGCGCATCTACTGCGGTCGCCCCGGTGACCCCCTGTCTGCGTTGTCCTCCTCGAACGCACGCTCCAGTGCGCTCTTCGTCGTCCGCCTTGCCAAGAGGCCACCGTGACGATCCTCGTCACGATCCCC